>SUYR01000043.1 GCA_015060335.1 Bacteroidales bacterium | reverse complement strand
CGGTAGCAGTTTTTGTGCTGGCAGCCTGTGCTCAGAAGCGTTTTGACAGTGTGGAAAGCACTCCTGTATCAAGATACGACATCGTCTATGATGGTGGCAGGTGCGGAGTGTTCGACAATGAGGCTGACAGTCTCGTGACACCTGTTGAATACGACTCTCTATCCTTTCTTCGAAGAGCTGTGGAGGACTCGATCGTAGTCGTTATGTTCGGTTGCAGCAAGGATGGGATGGAAGGAATGGTAGGAATTATCGAACAGAATAATGAGAAGATGGAGATATTGTTTCCCAAAGAATAGAAATATAGTATCTTTATTGACTCCTTTTCAGAGTAGCTGGACAACCGATAATTAAATAACTCGCTGATAATGGAATACCGATACAATAAACTGCCCTTGGGGAAAGACAATAAACGTAAGCACCTTGTGGTCCTGACTGGAGCTGGAATAAGTGTGGAGAGCGGTCTTACGACTTTCAGGAAATCTGCTGACAGCATGTGGGGTAAGTATGACTTTCAGAAACTGGCCAGTGTGGGATGTTTTCAGGAGGACCCCGGGGCAGTGCTGGATTTCTACAACATGCGTCGCAGACGTCTTCTTGAGGTCGAACCCAACCATGCCCACAATCTGCTTGTCGAGCTTGAGAAATGGCATGATGTGACAGTGATAACGCAGAATGTAGACAATCTTCACGAACGTGCAGGCAGCAGCAATGTGATTCATCTGCACGGAGAACTGACAAAGGTCACTTCATCAGTGCACAGGAATGATCCTGCCTGTGTCAGAGAACTTCCGCTGGATGTCCCTATCCGTATGGGGGACAAGGCTGCGGATGGTTCGCAGCTTCGCCCGTATGTGGTCTGGTTCGGTGAGTTTGTGAACAACTATGAGATGGCTGCAAGGATAGTCAGGAACGCAGACGTCTTTGTGGTCATCGGAACATCACTGACGGTGACACCGGCAGCAGATCTGATCAAGTGCCCTCGTTATGGTGTGCCGAAATTTATCATTGATCCATGCGAGCCGTTTGACCCATACGATGACAACTATCCAGAGGGCTATGTGCATATTCGTGAGAAAGCGACTTCCGGAATTGAGACATTTATCGACCGTATGATGACATTATAAATAGTGTGTAAATATTACGCAAAATATTTGGCGGTTTCACTTTCTTTTGCTTACTTTGCGTAAAAATAACACACAATGAACAAAGGAGCATACACATACGAATATCCAAGACCTGCTGTGACGACTGATTGTGTTGTGTTTTGCAAAGCTTCGGACGGATTGTCTGTCCTGTTGATTGAAAGAGCTAATGAACCATATAAAGGATGTTGGGCCTTACCTGGAGGTTTTCTGGAAATGGAGGAGGATGGAGAAGCTTGCGCAATACGTGAACTCAAGGAGGAGACAGGGCTGCATCTTGAACACATGACTCAAATCGGAGCATTTACAGAAGTAGAACGTGATCCTCGTGGCAGGACAATCAGCATTGCCTATTATGCGTTTGTTGAGAAGGCTGAGGTCAAAGGAGCTGATGATGCCGCTCAAGCTAAATGGTTCCCTGTGGATTCTGTTCCTGCATTGGCTTTCGACCACGATAAGATCCTTCGCCTGGCTCTCGAAGTGAATAGCAAGCAATACTATAAATAATTTGGCATATGTATAACAGAAGATATACCCCAGAAAGAATAACTCATCTCAAGGAGAACGAGATATTTGTATTCGGATCGAACCTTGCCGGTTCTCATGGTGGCGGTGCGGCACGTCAGGCTTATAATTGTTTCGGAGCTGTCTGGGGCCAGGGTGTCGGTCTGCAGGGTCAGAGCTATGCCATCCCTACCATGCACGGAGGAGTAGAGGCGATCGAGCCTTATGTGGAGCAGTTCATGAATTATGCTTTTTCTCATCGGGAGTATACATTTCTGGTGACGAAGATAGGTTGCGGAATCGCAGCGTTTACACCTTATGAAATTGCCCCTCTTTTCACAAAGGTTATTGATCTGGAGAATGTCATTCTTCCTAAAGAATTCGTGGAGATAATCCACAATAAACCGTGCGTTTCAGGGATTCCAGCGTGGACTTGGGATTCACGAAGAGACTTTCTGGATGAATATGAGGTCTTGATGCCAAGGGCAAGCAAAGGTGATTCGATAAGTTATTACAAGATCAAGGAGCTTCGTGCCCGTGAGTTTCGTAATACTGTAGAACTGGTCAATAACGGATTCTACTACACGGAGGATTCGGAAAGAATAGTGCTGAAAGGCTATGATGAGATGACCATCTGTACCCGTTTCTATTCTTCGGAGTTTTCTGTAATGGACATATGCCCGGATCAGTATTCAACAGTTGTAGAAGTGGTGAATGCTGATTGTCTTGAAGAAGGTCTCAGACTACTTGATCGAGGATATAATCCGGCCATTCTTAATATGGCTAGTCGTCAGAATCCGGGCGGGGGAGTTACTAAGGGTGCAGGTGCTCAGGAGGAGACAATATTCAGGCGTACCAATATTTTTCGGTCCTTATATCAGTTCGTCCCTTACGCAGGACAGTACGGAGTGAAGCAATCGCGCTTCCAATATCCTATGGACAGGAATTTCGGAGGCATATATACACCTTCCGTAACTATCTTCAGAGAGGACGAAGCCCATGGCTATAAACTGATGTCTATGCCGAGAGATGTGGCATTCATTTCTGTTGCGGGTATGAACAGGCCGAAACTTGATGATGCCGGTATGATTGACTGCTCGTTGATTGAACCGGTAAAGAATAAGATAAGAACTATCTTCAGGCTCGGACTGAAGCATGGGCATGATTCTCTTGTGCTTGGAGCGTTGGGATGCGGTGCATTCTGCAATCCTCCCGAACATATAGCCCGACTGTTTCATGAAGTTATGAAGGAGCCGGAGTTCGCCAATAAGTTTAAACTTATTGTTTTCGCGATATTGGAAGATCATAATTCTCATCGGAGACATAATTCAGAGGGTAATTATCTTCCATTCAAACGTGAGTTTGAGAATTTCTAACTGTTTATGAAGGATATGAAGACTAAAATGAAGCAGATTATGGTACCGGATAAAGACAGAATACGCGGTTCATTGATAGGAGGGGCGATTGGAGATGCTCTAGGTTATGCTGTGGAGTTTGACAGTTATGGTGCTATAACTCACCTTTATGGTCAGGAGGGGATCCGCCGTTATGACACTCATCGCAATTGGGGAGGATATGACGGATCTGATGGGAAGGCTCTGATATCGGATGATACCCAGATGACCTTGTTTACTGCATGTGGTATCCTGAATGCAGTTAAGACAGGTAGGCAGGTAAATCATAGCATATGTTCTGCCTATCTTGAGTGGTATCACACTCAGACGGACAAGGCATCAAAGAAGCCGCATGACTGCTGGATCAAGACTCTTCCTGAAATGAATCAGCGGCGTGCTCCAGGTAACACATGCATGTCTGCTCTCTATGCCATCAGCAACGATCGGGAACCTCGTAACAACAGTAAGGGATGTGGTGGAGTGATGCGTGTGGCACCGATAGCTCTGTATGGGCTTGGTGAAGGAAGATTCTCAGATATTGAGGAGATGGATAAGGTTGCTGCATCGGCAGCAGAGATGACTCACCAGCATCCTCTCGGATATATACCTGCAGCACTGATGGTACATGTAGTCTACCGTCTTGCGACAGATGATGCTCCAACGCGTGATGCCCTCGTGGCATATGTCGAAGAAGGTCTTGCCATGTTGGACCGACTCTTCTCAAGCCATGCCGATGATATGGACTATATGAGGATGCTTGTAAAGAAGGCTTTCACTTTTGCCGCTTCGGATTTGCCGGACCATGAGGCGATCGAGCTCATCGGTGGCGGCTGGGTAGGAGACGAGGCTTTGGCTATCGCGCTTTATTGCGCCGCCAAGTATTTCGATGACTTTGAAAAGGCGATGATAGCTGCGGTGAACCACTCGGGGGATAGTGATTCAACAGGGGCTATAACCGGTAACATCCTCGGAGCAGTATTGGGTTACGAAGCCTTACCGGATTTCTATAAGAAGGATCTCGAACTGCATGACGTGATACTCGCTGTAGCAGATGACTTGTGGGAAGGAAAGAGAAGGTAAACAAGAATTTTATAAGGTGCCAGGCACCTTATATTTTGTCAGAATTTTAATTTGCGTAATTATTACTCAAAAGATATTTTATGAAAGATTTGATCAAGAAACTATTCGGTACGGATGCCGTGAAACCGGCTCAAAGCAATGTTACCCCTGCATGGATAACGACTCTCAAAGATAATGAAATCTTCGTCTTTGGCTGCCGTAATTCGGGGAGGCATTGGGATGGGGCATCAGCCTTTGCTCTGGAAAATTTCGGTGCAATAATGGGTCAAAGAGAAGGACGCCAGGGACAGTCTTATGCCATACCGACTATAGGTGGAGTAATTGATTTGAAAGAGATTCACGAATCTGTAAAGACCTTTACAAGATATGCCGCCGAACACCCTGAACTGCACTTCCTTGTGACTCCTATTGGCTGTGGCGGAGGCTGCAGAACACCAAGTGAGATCGCTCCGATGTTCCGGGACGCAGCTAAACTTCCCAATGTCAGTCTGCCACGAGAGTTTTGGTATATATTAGACAGATAACTTGAATTGTTCGTTATGTTGAAGATTATTACAGATAAGAGTGCCTACCAGTTCTCGCCCGAACTGGCAACAGACACTATCAGTTACGATCTGCCTCTTACACTCTTTGGCAAGCAGTGGTACATTATGGATGACTACTGGATGAAGCATGTTCATCTTAAGATCACGGATCGATGTAATGCCGCCTGCCCGTTCTGTATTGAGCAGAATTCCCATATCAAAGAGAATAAGGGACTGTTCCTGGCAAATGTCAGGCGTCTGTTGGATGAAATGGATGCGCAGGGTCATCTGGCCACTGTATCGATCACCGGGGGTGAACCTGCACTATGCAACTATGTGGGCGAGGTGTTGGATATGGTAAAGAGCCATAACTGCTTCCTGAACATCAACACCAACTTCAGCCGGTTCATTGTAAGCAGTCTCCAACCTAGCTGGTTAAACATCTCCTGCCATACGCTGGGAAAAGATGATTATTGCCGCCTTGCCGAGTTGCGGGAGGAGCGCATCGCAGAGTACCGGCGGTTGAATCCCGACACTATGATACGTATCCAATGTGTACTTCACGAGAAGGGATTGCAGAGTATAGACGAGATGTTGGCATTTATGGAACACTACAAGGACTGTGTTGACGATTTCAGTTTCCGCCGTCTGATTACTCTTGACAAACCCGCTGAAGACGACTTGTTGCAGCAGTTCAAACATTACCTCTTCTACAATGCCGAGCTCGTTGAACAGGTCTTGAAGGATTACTATGTATATGAAACTTGGAGGCTGAACGGTACGCTGATAACCCTCTCGCACAGCAATATGGGATTGCTGTGCCGTATGGAGGAGAATGAGCCCGACAACCTGCTGCGCGAGATTGTCGTACACCCCGATGGGCACATCTCAGGCAGTTGGTATCGCAACAGAAAAGTAATTTGTTCTGCAGAATAGATAGATTTTATGCGGTGACTTATTCTATACCATAAGCCGTAAACAAGGAAGATTGTATCAAATCCGATGGTGAGCAAGATAATGCGTCGAAAATATATTTAGGATGGAATGCCGTTGTGATAGATTCTTATCACAGACAACTCCATAGATAATGTAAGACGATTGAAGAATAACCCTAAAGAAATGACAACCATGAACGAGACATTTGCAACCCAGATAAATCAGAGTGTGGAATCTCTGTTTGCCAGCATGCAGGAACGTATGTCGGTTGAAGATATGCAGCGTGTCCGTGAGGCGTATGCCCTTGCTGCCGAGGCTCACAGCCAGCAGCGACGCAAGACTGGCGAACCTTATATCATCCATCCGATTGCCGTGGCGCGTATTGTTGCTGAGGAGTTGGAACTGGGTGCAAATCCTGTGATTGCAGCATTCCTTCATGATGTAGTCGAAGATACATCATATACTATAGATGATATCCGAGAGCGTTTCGGAGATGATGTCGCGTTCCTTGTCGGTGTCGTGACCAAGCAGAAGAAGGATGAGTCGGTGCAGTCGAAGCAGGTGGCCAACTACCGTCAGATCCTCGCCTCGGTGCAGTATGATGTGCGTGCCATCCTCATCAAGTTGGCTGACCGTTTGCACAATATGCGTACTCTTGACAGTATGCGCCCCGACAAGCAGATGAAGATTGCCGGAGAGACCGACTATTTCTATGCTCCTTTGGCGAACCGACTTGGACTGTATCATATCAAGAGTGAACTGGAAAACCTCTCGTTCCGCTATCGCTGTCCCCGCGAGTATGCTGAGATTGAGGCGCAGCTTGCAAATGAGCAGGAAGAGCGTAAGGCTGATATAGATGCTTTTGTCAGTGCAATCAATGAGGTCGGTACTCATTTGATTTACCCTTATTTTGAGGTCGAAGTTCGTTATCGTACTCCGTACAGCATCTGGAGAAAGATGACTGCAACAGGTTGTGATTTCAGCCATGTGGATGGTAAGCACTACATCAGGGTGGTATATTATGATAGGTTTAGAGGAGATGTGATAGATGATTCCTGCATTCGCAAGGCGATGCCGGAATTGACTGGTGATTCCATGCAAGAAAAGCACAGTGCGCTGAACATATATGCTGCGCTTACCTCTATTTTCAAGGAGCGCCCCGGCAGTGTAGCGAACTATATTGATGCCCCGAAGGAGAACGGGTATCAGAGTTTCCATGTGAAGCTGCTCAATGCTCAGGGCTCATGGGAGGAGATACATATCTCATCAGACCGTATGGTACGTCATTCTCGTCTCGGATGCATGGCGGAGCGTACCGAAGAGAACGTCTTCCAGTGGATAAGGAAGTTCAAGGAAGTCCTGCATGATGTAGCTTATCATAGCAAGGATATGGACTATATGGATGGAGTGACGAGTTCCTTCTATAATGATGACATCATGGTCTTCACTCCGAAAGGCAAGGAGATCCTGTTGCCGAAAGATGCTACAGCATTGGACTTCGCCTATGAGATCCATAGCGAGATCGGCAAGCATGCTGTCTATGCACGCATCAATGGCAAGCTGATGCCGGTCAAGACTGTGCTTCATCGTGGCGACTGTGTGGAAATCGGTACGGATGAGGCATCGCAGCCTGATCCTGACTGGATCAATCATGTGCTGACATATAAGGCCAAGCGACATCTCCGTGGCTACTTGTCGAGCCTCTCATCGATTGAGTATACACGCTGCCCTCACTGCCACCCTCTGCCAGGAGATGAAGTTGTTGGCTTCAAGACTTCTGACGGAAAGACAGTGCTTCATAAGCGCAACTGTCACAGCGCCATTCGTCTGGCATCGCAGCAGGGGGATTCGATACTGGCTGTGGACTTCAAGGAGGATGACAGGTTCCTCTATCCGGTACGTATCCAGATGCGCGGAGTGGACCGATATCATCTGCTGAGCGATCTTGTCGACTGTATCACGGAGAAACTTAAGCTCTGTATCGCAAGACTGTCTACGGAAACAGTAGACCGCATTGCAGTCTGCACTATCGACTTCTCGGTTCATTCGGCAGGTGAACTCTCAGCTGCGATTAAGTCGATCTCGGCAATCGAAGGAGTTGACGAGGTGCATAGGGTGGAAATTGATTAACGAAATAAAGATATGGCAGTTACAGATTTTCTTAGATACATCGGATATCCGTATCCGGAAGACCACTTCCGGGAAGATAATCCCCTGAACCTATATGGTGTTCCTGCATTCAGTGCAGAAGCCGAACTCTTCATCACTGATGTGTTCATGCAGCTTGTCAGGGCTTCAGACTGGCCACGTCGTCAGAAGGAGCTGTGGATCCAGCGTTATATTCTGGGCAAGTCAGCAGATGCTGTAGCAAAGTACCTGAAACGTACGAAGGGCTGGGTGGATGAGAAGTACCTTCAGTGTCAGGAAAAGCTATCTGGAATGGTGAAGGTCTGGTGGACAGAACGTCTGTCGGACAGCCCGGAGAAACGCTTGCCGGAAATGCTTCATGCCTATATCGTAAAGATGTGCGAGCAATTGGAGGATTAAGAATAAGATATTCACAAGTTTTGTTTAACGGAAGTCATACTTACATAAATATTCACATTTTATAATTTCATTCTATGAAGAAGATTATTTTCAT
The DNA here is from genome assembly GCA_015060335.1 of Bacteroidales bacterium. Taxonomy (GTDB): domain Bacteria; phylum Bacteroidota; class Bacteroidia; order Bacteroidales; family UBA932; genus Cryptobacteroides. The sequence continues at coordinate 817 of SUYR01000043.1, read as the reverse complement.
CGCATCATTGATTCTGTGCTCATTTGTGGGCCACTCTCAGAATCTCGCCTTTTCTTACAATCAGTCCGGAAGTCACTGGGAGGGACGCTCGACATCAGATTCCTATATCCTGGCCAGTGGAAATGTCATGTGTGAGTTTGATGCTTCGTTCTCGAACGGCTCAAACGGCACGGTCCTGATGTATGTTTACAACCCCAGCCGCCAGGGATTTATTCCTGCTACCTACTACATCTATCCAAACTACACCTTCGATCTTGTCGCAAATGGATACATTGTGGCGAAAGGAAGATGGAGCGTTATAGATACAGGTGACGGGACCAGATTCAAGAACAAACCATGTACGTATAATGTGGGATGTGATTGTACCGGCTTTAAGGCTTCTGGCAGTTATGCACCTGAAAAGTTCATATGTAAAAAATGTGGACACCATAAAGATTATCACCATTAATAGTTTCCGGTATAAAAAAGAATATACGGCAGCCTTGATGAGACTTTCATCAAGGCTTTTTTGTTGTAAGCAAGGCACGGTGGCCCTTTCCCCGAAGGAACGTGATGTGTCGCGAAGGTATGTAACGCGGGTCATCTCCCAATGCACCATGCTCGAATATCTCGCATATGTCTTCAGGAAAATAGACACTCCCTTCGGAGCATCGATTTTCCCTTGACTGCCTTGTCCGTTTCCCTCGTTCTCCTTCTGTTTGCTTAACATCACGTCCCTCCCGAGAACGGAAGGAAAGGATGTGATGAACTGAAGTTCAATCACTAAATCCAGAAAGAAATGGAGAACAACAAGCAGGTCCAGCAGGACAACGAGAAC
>SUYR01000042.1 GCA_015060335.1 Bacteroidales bacterium | reverse complement strand
CATACCGGCAGAGATAATGCTGATACCGATGCGCAATGCCGGTCTTAAGATAAGACATTCGCACAAGGGGATTTCACGACTGGAAACATATTCCTGCCCGGGCTGCGGAGTGTGCATCGATGCCTGTCCTCTGAGCGCGGTTCCTGCCAATGTGAAAGATACGACGGTATATCTCAACAGACAGCTTAAGCGCCACAATGCAACACGTATCGAACAGATCAGTGACAAATGTCTTCTGTGCGGCAAATGCTCGGTCGTATGCCCTGTAGGAGTGGAAGGTGACAAGATCCGGATAGCCCAACGTGCGACCCGGAAATATGGGCTGGAACCGGACTATTCTGCAATTGACACCGGCAGATTCGCAGGTGCAGCGGGTAAGAAGGTGCTGTATTTCGCCGGCTGCATGACTCATCTGACCCCTTCCATCAGAAAATCGATGCTGAGCATATTGGAGAAGGCCGGCGAGGATTATTCGATTATGGATGAGAATGGAGGCATCTGCTGCGGAAGACCCATGCTGATGGCGGGAAGGATAGATGCCGCCAAGCAGATGATTGCCAAAAATACCGAAATCATAAAGGCATCGGGGGCATCCGTCCTCTTGCTTAGCTGTCCTATCTGCTACAGGATATTCAAGAAGGATTACAGACTGGAGGGGATAGAGATCCTCCATCATACGGAATATATTGAAAGACTTATAAAGGATCAGCGGATCCGGATTGACAGAACAGGTCTCAGATATGCCTATCACGATCCTTGCGAACTCGGAAGAGGATGCGGGATATATGAGGCTCCGCGAAACGTGGTGGCTTCGGTCGGGGAACTCGTGGAAGGCACTACAAACGGCAAGGAGAGCATCTGCTGTGGAGGCAGTCTCGGAAGTCTGAGCCTGAGTGACGACCAAAGAAGAAAACTTACGGAAAATGCTCTCACCAACCTCACTGCCCATGCCCCGGATGCGGTGGTGACAGCCTGTCCGTTATGTAAGAACACATTCGGAAGATATGCTTCCATACCCGTTCTGGACATAGCGGAGATAATATCACAGACAACGGAAGTACAACATAACGTAAAATAACGACTATGAACTTTAAACCTACCGATTATTCACTTATCTGCTGCGCAAACGGACACCGCTTCGAAGATTGCGGATGGTCGCTCGCCGATCCCGCATGCAATTGCGCCAGCCTTGTCAGGGCTGAATATGAGAACAAGAAATTCACTCCGCGCGAGGATCTGGACGGATTCTACAGATATGCAGAATGGCTTCCTATAAAAAGGACACTGAAAGGGTCCTGCGCTCCTGTGACATACAAAAGCGAGGCACTTGCATCAGAGCTGGGTCTGGAGAATCTCTATGTGACATTCTCCGGATACTGGCCCAAGATCGGCGCCAGGATGATGACATGTTCATTCAAGGAGACCGAAGCATATTCCGTATGCGGAAGACTGGATGAGAACAACGACAGGATTCTGGTAGTGGCATCGGCGGGAAACACCGCACGTGCCTTTGCGAAGGTCTGCTCGGACAACAACATTCCTCTGCTGATATCCATTCCGGAAGACAATATCGATGCTCTCTGGTTTACAAGTCCTCTGAATGACTGCGTCAAGATCATCGCGTCTCCTAAGGGTACCGATTATTTTGATGCAATAGTCCTCTCGGACAAGGTGTGCACAGACAAGAGATTCATGGCTGAAGGCGGAGCCAAGAATGTGGCACGTCGCGACGGAATGGGAACTACCCTGCTTTCGGCTGTCGAGGCTATAGGCAGGATTCCTGACGCATATTTCCAGGCTATCGGAAGCGGCACAGGCACGATTGCAGTGTGGGAAAACAACCTCAGACTTATAGAAGACGGCAGGTTCGGCTCGCACAAGATGCGTCTGTATCCTTCTCAGAACGACCCTTTCACTATCATGTATGATTCGTGGAAGCTCCATTCCCGCCAGCTTGTCGATATGACAGCTGAACAGGCGAGAAAGGCTGCGGAAGAGATTGATGCGAAAGTTCTGTCCAACAGAAAGCCGCCTTATTCACTTCCAGGAGGTCTTTACGATGCAATGGAAGATGCCACCGGAGAGATCTTCAAGATTACGAATGAGGAACTCTCCTACTGGAAGAACAGATTCCTCGAACTGGAAGGGGTGGACATCCATAACGCGGCAGCAGTAGCAGTAGCATCCCTTGCCACTGCCATATCGGAGGGAAAGGTGAAGAAAGATGAAGTGATCATGCTGAACATAACCGGAGGTGGAGAAGCCTTGGCCAAATCAGAACAGGAAATCCTGTATGCAAAGCCTCACCTCGTACTTGACCCTGATCTGCCTGCAGAGGAAATAGTCAGAGCAGTAAACGGATTGTTCTAAGCATCTGCTGCGACAGTCATATTCCTGTCGAGCTTGCTCAAGGTCGTAAGGAAGACACGCAATTCTTCCTCGCTTATACCTTCCAGCATCTCATCCAGAATGGAAATACCTTTCTGTTTTGCACTATCCCTGAGCTCCAGTGCCTTGTCAGTAAGCACAAGAATATTGGAGCGACGGTCCAAAGAGTTCTGTTGACGTACGACAAAACCTTTCCTCTCCAAAGCATCGACAAGCTTTGTCACAGAGTTCTTGTCCTTCTGCATCTGGTCAGCCAACTGCTGCTGTGACATGGAACCTTGATTCCATAGGAGATCTATGAGAAGAAACTGCTCTGGAGTAAGAGGAACGCCACGCTTTCTGAGCTTGGCAGCAATGAATTGCTTGAGTTTACAACCGGTTAGATTTATTTCAACAGCCAATTCCTTGGATAGTAACATAGGTATACAGTATAAAATTTTTACAAACATAGAAAAATTTAACAACATTATGAAACCATCTGTCTCAAAACTATGGAAAAGTGAAGATTGGTTGGCTGTATGGATTGGATTTATAATCATATCCTTCGGCTGTATTTCAGTCCTGACAGGGGCGTTTGACTTCAGCGCCACAAAATTCTCTACATGGCACTTATGGGAGAATGTTGCAGAACGCAAGGAACTGTTATCACAGTTCACCGGAGCATTCTGGGTAAAACTTCTCAGGACATTCCTCGTCCTCGCAGTACTTTTCACAGCGGGTGTAAAGCTGCAGGGCGGCAAAATCAAGGAATACCTTCCGGCATTCGCTGTTCTCTTTGTGATTGCTGTGATTGTAAGACTCGTCAGTGCAGAATTTACATTGAACAGATACCTTGAGTGGGCATTCTGGGCCCTGATCATCGGACTTGCGATATCGAATACCGTAGGCGTTCCCGCATGGCTCAGACCAGCCATCCGTACTGAATTCTATATCAAGACCGGACTGGTTGTAATGGGATTCAGCGTACTTTTCAGCAATATTGCCAAATTCGGACTCTACGGTCTCGGCATCGCATGGGTAGTGACCCCTATAGTAATCATCTTCATGTGGTGGTTCGGAACAAAGGTGCTCAAGATTGACAACAAGCCTCTGGTGATTACTGTAGCATCTGCAACTTCCGTATGTGGAACAAGTGCTGCCATCGCTACCGGAGCTGCAGCAGGTGCAAAGAAGAATGACCTTGGAGTTGCCATTTCCATCTCAATCATATTCACCATCCTGATGATGGTATTCGAGCCTATGATCATCAAGGCTGTGGGAATGACTCCACTCATGGGTGGTGCACTTATCGGAGGTACTGTCGATTCGACTGGAGCAGTTGTGCTTGCAGGTAACGCCCTCGGACCAGAGGGAGAGCAGGCTGCAGTGCTTGTAAAGAGCATCCAGAACATCCTTATCGGATTCATCGCCTTCTTCGTTGCCCTTTTCTTCACCACCAAGGTTGAGAACAATTCGGGAGCAAAAGTAGGAGCGAGCGAAATCTGGACCCGTTTCCCTAAGTTCATCATCGGATTCTTCGCAGCATCTCTGGTGGCATCGTTCATCATCCAGCCTCTTGCTGGAGGAGCAGACGTAAAAGCCATCAACAGCGTACTTTCACAGTATAAGAACTGGGCATTCGTGCTTGCATTCACCAGCATCGGTCTGGATACAAACTTCAAATCAATCATCAAGCAGATGCATGGTGGAAAAGTTCTCTGGCTCTATATAGTCGGACAGCTGTTCAATATCGTGCTTACATTCTTCGCAGTATGGCTTCTGCTTTCGGGTGTCATATTTGAAGTACCTGTTCTCGACCTCTACAAATAATGAAACGAAGTAAGATTCTACCTACGGTCACAGCTATTGTAGCTGTGGCCGTAATATTATGCTCAATATATATTGCAGCCAAAGGACTCGGTATCGTAGAGGAATACGACTTCGGTATCGGAGCATATTACTATGCCGATATCCCTGGATTCGAGAAGATAATGAACGATGACGCATATCAGACATCCGTACCGCTATGGATACATATTGTACTCTTTCTTGGCTGGGGATGGCTGATGTGGAGGTTCTGGAACTGGGTGGACAGAAGTAAATAAGTCTATACAGTACCCTTTGCAGTCCTGCTTGCCGCCGACTCCATATGCAGAGCCGACGCTATCCGTGAATACAGACCCGGCTTGATCTTATATGCCACATTGGCAGCAAACAGTGCCTGCTGGGCACGGGCATAGGTAGCCTGTGCCTCATTCATAAGGTCGAATGTCTTTGCTACATAATTGCCTATACGGTCAGATTCGAGACGGAAGCCTGCCAATGCACGAAGTTTGCGCAAAGAACTCTGACGGGAGAAGAATCCTCCTTTCTGCCACACTTCAAATGTCTCTTTTGCACATTGGTGAAGAGTTGTCTTTTCTGCAGCATCAAGGGCGGTTTCCGATAGCCTGGCTTCAAATGGCGCAAGTCTTTCCTGAGCCTGAAGGCGCAGATATTCCTCATCGAATGCAGTCTCAAGCTGTTTTGCCAGGCGTGCATACTCTGAACAATACTTCTCCGCAGGACCGAGTGAAGAGCACCATGTCGCTACAGTATCCGCATAAACATCTGCAGGACCGACAGATCCTCCGTCAGGAAGATCCAGGATCCTTTCCAGCAAGTCATAAGCCCTGATCTGGGCCTCAAGTGAGATTCTTCCGCTTTGGGCAGCCTGACACATATCATCAGTACACTGCACGAGTTCCTTTGATATCATATCTTATGATCAGTCAATGGTCTTGTCTATATTGAAACGTGTAATCTTTCTGGATGTATTCTTCTGGAATTCCGTGTCTCTGAGCTTTACCCTCTTGACTGCCTTGTAAGGAGGCATCTTAGCATTCAGAGCCTTTACCTGAGTCTCGAAATATTCCTGCATATTGTCTATACCCTTATCCTTCAGCAGATCGGCATCAGGGAAGATTTCTGCAACAATAGTGATCTTGTCCTTCTGCACACGGCTTTCTCCCGCATACACCACCACTTCAACAACACCCTCGACCTTCTGCAGGTCTGCCTCGATCTCTTCAGGATATACATTCTTGCCGTTTGAAAGTATGATGAGATTCTTCTTTCTTCCTGTGATATAGATCCAGCCTTCATCGTCAAGCTTGCCATAATCACCAGTATGGAAGAAACCGTCTTTATCGAAAACCTCAGCCGTAGCCTCCGGATTGTTATAGTATCCGAGCATGACGTTCGGTCCCTTGACACAGATCTCTCCTTCTCCATTCTCATCCGGATTGTCTATCTTGACACGACACGCAAGGATAGGGGTACCCACACTGCCAGGCTTCTGATATTTGTTTCTGTTTGCCGAGATCAGAGGTGAGCATTCTGTGATTCCATAGCCGTTGAGAATGGTGATTCCGAGCGAATCGAATGTACGTATGATCTCTTCATCCAGCTTCGCACCACCGCAGATTATAAGTTCCAGCTTGCCGCCGAATGCACTGAGGACACTTGAGAAGAGCTTTTTCCTTATATCGATACCCACTTTTCTGAGACAGTTGCTGACCTTCATCATCATCTTCAGCATGCCTTCCTTGCCTTCCTTACGCGCAGTGGTCCATATCTTTCTGTTCATGACTTCCAGGAACGCAGGTACAAGGATGAGATGAGTCGGCTGCTGCTCTCTGATTTCGTCACTGACATGCTTGATTCCACTTGAAATATACACCTCGCAACCCTGTGAGAGATGTCCCACATAATTTACTGTAGATCCGAATGTGTGGTGAGGCGGAAGGACATGGAGAGTCTTACGGGTGATGTCGAAATTATACATACCCAGAGTCATATCCAGTCCTATGTTCGCCTGGGAGAGCATCACACCCTTGCCCTTGCCGGTAGTTCCGGAGGTAAAAACGATAGATGCGAGCCTGTTTACATCTATCTTATAATCATAATATGAATTGTCGCCTTTGCTGTAGAGATCCGCTCCCTTTTCCTGGAGCTTTTCGAGCGAGGTAAACTTTCTTTCTCCTATAAGATCCTCTGACAGAGAACTTTCCGGAGCCACGGATATGAGCACCGACACTGACTTGAGGGCACCCTTTGCAAGGAGTTCGGCTATCTTCTTTTCAGAAGCCTTTCCGAAGATCAGGGCCTTGCATTCTGTAGTGGAAATGATGCCGTCTATATCCTCCAGAGAGAGTTCCTTATCTACAGGCACAGTCACCGATCCGATTGCCATGACACCGAAGAACGAACAGCACCATCCGTATGAGTTCTCTCCGATAATTGCTATCTTTTCTTCTCGGAGTCCTTCGGAAACCAGAGCGGTTCCAAGATGTCTGACATCATCACGCCACTGCGAAAACGTCACTTTCCTGACTTCCTTGTCCCAATAGTTCTCCTTATACGAAATTGCTATACTTTCCGGGAAATTCTGTGCCGCCTCTTCGACAAGAGAACGCATGTCATCGATGAAGGTGGTCTTGTAGATCGGATAATTCTTATTCATCATTTCAGTTTTAGTACAATGTGGTCAAAATCATGTCAAAGTTAATGTTTTTTGAAAAACATGCCATTGAAAAACTGCGAAACATGGAAAAGTCGGCCACGAAATGTATCTTTGCAGTCCATGAAGATACTCTGGCTTGACATAAACAGTTCTTATTCTCACTCTTCTGTCGCTTTACCTGCTATCCATGCGCAAGTAAACGGCAGGCAGGAATGGGAATGGTGTGTAGTGCGCGGAACCATCAACGACAACCCCGGCGCCCTCGCGGCTGCAGTTGCCGAGCATCGGCCGGATATAATTGCAGCCACATTCTGGCTGTTCACTCACAGAATGCAGATTGAAGTGCTTTCACGTGCAGTACAGCTGCTTGAAGATGTCAAGGTAATATGCGGCGGACCTGAATTTCTCGGAGACAACGAATCTTTCCTGCGCTCCAACAGCTTTGTTACAGCTGTCATACGAGGCGAAGGAGAGAAGGCTCTGCCGTCGTGGCTGGACTCTGTCCCGGACACATCCACATGGGACAAGATTGAAGGATTGTGCTGGATATCGGAAGACGGAAGATATCATGACAACGGAATCGCAAGGGTGGAGGACTTTGCCGCACTCAGATATCCTGAAGAAAGCCGATTCTTCAACTGGGACAAGCCGTTTGTACAGCTGGAGACCACCAGAGGCTGTTTCAACACATGTGCATTCTGTGTCAGCGGAGGAGAGAAACCGGTCAGATACCAGAGTCTGGAGCAAGTTGCCGAGCGTCTTGAAAACATATGTTCCCATGGCATTAAGGATGTCAGGGTACTGGACAGGACATTCAATTATGACAGTGCCCGAGCCTGCTCGATGTTGGATCTGTTCGCCCGATATGCAGGCAGGATGAGGTTTCATCTGGAGATTCATCCCTCTCTTCTTTCGGACGAGCTGAAAAACAGACTGGCGGAGCTACCCGGGGGACTGCTCCATCTTGAAGCCGGGATACAGAGCCTCGACCAGAATGTGCTCACTGAGAGCGGGCGCAAAGGAAGTCTGACCTCTTCGCTAGCCGGACTGGAATACCTGTGCTCCCTGAGCAACCTGCAGACACATGCCGACCTCATAGCCGGACTTCCTTCATACAGTCTCGAGATGCTCTGCTCAGACATAGTCAGACTGATGAAGACAGGCGTGTCCGAGCTGCAGATCGAGTCACTCAAGGTCCTGCCGGGCACAAGGATGCGCGCCTTCGGACTGAAATACTCCCCTCTTCCGCCTTACGAAATCCTGCAGACTCCAAGCATATCCCCTTCCGAACTAAGGACAGCAATGCAGATATCACGCATGACAGACCTCTACTATAATTCAGAGGCATGGCAGGGAGTGACCAGACAGCTTGTCTGCAAAGACTCCGGCTTCGTCCTTGATTTCACGAAACACCTTAGCGGTCTTATGGTCCTCGACTCCCCTGTCAGCGTAGAAAGACGAGGAATAATCCTCTATGAATATTGCCGGGAACACTACTCATCTCTGCTGGACGATCTTTCTATCGCATGGATACAGGCTGGCCTGTCACTCAAGAAGGAGCCAGCCGGCAACATACTGAAAATCAAACATCTCGACACATTCCTTTCCGAAAATGGGTTACAACTGACTGTCATCCGCGGCCAGGCACAGACCTCGCACAGATACTATCTACTGACAGGCATCTCACGAAGAATCATTTTCGGATACGATTCCCAGACACATTTTCCGGCACCGGTATTTATGGGTGAGGTGGTTTAGAGACTGCCCTTACGGCTATGGACAAGGCGGTCCAGAGTCTCCTCTCGCTGGCGCCTAACCCGCTAACTCTCAGCGCGTTGTGGATATGCGATTCCCCTGATGCGGGGAATCGTTTTTGTATAACGCACTCTGGCACAGGCACTTGAGTGCCAGGACATTTTTCCAACTCCTTCTCTCGAAATTCGCGTTCCAATTCCTATCACCGAATCTTCTCGCCCAATACTTCTCTCTAATCTCGCCCGGCCGTTTTTCAAAAAAATCGATTTTTTCTTCCGCAGCGCTCTCAAAAATGCGCCCCACAAGTACTCCAGTCTGCGATTTTAACATTTATCCATTTACAATTTTTTTACGCGGATAACTCTTCGGAACTTTGCTGACGTTAACTATTAAACGAATTGTTATGACTGATAATGTTGAAACGAAACTGGATGTTCAGAGTAAGAATTATGCCAACATGCTCTGCGACTTTATGTTCAAGAGAGTATTCGGCAGCGAGGCGAACAAGGACATGCTGATCTGGTTCCTCAACATGGTGCTGAAGGATCTGAACATCAATTCTGTGAAATTCATCCCGACAGAACATCACGGAATGACCGAAGAGGACAGGATCGTGATCT
>SUYR01000041.1 GCA_015060335.1 Bacteroidales bacterium | reverse complement strand
GCCACCGTATGATCTCCTGTCGGATCTGCGTAATCGAATGTGAAGTAGTTAAGATACTCTTCTATTCGCACTGCATTCGGAGAAGGAAGAAATCCGTTACGGAGGCATTTACGCATGTAGGCGTATGATGCACCGTCAGCATCGATAGAGAATGTGGAGACATTCTGGTCGGCCGTCTTGATGAAGTCATTCTCTTTAATTTCATCAAACTTATCTCCACCGGCAGGTACTTCAGGTTCCCCACTCAGTGATTCGTCATATGATGCATCATATGATGCGTCAGGCATGTATAATCCATCCTTTGTACAGGACATTGCAACTGAAGCCAGAAGTGAAGCTGCAAAAATATTCAGAAAGCGTTTCATAATGAATGATTTTAATTCAAGACCTCGATATTGATGCATAAAACAGTTGATTTGTGACAATCTGCACAGATAAGTTTACTGCTGCGCTATGGTGATTCTTGTAAAGGCGTTACCGGCCTGCATTTCAATGACAGCTTCACGCGGTCCTTCCGCATCACCGGTCGGGTCGACGGTTATGATGATTGTGTTGCTCCTTCCTTTCTCCGGAACCATTACATGATACCAGCTGCCCTCCAGGATATCATAAGTGCACGCTTCCTCACCATCAGAAGATATTGCATGGACATAGCCGATATATTCCCATTGATTATCAACCAGTTCCGCGACATCATAACCTCCAGAGATCCACCATCGGGAATAGTTCAAGGCAGACACAGCATTCTGTCCGCCTTCAGGAGGGAAATTCACATGATTTTTATCAGTCCTGATGGGTTCCCATGCACCATCCATAATTACTTCCCCGCATGCACTTAGAGTGACAATCGCGGCCAAGAATGTCAAGATTCGTTTCATAAGATTCTGTCGTTTTATTGTATAACGCAATGAACCGACGAATACTTCCTGGAAAATCTGAAATTTTCAGAAATTGAATCTAAGGCCAGCTCGAACTGTTATGACAAACGGCTCATCAGAACGGAATGTCTCGATGGAGCCTTCATTTAGAGCATACGAGACCTCCGGTTCGAAGTATAGTCCCACCATTGGAACTATATTGACCTGCAGTCCCATTGCTCCATTCAGGCCAAACAGGACCTGCTTCTCATGCAGTCTTTCTTCTCCGACTGTTGCATATATACATTTGTCCATCTGGAGGCCTCCTCCAAAATACAGATTGAAATGCTTTCTGTTTACTGCATTATAGTCAAGTCTGACAGGCACCCCGAGATAATGAACATACTGCCAGTCTTTCTGCTGGTCATATGTAGCAGCGAACCATCTGGTTCGGAGGGATTTGTATCTTGTATAATTCAGTCCTGTATTGACCGAAAGTCTGTCTGTGAGGAAGATTCTTGCAGACAAGCCAACGGATACTGGAATTTCATGCTGATAAGAATCTGAATAACCTGTTTTTGTCCTCATCATAGCCATTGCTGGCTGCGGTTCCCCTGTTTCAAGGGTGTCTTCAGGGGTTGTTACATCATCGGTGTATGGAGGTTGATTCTCATCTGCCATTGGCGGCTCGAATGCGTCATACGTTTTAAATATCGGGCTATCAGATGTAGACCCTGATATTCCTATCGATATAGGACGTCTCCTGCGTCTTGGCTCGTCCTCAGGGAAGTCATCAAAGCCGAATGTACCGGTTGGCTCTGTGTATGCATCGTCACTTGGATCCTTCTTGCTAGAAGTAGAAGCATCAGCAAGAAGCTTATCTTTTAAAGAAGTGGTGTCTCGGATTACATCAAATACCTCCTCTGTCTTTTCGGAGGTAATCTCTTCAGTATTATTTTCAGCGATCAGGACATCATCAACTGGCTTCTTTACAACATCTACAGGTACAGACACCTTCTTTTGGACAGAAGGAGTAACATTATTAGCTGTATCGATTGGAGATTCTACATGACTTGAGTCAACAGGAACGACTTCCTCTATTGGCGGTAGGGTTTCAGCAACAAGATCATTGTGTCCCCCGGTCGAGCCAGGAATGACTGAAGATGAGTCAGGACGGACAAGCAGAAGCACAAGAGCGACGGCAGCAGCAACCGACGTGATGCCACCGGCCCACGCGAACGCAGCAGCCTTCTTTCTCCTGCGAGCGGCTGCATATTTCTGCTGAAGGACGCTCCAGTCATCAGCAGGAAGGGGCTCCTCGATATTCTTGAGTTCCTCACCTATGATATCTGTCCAGTCTTCCATCATAATCCGTTTCTTCTTATATAATCCCTGACATTTTCCGCTAACTGGGCTCGTGCCTTGAACAGCAGCGAGGATGATGTCTTCTCCTTTATATTCAGCATTTCTGCAATGTCCCTATGCGAATATCCTTCCACGCAGAAGAGATTGAATATCACTCTCTTGGTTTCCGGGAGCTCCCCTACCATGCGCATCAGTTCCTGCTTCGGAACCTTTACTATGTCTTCATTCGCCGGTTCGGGAATCTTTTCCTGCATTGGTTCTATTGGCTGCAGATCCATCCGTTTGGATTTTCGCAGATGATCTATCACCATGTTCACCGTCACTCTCGCACACCATGATTTCAATGAACCCGTCGGCTTGTACTTTCCAATTGTATCAAAGATCTTGATCATCGCATCGTGCATCAGGTCCCGAGCCAGTTCTCTGTCTCCTACATATCTGATACAGAGCGCAAAGAGGTAAGCCGCATACCTTGTATACAGCTCATGTCTGGCCTTTTCGTTCCCTCGGGCGCATAGCTTCGCCAGTTCAATATCCTCTATGTTGATGATCTCTGCCAATTGGTTTTCTGACTATATAACGATAGTCTTTTGAAAATACTTCCGCGAAGATACGGAAAAGCCTGACATTTGAAGTGTCAGGCTGAAGACTTTATTTTATATGTATTTTGGCGTATTCCTCTGCGAAATTAGTTACATGATATGATAGTGGATGAAGTGTGGGATTTTCATAGCCTTTATAGAAGATCGCAGCCAATTCTTCTCCACCTGTCTGACACGTGAACTCTCCATTCTCATCAAGAGTAATAAGATGGAATGTAATCTCTGGAGTGTAATAGTCCTCATAGTAGAAGTAACCGGACGGATCTTCACGTAGAAGCTTTTGTGTCACATATGTAAAGATGTTGTTATGTGAGCAGTTGGCCTCAGCTAGGAGGATCATGAAGTTTCCGTATTCAATCTCATCTATGATGCAAATAGGTTCCGAAGCATTTTCAAGCCTAGTCATCAGTTCTTCAGGATGCACTCGATCACATATCTTCTCGGTCTTGCCGACATGAACCTCTAGCTGAACGATTCCGCAGAATGAGTCGAATTTACCGTCGGCACGGCCTGTAAGGGCTGCAAAGTCACATCCGAAATTGGTCAGTCCAAGATTTCTGAGCTGCTCGAGGTCATAGTACGGATAAATTTCCAACTGATGATAGCGATGTTTGACTTCATCTGATACATCAAGTGTGTCTGCCTGATAAGTCAAGTCATCAACAAATCTGACCTTGTCTATGGATTCTGCCTCTGCATAGACTGCAGCTCCAAGTTTCAGCTTTTCCTTGACATCCCCGGCAGGAAACAGACTTGTAAAATAACCCTCAGTTGAACCTGGGACGACCAGATCTTCCACTGCATCTGAAGGAGAAAAGTTCATGCTGATGTCAAACAGATGCCATGAATCCTGTTTCTTGAATAGCGATTCGCAATTTTCATCATTGAACTCGATTATCCTGTGCTGATATCGCTCATCCCATATTTCTTTGGCTCCGTCAGCACATGGATTGTATGGCAGGTCTGATCCGTGATCAAAATAGATTACTCTTTCACCATTATTAAAATCAGCTCTGATGACAGAATATCTGATAGGCAGGATTTCCTGACCATAGTAATTCTCCCTTGACTCCTCTACTTTCCAGAGACCGTTATGAGGCTTCAGATATATAGTTTCTGCAGGATCCGCCCAATCTGCTCCGTAAACATTGAGACTGACAGGCATCGAGCTTCGATTGATGGCAGCAATCTCTACAAATTCCTGACTTGCATCATCAAAGCTGCCATAGAATTCTTCGCAGCCGCACAAGAGTGCTGCAGATATGAATATGTATATTAACTTCTTCATTATTCTTCAAATAAATTATCCTTGATCCACTCTGAATGTACGACTGAATAGCCACACAAATATCCCGCGCCATTCCTGACATTTGAATATGTGAATGCGGGAGATGACATGCCGGCTTCCAGAAAAGGATTACTATAGCTGTCGAACTGCGCAAACAGGTATCTGTACATCTCCTCTGACAGCTTGAAGAGAGTACATTGTATTTCAGCATCCTTCACGTTAACTTCAGAACCATCCCATTGAGGTCTGTAATTAAAGGAAAGGTCGTATTCATTATCCTCCTCATCCAGGTCTCTCCACACATAAAGGTATTCTCCTTTAAATGAAATCAGAATGGGAGTATAAGCCTCCGGCTCAATCTGCAAATCATTATATCCAGACGGAGGAATAATGTCCTGATCAGTAACCTCGACATATTGCATTTCGTCCAGACCTACATATCGTCCTTGGATTCCTTTCCATTTCACCATGGCTCCATACCAGTCATCTGTGTATGGGTCATCCTTATAGCTTATCTTGAGATTTCTTTCAGCATTATTGCTCTTGCCCAATTTCAACTCATACTCCGGGAAAGAGTCAGGAATGATAGTACTTGCCACTGCGGTCTCTGTGTCATCGGACTCAAAGACGATCTCGATTTTATCACCACTCTTGAATGCATCTGTTCTTAAAGACAGTTTACTGATACCGGGCTGTAATTCATCACAATCCACTTCAACTCCGTTACATTTGAGTGAGTAATGAGGGTTTATGAGAGTGGAATCTGTTGTCTCCAGTTCAGCAAGAGGTACTACCTTGTTGATATCGATAGTCACGAGAGAGTCGGCACAAATGTATGACTTGATGGCTACCATCGGTTGCGCATTCTGATAGTCAAGGTCAAATGAGTATTTGCAGCCTGTCAAAGCGAGCAGTAATATGAGTATATATTTATTCTTCATCTGTATCAAAATTTAAGAGTGTAACTGAAAGACGGGAGGATCGGGATTATTCCGTATCCGGCTCCATAGTATGTCAGACCGATGATGTTCTCTTCTGTAAACTCGTAAAACTTTTCGACCTGAGAAGCCAAGGGATTCATACGGCAATAGGCGTTGTACAAACTGAGGTTCCATATGCTCTCATTGCCTCTCTTAGTTGTCTTGTGGAAGTTGAATCCTATATCAAGACGGTGATAATCAGGAACCTTCATATTATTCGGAGATGAATAGAATGTCTCCACGTTTCCTCCGAGCTCACCGTCCCATATACCATGAGATTCGCATGTCATCCAGCCACCGCTGTGATAGTTCCAGCTTGCGTACATCTCGAATCGCTTTCCGAATCTGCGTGTAGCTGTCAGAGTCAGCTTATGGCGGTTGTCGTTACGGTCCTTATACCATTCAGGATAGAAGTCCGGGAACAATCTCTGGCTCCAAGACAGCGTATAATATGCTTCGACTGAAGTCTTTTCATCTGACCAGGTCAGGCTTGTCTCTGCACCCCATGACCGTCCTTTACCTACAACAAGTGCGTCTTCCCAACGGGTGATCGGAGGGTATATACCCCATCTGCCCCTGAACTCAAGGAGATTCGACATTGTCTTGTAGTATCCTTCAACACTGAACTTTATATTGTGAGGGAAATTCACATATACCCCTCCTGCAACCTGACGTGAGCGACTGGGTGCAATCTTGGGAGTAGAAGGCATCCAGAAGCTTGTGGGAAGCTGGATATATGTCGAGCTTATCAGATGGCTGTTCTGAGACATTTCAGAATAGGATAGCTTCAAGTCTGTGTAGTCACCACACTGGAATCGCAAGGCAGCTCTGGGCTCAATGCTATGGTACCATTTGCCTTCTGTAGCTATTGCTGCATATCTGAGTCCGACATTCGCCGTAAACCAATCTGTCAAGGACATCTCATCTTCAATATACAGATCGGACTCAAATGACTGTCTTGGTGCCGATTGGCTCTTATCCTCATCATAAGTTACCTCTCCGTTCATCTTTCCATTCTTGACCGAGTAGCTCACCGGATTATAGAAATGATACTTGAGAGTCGTTCCATATCGAATATGATGATTCTCTGTCGGACGATAACCGAAATCTGCCTTCAAGCCCAAATCCGAGGTGCGTGAACTGTTACCTGTTGACGTAAAATACTCCTCATCACTGATGAGGCTATAATCGTTATGATCTTTAATTATGGTACGTCCTTCATCGTTCAGTCCAAACATTGAATCATACATCGTATAGTATGCTTTGAGAGATGTCTCATGGTTAGGCGCAAACTTATAGTCCCAGTCAAGAGAAGTGACAAGATTGCCCCACTCAAGACCCCATTGGGTCATATATGTCGAGTGGTAGGTATCAACAGGTTCTCTATCATTACCAGCTATAAGTTTTGCTGCATCACGACCACCATAAATATTCAGAGACAGTTTGTTGTCATCTGAAAACTTATGAGTCACGTTGGCGTTAAGGTCCCAGAATGCATACTTGACTCTGAATTTTGATTCCTCCAGAGAACTGATCAACAAGCATACTGGCTCGGCCAGGACATCTATCCAGCTGCGTCTAAGGCCTATATTGAATGAAGTCTTGTCTTTCCATATTGGTCCTTCAAGCTGGAAACGTCCGTCAAGAAGTCCGATCGAGAATAATCCATGATAGTCGTTGTAGTCACCTTCGCGGGTCTTCACGTCCACAACAGAAGACATTCTGCCACCATACCGCGCTGGAAACCCGCTCTTGTAGAAATCCACCGATTCCACAACGTCAGAGTTGAATGAAGAGAAAAGACCTAGAAGATGGCTGACCTGATACATGGGTACTCCATCCATAAGATATAGGTTATCTGCTCCGTCTCCACCACGTACATACATACCGGACAGCAGTTCGGTTCCCGATGCTACACCGGGAAGCTGCTGCAATGTCTTCAATACATCCGGAGAGCTCAAAATGGCAAAGCTGCGCTTGAAGACGCTACCGTCTATCTTCTGCATTCCGGTCTGAGTCCTGTTGATATCCTTGGAAGTGAGTGCTGTAATGATAGCTTCTGGAATGCTGTCTTTCTGTTCCTCAATGAAGATAGTATAGTCCTTGGGCTTCTTCCTCTTGTCGGCTTGAGTCAGGACTATATATTTCTTCATCACCTCGTACTCGATTCCAGTGCCTGCGAAAAGTGTCTGCAGACATTCTTCCAGAAGAGCAGGATGCTCCTTCTTGTTGCCCTTGATGATATCCTTCATCGGCTTGCCCGAATATGGCAAATTGATCTCGATTGCTGAATCATACACGAAGTTCACTCCCAGTGACTCGTGGATGACCTCCATCTCGGATTTGAGAGTCCTGCTCTGCTTTGCGGAGGCAGGGGCTATGGCAAAGATGGCCATAGCGAGAGTTGTTGTAATTAATAATAGTACGTGCTTCATTGTCAAGTCGTTTGGGAATCTTATCTCTTGACCCTGTCACTTTGTGACGGACTTTTTTAGTATGTACACATTGTTAAAATTATTTTTTTACAATGTGTACATCCAGTGCAGACTCTATGAGGCTGATGATAAGGTCAAGGTCTTCTGCATAGAACTCTCCGCTGAGCTGTTTGTCAAGGTCAGTCGCTGCGAACGACATCTTGTAGTGCTCTGAGAGAGTTTCAAGAACGTCTCTGAGAGGAGTCTTGTCGAAGATGAACGATCCTCTCTGCCATGCAATGGAATTGACGTCGGTTTCCACAGCTATGACAGGGACATTTGCCTCTGGCGAAAGAGTCGCCTGCATGTTCTTGGTCAGGATCACACCTTCTGCATCTGAAGACTTTGCAAACAGCACCTTACCTTCTGTCACATAGACTTCCTTGACCGATGAACCTGCATCCACCATGAACTTTGTTCCGAGCACTCTTACGAATGCACCGTCCGATGTGATTTCAAACGGTACCGCCTCGTCACGAGCCACTTCGAAATAAGCCTTTCCTTCAAGCTGAGTGCTTCTTGGTGACTTTTCCTTGTAGGTCAAACGGGCACCAGGAGCCAAAGTCACTTCAGAACCATCAGGCAGTACAAATTCCTGGGCTTCTGCATTTGCCATAAGCTGGATCTGCTGGCCATTGTCACGGAAGAGGAATACACAAAGGACGACCGCAGCAGCTGCAGCAACGATTCCATACACCCAAGGCAAGACTCTTCTGCGAGGCTTCTGGACGATGCCGTGAGCCTCATTGAAGCGCTGTATCGCCTTCTGAGTGTCGAATCTGCCTTCCAGATAATGTTTCAGGACGAAGTCCAGGTGTTTATCCTCAAAGTCTGACATAAATAAGATTTAAGATTCCGTTAATCCGACATTAAGACGGAAGTGTTTTGAAAAAGTACTATATGATTTGAAAATTTATGCAAAAAAGAAAGTATAAAGTTTGTGAACACCCTCCTTCAGGACTTTCAGAGCCTTGCTGATCTGGTTCCTTACCGTATTGACGGACAGATTCAGTTCTTCGGCTATCTCTTCGTATTTCAGTCCGTCACGCTTGCTCATGATGAAGACCTCACGGCATTTTTCAGGGAGCGAGTCAATCGCTGTCCAAAGTCTTGCCTCGGTCTGAGAACGCTCCTGCGCATCGTCATCGTCGATGATTCCGTAGGTGTCGTATGGCTTGAGGGATTCAGTAGGAATGCCTTTCTTACGAAGATGGTCCAGACAACGGTTTCGGACCATCATATATAAATAGGACTTGCGGTTCAGTACGTGTGTACCTTCCTGGAGTTTCTCCCAGAGTGCGGCATAGCTTTCCTGAACGATATCCTCCGAAAGATCTGCATCCTGTAGGTAATGCAGAGCATACAGACAGAGAGGCCTGTAGTTGTAGCGGAACAGGTCGTCGAAGTTTATGTTATTGTCTGGTTGGGGCATGCTCTCTATCTTATTCTACTCACAAAGATAAAGGATTTTCTTTGAATGTCGTTCAGAGGAGTAGGTACGGAATTTGCCTTTACACATCTTGAATAGTTTTTTTTCATAGGTTAAGTTTTAGGTTAGAGGTGTCCTGCGATGAGAATTGCAGGGCATCTTTCTTTTTAAGTTTACAAAAGTGTAAAGAAACTTTACACTCAATTTACCCCCAGAATTTACATCTACTTGCATATCAATAGTTTACATAGTTTGGCACGCCGGGTGTTATTATTTGGCACGAACATGAATAAAAACTTAACAACCCTATTATAAAAATGAATTTCTCTAGAAGAATAATTTGTTTTGCAGTGGCCCTGGGACTTGCTTCCGTGGCTAATGGCCAGGATGTGATGACTCTAAAGGAGTGCATGCAGTATGCTGTGGAGAACTCTGCCAAGATGAAGCTTCAGCAGATGGATGTGAATGATGCGCGTGTTGCTCGCAGGGATGCGATCCTGAGGGTGTTCACTCCGGAGGTTTCGGCTGGAACTTATGCGTATTCTAACTTCGGTCGTTCTGTGGACCCTGAGACCAATACCTATGTATCTACTACCTCTTTCAACAACGGCTATCAGGTCGGTGCGGGAATCACCCTCTTTGACGGATTCTCTGCCGTGAACAACATGAAGATAAGCAAGACTGCCCTGAAGATGGGCATCGGTCAGGAGGAGCTCACTCGTGATGAGATCTGCCTGGCTACAATGGAGGCATATTACAATGTGG
>SUYR01000020.1 GCA_015060335.1 Bacteroidales bacterium | reverse complement strand
TAGTGCCTGTTACCTCAAATGGCTGGTTAACAATGTAACGAAGAGTGTCCTCTTTGAAATACTCATTGAGTTCACGGCCGTTGATCACGATGTTACCTTTTCCAGGCACGACATAAACGCGAGCGACTGCTGATTTACGTCTTCCAAGGGCGTTTACTACTTTCATGCTCTGCTTAAATTTCGTTTAAAGTGATTGTTTTTGGGTTCTGTGCCTGGTGAGGATGCTCGTTGCCTGCGTAAAGATACAGGTTGCCGAGGATCTTCGATCCAAGACGATTCTTAGGAAGCATGCCTTTGACAGCCATCCTTAAGACTTCAGTAGGTTTCTTTGCGAGAAGCTCCTTTGGTGTAGAGAAACGCTGTCCACCTGGGTAGCCAGTGTAACGTACATACACCTTGTCAGTCATCTTCTTACCAGTGAGTCTGATCTTGTCCGCGTTGATGATGATGACATTGTCACCACAATCCATGTGCGGAGTGAAAGAAGGCTTGTTCTTACCGCGAAGAACAAGTGCAACTCTGGCAGCAAGACGTCCGAGCACGAGGTCAGTCGCATCGATCACAACCCACTCCTTCTTGATATCGCCTGCCTTGAGGGATACCGTTTTGTAGCTCTGTGTGTCCATCTTGTACTGTTTAAATGGTTAATACTTAATAATTTCTATGCGATCCTATACCACATAGGGGGCGCAAAGGTAGCAAAAATTTTTGGTTTGACAAAACTTTTTGAAAAATAAGCGCAAACGTCTGGCAGCTAAAGCTCTCTCCCACAGCGCATTACGAAAACGCGATTCCCCTGCGGCGGGGAATCGCGTTTCTATAAAACACTATGAATCAGTTGATTAGATGACAGAAGAATTAGAATGTAACCCTCAGACCGATCTGGCATCTCCAGCGTGAAGGAAGGTCTTCTATGCTGAGTTTGCCGTCAACGAACTGGTATGAAGGCACCTTGTATTTGCCGTCCTCTGTCACACCTGCAACACCGAGAACCTGCTTGTACTGATGGAGAGACGAAGAGTAGTCGTCCACAAGTCCCCATTCAGGATTAAGAAGGTTGCCTATATTAAGGAAGTCAACCATGAACTGGATCTTACGTCCAGTCTTCCTGTCATAGTAGAAGTCCTGTGCGAGATGCAGGTCGAAACGATGCTCGAACGGAGAAATACCTCCAAACCTTTCCGTAAACTGTCCCCTGCGGCTGCTCAGATACTTATCTTCAGAGATGAGTTTCTCAAAGGCTGCTGCCTGCCCGGCAGCATCTTCTCCACCCCATGTCATCTGCGAAAGTTCGTCCTTCGTAGGGACATAAAGAAGGAATCCGCCGGCACCACCGCTGTTGTTCACATCATAAGAGTCGAATGTCATATATGAGAACCTGTTACCGCTCTGTCCCTGGTAAACGAACGAAACGTGGGTCTTCATTCTTGCATACATAGGGGATGTATAAGATATCATTCCCATTATCTTGTGAGGCTTGTCGAAATATGAATATGACAATGCCGGAGTTGTGGCATCCGTTGAGACATATGCCTGATGATTTGTCTTCGCCACTGAGCCCAGACCGTCATTCACCGCATATGAATGTCCGAATGTATATGAAGCCATCAGGTCAAGACCGAAGTCAAAGCTCTTGCTGATCTGTCCGCTCAATGAGTATGAGTAACCCAGATTGGTATTCTCCAAAGCTATGACATTCTGATAATCGGTCAAGGCCCTGTCATAATATGACAACACACTCGAAGAGTTCTTGTCCGCTGTTGCAGCATCAACCATTGCAACTGCTGTTGAAGAAGACCTCACCAGATTGATATTGTTGAAGAACACGTTGTTGAACGACTTTGAATAGACTGCATCAAACACGAAGTTCCAGCCTGCTCCGAAATCGTGCTCAAATCCGATGTTTGCACGGAATGTCTGCGGATATTTGAATTTCCTGCTCAATGTATTTACGTCAGTTCCAGCTACACCTGAAACCAGATTTTTGTCAACCACATCAGCATATGGATTGCTTGTAAGCGGGAAGTTTTCAGGAATCTTGGCTCCACTCAGATAAATCGACTTTGTCTCTACGCCTGTATTGTTATATGCATTTGCCAGCCATACAAACGGAACACGTCCTGTAAAGATACCGGCTCCTCCGCGAAGCAGTGTCCTGTGGTCATCATCTATAAACCAACGGAATCCCACTCTTGGAGAGACAAGGACTGTAGCATCCGGAACCGTTCCTATGTACTCATCTTTCGACTTGGCAAGATCAGTCCCGTTATATGTCTCATTCGCCGTAGGAGTGTTGAACATAACCGGAATATCTGCCCTGATGCCGTATGTAAGCATGAAGTTTCTGTTCGGAGTCCACTCATCCTGAGCATAGAAACCGAATCTCGCAGCATAAGCCTTTGCAGACCATCTTGAATCTGTCACGCCCTCAACGGTCGGATCCGCATATGCAAACTGGAACTTGTTGATCTTGTTTGCATAGTAATCCTCCAATGTCTTGAATTCATATCCTCCGAATGAATTCTGAAGGAAAAGATTGTTGAAGATATAGAAATCGTTGTGGGTACCGACTGTGATATGATGATTACCTGCATATATCGAGACATTGTCCGATATATTATATGTATCGGTATTTACAGCATTTGCACCTGAACTTTTTTCCGAGCCTATATAGACATCACTCAGTCCCTTGAAGCCTCTGATTCTGACAGATGCGCCATTATATGCCACATCCCTATGGTCTCTGACAATGACTGCGCTTGCCCTGAATTCGTTGGAAACCATGTCTGATATCCTTGAATTGAGCTCCACTACAGCGATATTGTTTACCGTTGAAAGCTTATAGCCGGAATTGGCGAAATAATATGCACCTGAATTTGACTTGTAGTTGTCTGCGCTTGCATTCATATGCTGATATCTGATCATCAGCTTGTTGTTCCTGTTGATATTCCAGTCGATACGGGCAAGAGCATTTACAGAACTTGAAACGATCTGCTTAGGATCTATGCTTTCATTGAAACCGGCCACACCCTTTGCATAGTTTTCCTTATAATGATTCAAGACCTTTCTTGCCTCGTCGGCAGAGAAGGCATCACCATATGTTCCGTTCAGAGGAGTATATATATTAGGTGTGGACTGTCTGTCATATTCAGCACTTACGAACACGAACAGCTTATCCTTTATTATAGGTGCACCTACTGTCACACCATACACCTGGCTTGTCTGATTCTGATATCTTGTCCTTTCCTTGATATCTTTTCCAGGGGTGACTCCGATGAAATCCTGATTATTGAAATAGGTATATGCACTACCCTTCACCTCGTTTGTACCTGACTTGGTCACCGCATTGATCGCACCGCCTGTGAAGCCGGACTGACGCACATCGAACGGAGCGATTGCAACCTGAACTTCCTCAAGAGCATCCATAGACACAGGGTTTGCACCTGTCATACCGCCGTTGGTACCTGACGGATTGAGTCCGAATGAGTCATTGGCTTCTGCTCCGTCAATCATGAAGTTATTATATCTGTTGTTTGTACCTGTGAATGTGAGACCCTTGCCTATCTGGCTTACGAGCGGAGAGAATCTCACTACGTCATATACGCTTCTGTCTATAGTCGGCACATCTTCCAGTACCGAGAGGCCGTAGTTGGATCCTGCACCTGTGAGATTTGATGTAAATGAAGCATCTGATGTAAGGATAGCAGCATCCAGGCTTTCCGAAGTCTTGAGAACCACGTCAATGGCAGCAGGCTCACCCAATTTGAGGACCACTCCATCAACTCTGACAGTTTTCATGCCGACAAATGAAATCTCAACGAGATATGGACCTCCTGTACGCATTCCATCTATATTGAAACGGCCTTTATCGTTTGCTACACCATAATATTGTGTGCCGGAAGGGGTATGAACGGCAACGATTGCCGCACCCACCATGGGTTCAGCATTTTCATCCGTAACATATCCTGAAATAGATGACGTCGTAACCTGAGCGAAGGCGCTCAATGAGAAAAGCGCGCCTAAGACGATGGTTAAAAATCCTTTAATTGTCTGTTTCATAGGACTTTATTCTTTAGAATACTAATAATTAACCTGCGAAGATACTATATTTTATGGACTTGCGGGAATTTTTGCCACCAAATTTTGCATATGCGATTTTTTGACTATCTTTGCAGCCCGAAAGGAAGAACCGGGAATCCGGTTCGGAATGTGGAGAGATTTGGCTGCTTGCAACCACACTAAAAAATGCTAAAATATTGACTTCTGCCGGGAGAGTGCCCGGTCACTGAAATATCAATGTTTCGCATTTCGGCTGCTCCACATCTGTGGGGCTTTTTTTATGGGATTGCCGGTCAAGCCGGCAATGACGGGAGAACTGGCGATGACGGGAGAACCGGCAATGACGGGAGAACTGACAATGACGGGAAGACTGGCGACGACGGGAAGACTGGCAATGACGGGAGAACTGGCAACGACGGGAGAACTGGCGATGACGGGAGAACCGGCAATGACGGGAGAACTGGCGATGACGGGAGAACCGGCAATGACGGGAGAACTGGCGACGACGGGAGAACTGGCGATGACGGGAGAACCGGCAATGACGGGAAGACTGGCGACGACGGGAAGACTGACAACGACGGGAAGACTGACGACGACGTCATCCCCGACCTGATCGGGGATCTAAACGAAGATAAATCTTAAAATTACAGATATGAACTATTTATTTACATCAGAATCAGTGTCAGAAGGACACCCAGACAAGGTTTCGGACCAGATTTCCGACGCAATTCTTGACGAGTTCCTGCGTCAGGACCCGGAGGCAAAGGTTGCCTGTGAGACATTCTGCAGCACTGGTCTCGTAGTCGTGGGAGGTGAGGTCCGTTCGGAAGACGCATATGTAGACATCCCCAAGACCGTACGTCGCGTGATCAACAAGATCGGTTACAACAAGGCGGACTACATGTTCGACGGAAACTCATGCGGCATTCTTTCCTCACTTCACGAGCAGAGTGTGGACATCAACCGTGGTGTCGTAGGAGAAGATGCAGACGCGCAGGGAGCCGGAGACCAGGGCATGATGTTCGGATATGCATGCTGCGATACAGCAGAGTATATGCCTCTTCCGCTCGCTCTTTCCCATCAGGCACTGCTCATGCTTGCAAAGATCCGCAAGACAAAGTCGGAGCTCATGCCATATCTCCGTCCCGACTCAAAGTCGCAGTTCACTATCGAATATGATGGAGACACCAACAAGCCTCTCAGAGTACACACTATCGTGATTTCTACCCAGCATGACGAATTCACCCCTGAATCACTCGGCAACATGAGCTATGCAGACGGATGCGCACAGTTCGGTCAGGCACGTGTGGACGAGGCCATGCAGAAGAAGATCCGTGAAGATGTCCAGAACATCCTTCTTCCTATGCTCATCGAGACTCTCCCGGCTGAGACTGCAGCCCTCTTCAAGGGTGACTATATCCTTCACGTCAACCCTACAGGCAAATTCGTCATCGGCGGACCTCACGGAGACACCGGTCTTACAGGACGTAAGATCATCGTGGACACATATGGTGGAAAGGGAGCTCACGGCGGTGGAGCATTCTCGGGAAAGGATCCTTCTAAGGTAGACCGCTCAGCTGCTTATGCCGCACGATATATTGCGAAGAACATGGTGGCAGCCGGAGTCGCACACGAAATGCTCGTGCAGCTGTCATATGCAATCGGAGTGGCAAGACCTGTCAGCATCTATGTAAACACATATGGAACCGCAGCCAACGGGCTTTCAGATGCGGAGATCGCAGAAAAGATCAATACACTTTTCGACTTGCGCCCTGCAAAGATCATCGAGAAATTCGGTCTTAAGAAGCCGATCTATGAGCCGACAGCGTCATACGGACACGTGGGACGTACTCCATACAAGGAGTCTGTAACCATGGTGCGTAACGGCGTCAAGACTACAGAATATGTACAGTTCTTCGGTTGGGAGCTGCTGGATTCTATGGATATGATCAAGGAAGCATTCAAGCTGTCGTAAGCTTTTTCAGGACAAGGCATCTTCCTGTCACCTAATCCGCTGACAACCAGCGCGTTGCAGAAAGGCGATTCCCCTGTGCGGGGGAATCGCCTTTTCGTAAAGCGTTGACGGCAAGAGCATTAGCTGCCAGAAACTTGGCAGAATCAGATGCGTTCCATCTCGCGGCGAAGGTCTTTCTCCTTGATGGAAGCGCGTTTGTCATATTCCTTCTTACCGCGGGCCAGAGCTATGAGAAGTTTTGCATAGCCGTTATCAGCTATATATAGTTTAACTCCAACGATAGTCAGACCTTTTTCCTTGACGGCACGTTGGAGTTTATTCAATTCCTTACGGCTCAGAAGAAGCTTGCGGTCGCGGCGCGGATCATGTTTTCCCCAACTTCCCCACCAATATTCCGCGATATGCATGTTCTTGACGTAGAGTTCATTACTGTTGAAATAGCAGAATGTGTCCACAAGCGATGCCTTGCCGGCACGGATGGACTTTATCTCTGTGCCGGTAAGCACAATACCCGCCTGAAAGGTCTCTATGAATTCGTAATCGAACGAGGCCCTTCTGTTCTTGATCTCTACGCTGCTCTTTGCTTTCGGCATAATTTCGTTTTTTGAATCAGTATGCAAAGGTAGTGCATTTTGAACGAATGTCATATCAGAGGAAGGAGATATTTTCCCTTCTGGCATCTAACCCGCTATCCCTCAATGATTTGCGGGAACGCGATTCCCCTGCGGCGGGGAATCGATTATACACAATAAGCTGACGCACAGGAAGTTAGATGCCAGGAGCAATGAACAAAAAAAACATTATCTTTGCAGTCTGCGGATTCGGATTATGACAAAGAAGACTTTCACTCCTATACCGCCGATGGCGGAACTACCTCCTGCAGAGAAGATTGACGTGCAGGAGATTCTGGAGAAATATCTCCAGGGAGAAATCGACCTGATATGTGTTCTGGGGCCGACTGCTTCCGGAAAGACCAGATACGCTGTACAGCTGGCACGGCAGATCAACGAGCTGCTGGCGAAGGTCAGCGGTGATGAAACCGGGGCGGAAATCATTTCTGCGGATTCGAGACAGGTGTATCGTGGAATGGACATCGGCACGGGCAAGGACCTGAGTGAGTATGAGGAGATTCCATATCATCTGATGGACATTGTGGATGCCGGTGAGAAGTATAATATTTTCGAGTATCAGAGGGATTTCGAGAAGGCATACAGGGATATACGCGAAAAGGGAGGTATTCCTATTCTGTGTGGCGGATCGGGACTGTATATCGAGGCGGCTACATGCGGATATTCATTGCCGGAAGTACCTGCGGATCCTGAGCTTCGTGCGGAGTTGGAAAAGGAGAGTGACGAGGAACTGATAAAAAGGCTCGCAGCCCTGAAACCACTTCACAACACAACCGACTACGACACCCGGAAACGTCTTATAAGGGCGCTGGAGATCGCGATATATGAGTCCGAACATCCTGTGGAACGCACTGCATATCTCCCGAAGAAAACATACTATATAGGTACGCTGGTGAGCCGCGATGAAAGAAATGCAAAGATCGACCGCCGTCTGGACGCCCGTCTGGAGGAGGGCATGGTGGAGGAGATCCGCGGACTTATCGACGGAACGCATCCTGCACTTGCTCCGGAGCATAACCCTATTCCTGCCGAAGACCTCATATACTACGGTCTTGAATATAAATTCGTCACCCAACATATAATCGGAGAGCTTACTTTCGAGCAGATGCGCACACAACTTGCTACGGCCATACACCAGTTCGCCAAGAGGCAGATGACGTGGTTCAGAGGCATGGAGCGTAAGGGGATAAGGATCCATTGGACGAAGCCGTGACAAAAATCGTCATAACACCGTAGATTTGGCAGAAATAATGTAAATTTGCAGGTTCGTCATAATAGAATACTATGAAGAGAATCTATATATTACTGATTACTGCCGTCCTGGGCCTTATGGCCGGACAGGCTGCCGTTGCTCAGTCCCGTGACTTCAAGCTGGGTCAATGGACAGAGATACACAATTCCATAATTAAGGAACTGAGCAGGTCATATGTTGACACCCTGCCTATCGACAAGATGATGAGGAAGGGCGTGGATGCTGTTCTTGAGCAGCTCGATCCGTACACTGTATATATTCCTGAAGAGGAGAATGAGGACCTGCAGATGATGCTTTCAAAGACGTATGGAGGTATCGGCGCCATCATCCACAAGAAGAAGGATGAGAATGTCATTATCAACGAGCCTTATTTCGGGTCACCTGCCCATAAGAACGGGCTGCAATGCGGCGATGAGATCATTGCGATCGACGGACTGCCGACAAAGGGTCTGGAAACAAAAGAAAGCAGCGACAGGATGAAGGGCAAGCCGGGCACGACCGTGGTTTTCACCGTAAAGAAAGTGCGTACCGGAGACACTCTCGACATTCCTATCGTCCGTGAAAGAATTCATTTCCCCGATATCGAATATGCCGGGATGCTGGATGACACTACCGGATATATATTCCAGAGCGGATTCACCGAAGGCGTGGCTCAGCAGCTCAAGGACAAGTTTCTCGACCTGAAGTCCAAGGGAATGAAACGTCTGGTGCTGGACCTCAGAGGCAATGGCGGCGGACTGATGAGCGAAGCCGTGAATATAATTTCGCTGTTCGTACCGAAAGGCAGCCTTGCCGTGTCATCAAAGGGAAAGACTCCGGGCTCTACACATGAGTATTTCACTCAGACCGAGCCTATAGACACACAGACTCCTATCATCGTAATGATTGACGGAGGTTCCGCTTCGGCTTCGGAAATCGTATCCGGAGGTCTTCAGGACCTGAAACGTGCCAGGATCATGGGCAAGACAAGTTTCGGAAAGGGTCTTGTACAGTCTATCAGGCCGCTTCCATACAACGGCCAGATGAAAATCACTACAGCAAAATACTATACTCCTAGCGGACGTTGTGTGCAGGGTGTCGGTGTAAAACCCGATGTGGAGATAGATGTTCCGCAATACAGCAGACTTGTATATTCTCTGGTCCTTGGAGGCGTGATAGACCAGTTCGTGATACAGTTTGCGCGCAGTCACGACAGCATTGCCCATGTAGAGGAATATCATTTCAGCGATGCGGATTTTGAGGATTTCATCGATTATGCAAAGACTCAGGACTTTGATTATAGGAGCAGTGCGAAGGCTACATTCGACAAGATGAAGGAGGAGCTGGAGGAAGATGGTCTTGCAGGTGTAATGGCAGAGGAGCTTGCCGCATTGGAGAAAGCTCTTGAAATGGACAAGGAAAGATTCATCAGACTTAAGAAAGATGAAATAATTCCGTTTATAGAAGAGGAAATTGCTACCAGATACTGGTTCCAGGAGGCAGGAGTAAAGATACGTCTCAGATATGATAACCAGCTGATGGAAGCATTAAAGAAATAGGACATGACCTTTTTGTTTGATCTCGACGGAGTAATCGTAGATACAGAATCCCAATACACACGCCATTGGAATGCAATGGGTGAGAAATATCTTGGAAAGCAGAATTTCGGCATTACCATAAAGGGGCAGACTCTCGTGCAGATTCTTGACCAGTATGTGGAAGACCCGGCTATGGGAGTTCTCCTTGAGGAGGCAGTGGACAAATTCGAGAAGGAAATGGATTATGAATTCGTTCCCGGAGCATATGAATTTCTTAAAAAGGTGAAGGAGGCGGGGATTCCTTCCGCTATAGTGACAAGCTCAAACGAAAAGAAGATGGCCAAGGTATATGAGATCCATCCCGATCTTAAAGAGATGGTCAGCAAGGTGCTTACAAGCGAATATTTCACCAGATCGAAGCCTGATCCTGAATGTTTCATGAAGGGTATGGAGATGCTTGGCGGCACACCTGAGAGCACTATTGTATTTGAAGATTCGATTCACGGACTCGCTGCAGGAAGAGGCTCGGGAGCACATGTTGTAGGTCTCACCACCACAAACGGGAGGGAGGTCATCGGAGACCTCTGCGATATGGCGATCGACAATTTCGAGGGTATAAGCATCGAGGGGCTGGCTGAGGCGCTGGGAATTTCAACTGACAATTAAACTGAAATGAAAAAGATACTGTTAATTACAGCTGTTGCTGCATGCTGCTGTGCATGCGTTGAGGAATATGGCAGCAGTTTGGGCAAGGAGGAGTCTGCGTCCAAGCTTGTCGGCAATCCTTTCGGGGAAAAGGAGGCAGGTACCCTACTTGTCAAGTTTACAGACAATGCCGTAAAAGGCATGGAGGACGGAACATTCGACTCAGCCAAGGTACTTGGCGGACTTGACGAAGTTTCGATCGATCCCATTTTCCCTGCCTCGTCGGACAATATATCTGTAAGTCATGGCCTACATAAATGGCATATGGTTTCATTCAGCGAGGAGATATCTGTAGAGGCCGCTGCTGAAATGCTGTCAGTTCATTCAGAAGTCGAGGCTGTGGAATATAATTCATTGCTGAAATCCTCACATACTTCTGAGTCCGTTGACTATACCGGAAATCTTCTGACAAAGAGTGCTGCTGCAGGGAATGTGTTCAATGACCCGATGCTGAAAGACCAGTGGGATCTTGTGAATGACGGATCGTTAGAAGGAGCTGTTGCAGGAGCAGATGTAGGTGTGAAGGATGCATGGAGACTGACTGCCGGAGATCCACGCATTGTTGTTGCGGTGCTGGACCAGGGTATCGCGGTCATCCATCCTGACCTTGCGGATGCGCTCTGGGAAAACGAAGCAGAAATGAACGGAACTTCCGGCGTGGATGACGATGGCAATGGATATGTTGATGACAAGAACGGATATAATTTTGCAGAAAACAAAAGCAAGCCTACATATGGAAACGGCAGCGACCACGGAACACATATAGCAGGCACCATTGGAGCTGTCAACAATAACGGTATAGGCGTGAGCTCGATAGCCGGAGGAAGCGGAGTCGGTGACGGCGTGAGGCTCATGTCCTGTCAGACATTCCAGAAAGACGGCCAGTCCACTTCTTCATGGATAGCAAAGGCATTCTACTATGCAGCCAAGAACGGAGCCTGCATCGCACAATGCTCATATGGATATAACGACATGACCGGAATGTCAGCAAGTGAGATAGCTGCATGGATGGACAAGTCTGTAGAATATGAGGCGCTTCAATTCTTCCTCGATCCCGCAAATGCCAACTGTGATGCATTGGAGACAAATATTGCAGTGTATTCTGCCGGCAATTTCAACAATCCGTCATCTCTGTATCCCGGCGCATTCGAGGAATGTATATCTGTCACAGCTTTCTGTCCCGATTTCCTGCCGGGAGGATATTCCAACTATGGAGCAGGCTGCGATATTGCAGCTCCGGGTGGAGACATTGTAGAGGGAGACGCCAATGCTCCGAGTATGATTCTTTCTACCGGTATCGGACGTGACGGACAGCTTTCATATGTATATAAATACGGCACATCAATGGCATGCCCTCATGTGACAGGAGTTGTGGCTCTCGGAATGTCATATGCCCTGAAGCTCGGAAAGAAATTCTCCCGTGAGGACTTCATTTCACGACTTCTCACTTCGGCTAATGATATTGACGGCAAGCTGACCGGAAGCACGTCCAAGCTCTGGGTCAATGGAAACAAATATGAAAGCACTGATGTATTTGTGAAGAAGGGCAGGATGGGAACAGGAGCTGTGGATGCATGGAAATTCCTGATGGCTCTGGAGGGTGTTCCTACTTATATGACCGTTCCTGGCAAGACGCTTGTGATCGAGGTGGGATCCGATGCATATACTCTTGAAATCGATTCTGCATGTAAGGAAGCTTTGGGTATTTCAGGCACGCCTGTAATTTCGGACGGAAAAATCGAGCTGACCTGCACCAAGATCGGAGCAGGAAAAATACGCCTCAAAAGTACAGTCGGCAAGGATGAGGCCGGAGTGATTCCGGAGCTGGAATATCAGAAGGAGATATCCATTGTGTCGAGACCTGCTGTCGCTCAGAACGGAGGATGGTTGTAAATATCTCGACTGCTCTCGACATGACAGATGGGAGTGTTTGATATGGCAGGTGCGAGGATTTGACATGACGGTGAGAGAGATTGGATTACGATAGAGAGGTAACGGAAGATATTGGCAAGCAGATAAATTTATTAACGGACTGAATATGAAAAGAATAATATATATAACTATAGTGGCACTGGCGGCGCTGACAGGTTGTAAAAAAGATGAGGCGCCATCGTTGTCTAGACAGATCTGCGGAGAATGGAGGGGCAGCGAACTTGCTGCCGAGGTTGGAATCTATATTAGTTTTGCTTCGGACGGCACATTTGAGCTTTATCAGAAACTCTCCAGCGAGGGCTTTGAACTCAGAAGGGGGAAATGGACTCTTGACGGGAATGTGCTTTCGGGAACATATAATGACGGTGAAGCATGGGCCGCAGCCTATACTGTCACTGTAACCGGAGATGTATTGACTATGGTATCTCAGAACGAGGGTGCGGAGACCGGGGTTTATCAGAAGTGCGAGATTCCGGGATATATAAAGGAAAGCAGTTCTGTGATCGTGAAGTCGCTGTAACTCGGTTGAGTGCCGGCATCCTGGTATAGATTCACGGACTAGCCCGCAAAAGCTCTGTCGCCTAAAGAGCTGAATATCAGAATATTACACATATGAGGGTCGGTGTTTTTACCGACCCTCATTACATTAAATCATTGACCATCAATCATTTAAGCGTCACATATAAATCGCTGACCAGTTATTGTGCGGAGACCTGCGACGCAGTTTCTGGTTTGGTGTTCCGCATACTGAATTCGCATCCGCAGTAAAGCTGGTTATAGAAACCATATTGGCGGATTATTTCAAGGCGACGTTCTTGGAGGCCGCCTTTGCGCCAGTTGATGTTCCACCAGGTCACTGCGTTCCCTGGTGGAACCATATCTACCCCCAGTCGGCTATCATAGATGCTTGTTAATTGCCTGCAGGCCCACTCGCCGGCCTCGTTGATCTGGTCGAGGGATTTCCAGCGGGAGGATGCGAGAGTGGTGGTAATCACTTTAATGCCTCTCTGGCGCGCGTACTCTGCTGTGCGTAAAAGTCTGAGTTTGAAACATTTCAGACAACGTCCTCCCCTTTCAGGCTCGTGCTCCAGACCTTTCATTTGCGCAAGCCAGTTGTCATGATCATAGTCCGCATCCACAATCTCCAACCCGAGCGACTCTGCATAACGAGTACATTCGTTCTTCCTTATTTCATATTCTTCCTGAGGATATATATTGGGATTGCAGTAATATATGACAGGCGTAATGCCGTTTCGGAGCAGCGCCTCGATGATCGCACTTGAACATGGGGCACAACATGTGTGGAGAAGAACTGTTGTCTCCCCCATCGGTGCCAGTATTTCCGATTTCTTTTTCATATTCTGCTGAGCCCCGGTATCATGAATGCGGATTGCATGGCAAAGATAGGCGAAATTATGTAACTTTGCACCCACATAGCATCTCGACATGACAAATACATCATCAAGATATAGTGGTCTGCTGGCCCTGAGCCCACTTCTGGTATTCCTTTGCGTTTACCTGATATCCTCTATTGTCGCGCAGGACTTTTACCGTATTCCTGTCTCTGCCGCATTCCTGATTGCATCTGTATATGCTCTGATAATATCCAAAGGCAGGACCTTGGAAGAAAGGATCGGTATTTTTTCTGAGGGAGCCGGCAACAAGAACGTACTGCTGATGATATGGATCTTCGTGATGGCCGGAGCATTCGCCTCGACTGCCAAAGAAATCGGAGCCATTGATGCAACAGTAAATATCGCCATGAAGATATTGCCGGGCAAACTGCTGTATGCCGGACTGTTTCTGGCTTCATGCTTCATATCGATGTCCATAGGCACAAGTGTGGGCACTATTGTGGCACTCGTTCCCATTGCAGCAGGAATTGCAGAGGAGATGGCACTGAGTGGAGCAACAGATTTCACTGCAAGTACGCCGTTCATTACTGCCATTATAGTCGGCGGATCATTCTTCGGAGACAACCTGTCGTTCATATCCGACACTACGATTGCAGCGACACGCACTCAGGAATGCTCAATGACTGACAAATTCAAGGTAAATCTGAGGATTGTGGGTCCGGCGGCTCTGATTGTCACCGTGATATATATCGTTCTCGGATCGTCAGTAACTGATATTGCCCAGCCTGAATCCATCAGATGGATACTTCTTATTCCATATGTGCTTGTGATTGCTCTGGCACTTGCCGGGATCAATGTAATCGCAGTACTCGGAATAGGCATTACAGTAAACGGCATTCTTGGCTTTGCACAAGGAAGCCTTGACTGGAGCTCGTTCCTTGAAGCGATCGGAAACGGAATCAGCGGAATGGGAGACCTTATAATAGTGACCCTGCTGGCTGGAGGAATGCTTGAACTTATCCGACACAACGGAGGTCTGGATTATATTGTCTCAGTCATGACCAGACGGATAAATGGCAAACGTGGAGCAGAATTCAGCATTGCCGCGCTTGTATCTCTTGCTAATTTCTGCACGGCAAACAACACTATAGCAATCATTACAGTGGGACGTATTGCACGTGACATTTCTCAGAAATTCGGACTGGACCCACGCAAAAGCGCCAGCCTGCTTGACACTTTCTCTTGCCTGATACAAGGCATCATTCCGTACGGAGCCCAGATGCTTATGGCTGCCGGGCTCGCCGGAATTTCTTCTATATCAATCATCGGATACCTCTATTATCCCGTAGTCATGGGTATGTGCGCAGTCCTGGCCATCATATTCAGGCTGCCGAGGAAGTATTCGTAGCCGCTCAATTACCTTTGAAAAGCGAACGGCACAAGGACGGCACATCCGCGACCTTAATGACCTCTATGCTTCCTGAGGTCTGCTGAGGGATTCCTTCCAGACTGCTGTAGGATGAGACAAATATCTTCTTGAAACCAAGTCGAGCCGCCTCTATGATGCGTCGGTCTGTCTGAGCTACAGGACGTATCTCGCCGCTGAGTCCTATTTCGCCGGCAAAGCATATATCTGAAGGTATGGCAAAATCAAAATTGGATGAAAGCACGGCACTTATCACAGCCAGGTCGCATGCAGGGTCATTCACTTTCAGACCTCCTGCCATGTTCAGAAAGACATCCTTGACCCCGAGCTTGAAACCTGCGCGTTTTTCCAGAACTGCAAGCAGCATGTTCAGACGACGGACATCAAAGCCTGTAGCACTGCGCTGCGGAGTACCGTAAGCTGCTGTACTGACAAGAGACTGTACCTCTATCAGGAACGGTCTGGTACCGTCCAGCATTGCACTTACAGCCACGCCGCTCAGTCCTTCCTCATGCATGGGCACAAGCATCTCTGACGGATTGCTCACCTCCCTGAGTCCCTTGCCTGTCATCTCGAACACTGCAAGCTCGGATGTGGATCCGAAACGGTTCTTTATGCTGCGAAGAAGCCTGTATGTGCCTCTGTTGTCTCCTTCGAACTGCAGGACGACATCCACTATATGTTCCAGAATCTTAGGGCCAGCTATGCTTCCCTCCTTTGTGATATGACCGATCAATATCACTGGGATGCCTGTCTCCTTGGCAAAACGAAGAAGCATGGCCGCCGTTTCCTTTATCTGTGTTACAGAGCCGGGAGAAGATTCCACATTCTGCGAAAACATTGTCTGCACAGAGTCCACAACCATAAGGTCCGGCATCATCCTGCGAGCTTCCGCTATGATGTTCTCCATCAATGTCTCGCTGTATATCATGCATCCTGAGTCGTCACCTCCTATGCGGGCAGCACGAAGCTTGACCTGCCTTGCACTTTCCTCTCCGGTCACATATAAGGTCTTGAGCTGCGGACAATTAAGAGGTATCTGAAGAGACAGAGTGGATTTGCCGATGCCAGGCTCTCCACCTATGAGCACCAGCGAGCCCTCGACAAGACCGCCTCCCAGAATCCTGTCTACTTCAGCATTATTAAGAGATATCCTCTGCTCATGAGTCGAGTCTATATCCTTGAGAGGCACAGGCTTATGAGATGCTCCCGGTACTATCTCCGAAACATGGAGATGCTGGTTTTTCCCAATGGAAACGGTTTCCTCGACCATAGTATTCCACTCCCCGCATGCAGGACACCTGCCCATCCACTTCGGGCTCTCATTTCCACACTCCTTGCAGAACCATACACTCTTCGTCTTCGCCATAGCAACATTTTTATGCAAATATAAAAAAAGATATTGCCCCTTCCGGAACAATATCTCATATTTTCATCGAAAGCCCCACGGGCCGTCAGATTACTCAGCTACAGCTGTGCTGTCGCATGAAGCGCAAAGAGTGTCACCACATCCTTCAGCGCAATCAGCGCAGTTACCTGAACAAGCAGCAGGAGCCTCTTCAGCAGCGTTCTCAGAATTGTTGCAGCATGCGCATGAAGCAGCAGCGAACATAGCGGCAGCGATTGCCATTGCCATAAATACCTTCTTCATAATCCGTTTTATATTAATTGTTAAACATTTTACGATTCCACAAACATAGATATTAATTTTGAAAAATCAAAAACAAATCTGCTGGCCGGGACTTATCTGTCGATTTCAAACACCTCCATCGAATGTATCTGCCCCTGATCGATACGGAACCGCAATGCCGTCCTGACCACATGGAATCCCTGAATACCTGCTGCACCCGGATTTATCACCAGCATATTTCTCCTGTTGTCCCTTACGACCTTGAGTATATGTGAATGACCGCATACAAATATGTCCGGACAATATTTATCTATCAGTTCCCGCGCCCGTGGATCATATCTGCCGGGATATCCTCCGATATGCATCATAAGTACCTTAAGTCCGTCGCATTCGAAGAATCTATACATCGGATGTGTATAACGAAGATTGTAGTTGTCGCAATTGCCTGCCACGCCAAGCAAAGGCTTGAATGCGGCTATCTCTTCGGCCAGCTGCATCCCTCCTCCGAAATCTCCGGCATGCCATACCTGGTCCACCGGCTCCAGAAAATCGCGGAAAGGCTGGTCAAAAACCCCATGAGTATCTGATATGAGTCCTATATACATATTCGCAAAATTAATGTATTTTTGCGTGTTAATTGCTCATCAGATGGAACTTTTCTTTTCACGCGAGATCGAAGGCGGCATCTGCCGTCTGGACCATGACGAATCAGGACACTGCATCAAAGTACTCAGACACAGATGTGGAGACGAGATTTCGGTTATAGACGGTTGTGGCACATTGTATCGCTGCAGAATCACTTCCGACAGCCATAAGGCTGTGGAGGCTATTGTGCTGGAGTCGATGGAGAACTGGGGCGGGCATCCGTACAGGCTTCACCTTGCAGTATGCCCGACAAAGAATAATGACAGATACGAATGGTTCGCAGAGAAGGCTTGTGAAATAGGTTTCGATCAGCTGACTCCGATTATAGGAGACCATTCGGAGAGACGTGTTCTGAAGACAGCAAGAGTGGAAAAGATACTGGTGAGCGCAGCAAAGCAGTCTCTGAAGGCAGCTGTACCTGTTGTCAGCGAGCCAGTGAGCGTAAAGGAATTCATCAACGATGCCGCCTCACGTGAGGGCATCCTCAAACTGATTGCCTACTGTTTCGAAGATGAGAGCATACCACGTATAAGCATTCGACAGGCTCTCGAATCCTATTGTGGCAACGAGGTGATCGTGATGATAGGTCCTGAGGGCGATTTCTCTCAGGAGGAGGCAGATCTTGCGCTTGAGGCCGGATTTGTGCCGGTACATCTGGGGGCGTCACGTCTGCGCACAGAGACAGCGGCCGTAACTGCGGCATCGGCTGTATATTTCTGGCAGATGAATCAGTAACTCGCTGATTTTTAGAGTTTTACAACCTACGCCTGCGCACTTCGGGGAGCAGGCATAGTGGTTAAGTGATTGGATATCAGCAAGATGGCGCACCCTCTATGATATTTCGCGCAAGGGTATTGGCACAGACAAAATCCTTGAGTTCCGGACAGGTCGGCTTCAGGATGGAGTTCTTGTCTCCGCGCCACAGCATTTCTCCCTTATGTATGAAGCTGATTGTATCTCCTATCTCGAGTATGGAGTTCATATCGTGAGTGTTTACCACGGTAGTCATGTTGAATTCCTTGGTCAGGTCGCTGATCAGCCTGTCGATGAGGATGGAGGTATATGGATCCAGACCAGAGTTCGGCTCGTCGCAGAACAGGTATGAGGGATTGAGGGCAATGGCCCTGGCGATACCGACTCTTTTCTGCATTCCTCCGCTCAATTCGTTCGGATATTTGTCATCAGAGCCGATCACATTCACTTTCTCAAGGCAATATTGAGCACGTTCACGCATTTCCGCCTCGGACCAGTCTGTAAAGAATTCCATCGGGAACATCACATTCTTTATGACTGTGGCGAAGTCGAAGAGAGCGCTTCCCTGAAACAGAATGCCGATATTCTTTCTGAGTCCCATCTTCTGCTTGTAATCCATCTCCGACATCCTTCTGTCGGCATATGATATTTCTCCGCTGTCAGGCTCCATCAGGCCGATGAGGTTCTTCAGAAGCACGGTCTTTCCTGAGCCACTGGCTCCGATTATCATATTGCATTTGCCGGGTTCGTATTCGACATTTATGTCCTTGAGTACCTGCACGCCGTCAAAACTCTTATACAGATGTTCTACCTTAATCATATCAATACAGCATCAGTTGTGTAACAATAAGGTCCGCAAGCAGAATCAGAATGCTTGTGATCACGATGGCCTGGGTGCTTGAACGTCCTACTCCCAGCGAACCGCCCTTAGCATAATAGCCCTTGAACGCCGCTATGGATGATATCATGAAACAGAAAAGCGACATCTTGAAGCAGCTGTAAAATACATAGAATCCGTTATAGAACGCCTTGATTCCGGTAATATACGACGGAGGTGGGATTATCTGGGTCGCCTCGACGACTATCCAGCCGCCCACCAGTCCGAGAGCGAGACTCAGAAGCACAAGCAGCGGACTCAGAAGGGTGACAGCCACCACTTTCGGAAGTACAAGGAAGCCGGCAGAGTTCACGCCCATCATCTCCATTGCATCGATCTGCTCCGTAATACGCATACTGCCGATTTCAGAAGATATGTTGGAGCCCATTTTTCCTGCAAGTATCAGCGCCACCATAGTGGAGCAGAACTCCAGGATGAGGCTCTCCCTTACCATATAACCTATATACATCTTGTCTATGATCGGATTCTCGAGATTGGAGGCAGTCTGAATGACCAGTACACCACCGATGAATACCGAAATGACACCTACCAGAAGTATGGAGGAAAGTATAAGTTTATCCGCTTCATTTACAAACTGTCTCCAGAACAATCTCATCTTTTCCGGCCTGCGAAAGACAGTTTTCATGAAAAGCAGATATTCTCCGACAGAAACAAAAACATTTTTCAGCATAACAGCATTGTTTACAAGTGCGAAGATAAAACATAAAAAAAAGAAAAAAGCATAAGAAAAAGAAAAAATCAGCACAGAGCGGACCGGAACACTTGCATTTAGGGATTCATGTATGGAACTTTACGGATACATCCAAAAACATATACTATGCTTATAAATATTCATTGTGCGAAATGTGTCGGCATCGAGGCGGTGCCTGTGACGGTTGAAGTGGATATAGCTTCGGGACTGGGGATCCACCTGGTAGGACTTGCAGACGCTGCGGTAAAGGAAAGCCTGCTCAGGACAATGACCGCGCTGCAATCCATGGGATTCAGGATACCGGGAAAGAAGATAGTGATAAATCTGGCTCCTGCCGATATGCATAAGAAAGGCAGCGGATATGATGTACCGATCGCTTTGGGTATTATCAAGGCTTCAAGACAACGCGAGCTGGCACGGATAGAAGAATATATCATCATGGGCGAACTGGGGCTTGACGGCACTGTCCGGGAGATTCCGGGAGCGCTACCGATTGCCGAACTCGCATCCGGAAGCGGTCTCAGGGGATGCATATTGCCAGCCAGGTCTGCACAAGAAGCGGCGGATTATGGATGCACAGAGATTTACGGAGTCGAAACTCTTGAGGACGTGATGCGTATTCTGGACGGAGAGGAACAGTGTGAAGACCTGCTGGTCCGTGAGACATATGACGGTAATCCACCGGACCAAGCCCGCTGTATCGGTGTGAAAGACCGGTCAGAGGAAGAGATGACACAGATAATGGACCTTTCGGAAATCATGGGACAGGATGCTGCAAAAAGGGGAATCGAGATAGCTGCCGCTGGTAATCACAATGTGCTTCTTATCGGTCCTCCTGGTTCCGGAAAGAGTTCTCTCGCCAAGGCGATTGCCGGTATCCTGCCACCTATGAATCTCGAGGAATCCCTCCAGACCAGTAAGATATATTCAGTTGCAGGAAAACGGAATGGCCGGGGAGGACTTATGAGAATGCGTCCTTTCAGGTCACCGCATTACAGCGCATCAATAGCGGCACTTATAGGAGGTGGCTCGGACAATATACTTCCCGGAGAGATATCTCTTGCCCATAACGGGATACTTATGATTGACGAATTCTGCGAGGCACCCAAGAAGGTCGTTGAAGTACTTCGGGCTCCGATGGAAGACAGAAAAGTCACAATCTCACGTCTGAAGACCAAGATCGAATACCCTGCAGACTTTATGCTGGTGGCGGCGACAAATCCTTGTCCTTGCGGATATTACGGAGAAGGAGACCGGTGTACATGTTCTCCCTCGCGCCGCAGTGCATATCTGTCAAAATTGTCAGGGCCAATCATGGATCGTATAGATATACAGTTGTGGATGTCTCCGGTAGATCCGAAGAAGCTTGTGGAAAGGGAGCCGGCAGAGTCGAGTGCTGAAGTTGCTGCCAGAGTACTCAAGGCAAGGGAAATCCAGAGGGCAAGATTCACCGGAGAGGATAGCGGAACATTCTGCAACTCGGCGATGAACAACAGGCAGATCGAGAAGTATTGTCCTCTGAGTCCTCAATGCAGGGCTGTGCTTGAAAGGGTCATCGAACATATGGGTCTGTCAGCGAGAGCGTGTTACCGCATCATAAAGCTTGCACGCACAATAGCCGACCTGGAAGGATGCACAGACATAGAGCCGAGGCACCTGTCAGAGGCAGCAAGCTACAGATTTCTGGACAAGCAGAATATTTTCGACTAAACAAAGAAAAGTATATATTTGCAGTCATGAAACAGGAAGTAATCATAAAAGATATCGAAGACCTTGACAGGGCAGCCGGAGAATTCCTTGAAAAGATAGGAGATAATACGCTGGTGGCGTTCTTTGCGCCTATGGGATCCGGAAAGACGACGTTCACTACTGCCATCTGCAGGGTACTCGGAGTGACAGATCCGGTAGGCTCCCCTACATTTGCAATCGTAAACGAATACATGCGTTCGGACGGGGATCCGATGTATCATTTCGATTTCTATCGTATCAACAGGCTGTCCGAGGCAATAGAGATCGGACTCTACGACTATCTGGACAGCGGTTGTCTCTGCATAATGGAGTGGCCGGAGAATATCGAGGAACTCCTGCCTGAAGAGACACTGAAAGTATATTTCACAATCAATCCGGACCAGTCCAGAACATTGACCTGGGAGGCATAACGGCGGGTAGATTGAAATGAAAAGAGAGCGGCTTGAAGTCCTGAGACTTTCAAGTCGCTC
Source organism: Bacteroidales bacterium (assembly GCA_015060335.1). Classification (GTDB taxonomy): domain Bacteria; phylum Bacteroidota; class Bacteroidia; order Bacteroidales; family UBA932; genus Cryptobacteroides. The sequence continues at coordinate 35,998 of SUYR01000020.1, read as the reverse complement.
TCTCCCCTTATTAATGACACTATTCTTATTTTACTTCGTCTCCCCAAAGCTTAGGATCGTTGCCCATGTTCTTTCTCCACTCGTTACGCCATCTGTGGATCATCACCTGGTCGATCATCGGTTTGAGTTTACGTCCTGCCTTGTCCGGGATTGCCGGAACTGCAACAGCCTTGTCCTGATACCAGTATGCAACTGTAGCAAGGTCGAGTGTAAGGCAGTCGTTATGTCCATGCTCGATAGAGCCATGCAGACTTTCCTCGAAGAAGATAGGATCCTGGATGAAGAATCTGTAAGCATGAGTCCTGCCAAGCCATCCTATATCATTGTTGACTCTCGGATAACCGAAATAGATATTCTCATATTTCTCCTTCGGGCACCATGATGTATTGAAGAAGTCTTCAGTTCCTGTTCCTACGAGTGAAGGATAGGCCTCTCCGTCGATATACCACATATCGTCACCTTCACCATACCACATAGGAGTAGGATTCTGTACATAGTAGTTTATACCTACGAAATGTCCCTTACCCTTGATGTCTGCAAATACGAAATTGTTTGCTCCGTCCTTGTTTGCACGCTGCGCACCTGTCACACCCCACTCGGTCTCTCCCTCAGGAAGAGTCTCTGTGATCTCGCGGTTGAACCAAGCATGGAAACGTCCCATATCAGCAGGAAGCTTCTTCATTTCGAGATAATCCACATAGTAGTAGAATGCATCGATCTGGATGTCGTTCTGATTCTCGATCTCGATGCGCGCGCCTTTTTCAAAAGGCATTGCGAAATAGCAGCTGAGTCCGGTGCCGTTACCAGGACCTGTTGACATGGCAAATGTTGCGTAATTGTACTGCTCGTTCCATCCCTGACCGAAGAAAGGTCCGATAGGCGCAAGTACTGAAGGCTCGTCGTTACCGTCCCAGTACATCTTGAGGATGATATCGTTTCTCGAAAGTCTCTCAGGACCCGGAGCTATTGTAATCCAGATGTGGTTGATGACGCCTGCTCCCTTGATGTCTGCAAGGACTGCTGTTCCGCCCGGCTTGATCGGCTCAAGATGGTCACGGTTATAACCGCCCTTATCATAACTGCTGACGCGTCTGTTACGGATTCCGTCCTTGATCTTTGCCAGTTCGAACATCTCGCCTGACATCTCTGTTTGAGCAAAAGCTCCAAACGCTCCCATAAGGAGAGTTGCTGTCAAAAGTATCAGTTTCTTCATGTTGTTTGATAATTAATTGTGGTTTCTCCGCTAAAACGTTTTAGCTTATTATTCTGCGAATATAGATAACTTCTTTCAATCTTCCAAATCTTTGAGCTAAAACGCAGTCACAGATGATATGTAACCGTTTACATTCAAGGTGTCCGTCTGAGCGTCTTTCCACAAAAGAGGTCGGTCTCCTTCTGTGGAAGACAGCCCCACATGAAGGATACCGTTCACCATGGAAACCGCGTCACTTCCCAGACAGGCATACCCTTGCGGCGCACTATATTGGTCACCGGATCTATATATTATAGCCGACCCTTCGGCTGACAGCGGATTTGCAACCGAACAGACCCCTCTGTCTAGCGGATATACCGCAGCAGCAGTCATCCCTTTCGGAAAGGTACAGACTATCGACCCGCCGCTCCAGATGTATGTATAGATATCCCTACCTACACTGTACAATATTTCTGCACATATCATATCAGACTCGTAAAACAGGGATGCTGACAGAAGGATAGCATTTGAGGGCAGAGGCAGGGTCATCATCCGGTCACCACAGAACAGGACAGGGGCAGCAACACCAGTAAGCGAAGCCAGATATAGCGGTTCGGATCCGCAGGCAAGGATATCCCATACCACCTTCAGATCGTCACGGACCGCGACCTGCGACACCTTCCCGTCCGTCACAATATAATACCTGCAGATATCGCCCTCCGACGAGTGGATCGTATCATAAAATGCGAAGGCAAGGCTGCCCTCGACATTTCTGAGAGTACCCATTACCGTTCCTGTTTTTCTTGAAACCAAAACTTCTGCGTTTCTTCTGAATGTGAATCCTGTCCCGTCTCTATTCTGGCCTAAAAAATATAGACCATCTTCAAGAAGATGCATTCCACAGATCAGTTCACGTCCTGGGTAGGAGTGGAGAAGTATTCCGTCTTTCTTTATTATGGTAAGAGAATCTGTCGAATAATCAGTGTATAGATGGCCGTCTATAATCCTATGCATATCCGGGTCAGCGCTGATCTGATAAGCTTCACCGACCGGAACTTTCATCAAGGGTCTTCCGTCTGCATATACGACAAGAGAGCATTTGACTGTCTCCTTTGCCTGATCTGCCCTCCAGTCGTAATCTTTCTGGTAATCTACAACCGTCATATAGCATATCTGATCCAGTTTCCCGGTCTGGGAATCCTGCAGCGGGCCTCCCCATATTCCACCGTTCACATAACCGTCATCCGTTCCCTCACCTATCTCGCTCAATCCACACGAGGCCGCAAAGAGGGCTGTAAGTGCACACAAAATCGTCCGAAACTTCATAAATCTTTTTGCGACAAAGAAAATGAAGTCCGGAAAGCAACAAAAATGTTTTCACCACATATATTTGAGTTTGGCGGATTTTTGCTTTTTTTTGATGTTTTTGCCTCTTATTATTTTCTGTAGAGGGCAAATAGGGCCGAGCCGGAGCCAGACATGGAAGCATAAACTGCTCCCGAATCATAGAGTGACTTCTTGATAGCTGCCAATTCAGGATGTTTTACAAAAACTGTGGTCTCAAAATCGTTTACAAGAATGCCGTCCCACTGTTCGACAGGTCTGTTCAAGGCCTCTGTGAGAGGTACCTCAGGGACCTGAGGGACAATTCCACCATAGGCCTCCGCCGTAGAGACTGATATTCCGGCTGGAGAAATGACCTGTATATCGTAAGCATCCAGACAATCAAGAGGAAATTCCGTCAATATCTCTCCTCGTCCTCTGCCTATCATAGGACGGTTCCATATAAAGAATGCGCAGTCAGAACCCAGGCGGGAAGCGTAAAGGGCGAGCTGTTGCTCTGACAGGCCGAGAGAGCAAAGTTCGTCAAGCATCTTCAATGCAAATGCAGCATCAGCAGATCCACCACCAAGACCTGCTCCTACGGGAGATGTCTTTTCGAGGAATATCTTGACAGATGGCAGTTCAAAATCAGCAGCCAGCATCATATATGCTTTGGCGCAGAGGTCATCCAGAGGATTCCAGTCCACCCCTTCCTCCCTGGCAATCGTAATCATAAGTTTACCGTCTTCCGATATGCCCTGTACGATCTTGGGCGAAAGAGACTCTTCTGTCTCAACACCAAAGACGCCCTCGGGCTTGAGGCTTCCCTGTGACGAGGGAAGTCTGTCGCCATATTTCGCGAACAGGGCGGCAGATGTACGGCTGTAGTCGTCTCCTGTGATTATTTCGAGCGTGTCGTGTATTCCGAAATATGGTACAAAAAGGGTCTCAAGGTCATGAAAACCGTCCTCACGTTTACGAAGGACATTCAGGCCGAGATTGACTTTGACATTGGGATTTGTGATCATAGATTTATGTTTCTGACCGCTGTTTCGATTTGCGCCGATATGTCTTCACGCTCTGACTCCGGAATATTTTCGAGTACCGGAGCGAGGAAAGATATCATCTGAAGTACTTTTGCATCTTCAAGGGTTATGCCTCGTGAACGCATATAGAACTGTTCCTCTTCATTCAGACGTCCAATTGTCGCGCCGTGAGAGCACTTCACATCGTCCGCATAGATCTCAAGCTGTGGTTTTGTATCGACCTTTGCATTGTCCGAGAGCAGGATGTTATGATTCTCCTGATAGGCTTCTGTCTTCTGGGCATCCTGAGCAACGATGATCTTTCCGTAGAAATCCACTCTGGATGTTCCGCCTGCAATTCCCTTGAAAAGCTGGCGCGAGTTGCAGTGAGGCTCATTGTGATACATATCCACCGATATCTTCACCCTTTCATCAGAGCCGCAGAGATATGCACCATAAACGTTCGCTTCCGCTCCTTCTCCGTCAAGACGGATATCAAAACGGATGTCAGTGCTCAGTCCGGGCATGACAATCAGGACCATATCGGTCCTCTGACCAGCCTGGACAGTCATGCTGCGTATCATCCGGTCTTCCCGTACTATTATCACTTCTGTCATAGTCCTGCCTGTTTACAGATTATCATAACCCTTTTCCTCAATCTCCGCCACCAGTTCCTTGCCGGCAGTCTTGACAATCTTTCCGTCCTTGAGTACGTGTACCACATCAGGAACTATATAGTCCAGAAGTCGCTGGTAGTGAGTGATTACAATGGCAGCCTTGTCCGGTGTGTGAAGTGCATTGACTCCGCTTGCAACTATGCGGAGGGCATCCACGTCAAGTCCGCTGTCTGTCTCGTCAAGAATGGCGAGAGTAGGGTCAAGCATTGCCATCTGGAATATCTCGTTACGTTTCTTTTCGCCTCCTGAGAATCCGACATTGACCTCACGCTTTGCGAATTCCGGTTTCATCTGCACGAAAGCCATCTTCTCACGCATCAGCTTGAGGAAATCGCCTGCCTTGAGAGGCTCAAGTCCCTTTCCTGCACGGTGAGCGTTCACTGCCGTCTTCATGAAATTGGTGATGGTGACGCCTGGAATCTCCACAGGATACTGGAACGACAGGAATATTCCTGCCCATGCCCTTTCTTCCGGGCTCATTGCCAGCAGGTCCTGTCCGAGGAATTCGACTGTACCCGCAGTCACGGTAAACTGAGGCTTTCCTGCCAATACTGCAGAAAGCGTACTCTTACCGGCTCCGTTAGGTCCCATGACAGCATGGATTTCACCTTTGCGGATAGTCAGATCCACACCTTTCAGAATTTCCTTATCCTCAACAGAGGCTCTGAGGCCTTCTATCTTCAATAATATATCGTTTGCCATATAATATATATTTTCCTTTTCATACCGTCGGTCCAATTTTCATACAGTTTCTGGAGTGACGGTGTCTAATTCATATCAATTTGCCCGAATATGACTACCATCCGGTAAAATTTCGAGCATTTATTGGAGTGACGGTCATTTATCTGTCTTTTCTATAAAGCCTATACCATGTAATCAGCGACCAGATGCCGTTCACCAGATACAGGCAGCTGACAATCGGCATGAAGACCAGGCCGGCCTTCAGGTAGAGAGTCAGGTTGGCTATGTTTACAAACAGCCATGCTATCCAGCAGTCCCATTTCTTAAGTGCAGAAAGCGTCTGGGCTGTGAGTATGAGTACAGTCACGCAGCAGTCCAGATACGGAAGCGGATTGGCAGGAAAATACCCCACGAACCACTTTGTCCCCATCATGCTCATGAGCCAGCCCCACACTAATGCCAGGACAAGGACCAATGCAACAACGAGGCCCCTCTGCGGCCATGAAAGCATGGTAACCTTCAGGTCTCCGCTGCCGGATGCGCTTTCATCTCCTTTCTTCGGATGACTCCAGCGATACTGGCCCATTATGTTTATACCCAGGGATATAGGCTGGAGTATAAGGTTGGCATAGAGATTCTTCTGCCAGAACATGAAGAACAGGAGGGCGGTGTACATATAGCCCACATAAAAATTCTTCTTGCTGTTCCTGCCCGCCAGAAAAACTGTCGTCAGACCGAAAAGTGCCGAAAGCAGGTCTATCAGCAGCACAGGTCTTCCACCCAGTTCAAATAATACGATGTTCCAAAAATCCATTTACATTTCAGTTTATAGATATCCTGACTATCTTTCGTTCCCCGGCACGACAGACTATCCCACAGACCCTTCAAGCGACACCTGCAGAAGTTTCTGAGCCTCTACGGCAAACTCCATAGGAAGCTTTGAAAGGACCTCGCGGGCATATCCGTTCACAATCAGTCCTACAGCCTCTTCCGGTCCGATGCCTCTCTGGTTACAATAGAACAGCTGTTCTTCACTTATCTTGGAAGTGGTCGCCTCGTGCTCCACTATGGCTGTCTTGTTGGCGTTTTCTATATACGGGAAGGTATGTGCTCCGCATCTGTCTCCAATCAGCAGGCTGTCGCACTGCGAGAAGTTACGCGCATTATCCGCACCGCCAAGCATTTTCACAAGTCCGCGATAACTGTTCTGGCTGCGGCCCGCAGATATTCCCTTGCTCACGATCTTGCTTCGGGTATTCCTGCCGATATGTATCATCTTGGTTCCTGTGTCCGCCTGCTGGAAATTGTTGGTAACAGCTACCGAGTAGAATTCGGATGAGGAATTATCCCCCTTCAGGATTGTAGAAGGATACTTCCACGTAATTGCGGAGCCGGTCTCCACCTGAGTCCATGAAAGATGACTTCCCGAGCCTTTGCATATACCCCTCTTGGTAACGAAATTGAATATGCCTCCCTTGCCCTCTGCATCTCCCGGATACCAGTTCTGCACGGTAGAATACTTCACCTCAGCATCCTTCTCAACGATAATTTCCACGACTGCGGCATGGAGCTGATTTTCATCACGCATAGGTGCGGTGCAGCCTTCCATATAGCTTACATATGAGCCTTCGTCCGCCACAATAAGAGTCCTCTCGAACTGCCCAGTTCCCGCAGCATTTATACGGAAATAGCTTGACAGCTCCATCGGGCAACGTACTCCCTTAGGAATATATACAAAAGATCCGTCGCTGAACACAGCCGAATTGAGTGCCGCATAGAAGTTATCTCCCACCGGAACTACCGACGCCAGATATTTCTTTACGAGGTCTGGATGTTCCTTGACCGCTTCCGAGAACGAGCAGAATATGATCCCTTTCTCGGCCAGGGCTGCACGGAACGTAGTGGTCACAGACACTGAATCAAAGACGGCATCCACAGCCACTCCTGCAAGGGCTGCTCTTTCATGAAGAGGGATTCCCAGCTTGTCGAATGTCTTCTCAAGCTCTGGATCAATCTCCTTCGGTCGGTCTTCAGCCTTCTTGGGAGCCGCATAATATATTATATCCTGAAAGTCAATCTCAGGAATATCCAGATGTGCCCACGTAGGGAGCGTCATCTTCTGCCAGCGTCGGAATGCATCCAGCCTGAATTCAAGCATCCATTCCGGTTCGTCCTTCTTCGCCGAAATCAGGCGTATTATATCCTCATTGAGCCCCTTGGGTATGAATTCTTGCTCGACATCTGTAACGAAGCCGTGTTCATACTCCTTGTCGGTGAGGCTATCCAATATTTCTTTGTCCTTGCTCATAAAAGTCTGTCTCTGCAATGTCCGAACCACTCAGGTCCGACCTGCAAAGATAGCATTTTTAGATCGGTAATGAAAGCATAATCACAGCTGGCACCCAAAACATTCACTATCAACGCGTTGCGCAAACACGATTCCCCTGCAACGGGGAATCGTGTTTGCGCAACGCGCTCTAATACAGACACTTAAGCGCCAGGGTTTATTTTGGTGCAGATATTATATTTTCAAAGTGCTTTCATTACATTTGCAGGACAAAGCCACGAAATATGAATAACACACTCAGAATTTTCTTCTGCGCCCTGCTCGTTTCAAGCTGCACGGCAAACGATCCTGTCATCGGACTCACCGACAAGGTATTCGAGATTGCAAAGATCCAGTATTCCGCAATGGACTCATGCCTGACGGAGAGGCAGAATCCATGTATCGCTGACAAGGAAGGCAGATTGCGCACAGCAGGACAGGGATGGTGGGGCTCCGGATTCTTTCCCGGATCGCTATGGTACGTATATGAATATACAGCAGACACCGGATTCCGCGACCTCGCATGGAAACATACCGACAGGCTGTCCGTACTGATTGATGGAAAGACCGACCACGACATCGGTTTCCAGATACACTGCAGCTACGGCAATGCGCTCAGGCTCACACGGGATTCATCCGCAATCCTTCCTACTTATATAGCAGCGGCACAAAAGCTTGGAAGACGCTTCTCTCCCGTTACCGGAACGATAAAAAGCTGGGACAATCTGCGTGGAAGATGGACATATCCTGTCATCATCGACAATATGATGAATCTTGAGCTGCTGACCAATGCCGCCAGAATCTGCGGCATCGATTCCCTGGCTTCAATCGCTGTCTCACATGCCTCAACGACCATGAAAAATCATTTCCGCAAGGATTATACTACATGGCATCTGGTCGATTATGACCCGGCCACCGGAGCTGTGATTTCAAAAGAGACGGTCCAGGGATATTCTGACGATTCAGCATGGGCAAGAGGTCAGGCGTGGGCCCTCTACGGATATACGATGATGTACCGCGAGACAGGTATTGAAGACTTTTTCGAGCAGGCAGTCAAGGTTGCAGACATGCTGCTGGACAAGCTCCCGGAAGACGGGATACCATATTGGGACTTCAATGCTCCGGGAGCTCCGGAGGGTTTCTCCAGTTCAGACTGTCCCCCTGTCCGAGATGCATCTGCAGGAGCAATCATGGCGTCTGCATTCATAGAACTGAATATGCTTACCGGCAAGAAAGCATATCTGGAAATGGCCCGTACACAGCTCCTGACACTTGGCTCGGATGAGTATCTGGCCAAGCCCGGCGAAAACGGATTCTTCCTCCTGAAGCACAGCGTAGGGAGCTATCCGGAAGGCAGAGATATAGATGTGGCGATAAGTTACGCGGATTATTATTTTCTGGAAGCTCTTGTAAGGTATTCCAGACTATAACACCCCGCCACTACGGATGCAGGACGGGGTGCAGAAAAATTATTGATGGTTAGTTTAGTGAATAGCAACTGTAAGCATTGCCAAGAATCCTTGCTTACGCATGGGTTTCCTAACAACGTTTATTAAGAGTTATTCTTGGAGACAACGGACAGACAGACCGTACAGGCGAGAGTCGTTGTACGACGGCATGACATGGCCTTTCTCGTTGATATACAGGCTGTATGCATCATCGTTGCAGGGAGTAGCTGACCAATAGCGGCCTTCGTAGTCGACATTGATCAAATCACCGTCATAGTACAAGAAACCCGAAGCAGGGTACCAAATAGTAGATGCCGAACCTAACTTGCCGGAGAAGTCCATGCCACTGTTATTGCTGTCGTATGGATAACCCCAGAAATCCGAACTTGAACCAATTGCTTTAGACCAAACGCCATTTTCTCCTCCGTCTGGAACACGCCAACCGGGAGGACATGGATCATAGATAGTCTTGGAGGATTGCCAACTGGTTGGGACCGGATTGGGTTTGTTGTATTTAATAAATGTGGTTGGATTGGCGTTAGCATATTCAACTGTGCCTTTTTGCGAATCGGCAGAAACCGCAGATGGCCAAGTGATTGTAGATTTTGCCGTTATTCGCGACCAAATTGACGAAGATCCAAGGAACGGATCCTTCCTTCCCCACTGGTAGAGCAGACCGAGAGCGCCGACATCACCAGGAGAGGCAGAAGTGGCTCCAAGGTTACGGTCCATCATAGTGCCGGCGTTATTGTAGTATTCCTGTTCTACCGGCTGGTCAGTGAGCCAGATATGCCAAGACCAAAGAATGTTGCCATCGGCATCCTTTGCAGCGATGACGGCGTTTCCCTCTCTAAAAGTGTCTGCAGTGCTGAAGGTAACGTAACCGTCAGCATATGACACCACCTTTATCAAGGCGCCTACAGAAGGAGTTTTCGATGTACCGAATGATTCCCACAACAGTGATGCAGATTTAGTAAAATGTAATAAATTCGAAGGCTGATTACCTTTGGCGACAAGGAAGCAATAACTTCCGCTCTGGGAGACAATATAACAATTGGCTGTGGTTGCAGCAGACAGATTTGCGTATCCGGAAGGCACAACAGGAATAATTTTCTTTGTCGTAAACGACTTGATTTCACCATAGTCATAGACTCCGTTCATCTTGATGTAAGAACGATAGTAATGTACTGTCCCAAGAATCAGCGAGGTAATAGGATAAGAAAACTTGTTCTCTGAATTGATATCAGTTATCTTCTTTGAGGTCACATCTGACGAGAAGTCTGAAGATGTTGAATACTGGAAACCATACTCCAAATCGGATGCTGTACCGGACGCGGGGCTCACTATACCACAGATAGTCGCGGATACCTCTGTGATATCGGTTGCATCATTTAATCTCGGAGCAACAAGAGAGGCTGTCGTAAACGATTTGATTTTGCAATAGTCATAGACTCCGTTCATCTTAACGTAGGAACGATAGTAATGTGCAGTCCCGGGAATCAACGAAGCAATCGAGAGAGAAAACTTGTTCTCTGAATTGATATCAGTTATCTTCTTTGAGGTCACATCTGACGAGAAGTCTGAAGATGTTGAATACTGGAAACCATACTCCAAATCGGATGCTGTGCCGGACGCGGGGCTCACTATACCACAGATAGTCGCGGATACCTCTGTGATATCGGTTGCATCATTTAATCTCGGAGCAACAAGAGAGGCTGTCGTAAACGATTTGATTTCACCATATGTATAAACATCGCCCAATTTGATATATGACGTGTAATAATACGACGTGGCTGGTTTAAGAGACGATGTGGACACAGAATAATTTGTGCCATATATATCCACTATCGGAATATTCCCCAATGCGGTCTCAGCATTAAATGTTTCTTTTTCAGAATATAGTATTCCGAATGAGTTAGTAAGATAAATTTCGGCGAGTTTGATCATACCATAGAAATCCACTCCCGTTTCAGTCAGATTGCGCAACTTAACAGTTAGAGTCACACCACCGGAATTATTAGTGATGGCATCGTTTGTTTCCCCAGTACCGTCATCAGATCCGCCACCGTCGCTGTCATCTTTGCCTATATCACCATTGCCATTTTCTCCCTGCTCGGTATCTTCTCCGCTGCCAAGAACGCCATCTTCACACGAGATCAATACAAAACCAAACACAAGCATAAGAGCACAGAATAATTTACTCAAAAGGTTAAGTTTCACCGATTCCATATATTACATGTTTTAAGTTTAGACAATTAGAAGATACAAAGGTATCCCCTCCCGGCGAGAAAAACAAGGGTTTTACTTTTTTATACAACCTCGCATGGAAAGTCGTGGACTATACTGACAACAAAGGCGAGCGGAATCAGTATTTCTCTACAATCCACATACGCAGGAATCTGTCGGATAAAGAATAGACCTTAGTGTTGCCATCTGTATGATATGTTATCATCTGAAATTTCAATAAGTGTCTGACTGCATTCTGAACGGAACTTGGGGATTGCAGAGAATGCTTTTTCACGAAAGCTACGGATGTGATTTCATAAGCATTTACATCCCTGGCAATCGCAATAAGCGTCTCCTTCTGAGCATAATTCAGCAGAGACAGCTGTGTCAGAAAGGAGTGTTCCCTTTCCTGCAGAATGTCCTTGACGGTCACATCGATTATTTCTTTCGAAATCTCCACATCCGGAGAGGTATAGGCGAATGCATTATGAAGAGTATTGTGCACATAATATGTGTGCCCCTCGAAAAGATCATAAACATAAGACAGAGCCGGTTCAGAGATACTTCGCCCGTATTCCCGGAACATGTCTCTGACAAATCCGGTATATACATCTTTGTCAATCCTGTCAAGATACATCTGCTCCACACTGTTGTAGAAGGGTTTCGCAGGAGAGTTGAACATATTTTCAAGAGTATGTCTGTCGCTTCCCGCAAAGATGAACCGGCAGTTGTTCATCTTCTGAATATGTGTACGCAACAGTGCCTCGACATTCTTTTCCGGATACTTTCCAATCTGCTGGAATTCATCAATCGTAAAGACACATGGGCGGTCAGCATTTTCAAGATAACTGAATATCTCAGACAGGGTAAGTTCCGGCATACGGATATCCCCCAATTTGACATCAAAGGAAGGGAGTCCTGTCAGCGCATCATAACCAAAGCATCCTGACAAGGAACGAAGAACGCTGATGAATGAATCAAGGAACTTCTTGCCTTTTGGTACAAGTCCTATATATATCTCCTTGCTGAGCAATAGAATAAACTCATGAAGACTCGTCGTCGAGTAAATGTCTACATAGAAAGTATAATATGCCTCAACTATGGACTTCTGATTATATACATGATGAATCAGTTGAGTCTTGCCCATTCTTCTTGGAGAAGTCATGAGCATATTTGTATGATTCATTATACAGGTCTCTATTTTCCTTGTTTCATCCTCTCTATCGCAAAAATATCGATCAGGAATGATACCGTTTATTACAAATGGATTCATATCAAGTCTGTCTTTTGCACAAAAATAATTATATGATTTTAATTATACAAATCTTATAATGATATTTCTATGCCATCTTACCAGCATCTCTACTTACCGTCACTGACTTATAACGGACAGCAACTAATTGACAGAACGTCAGTTGTACCAATAGGGGCGGATCAAAATGCGACCCACCCCTGCACGATTATCTCGCTATCTGCAGCGCGTTACACTCCACCGCAAAATTTTAGTGGATAGCCACTGTAAGCATTGCCATTACGATAGATACCATACTCATCAGCTTGATAAGGATGTTGAGTGACGGTCCTGATGTATCCTTGAACGGGTCACCTACTGTGTCACCTGTAACTGTAGCCTTGTGAGCCTCTGAGTTCTTTCCTCCGAGATTGCCTTCCTCTACATATTTCTTGGCGTTGTCCCATGCTCCACCTGAGTTGGACATGAACACTGCGAGTACGAAACCGCTGCCGAGTCCTCCGATAAGAAGTCCCATCACACCGGCAGGGCCGAGAATAAGACCTACGAGAACCGGAACGATGATGGCGATGAGTGAAGGAAGAAGCATTTCACGCTGTGCACCCTTTGTTGAAATCTCCACGCAACGAGCGTAGTCAGGAGTTGCCTCACGGGTAAGGATACCCTTGATCTCACGGAACTGACGGCGAACTTCTGTAACCATGCTCTGAGCTGCACGTCCTACTGCGTTCATTGTGAGTCCGCAGAACAGGAATGACATCATTGCTCCGATGAATACGCCTACAAGAACCACAGGATTCATAAGATCCACATGATAGTGAGACATCACATCAGGAATTGTAGCCTGAGCAGCATCGATGAGTTCACCTGAAACGCTGTATATCTGCTTTCCGAGATGTGTGAGACCGATCTTGATTTCCTCGATATATGAAGCAAGGAGTGCAAGTCCTGTAAGAGCTGCAGAGCCGATTGCAAAACCCTTTCCAGTAGCTGCAGTCGTGTTGCCGAGAGCGTCGAGAACGTCTGTACGCTTACGGACTTCAGGATCGAGCTCGCTCATCTGAGCATTACCTCCTGCGTTGTCGGCGATAGGACCATATGCGTCAGTAGCAAGGGTGATTCCGAGAGTTGAAAGCATACCTACTGCGGCGATACCGATACCGTAAAGACCTGTAGAGAGGCTCTCCGCCGAGAATGAAAGGTCGAATCCGTTTGCACACAGATATGCGAGAAGGATAGCCACTGCTATTGTTATTACAGGAATCGCTGTAGAAAGCATACCGAGACCTACTCCTGAGATGATCACTGTAGCAGGACCTGTCTGAGCTGACTCAGCAAGCTTCTGGGTTGGCTTGTATGAATGAGATGTATAATATTCTGTAGCCTGACCGATAATCACACCTGCAGCAAGACCTACTACAACCGAAAGCGAATATCCCCACCAGTTGTCCATACCGAGAAGGTACATGATGCCGAAGGTTACGACTGCTATCAACACAGAGCTGAGATTGGTACCGCGACCGAGAGATTTCAGAAGCTGGTCCATACCTGCACCTTCTTTCGTGCGGACTACATATATTCCAAGTATAGAAAGAGCCACACCGATTGCCGCTATTGTCATTGGAGCAAGGATAGCCTTCATCTGTGCATCCACACCGACACCTGAGAAGGCGGCTGCACCAAGAGCCATGGTTGCAAGGATTGATCCGCAGTAAGACTCATAAAGGTCAGCTCCCATTCCGGCTACGTCACCCACATTGTCACCCACGTTGTCTGCGATGGTTGCAGGGTTACGAGGATCGTCCTCAGGGATTCCAGCCTCAACCTTTCCTACAAGGTCAGCTCCCACGTCAGCAGCTTTTGTATAGATACCGCCACCCACACGGGCAAAGAGAGCCTGAGTAGATGCACCCATTCCGAATGTAAGCATTGTAGTGGTGATGAATACAAGCTTCTGTGTGCCTTCGATATCTACAAAGGCATTGAGGATGATCCACCATAGAGCTATATCAAGGAGTCCGAGTCCGACTACTGTAAGTCCCATGACAGCTCCACTTCTGAAAGCCACCTTAAGACCTGAATTGAGAGAACGCTGAGCAGCATTTGCAGTACGAGCTGAAGCATAAGTAGCGGTCTTCATTCCGACAAAGCCGGCAAGTCCGGAGAAGAAACCTCCTGTAAGGAATGCGAACGGAACCCAGCTGTTCTGTACACCAAGGAATGCCAATAATGTAAAAAGAGCAGCGAGTACGACGAATACGATGATTACGACTTTGTACTGCTGCTTCAAATAGGCCATAGCTCCCTCTCTGACATACTGGGCAATCTGTTTCATGGTTACAGTTCCCTCGCTTTCCTTCATCATCTGACGGAAGAAAATGTAGGCAAACAACAGGGCGATGACTGCTGCCGCCGGTACCAGATAGAATAGATAATTCATAATGTGTTATTATAAATGGTTAATGTTCCTTATCAGGGATGACAAATTTATTAAAATTTCAAATAAAAACAAGGGGTGTGATTATAAATTTCAATCACACCCCTTAAAATTCTTATTAAAACAAGTTATTCAGAATATGTGCAAGCCTGTACCCGGCATATAGCATCTGAGTCTCTATCAAAGGCATTGCGGCATTGACGAAATCCTGCTGCAGACGGTCTCCCGGATGAGCCAGATCCATCTGTACAAGACATCTTTCAGCATTACCTTCCAGCCAGTCCTGTGGCGTACCCTTTACAATTTCCTTAATCTCTTTCCTTGAGAGACGGTCCAGCTCCTCTGCATACTCGCTCACTGACCAGATTCTGCAGGACTGAATCGCATAAAAATCCCAGACGCTATGAATATTTGTCTTCACTCTCGGCTTTATATATCCTCCACCGAAATCAACCTCAAAACTATAATTCTTGCCCTGATATGCAATATGCGACGGACAATGAAGGTCACCGGCAAGATGAAGAAGGTATTTAATGTTTACAATCACCGTAGAGTCCGGAAGATTCTTGTAATCCTTCAAGACCTCCATAGCCTGATTAAGGCCATATACGGCATCTCCATCAGGCTGTGGAACATATTTCAAGTCCTCATCAACTGTACACGCATGCCAGTTGCTCGTGAATCCATATTCCTTGGTATGGCGATAGTCATCCATCCACTTTGCATAATAGACAATGGAATGTCCAAGGTACGATTCCAGCTTTTTTCTGACTGACGGTTTCAGATTATTATCTGCAATCCTGGCAATTGTCTCGTGACCTTCCCTGCCCCATCCGGATGCTGTACCACACATAAGCAGTATGGAAACAGACAGCAAAATAAACTTCTTCATAAATAAATAGTCTTGTTCTTGTTCAAAGGTAGATAAATATTTCTATATTTGTGTGATTTTTAATAAATATGTCCATGAAAAAATTTTCTTTGCCTAAGGACGGAGGTCTGATAGAGGCAGGCCTGCCGAATGGTGTGAAACACACTTATGAAAGAATCCCTGCTCATATATATGAGGACGAGGAAGTTGCAAGTGAAAGACTCGCGGAAAAGATTGTTGACGCGATCAATACAAACAGCGGCGTATATCGTCTCGGTCTTTCAACCGGCTCGTCGCCTGTAGGTCTTTACCGCGAACTCGTAAACAGATACAAGGCTGGAGATGTCTCTTTCAAGAATGTAGAGATTTACAGTATTGACGAGTATTATCCGGCGCCGGCTGACAGCAACAGCCGTAACCGCAGACTATATGACGAGCTGATTTCACAAATCGACGTAAAACCGGAGAATGTAAATGTTCCTAAGCTCACAGAACTCCACGACAGCACTTATGTCTCAGAATTCTGTGCATCATACGATGCAAAGGCATCGGGACTTGACCTCCTGGTCATGGGTGTCGGAGAAAAGGGACAGATAGGCTTCAATGAAAACGGAGCATCTGAATTCAGCAGAACAAGAACAGTACTCCTTCCATATGCATCCCGCAAAAGACAGGCAAAGAATTTCGCAGGCAATATAGAAGCGACACCACGCACAGCAATCGCAATGGGCATCTCCACAATGCTCAGCGCAAAGGAGATATGTCTTATCGCGTGGGGAGAGGACAAGGCTCAGGTTGTAAAGCAGATCAGCGAAGATCCTGCAACACCTACATGCCCTGCATCTCTTCTCCAGAAACATGGAGCAATCTCCTTCTATGTAGAAGAGAATTCCTCAAGTCTCCTTACAAGAAACGTAGCTCCTTGGCTTGTAGGACCATGCGAGTGGACTCCTAAGTTCATCCGCAAGGCTGTAGTATGGCTTTGCGAGCAGGTTAAAAAACCTATTCTCAAGCTCTCTCAGGGAGACTATCTCTCCAATGGACTCGGAGAACTTCTCGAGCAGTATGGTTCCTACGACCAGATCAACATCCAGGTATTCAACGAGCTTCAGCACACCATTTCCGGCTGGCCGGGCGGAAAGCCGAATGCTGATGACAGCACAAGGCCTGTGCCGTCTACTCCATTCCCTAAGAGAGTAGTCATATTCTCTCCACATCCTGACGATGACGTAATCTCAATGGGAGGTACTTTCATCCGTCTTGCAGAGCAGGGACATGATGTGCACGTAGCTTACGAGACCTCAGGGAACGTCGCTGTTCACGATGATGTAGTGCTCCAGCACATGGATGCCGCACGCGAGCTCGGATTCGGAGACAGATTCGACGAGGTAAAGGAAATCATCGCATCAAAGAAGCCAGGGGAACCTGAACCAAGAGCGCTTCTCAACCTCAAGGGAGCAATCCGCCGCAGCGAGGCGAAGAGCGCAGTACGTTCGTTCGGACTTAATGACGCTACCAACTGTCACTTCCTCAACCTTCCATTCTACGAGACCGGAGGAATCAAGAAGGGAGTCCGCACTCAGGCAGACATCGACATCATCATCAAACTTCTCCAGGAAGTACAGCCGCATCAGATCTATCTCGCAGGCGACCTCGCCGACCCACACGGAACACATCGCGTATGTACAGAGGCCGTTCTTGAGGCTCTCAACCAGCTCGAAGGTGAGGCTTGGCTCAAGGAGTGCCACGTATGGCTCTACAGAGGAGCATGGATGGAATGGGAACTCGGAAAAGTTGACATGGCAGTTCCTCTCAGCCCTGCAGAGGTGATCAAGAAGAGACATGCCATCTACAGACATCTTTCACAGAAGGATATCGTTCCGTTCCCTGGTGACGACCCTCGTGAATTCTGGCAGAGAGCAGAGGAAAGAACACAGAATACAGCCCGCCTCTACAATGAGCTTGGAATGGCAGAATATCAGGCTATCGAAGTATTTGTAAAATTATTTTAATCATACGTCATCCCCGGCTTGACCGGGGATCTAACCCCAAGTCACAATGAGAGTAATTATAAATGAAAACAGCGCCAAGGGCTCGATCTGGGCAGCGCGTTACATCGTATCCAGAATCAAGGCAAAGGCAGCAGTAACTGACAAGCCGTTTGTTCTCGGTCTTCCTACAGGTGGTACTCCAGTAGCCACATATCAGGAGCTCATCCGCATGTATAAGGCCGGTGAGGTTTCATTCAAGAACGTCATCACTTTCAACATGGACGAGTATGTGGGTCTTCCTGAAGAGCACCCTGAAAGCTACCACTCGTTCATGGCAAGAAACTTCTTCGACCACGTGGACGTTCCGAAGGAAAATATCAACATCCTTAACGGAAATGCAGAGGACCTCGCAGCAGAATGCGCAGCATATGAGGCAAAGATCGTGGCAGCAGGCGGCATCGACCTTTTCATGGGCGGAGTAGGTGAAGACGGTCACCTCGCATTCAATGAGCCTTTCTCATCACTTGTTTCACGCACACGTGTAAAGAGCCTTACATATGACACTATCCTCGTGAACTCACGTTTCTTTGACGGAGACATCAGCAAGGTGCCTACAACAGCTCTTACTGTAGGTGTCGGCACAGTAATGGATGCAAAGGAGGTTCTCGTACTCGCATTCGGTCACAAGAAGGCAAACGCACTTAAGGCTGCAATCGAAGGCGCATACTCACAGGCATGCACACTTTCTGCCCTTCAGGCACATCCGCACGGCATCATCGTAGCTGACGAACTCGCTGTCGGAGAGCTCAAGGTGAACACTTACAGATACTTCAAGGATATCGAGAAGAACAATCTGTAAGCATATAAAAAATATAAGCAGCGTCACCCCAAGAAATGCTTGTTTTTTGGAGTGACGCTACTCATTTAAGCTCAAACGATGCAAATTTCGGTACCGTCACCCCAAGAAACAGTCGTTTTTTTGAGTGACGGTATTAATTTGCCAGATCAGAGAGTATGACGTCCTACTGAACTGAGATATTTGATGAGCATCTCAGGACGGTCAGTCTGAATCATGGAAGCGCCCATCTCAAGATACTGCGCATAAACGTCCGCAGGATCCTCAGCTGCCAGAGCTGCATCGTCGTCGTTACCCAGGCCACCGCATACAGAAGGCCAGAATGTATTGACCCAAAGTTTCGATCCCATCTTCTTGATTTCGGCTGCACAGTTCTCTATCTCTTCTCCAGGAACCTGCCAGCACACCTCAAAGGCCATAGGCACAACTCCTCTTTCGAGATACTCTGCAAAAAGAGCCTGTCCCTTAGGTCTGTTTATGTCAATGATAGGCATATAAAGCAGATTGTTTTCATGCTTAGCCATATCCTCGTTCACCTTGTCGATGTTGCTCTTACCTTTCATCAGCACCTGACCGGTTACGCCAAGTTCCTCTGTAAGTTCAACTATTTCCTTATAATACGGATATGCATGGTCAACGTTTACAAGAATTCTGTCCTTGCAGCATAGAAGAGCCTCACGGAGAGTAGGAATCCTGAGGGAATCAGTAGTGACATTATGCGCTCTCTTAAGCTTGAATGTCATGAGAGAATCATAAGTCATATCCTTGATCAGACCCTTTCCGTTTGTCATTCGGTTGATTGTCTGGTCATGCATCAGGACAAGTACGCTGTCCTTAGTCATCTTTACATCCAGCTCCATCATGTCCACTCCCATACGGATGACAGATTCGATTGCAGGAATGGAGTTCTCAGGATAGTTTCTCCAGTCACCACGATGCGAAATCACCACGACGTAGTCCGAATTAGGGTCATTGATCTCTGCGAGAATCTTTTCCGCCCTGTTGGCGCACTGCTGCTTCGGAGCACAAGAGAGTACCGCCAGTGCAGCAAACAAAATTACGGTCAGTCTTTTCATTGTATATCAGTTTAATATATAGATTCCCCGGAAGTCCCGCTTTTCACGGTTGTCTTCCAAAGGTAAAAAGAATTTTACAATCAAAACACAAAAAATTCCGGAAACCGTGGCAGATACTCTTTAAATCCAGGGTATCTGCCACGGTTTGCCAGTAAAAATGGGGAAAGACTCCTAAGACAGTCCTACCAAAGGTCGTTTACATCCGGGAATTCTCCCAGGGCATATCTGAAGAGGACCAGTCCGCTGCATTTTGATGCACTGACAGCATCGGCATCTTCAAGGACCTCTGCTGCGGTCATACCTTTGACGTTCTGGCTTCCGGAATAATGAGTATAAGTCTGTATTCCTGCCCAGACCTGTGCATCAGTAACGGAAGTGAACTCATGACACTTATTGACTATCCAGCTGCTGTCATATGTTCTGTTCGGAGTGGATTTATATGCCATAGGAATAAGTATGTCAATATACTCTCCCATAGCAGTCGGATCCTGGCCGAAATAATACATCACGTCATTTGATGTGACCATTGCAGCCGAGAGGATCACGCCTTCGAGACGCGAGTCAATCGACTCTCTGAGCTGCCTGCAGAATTCGTTTATGGCACCACTGGCAGTCACACCGTTATCGTAATTGTTAAAGTTTGCTATACCTGTCCCCGAGCCTGAAAAACGGATATAATCAAGATGTATTCCATCTACATCGAACTCATCTATATATCTGTTCGCCTTTCCGATGAGTCTGTCAAACTCTTCCTGCTTGTAACGGCCCTGACGGTTTGTGAGATTCTCAATCGGGTTCAGCCATGTACCATCCTCCTTGAAGACCTGCATCCAAGCGTGCACCTTAAGCCCCTGCTCCTTAGCGGCTGTCACTATCTGGCGCGCCTTATCCATATTTTCCGGAGCATCGAAGGAATAATAGTTCAGCAGGATATGGTCATATCCCAACTTCTTCATGTCCTTCAACACCTTGAAATCGTCTGCAATCCACGCATCCATGTGCGAGCTCCATACCCAGATACCATTCGGCTTTGCATCAAAATTTTCCATACGTCTGGTAGCCTGAGCCGTAACGACCCAATCACCACCATTCTCCGGAATCCTCTGATAAGATCCGAATCTCTCAGTCGGACCGGCGTTTTCAAGCTTGTCACGCGAGAATCTGTCAACAATATCCTTTTTTGCAGAGAGTCCCAATACAAGCTGAAATTCAGATGCGGATGAAATACCTCTGACAAGAGTCATGTCGGCTGTTGAGAACACGAGCCTCTCACCAGCCCTGATGACCATATCATCCATTATGGTCAGTTCCTCTCCATCTGACTCTTCATCAAAGACAAACAATCCGAGACCAGAGAGGTTGACATCTCGCGGCGCTGAATTGTAGAGTTCGACCCATGAATCCGTCGCGGGCTTATCTGCATTGGCAGCGACCTCTGTAATGATCAAGCCGCTGTAATCCTTCGCAGAAGGACCTTTCTCCTTATCACATCCTACCAGCACCAAAGCAAGCAGGACAAGACTAAATATTTTTCGCATATTTTACCAATTAAGGGAGTGACTGTCAAAGTCACCCCCAAAAAAAAGACATTTTATAAAATCTGCTATTTAACCTGATTTCCTGAGTTGAAGCAGTCTGCATTCTTAAGAGGCCATGGAGTATCACCCACGCCCTTGCAAAGACCAGACTCAAGACAATACACTGCTGAAAGAAGAGCGGTCTTCGAGCGATCTCTGAAGAATACAGAGCAGTACATCTTACCATCATTGCCGATGATTACCGTACCATATGCCTTGCAGACATCTCCCTCATTCCATGTATGGTTATGCACTTCAGCATAGATATCCTTAAGAGATGCAGACTTGAGAAGTTCTGCTTTCTTTGTCTCATAATCAGGCTTCAGGATATAATATGTACCTGCATCATCAATAACGTGTACGTTGCCGGCTTTGTCCACTGCAGGGGTACCTGCACAGTCAACGTTGATTTCATATCTCCAAGCCATCTGATTCGTAGCAGGGTCAACTGCATATACTCCTCCCGGAACTGTTGAATTGTTCTTGAGAGATACAATAATTTCATTTCTTGGGCCGATGACAACACCACCCTGATCCTGCTTCTTTGTACCTGCAATCTGATGAGTTGTCCATGTAGGAGCGCCGTCAGACTGATATGAAGCGAGCTCGTCAGTTGCGTTGATCGGTCCCCAGATCACGTTCATGCCTGCATCTGTTGCTCCGAAGAATGTATAATAATCCTTTCCGTCCATTGTGAAGCAAGCGATGTTGGCATTGTGAGTAGTCATGCTCTTGTCACGATACTGTGCACCAAAAGGCACGTAGCCAGCCTCACCTGCATTGTCCATAGACGCTGTGTTTACAGAGAAGGCTCCATAGGATGCACGGAACATTACCATTCCGTTCTTTGTCACTGACATACCTGAGTTACAACCGCCTGCAGGACCACCTGTACCATCGGTCTTGTTTGAAACATAAGAAACCCTTTCACCGGTTGTCTTGTTGATTGCCAATGCAGTTCCTGTAGTACCGCCGTTACCGATGTAGATGCACTTATCACCTATAGCCGCATTGATTCTGTTGATCTTCGGTGCAGGGATCGCACCATTTGCACCCCAGAACTTGTCTGAAGAGAACTCCCACTTCATAGATCCGTCTGCAGCGTTGATTGCAAAATAGCATCCGTTGCCAGAAGATCCGCCACCTGCGTAAACCACACTTCCGTCAGCTTCGATCGAAGGGACAGAGAGCTGACCGCTGAACGGATCAGCCGACTCTGCTGAAGGTACCATCTCCTTCTTCCAGCCAAGGGTACCGTCAGGAAGGATCTTATAGAGTGATGTAGTAGTAGTCTCTGTCACATATACATTGCCTGCCGCATCTACTGCAGGGTGGAGTCCCTCCATCTTGGCAGCAGTGCCTTCTGCTACCTTGTAAACCCATACCGGCTTGATATCCTCAGACATCTTCGCAGCCTGGCTCACAACGAAAGAAGCGAGTTCTGTCTCTTCCGATGTAATTGTAACTGTCGCAGTACGTACCCATAAACATCATTTGAAGTATAAGTAAACTTGAGAACCGACTCTACAGCATCTGCCTCAGCCTTGGATGCTGGCACATAGGTAAGCCACTCTCCGTCAACTGTAACTTCAAATTCCGGATAATCAGCCTTTACCTTGACTTCAAGAACAGCCTCGCCTTCCACATAATCAGGAAGAGACAGTTCAGACTCAGGGGTCAGAACCGAGAAATACTCATACACCGGCTCTGCGGGTTCATTGTTTTCTTCACATCCGACAAAGGCAAATCCCATAGCCAATGCCAGCATTAAACTAAGTACTTTTTTCATTATGTTTTGTGTTTTAGTGTTTTTCTACAACTGATTTATCTAAGCCCCTCAACGTCAAGATACTCATGGACCATTTCCGCATAGTCTGTCTGGATGAAGTCAGTCTCTGAGTTGACAAACTTCTGCAGATAAGTATTGTTTCCGCTGAGCATGTGCTTGTCGTAATTAAGGATATTTGTATATGTAAGACATCCGGCCGCCCTCATCTCACGCGCAAAGTTGTCAGAGTCCTGATCGTATTTGAGACCATATTGGAACAACATTGCACCGGGATACTGCTTATACTCATTAGCTGCCGCTACTGTACTTACATAAGGATGAATGAGTATATTCGGATCTATGTTCTGATACTCTACGAGCTCATCCTTCTTTGAATAGATCATTACCTGATCTGTCATGCCACACTCCTTGATAAGAGCCGCAAGCTGCCCCACAGGCACGTTCTTGCCATGTATGTCAAGATTGATGAACATCTTTCCCTTACACAGCTCGAACACTTCCTTCAGAGTAGGAACCTTGATACCTGTAGTGACTTTGTCGTCCTCACGGTTCATATCAAGCTGCCGGATCTCGGCATAGGTCATATCCGACACGTTCTTCGTTCCGTTGGTAGTTCGTGCTACAGACGCGTCGTGCATAAGTACAAGCACATCATCCTTGGTCGGACGCACATCGACTTCAATCATATCGACTACTCCGGACTCAATGGCAACCTGAATGATTTCCAACGAATTTTCCGGAAGTCTCTGATTGATTCCCGCACGGGTATTTGCTCTGTGCGCGACGATGTACACCCTCTCGCGCGGATTCTCGCCTGCCTGCTGCTCAATGAGCTCATAGAAGAGGGTCATCAGGTCGGTAGGACGAGACGGAACACCTGTAGGCTGATCATCAGGCGCTTCTGTCTGCTGTTCTGAACATCCGGAACATCCGAATGACAGAACAACACAGACAAGCGCCAGAGAAAAGTATCTGAGAACTTTCATTCTATTCTATCTGATATTATTTCTGATTGTTTGTATGACGACGGTTCTGTCCGATCATCGGCCAGTCTGTATTACCAGGGCCCTTGCACTCAGGCACCTGCATACAAACGAGAAGACCATACTCTCTCTTCTTCGCCGCGTCATTGTTGGTAAACTGGAGGTAGATCTTTCCGTCATCACCGATAACAGGCGAGCTCCATACCTTAGCTGCTTCGAGATTAGCGTATGTATCCTTATAACGGCTGTCAGCAAGCACGAGGCTCTTGAGAGACTTCTTCACAACTAGCTTGCAGTCCTTGTCCACAACATAGTAGTTACCAGACTCGGTAGCAAAGTGAATGTTGCCTGCAGCATCGATAGCAGGAGTACAAGACACCTTCTCCTGAACTCTGTATTCAGCCACCTTTGTTCCCTCCGGAGATGTAGGCTTAACGACTACGATACCGCCGTTTGTCTGACCGTTAGAGAAGTTGAGTGTCGCTACGATATTGCCTTCTGCTGTAACAGCAACACTACCGTTATCCATTGCAGGGGAATCTACCACATAGTATGAAGACACAACCTCACCTGTTGCAGAATCCAAAGCATAAACCTTAGGACCGTTGTTTGTCTCATCTGTATAAACTCCCACGAGGCAGGTCTTGCCACCGATTGTAGCAAGTGCGATTGCGCCCTGATTGTTATTGAGAGATCGGTCTGGAGATGCGCTCCATGTTGACCAAGTCCAGTTTACGCCACTGTTGTTTGCGCCATCAACAGAATTCTTTGAAGTACCGAAGAAGCCGTACACTCCTCCACCCCAGTGAAGCATTCCACCCTTTGTAATAAGGACACCTGAACGGACTCCGCCGGCAGGGCCACCACCGGCCTCATTCATCTGCCAAGCCACACGTGCGCCTGTAGCCTTGTCTGCAGCAATCATGGTTCCGGCAGTTCCGCAGTTTCCGAAGTACACGTTAGTCTCACCGATACCTACGATAGGAGAGTTATACGAAGGCGACAATGTCTGTGTCTCAGCACACCAGAAGTCAGTGAACATCCACTTCTGTGTACCATCAGGATTGAATGCATATACCTTTGCTGAACCATTTGCCGTACCTGTTCCGATGAATACGGTACCGTCAGCATCGATCGAAGGAGTACCCTGAGTGTTCGAGCCCTCAACAGTATTGATAACCTTCTCCCATACGAGGTCGCCTTTTGCACTGAACTTGTAGAGTGTGCTTCTCTGTGAAGTCGCATAAACGCTTCCATCATCAGCAACAGCAGGAGAAGACCATGCATTGTAACCAATGACCTTTCCTGCCCACAGAAGGTCTACTGTACCCTGTTCCTTGATCTCCGCAGGATTAACAACCAGATTCTTTCTCTTCTCCACCTTGTTGCCCGCCTTATCTACAACGATAAGTTTGGTGATATAGGAACCGTTCTTATCGAAGGTGTATTTCACCTCCTGGCCTTCGAGCTTGATGTCTGAGCCTAATTCCCAAGTAAATGTGTAAGGTGTCGCACCGCCTGATGCTGTAGCCTTGAGTTCTACTTCCTCACCGACCACGCAAGGATTGACCGAGATGGTAAAATCAGCAGTCAACGGAGTTCCGGTGTCTGTTCCCGCTCCTTCTTCCTTTTCGGTACACGCTGCAAAAAGGGCAGCCGCTACCATAAAAATAAAAGCAAACTTTTTCATCATTAATTGTATTAATTATAGTTTAGTGATTAATATCCCTGATTCTGTGGGTATATATCTCTGCCGACGAGATCAATTTCATCCTGAGGCACCGGCCAACGAAGAAGATATGTACCGTTTGCCGGGAAGTTCTTGTAAAGGTCGGTACGACCTGTTCTCTTTATATCAAACCACCTGCGACCCTCAGCAAAGAATTCCCTGTTGTTCTCGTCAAGTACCAGATTCTGGAATTCCTTTTCAGTCATGGATGCAGGAAGGTTGACAGAAGCGTATCTGTTCTCCATGAATGTCTTCATTGTGGCAAGACCGGCAGACGGCCCCTGTGCCTCCGCCTTTGTAAGGTATGCATCAGCCAGACGGAACAGCACTATAGGAGATGCTGATGGTTCCGGATTCACAACGAACTGAACTCCGTCATTGGCTCCATTAGGGAACTTGATGACACGGTCACCGCTCTGAGTGGCAGACTTACGGATGTCTCCCGTTCCAAAGTCATCAGCATATAAGGTCGAGATCAGATCTTCATGCACCGCATAACTCCATGAACCGTCCGTATCGTTGAACTGCTCGAATATGCGAAGGAAACTGCTGGTACGTTTGTTTGCCAGAGCAAACACCACCTCCTTGCTTGAATTTCCTGCCACATACATGGAAGCGAAATCCTCGCTTGTCCTGCTCATGGTAAAACCACTTTCAATTACCTTGTCTGCATATATCACAGCATTCTCCTTGTCCCCTGTCCAGAGATAAACCTTGGAAAGCAATGCCCAGCAAGCCTCATCTGAAGGACGATACACATTCGACACAGGTTCGAGATATTTCTCTGCCTCAAGAAGGTCTGATATGATGAAAGCCCAGACTTCTGCCTCCTTTGAAATAGGGACTACCTCCATTGAGGGACCTTTGAGAATCGGAACTCCTCCGAATCTTGTCACAAGGTTATAGTAGATGTATGCTCTGCAGAAATACGCAGTACCCTTTGCCTGCTTTGTAGCCTGGCTGTCAGGAGTCGCAGAATTTGCCGACTTCAGCAATTCGTTGACATGCATGAGATTGACAAAACCAACCTGCCATCTGCTCTTCGACGTCGGGTTTGACGGTGACATCAGAGCATTATGAGATTCGATGAGTTTTCCTCCCGGACCTATTCCGAGATTCTCTCCGTGATAGTCTCCGTCATACCAGAACGATACTGTAAGATTCTCCATCTTGTTCAGAACGCCGTTGGTAAGTTTGTTGAGATCGGCTTCACTGACTGCCTCAGAAGAGATCGCATGCTTAGGACGGATCTCGTCCAACTGTTTTGAACAGCCAGCAAGCAGGAGCACACATGCCCCCAACATCAATATTCTATTCATAATCATCATCTGTTAAAATTTGAACTGTACGCCAAACATATATGACCTCATTGTAGGCTGATAACCGAAGTCTGTTCCATATTTCGCATGTGCAGGGCCTGCATTCATGGAAACTTCCGGATCATATCCTGAATATCTGGTGAATGTAAATGCATTATCAACTGTGAAATACACCTTAAGACCACCGATCTTTGCCCTGTCCATCCACTTCTGCGGGAAGTTGTAGCCAAGGGTGATTGTCTTTACCTTGAAGTATGATGCATCCTCAAGGAATCTGGTGGATGTAAGGATATTGTAGTCCCATGCAAATCCGTTATGAGCGCCTGCCAGAAGCGGACGAGGAACAGTATTGGATGTACCTTCTCCTCTCCAGTAGTTGAGTGCCGCATATTCGCTGATATTAAAATACGAAGTCACCGACGATCCGTCGATATTCACACTTCCCGAAGAAAGACCGAGATGTTCGGTACCTTCCTGACCAGCACCTTTCCATGCCGAGAAGATCTTTCCTCCCACAGAGTACTGGCAGAAGATAGTCAGGTCGATTCCCTTCCACGACATGCTTGAGGTGATACCACCGAAGAAGTCAGGTGTAGCCTTGCCGCAGATCTGACGGTCATAGTCGTCAATCATTCCGTCAGGTTTGCCGTCAGGACCACTGATGTCCTCATAAATCATATCACCGGCACGCACACCTTTGGCGAAAAGGGTTTCAGGGACATCTTCATCTCTCTGATATATACCTTTTGCCTTCAGCATATACCACGTCGAAATAGGCTGACCTACTATCAGAGCATGCTTGTTTCCGCCATAAAGCTGGCTGTCAGCAACAATGATGATGTCTGTGCCGTCAAGAAGTTTCACGAGGCTGTTCTTTCCCCATGAGAAGTTGCCGCTGAGGTCCCACTTGAACTCTGTATCGATCACTCGTCCGCCTATTGTAAGTTCGACACCGACATTGTTGATGGAACCGATGTTGGATGTGAGTGATGTATAACCTGTCGTAGCATGTACTGGCTTGTTGTAGAGAAGGTCATCGGTGCGTGAATAGAAGGCATCGATGTTTCCGTAGAGTCTGCCGCCAAGGAGCTCGTAATCCAGACCGAGATTGTACTTGGTCGATTTCTCCCATTTGATATTCTGAGCTGATGACGAAATCGCAAATCCGGAAGCTCCGTCATATGAAGCACCTGCTCCTACAAGAGACATCGCCGCCCAGTTTCCGATACCTGCCATCGAACCTGTCTGTCCCACCGAAAGGCGAAGCTTGAGTTCGTTGAGGATATCCGTCTTCGGCATGAACTTCTCGTTTGAGATGATCCACGCGAGCGAACCTGCAGGGAAGAATCCGTAACGGTTATCCTTAGGGAATCGGCTTGAGCCGTCAGCACGGAACGAGACATTGAGGATGTACCTGTTGTCCCAGTTCGCAGCACCTCTGAAGAAGTATGACTCAAGAGCATAGGCATTGTAACCGATGCTGTTAGGATATATCTGCGTTCCTGAGGTAATCAGATTCAAAGATGACGACGGGAAGGCCTCATTCGCATAGTTGTCTGACCTTGCACCGAAAGTCTCGTATTCATATTTCTCGAAAGAATGACCGACCATCGCTGAATACATAAGTCTGTCCCACTCATTGTTATATGAGATGACATTGTCGATCAGATAGCGGAAGCTGTTGTCCTTCTGCTGGGTCAGCGCTGACCATCCGTCCTTGTATCCTCGGTCTGTATTATCCTCGGTCAGTTTCTTTATAGTCTTGTCGTAGATACTGTATCCGCTGATTGAAGGAGTCCACTTGAGACCCTTTATTGGAGTGACATCAAACGAGATTGTTCCCTGAAGCTGGGTCTTGTTGATATAATAGTCTTCCTCGAGGATTGCATTAAGAGGGTTATGACGGCAGAGGCCGTGAGTGGTCATGATTCTCCATGAACCGTCCGGGTTATAAGGTCCAAGGAAAGGCTGTTCCTCACGTGCTGCACGAAGGATCTTGAGAGAGCCGTCCTGTTCCTCTACCTTGTTGTATTTTGCGAAGGATCCCGACAGATTCAGGTTGAGCTTGAGCCAGTCAGCAATCTTGTGAGAGAACTTCGCACGACCTGTATATTTTGAGAAGTCTGTCTTTATGATATATCCTTCCTGAGTCTCTGCACCTGCTGAAACATAGAAAGTGGTCTTCTCGTTTCCTCCCTCGATGCTTGCTGTTGCCGAACCTCTCTTGGCAAACTTGCGCGAAATGATCGAAAGCCAGTCATATTCTCCCAGCTGTGCAGGGAGTTCCAGTTCCTTAAGGTCGTTCATCTGGACATTGTAGTTATCAATGGCTGTCTGCATGACATCAATCCACTGCTCTGTATTCGCCATCTTGATATCCTTTGCAATCTGCGCAAAGCCATACTGTCCTGACACATCCACCTTTGTCTTTCCGCTCTTTCCGGATTTAGTGGTAATGAGGATGACACCGGCATTGGCACGCGAACCGTAGATAGCTGTCGCTGAGGCATCCTTGAGTACTTCCATACTCTCGATATCTGCCGCGTTGATGTTAGGATATGATTCTGCAGGTATTCCATCCACAACATAAAGAGGTGAGGAATTACCTGAAATAGAACTTACTCCACGAACAATGACCATAGGGGTCGAACCCGGGATACCAGACGAGTTGGAAATGGAAACACCTGTCACACGTCCCTGAAGGGCCTTCATCGGGTCAAATTCGGCACCTCTGTCGATACTTTCCATCTTTACGGAAGCGATGGATGAGCTGACGAGTTTCTTTGACGCCACTCCGTAACCTACTACAATCGCGTCCTCAAGAAGTTCAGAATCCAAGGCAAGAGCGATATTTACAGTCGTATTGCCCTCTACAGGGACTTCAGTATCCTTATATCCTATATACGAAGCCACAAGGACAGCATCAGAAGGAACATCGATACTATAGTCTCCATCCAGTCCGGTTACTACACCATTCTGGTTGTCACCTTTCTGAAAGACTGCAGCACCGATGACAGGCATGCCTGTATCATCCTTCACAACTCCGCTTACAGTGATTATCTTCACCTGTTCTGCAGGAATCGTCCTTGCAATCACGATATTCTTTCCTGTAATGCTGATATCGACATTCTGTCCGGCAAATATAGCAGATACAACCTCCTTCACATCCTTGTCCTTCATATCGACAGATATGACCTTTGCCATATCCAATTCTGCTGATTTGACTGCTACAGAATATCCGAATTTCTTCTGCAGTTCAGTAACTGCTGTCTGGACCGTTACATTCTTCAGCTTGAGATCTATGCTTTGTGCAGATACTCCCATACTGAAACCTATAACTGCGCATACTGTCAGCGACAGTCTCCGCATGATCCCAGACAAACTTTTCTTGGTCAGTTTCATAATTTGGGTTAATTGGGTTATTGATTGTTATGTGATATATGTATTATCTTTCCATTGCGGGTTATCTTCATGTAATTCTGCGCATTCAGGACATTCAGGATTTCGTCTACTGTTTCATTGTTGATGAACGACGCAAAATATCGTTCGTTGATGATGTCCGGATCGTCGATATGGATAGTTACGCCGAAATACCTCTCAAGGCAGGAAGCTATATCTCCGAGCCGCTGATTGACAAACTGGAATCCGCCATTCTCAAGGATATCCTTGTAGTAACCGGCTGCGAAATTTTTTCTTATGAAGTTGCTTGTGGACTTGTCATAGCACACGATGTCTCCGGGCCTCATCACCACCTCTCTGTTGTCTGACTTGCTTAAAAGATGTACGGAGCCCTCCACGAGAGCCACTTCGACCTCGGAATCCTCCTCATAGGAATTGAGGTGGAACTCAGTACCTAACACCTTGACTTCCAGATCTCCCACAGAAACCACAAAAGGTTTTTTTGCATCAGACTCAATATCGGCATAGACTGCCCCCATCAGAAAGACCTTTCTTTCATTACCGACAAACGAAGACGGATATATAAGCTTGCTGGACGGCCCGAGAGTCATAGCTGAGCCATCCGGAAGCAGCACTTCTATCTTCTGACCGGCAGAGGTGTTCGCCTCCAGCCATTCCACATCAGAGATTTTGCCCCCTGCATAAAACATCAGCAGAGACAATGGAATCAACAGACAGGCAGCCACACGTTCTACGCCTCTTAAAATTCTGAATACTCTTTCTCGGCGACACTTCTTTTCATACTCCTTGATCCTTGTCTTGAACAACGAATATCCCTGTGAAGAACTCACAGGATCAAAATACTCCGTGCTTTCAAGCAATTCCAACATCATGTTGTCGAACTCCGGAGAATCACCGTTCTGCAAAACCCAGTCTTCAATTTCTGAGGGATCGGCATCAACATTTTCATACCGATTCTGCAACCATTGTCTGATTTGATCTTCTGACATATTATTACGACATTCTTATTGAACACATTAAAACGTGTTCCTACCCAATATTTTTCATAAATTCTTTTTTCAGGCTTGTCAAAGCAAGATTGATATGACGGTCAACAGTTCTGACAGAGATGCCGAGATGTTCGGCTATCATCTTATTGCTCATCCCCTTATATCGGCTCATAAGAAAGACTTTGCGCCTTTGTACCGGCATTGATGCTATGAATTTTCCTATCCTTTCGTCCAATTCCCGGAACTGGTACATATCATCGGTCATGGATAGCGAAGTATGGTCTGCTGTTATCAGATGTTCCACTTGGGCATAGACCTTCTTGTCCCTTATGTGATTCAGGACCTCGTGCTTTGTCAGGACATATATGTAATTATGAATTGACTGGTCAGGATGCAGATTCTTCCTGTTGAGCCAGACCTTCATGAAGACATTCTGGATGATATCCTCCGCCTCTTGAGAGTCCTTTATGAGATTACGGCAGAAGTTATAGAAACGCACATAGTACTTCTGGAAAAGGATCTCGAAACTCAACGAATCCCCTTCCCTAAGCATTTCTACAAGTTGTCTTTCATCCATGATTGTTACTCAGGTATCTGTTCCTCATTCCACACATGGAGAGCGTAGCCGTATCCCATGATGTCATATACTCTTCGCATCTTGTCAAGCCCCTTTCTGAAACGGGACCAATCCTTGTTTTCCGGCATGAGCCACTGTACTTCAGCGACAGCGGCCATACGCGGATATACCATGTATTCCAGATGATTGTTGTTCGGGATATATTCCCTCCAGACGTTGGACTGGATACCTATGATATGGGATTTCTGCTCATCTGTCAACGGCTCCGCATCCTCATCCTCAGATATGAACGGATCATATGACCAGACCATGCTGACAGGCAGATAACTTGAATGCGCCAGCGGTTCATTACCCTTATCTTCAGACTGATACCTGTCCAGATACAGATGCGTACGCGTCGTCATCACGGCATCATGCCCGAGACGAGCCGCCTGATGACCGTATTTGTTCTTTCGCCAGGCCATAACTGTTGCTCCAGGAGCCACTTCGCCTTGAAGCACTTCTTCCCAGCATAATATTTTCTTTCCCCTCTCTGCAAGAAAATCTGACATCTGTTTCATAACGTGACTCTGAAGATAATGTTCTGCCGAATGCCTTTCATCATCTATCAGGCCAAGCTCTGCAATCATCGCCTGACAACGGGGGCACATTTCCCATCTGGTCTTAGGGCATTCATCGCCACCGATATGTATATATTCAGACGGGAAAAGTTCGCAGACTTCCTCCAGGACATTCTTCAAGAAGACATAAGACGCATCCTTGCCGGCACAAAGGACATCATTCGAAATGCCCCACTTACCCCAGACTTCATAAGGTCCACCGGTGCAACCAAGCTCAGGATAGGCTGCCAGAGCTCCCATCATATGACCAGGAAGGTCAATTTCAGGAATTACAGTTATACCTTTGGATGCAGCGTAGTCGACAACTTCCCTGACCTGTTCATGCGAATACCACATACCTTCTCCATAAGGACGGCCATCATATGTATTGCTGACATGATGGTGTCCGACAAGAGTATGGCGTCTCTTGGAGCCTGTTGCAGTAAGCTCGGGATATTTCTTTATCTCTATTCTCCAGCCCTGATCATCAGTAAGATGCCAATGAAAGACATTCATCTTGGAAATTTCCATCATATCGATGAATTTCTTTATCTCATCGACAGTAGAAAAATATCTGGAAACATCCAGAAGCATACCTCTGTAACCGAAACGAGGGGAATCCTTTACAGTGCAGCACGGGAGAGTCCACTCTGCATCCGAAGCCTGTCCGGTTCCATAAATCTCCACCGGAAGCATCTGCTTGAGTGTCTGCACCGCATATACAAAGCCATTCATGCTCCCGGCCTTCACAAGAACAGATCGCCGGGAGATATCGATGGAATAACTCTGATCGACTTTGAAAAATGTAGAATCACAGGAAGGTTGCATTGATTCCTCCCTCATGAAGACTATACGGTTTCTGCTTGTTCCCTCCTTCACTCCTGTGATTTCTGAAAGGTGAGAAGCGAAGTCCGCAATATATTTTTTTGAAAGGCCATCCAGTTCCTCCGACACTATGATTGAGGCCCCAGCCACATCGAATGTACCTCTGGAAAGTGTCATTTCCTGCGGGAAAGGCACTATGTCGGGACAGATGGACAAATCAGAATTACGACAACATGAAATTGTCATCGCCATAACAAAGCAGAACAAGGTAATCGCTCTCATAACAAAGAAGATCAAGTTATCAATACTTGAACACATAAGAGCGACATATTACCCAATCGTATCAAATAAAAAATCCGGAAACCTTTCGGAATCCGGATTTTATCGAATGCAGCGGGTTGCGCTGCGGTTGTCTTGTCTGATTACTCAGCTGCCGGAGTCTCAACCTCAGCTGCTGGAGCTGCCTCTACAGCCTTCTTCGAGCTACGACGAGTAGCCTTCTTGGCTGGCTTGTTTGCTGATGCAAGAGCCGCCTCGTTGAAGTCTACGAGCTCGATGAGAGCCATATCAGCACCGTCACCCTGACGGAAACCAGTCTTCAACACGCGAGTGTATCCGCCTGGACGGTCAGCGATCTTAGGAGCAACTGTACGGAAAAGTTCGTTGACAGCCTCCTTGTTCTTGAGGTAGCTGAATACGGTACGACGTGAGTGTGTCGAATCGTCCTTTGACTTGGTGATAAGCGGTTCAACATACATCTTGAGGGCCTTTGCCTTAGCTACAGTAGTCTCGATTCTCTTGTTGAGGATGAGTGAAGTAGCCATATTAGCGAGGAGAGCCTTACGATGTCCGCTCTTGCGACCAAGGTGATTGATTGCTTTATTGTGCCTCATATTGCTTAAAGATTCTTTTTCTTAGGTTCAATATTATACTTGGTAACGTCCATTCCGAACGAGAGTTTCATTCTCTCCACGAGGAGATCGATTTCGTTGAGTGACTTTCTTCCGAAGTTCCTGAACTTCATAAGCTCAGCACGTGAGTAAGAAACGAGGTCAGCGAATGTGTCGATGTCCGCAGCCTTCAGACAGTTGTATGCTCTCACTGAGAGTCCCATATCCGAAAGCTTGGTGAGAAGAAGATGTCTCATGTGGAGTGATTCCTCATCAAGTTCTCTTGACTCAGACTCAACAGTGCTCTCGAGTGAGATCTTCTTGTCGTCTGTGAATAACTTGAAGTGATAGATGAGGATATTTGCAGCCTCCTGAAGAGCCAGATTTGGAGTGATGGAACCGTCGGTCACAATCTCCAAAGTGAGCTTATCATAGTCGGTCTTCTGCTCTACACGCCAGTCCTCCTGTGTCCAGTTCACGTTCTTGATCGGAGTGAAGATGGCATCAATCGGAATAGTTCCGATTGGTGCATCTGCATCTCTGTTCTCCTCAGCAGGAACGAAACCACGGCCCTTTCCTACTGTAAGAGTGATCTCAAGCTTGACTGCAGGTCCGAGTGAACAGATGTGCAGTTCAGGGTTAAGCACCTTGAAAGAAGACAATCCTTTTGAAATATCCTCTGCGGTAAACTCAGGCTTGCCGCTGATTACGATGTTTGCTGTCTCTGAGTCCACAGTCTCAACCATCCTCTTGAAACGTACCTGCTTGAGGTTAAGGATGATGTCCTGCATACCCTCGATAACACCCGGGATTGTCGCGAACTCCTGGTCCACACCCGAGATTCTTACCGATGTGATAGCAAATCCTTCCAGAGACGAAAGCAGAATACGACGAAGTGCGTTACCGATAGTCGTTGCGTAACCAGGCTCCAATGGTCTGAATTCAAAACGTCCTACGGTGTCTGTTCCTTCGAGCATAATCACCTTGTCCGGTTTCTGAAATGCTAAGATTGCCATATTGATTCTTATTAAGGTGTTAATTATTACTTAGAGTAAAGCTCGACGATAAGCTGCTCGTTGATATTCTCTGGAATCTCAGTTCTGACAGGAGTGTTGATGTACTTTCCTGTAAGTGCCTTTGCATCAAACTCGATCCATGAATACTTTGAAGCTGAAGCTACGCTGTTAGTGATAACCTCAAGGCTCTTAGAGCGCTCTCTTACCGCTACAACGTCACCTGGCTTAACGAGAGCTGAAGGGATGTTGCATACAACACCGTTGAGGGTGATGTGAGCGTGAGAAACGAGCTGACGTGCAGCTGCTCTTGTAGGAGCGATACCCATACGGTAAACGAGGTTATCGAGACGAGACTCGAGGAGGATGATAAGGTTCTCACCCTTCTGTCCCTTCATGCGTGAAGCCTTCTCGTAAAGGTTACGGAACTGCTTCTCGAGAAGACCGTAAGTGTATTTCACTTTCTGCTTCTCCTTAAGCTGAGTACCATACTCAGACTTCTTCTTGCGCTTGCTTGCGAGACCGTGCTGTCCTGGAGGATAGTTTCTCTTCTCGAAGTTTCTGTCGGCACCGAAGATTGGCTCGCCGAACTTACGCGCGATCTTTGTACTTGGTCCAGTATATCTTGCCATAGTTATCTATTCTTTATAATAAGTTACACATTAAACCTTACGACGACCCTTTGGACGGCAGCCATTGTGTGGCATTGGAGTAACGTCGATGATCTCTGTAACCTCGATACCTGCACCGTGGATAGTTCTGATAGCAGACTCACGTCCGGCACCAGGACCCTTTACATATGCCTTTACCTTGCGGAGACCAAGATCGTAAGCAGTCTTTGCTGCATCCTCTGCTGCAACCTGTGCTGCATAAGGAGTGTTCTTCTTTGAACCCCTGAAACCGCTCT
>SUYR01000019.1 GCA_015060335.1 Bacteroidales bacterium | reverse complement strand
CAACTGGCAGGTACTACCCGCTAATGGCAGGTAATGACCATCTACTACCAACTACTAGCCGCCACTACCGGGTACTACCTCAGTAATGGCGGCTAATTGGTTAATATGTACTTCGTCGGATGCTTACCTAGAAAATACTATAATTAGTTTTAAGAATGCAATACAACAATATGCAAGAGTTTATTATGAAAGGTTCCCTAATTACGAAAGCATTATATCATACATATTGGAAAATAGATCTTGGAATCCAATTAATTATCATTGTTATGCAAGGCTACCAATTTTATATTATTTGGTAGGTCAAAAGCAGAAGGGTATTGATTTTATCAATAAAGCATTAATGAATTATTGTGAAGCTAATACGCTATATACTGATGAATATATTGCTAACTATATGAAATTACCTTAAAGCGTATAATCGTATATAAATACATTAAATGAAAATAGGGATCTGATCAGACATGAATATGGACATGTAATTCAAAGCAAGAGGCAAGGGTTATGGAACAATTGTTAATAAATAAGTACGGTTTGGAAAACCTGTACAATAGAATAAACTCCATAGCTCCTAAATTTGGCCGAGTTACAATATTTATTAATTTTGCGATATGAGAGTCTATAAGCGTATCAATGATGTCTTCGAGGTAGAATTGCCGGATTGTAAGAAATACTTTCAATTTTTACAATCAGATTCTGCTTTGTTAGGTGGCGATGTAATCGCTATATTTAGTGAAAAATATGATAAACACCAGTCTCCTGACGTAGGTGATATTGTTAAAGGTTCTGTGGAATATTGTTGCCATACTACTATTAATTTAGGGGTTAAAGAGGGTTTGTGGAAAAAATATGGTAATACTCCGACAAATATTGAATTGTCAAATATTTATTTTAGGAATTATGTTGATGAACCTTGCATCGGAGAACGGTGTTGGCATATTTGGCAAGTCAATGGTGCAATACT
This sequence comes from Bacteroidales bacterium, assembly GCA_015060335.1. Lineage (GTDB taxonomy): Bacteria > Bacteroidota > Bacteroidia > Bacteroidales > UBA932 > Cryptobacteroides. The sequence goes on along the minus strand of SUYR01000019.1, from coordinate 57,184 downwards.
CTCTTTTGATGAGATACCGGATTATGTAGTGAATTCATATGTTACATATCTTTTCCCACCTAAATCTGTTTACCATAAAATGATGTATGGTTGTTTTATAGGTGAAGAATTGTGGTCTATTCACAATTCATACAATACTTCAAAATGATGAAAAGGCTAAATATTATACTTGCATCAATCGTGCTTCTGATAGCCGGTATGAATATCTCATACGCCCAAGTTGCGATTCGTGCTGACTAAGGTATCGTCGGGTATAAAACAAAAGGAAACTTACAAAACAGGAAATATTAACTGAAAAGTCTAATTGCTGACTGTCCTAAAAAGGGGAAGCTTACAAAAGGATTTCGGGCCTTTTCCCTGATCACTCTGCTTGGTTCTCATGTTGTTTGATAGCTTCTTCGTATGGTGGCAACATCTTGATATCTTTCATAACTTCTCTAGGAGGGTAATACAAAATCCAATTTAGGCGTTTTACGTCTTCCAACGTCAAATAATAACGTTGCAAAATCAAATTCTCATCAACCTCCTCCATCACATTATAATCCGCTATCTTAGAATCAGATATTTGAACCGTTACAGTATCATACAGCTGGAAAGCTAATTCCCAATTTTCTTTACGATCACCATTGTAAAGAGCATCTACACTTCCTGAACCAGGAGCAGCAAAGGTTACACGGCCAAATTGCCGTATATTAGTTTCATGATAGCCAAACTCGTATCTGACATCTAGTAATATATTAGAATCATTAACGAAGGTAATATAGTCGTGCCCAGAATCCCAATACCATGGTATTTTACATGATACTGTCAACACAAGTGTAATTAAAAATAATATCTTCTTCATTTTGCAATCTTCTTCGCTTCTTTATATGGTGGCGACATCTTAATGTTCTTCATTATTTCCCGGGGAGGGTAATACAAAATCCAATTTAGACGTTCTAAATCATTCAATGTTACAAAATATTGCTGTAACACCATATTGCCACTACGTATCGTATCCCAGTCCAGACTATCTACAATTTTTGAATCTAATATTTGGATTACCAACACCCCACTTCTTATGTCATCACGAAAACGGATTTCCCAATTAGGAGATTGATACTTTAATGCTTCTGTATTCCCAGAATGAGGAGCCACACGCCTACTCCATTCTGGAAATGCAAGTATTGATTTTTCGCCTATGTCTAGATCCGGATAATCCAATTGAGATGTTATATCCAGTGCAACATCTGAATCATTGATGAATGCAATGATGTCATGACCACTATCCCAATACTCACAGGACGTCAAAATGAGTATCAGAATGAGGTTTGGAATATACTTTAATCTGTTACGCATTATACACTCTTCTAAAATGAAAAATTCTACACAAATTCTCTTTCAACAGTTCGGAACCATATACTCCTTCAACTGTTGAATCACCCAATGCTGCTCTATATGACCAGTATAGTCCAGGAGTAAGATAGAACCTCTTTTTTATATGTATGTCATAGTCTGCTCCAAGTTGGAAACCAAATCCTGGAGTGCTTGACACCTGCAGTGGATCAAAACAAGTTGTCTTATATCCTACGACACCGATATCGGTACGGATTGCTACTTGGGCCGACACAGATGTAGAAATAAACAATATTATTGCCGATATAATCAGTTTAGAGTGTTTCATTGTTTTGATGTTTTAAAATATACCAGTACATACGTGGTAGTTGATTTCATCACTTGTTTTATTTAAGCAAACTAATTCAACGATATAGGTTGCTGTGTCAATATCTATATAATACAGATAGAAATCAACCCACGAAATCTTATCTTGATTTTCATATATAATATGTACCAACTCATCTATATCAGATGGCTTTGCCTTGACTAAAGTTTTACGTTGTTCAGTTTTGTTCTCTATATATTGTTTAGTATGGGCAGAATCATCAATTACTTGAGTAAAGAAATGATATTTTGTGGGAATCTCTATGTTATGATATTCTTTTAAACTACACATAAATCCATATAGAACTTCCATCGATTTTTCTTTTATAGAACTTGACGTTACCATATCTTAAAACTTTAATCGTATAACAATAGAAGCCTTAACCTTAGGAGAAAACACATATTCGTTATATGGCACATTGCTCCAAGTCGCGTTAATTCCCCTTTTGATACAAAGATCGCTATTATATTGCATTAATTCAAGTGTGGATTTGGGAATTTGGATTTTGGCGACATTACCACCATTCCTCACATACGAACTAGCATTTTCATAATTATCTGTCATATATAACTCTCCATAAGAATTCTCACTACCTGTTGTACCCCTATATAATGTTTCATTTCCTCCAGTAGGATCTGGTTCTAAATCATACTCCAGTATATTAGAAGAAGAGCTTCTATGTGATAGATTGGAGCTACCATCCCAAAAGTTATTTCCTTTAATTGCAGACGATGTACCTTGAATTAGGCCTCCCATTAACGCTCCTGTGAGTCCACCAATTGTACCTTGATATAATCCTTGGTTGAGGCCATATAATGGATTACCTGTTTCTAAAGTACCCATTCCAAATCCATTAATAAAACCGGCAGTTGCTCCTGCAGCACCTCCAGTAATGGCGCCTGCATAAAATCCTCCAATTTTAGCGGCGACCATACCAGCTCCTACGTATGCACCAACTAATGCTGATGCTCCACCAGCTACGCCACCAATTAGGCCTCCACCAATTATGGTCCACGTTTTAGCAGATCCTTCTAATCCTTTCTTTTCTGCTATTTTATATCCCTCATATACACCAAAGCCAGCACCGATAGCCACACCTACGCATATTCCTACAATAATAGCCGTTGTAAATACTAACTCCCCGCTTTCATCGACATATACAAGCGGATTATTCAAACAATATGAATATCTATTGAAATTTTGCGTAAAATCCGGCATCTGAACGAATGGATCCGGAGAAAGGAAACGCCCGATGAGTGGATCGTACAGACGGGCATTCATATTGATGAGGCCGAACCAGGTCAGGTGTTCGTGTCCGGTATAACCTCGTCCGAGCATCAGTTCAGGTTCTGTCCCCGGAGCATGAAGTTCGTGGGTTTCCGGATTACGCAGTCGTCCCCAAGGGTCATAACTGTTTTCTTCGACCACTGTATTTCCGGGAGCTACTATATGAGTGATGTTTCCGTTATCAGAATATATGATACTTCGGTCGTTTATACCTGTAAGCCTGTTCAGATTATCATACTGGAATTGTTCCTCTATATTTCGGATGTTGTCCGTTCTATGAAGCAGATTTCCTGTATGGTGATCAAAGCTGTAGGTCTGATCCATAATGGCCCCAAGCTTTCTACGGGTAGGAAAACCGTATATATCATAGCTATAATCGACCACGATACATATAATGATTTCATAATTTTAAGTCGTAATTCTTGTCAATAATTTAATAGCAACTCCAGTGGTGTTGGACTGTACTGCTGGAGAACGTATTAATGACAAGCGACTTGGGATATGGAACAATCTGTTACTCAACAGTGATCGAACAGAAAGAAACACAATTTTGTATTTATAATGCAGAAAGGCGATTCCCCCGCTACGGGAAATCGCCTTTCTGCATTATACTGATTGTCAGAATGTCAGGATCAGTTGCGTTCCGGACGGAGTTTGCGGACTGTCTCGCCGGTCTGCCAGAGTTCGCTTTCGCGCATTTCCTTGAGCTCGGCATTGAGCTTTGCACGATAGTCTGGCTGGCTGTTTGAATCGATTGAGATCTGAGCCTCGTTTCCGGTCTTGACGCTTTCATAAAGCTCGTTGAATACAGGAAGGGTTGCATCACGGAACTTCTTCCACCAGTCGAGAGCACCACGCTGAGCGGTAGTAGAGCAGTTAGCATACATCCAGTCCATACCATTCTCCGAGATAAGCGGCATAAGGCTCTGAGAGAGTTCCTCAACAGTCTCGTTGAATGCCTCTGAAGGAGTGTGACCGTTTTCACGAAGTACCTGATACTGAGCAGCGAAGATACCCTGGATAGCACCCATGAGAGTACCACGCTCACCTGTAAGGTCAGAATATACTTCCTTCTTGAAAGTGGTCTCGAAAAGATAGCCGGATCCCACTCCGATACCAAGCGCAATCACTCTGTCATAAGCCTTGCCTGTAGCATCCTGATGAATAGCATATGATGAGTTAAGACCACGACCCTCAACAAAGAGTCTGCGGAGAGATGTACCAGAACCCTTAGGTGCCACAAGAATCACGTCAACATCAGCTGGGGGAACAATACCTGTACGGTCATTGTAAGTGATGCCGAATCCGTGTGAGAAATAAAGCGCCTTACCTGGTGTAAGATGCTTCTTGATGGTCGGCCACACAGCGATCTGACCAGCATCTGAAAGAAGATACTCTATGATTGTAGCCTTTGAACAAGCCTCTTCGATATCAAAAAGTGTTTCGCCCGGTACCCAGCCGTCCTCTACAGCCTTATCCCAGCTCTTTGAATCCTTTCTCTGACCTACGATTACATTGAATCCGTTATCTCTGAGGTTAAGAGACTGTCCAGGACCCTGAACACCATAACCGATAACTGCGATAACATCATTCTTCAATACTTCTCTTGCCTTTTCAAGCGGAAATTCCGCGCGGGTAACGACATTCTCGTCAACACCGCCAAAATTCATTGTTGCCATAGTTCGTTAAAGTTATTTATTCGAAATTTATTGTTTTCAATCCTTCAATATGCTCCATCTGAGCTACAACCTTCCTGATTGTATCTTCCTTTGCAAGTGCGCATACCTGATAACGGCTTGCCATTCCCTCCAACGGTAGGAAAGTAAGACTCTCCACAAAGATATGCCTCTGCATGAAAAGCATAGAAATCCTGCTTACTATATCCAGACGGCCTTCACCTTCCGCCGTCACTGTATATTTCTGTATCATAGCTGATTAAAGTCCTTATCCATGAATATCTTGTCAATTGTAGCTCCTGCCGGAATCATAGGGAATACATTTTCGCCGTCACCCACACAGGCTTCCAGAAGATAGGCTCCATCTGTCTGAAGCATTTCCTCAATGGCCTCATCCAGATCATCGATAGATGTCACCCTTCTCGACGGGATATCATAAGCCTGCGCAACCTTCTGAAAATCAGGGTTTTCCAGATAAGTAAAAGAATATCTCTTATCGTAGAAGAGTTCCTGCCACTGGCGCACCATACCGAGCCAGGAGTTGTTCATAAGCACCATCTTGACTCCAATCTTGGACTGAAGAATAGTACCCAGCTCCTGTATATTCATCTGAAATCCGCCGTCTCCCATGAAAACTATCACATTTCTGTCAGGATTAGCCACCTTTGCACCTATTGCTGCCGGAAGTCCGTATCCCATTGTACCGAGTCCACCTGACGAAATCCAGCTCCTGCGGTCCGCAAAATAAGAAAAGCGTGCTGCAAACATCTGATTCTGTCCCACATCTGTAACAACTATCTTATTATTGCCTGCCAGCATGGATATACGCTGAACGACCAGAGCCATTGTGAGTCCGTTCTTGTCAGAAAGCTGTGTAGCCGTAAGCCTGACTGCCTCCTTGGCAGCTATTTCCCTGGCAAGATTCCACCATTCCGGGCGGGACTGACATTTGAGCTGCCTTGCATTCAGCGCTTCAAGCACCTGTCGAGCATCACCTACAATTGAAAGATCTGCCCTTACAGCCTTGCCCACTTCCACCGGATCTATCTCAATATGGATTATCCTGGCATTCCGTGCATATCCCTTGGCATTTCCTGTAACTCTGTCGCTGAATCTCATTCCGACTGCGATTATAAGATCTGCCTGCTGTGTCATCCTGTTGGGAGCATGTGAACCATGCATGCCCACACAACCCACATAATTAGGATGGTCTGACGGAATGCATGAAAGTCCCATCATTGTGGTAGCCACAGGTATGCCTGTCTTCACGGCAAGTTCGCTAAGGGCATCTTCAGCTCTTGACAATATGACTCCATGACCGGCAATGAGAAGAGGCTTTCTGGAAGCGTTGATCCAAGCTACTGCCTGATCAAGTTTATCCTCTGGCAGCAGATTCATGCACTCAGATGATTCCTTCATATATTTGAAATCCGTCATTTCAGTCTGAGCGTTCTTTGTAATGCTTATGACAACAGGACCAGGACGACCTGACCGGGCAATTCTGAATGCCTTGGCAAGCATCGGAGCGATTTCATCCGCACAGGTAATCTCATAGTTCCATTTAGTAATCGGAAGTGTAATGCTTATAATATCCGCTTCCTGGAATGACGATGCTCCCAGTCCTTCCTTCTGCACCTGGGCTGTGATGCACACAATAGGCGTTGAATCCATCATGGCGTCCGCTATTCCGGTCACAAAGTTTGTGGCACCCGGACCGGCAGTCGCCACACAGACCCCTACCTTGCCAGAACTGCGCGCATATCCCTCTGCAGCATGTACAGCAGCCTGTTCATGCCTGACAAGGATGTGATTGATCTTGTCCATGTTGACATACAACTGGTCGTAGAAAGGCATGATACCACCACCCGGATAACCGAAAATGGTATCGACTCCTTCTTCAATGAGGGCGTCAATAATCGCCTGAGCACCATTCATGTTCATAAGCTAGTCCTCCAGTATTCTGATTGCACCTTTATCAGCAGATGACACCATCGAGGCATATGCCTTCAGTGCCCTGCTTACCTGACGGTCACGATTAAGCGGTTTCCATGCAGATTTTCCACGAGAAAGCATTTCCTTCCTTCTCTCCTCCAGCTGTTCTTCCGACAGTTCCACTCCAATACTGCGTGAAGTGATATCTATATTGATGATGTCTCCATCCTTAACAAGAGCAATCAGTCCTCCTGCGGCTGCCTCAGGGGATACATGACCGATCGAAAGCCCTGATGTACCTCCTGAAAAACGTCCGTCAGTAAGAAGCGCACACTGCTTGTCGAGCTTCATACTCTTAAGATACGAGGTCGGATACAGCATTTCCTGCATGCCAGGACCGCCCTTAGGTCCTTCATATCTTATGATTACGACATCACCTGCCTTTACCTTTCCCCCAAGAATACCTTCGACTGCATCTTCCTGTGATTCAAAGACAACAGCTGTACCCCTGAACTTCCAGATAGATTCATCCACACCAGCGGTCTTGACTATACAGCCGTCCTGCGCGATGTTTCCAGAAAGCACAGCAAGTCCGCCATCACGGAAATAAGCATGTTCAACATCGCGGATACAGCCTTGTTCCCGGTCTGTCTCGAATGAGTCATTATAGCAATAGTTTGACCCGAGAATCTGATTGAAATGTCCACCCGATGCCGCAAGATACTTTGATGTGACTTCATCAGGGCAACCGCAACGCACAACATCTTCTGCACTTATAGCATCTGCGAGAGTCGGATAGTCCACTCTGGAAGTGCCTGTATAAAGAAAACCGCCTCTATCAAGCTCTGCCAGGATACCCATTACGCCACCGGCGCGGGCTACATCCTGAATATGATAGCGGCTGTTTGGGGATACTTTGCACAGCACGGGGATTTTCCTGGAGAGGGCATCGATATCCTTCATGGTGAAGTCCACACCAGCCTCTCTGGCTATGGCAAGAAGATGAAGTACTGTATTGGTCGAACCGCCCATGGCGATATCGAGAGACATGGCATTCATAAATGCCTCCTTAGTGGCGATTGAACGAGGCAGAACGCTTTCGTCATCGTCCATATAATATGCAAGTGCATTCTTTACTATAAGTTCCGCACCCCTGAGGAAGAGGTTACGTCGTTCCTTGTGGGTCGCAAGGATAGTACCGTTGCCGGACGGAGCCATACCGAGTGCTTCACTGAGACAATTCATGGAATTGGCTGTGAACATGCCCGAACAGCATCCGCATCCCGGACAAGCACCTCTTTCAAGGGCCTCCAGCTCGTCAGCTGTAGCTGTCGGATCCGCACCCTTCACCATGATATCTACAAGGTCATAATATTTTTCCCCGACCTTACCAGCCTCCATCGGGCCTCCGCTTACAAAGACAGCGGGAATATTGAGTCTCATCGCCGCCATAAGCATACCCGGAGTAACCTTGTCGCAATTGGATATACATATCATTGCATCAGCACAATGCGCATTGCACATGTATTCCACGCTATCCGCTATCACCTCACGGGAAGGAAGGGAATAAAGCATTCCGTCATGACCCATTGCGATACCGTCATCAACGGCAACAGTATTGAATTCTGCAGCAAAACATCCCAGTTCCTCTATCCTCTTCTTTATCTCCTGACCTATCTCATGAAGATGGACATGACCCGGCACAAACTGAGTAAAAGAGTTGACAATCGCTATTACAGGCTTACCGAACTGGCTGTCCTTCATGCCGTTCGCTCTCCAGAGACCTCTTGCACCAGCCATCTTCGGGCCTGTGGTACATATGCTGCTTCTAAGTTCTTTCATAAATAAAAAACAATCGTCGTCTGCAATCTTTACCAATGGCGTTGCAGACGACTTGTATATATAACACCAATGGACCGACAGCCTACATTCCGACGATTAGAGACACGACAATGACGATGACATGCAGTCCGATAAGGACTCCATTGCCTGCCAAAGTGATGAGACCTGTGGTATGTAAACCGTGATTCATTGTCTGGATTTCAATTTTCCTTACACTACATATACTAACGTGGCTACAAATTTATAAATTTTTCTATTACGCAATACTTTTTGAGCTATTTTTTAGCAAATATTCTGAAAAGATGGTGATTATCTATCATTTCAGAGCAAAGGATATGCCTTTATCGCCTTTGAACACACATGCGAGACCGGATATTTCGCCTTTGAGGTGGCAACTGCGTGGGCCAGAGACTTTGCCTCCAGATCCCCGCTGTCGCACGCTTTCAGGATATTATCCGTACAGACATGCTCCAGAAGCAGATGAAAGGCATGACCATGGTCGTGATGACGCAGATGACACAATTCATGAAGAAGTATATAATCCCTCAGAGCATCGGGCAGCCTGACAATATTCAGATTGAGGTTGATATTGTTTCTGGTCGAACAACTGCCCCAATTGGTGGAATTATGCTTTATGGTTACCTTATTATACACGAATCCATACTCCCTTGCCAACTCGTCAAGACGTACCGGAAGCTCAACCTTGGCCCGTTTCCTCATGGACTCGATTTCCTCTGGAGAAGCCTTTGGGAGATCTCCATAACGTTCTTCCTGCCTTGCTACCGTCTGAAGTATCCATTCACGTTTGAGTCTGAAGAAAGCAAGAGCTGCGGCATAGGGAACAGGATATGGAACCGACACACTGACTCCCTTGAGAGGATGTACCCGTATGCTGATACGACGAAGTCCCTTGCGCTTTCTGAACACGATATCCCCTAAAGAAGGATCCGAATATACTTTCTCCATAACCATACCCTGCAAAGATAGCATCACGCCTTTATCATGTCAATTATATATTGTCCTGTCGCAACTGTACCATATCGGCTTCCCGGAACTATGTCCTCCGTACAGATTCCGTCTGCAATGGCTTTGGCACAGGCATCCTTGACTGCCTGGGCTTCCTGTAAAAGTCCGAAGGCATCTTCAAGCATCATGGCTGCCGAGAGGATTGTGGCGATCGGATTGGCGATATCCTTGCCTGCCGCCTGAGGATAAGATCCGTGGATAGGCTCGAACAGGCTGCGGTCCCTGCCAAAGGATGCGGAAGGGAGAAGACCTATACTTCCGTTTATGACACCGGAAATGTCACTGAGGATATCTCCGAACATATTTTCTGTAAGGATCACATCGAAGTCCTTCGGATTGGAGACCATCTTCATGGCTGCATTATCCACGAACATAAAGTCTAAAGACACCTGAGGATAGCAGGACTGATGGATATGTTTCACAGTCTCTCTCCAAAGCCTTGATGTGGCAAGGACGTTGGCCTTATCTACCAGAGTAACCTTCTTTCTGCGGCGGAGGGCATATTGGAAGGCAATATGTGAAACACGCTCAATCTCTTCTTTTGAATACACACAACTGTCAAACGCCTTGTCACCGGACTCATCACGACCTCTCGGCTCTCCGAAATATATTCCTCCTGTCAGTTCACGGACCACTATGAAGTCTGAGCCTGCGACTCTATCGTTCTTCAACGGGGACGCATCAAGAAGAGTGTCATATGGCTTTACCGGGCGGATATTGGCATATAGCCCGAGGTTTTTCCTCATCCTGAGAAGTCCCTGTTCAGGGCGGACCTTGGCAGAAGGGTCATTATCATATTTAGGATCACCGATGGAACCGAAGAGGATGGCATCGCAATTCATGCATTTTTCATGCGTTTCCTGAGGATATGGATCGCCGCATGAATCGATTGCACATGCTCCTATCCGAGCATATTCATAAGTAAACTGATGTCCATATTTTTCGGCAACGGCATCAAGAACCGCAACTGCCTGTGCTATGATTTCCGGACCGATTCCGTCGCCCGGAAGTACTGCTATTTTCTTTTTCATTTTACTTCTTTGTTTTAATGATCCTTCGACTTCAGTTCGTTCCGCTCAGGATGACAGGAAGACTGTCAGGATGAGAGTTGGAAGGTTACGGTCATGATGTCTGGGAATCGGCTTCGTAATCCAGTATGCTCTCCACATCGGAGAGCAGGTAATCTATGTCCGAATATCCGTTCATGAGACATTCCTTCTTGTAGCCGACTATCGGGAAAGTCTCCTGTCCTACCCCTTCGGCCGAAATGGTCTGAGCAGGAAGGTCTATCATGATTTCCAGAGACGGATCCGCCCTAAGGGCTGCTGTAAGAACTGAGAGGAAGCCTGAGCTCACCTGCACGGGCAAAAGACTGTTGTTCAATGCATTCCCCTTGAATATATCTGCAAAAGAAGAAGACACCACAGCCTTGTATCCGGCATCGTGAATCGCCCAGGCCGCATGTTCGCGGCTTGATCCACATCCGAAATTCTCTCCTGCTACGATGATGCATCCGACCTGACCATCAAGCACATTCGGGACGGGACTTCCGTCTGCATTGAATCGCCAGTCATAGAAGAGTTTCTCCCCGAAGCCCTTACGGGAGGTGGTCTTCAGGAATCTTGCCGGTATGATCTGATCGGTGTCGATATTCGCTGTCGGCACCAGAACTGCTGTGGATTTTATAATTGATATCTTTTCCATTGTTTTTCTATTTTGGCAGTGAAACGCATCCTGTCAATGCCGCCGCTGCTGCCACAAGAGGTCCGGCAAGCATTGTCCGTGCACCGTAGCCCTGCCTTCCCTCAAAATTCCTGTTTGATGTGGATACGCAATACTTTCCTTCAGGTATCTTGTCGTCATTCATAGCAAGACAGGCAGAACATCCCGGCTGACGTATCTCGAATCCGGCGTCACGAAGGATATTACCCAGACCCTCCTCTTCAATAAGTCTTTCCACCTGCTTGGATCCGGGCACAAGCCATGCAACAACATCATCAGCTTTCCTGCAGCCTTTCACAGCATTGGCAAAGGCTCTGAAATCCTCGATTCTTCCATTAGTGCAGGAGCCCAGGAACACATAATCCACCTTATGACCAAGCAGTTTCTCGCCGGATTTCAAATCCATATAGGCCAATGCCTTTCTGAAACTTCCTTCATCGCATCCGACAGCTTGCGACGGTATCAGTCCGTCAACAGCCATTCCCATTCCCGGATTTGTTCCATACGTTATCATCGGACGGATATCCGAGGCATCGAAATGATATTCCTTATCAAACACAGCATCCTCATCTGTCCTGAGTTCAAGCCATTTTTCAGCAATAACATCGAAATCAGCCCCTGTCGGAGCAAACCTACGTCCTCGGATATAATCCACGGTGGTCTGGTCAGGAGCCACCACTCCGCCTTTGGCACCCATTTCTATACTCATATTGCATACAGTCATACGGCCTTCCATGCTCATATTCCTGAATACCTCGCCTGCATATTCCACAAAACATCCGTTACATCCGCCTGTTCCAAGACGGGAGATTATGTAGAGAATCACATCCTTCGGTGTCACATCGTCAGCAAGAGTTCCGTCGACAGTTATACGTGCCTGCATCGGCTTGTTCTGCATCAGGCATTGGGTGGCGAACACCATTTCAACCTCACTTGTACCGATGCCGAATGCTATGTTTCCGAATGCGCCATGGGTCGCAGTATGGCTGTCGCCGCAGACAACAGTCTGACCGCAGAGGACGATACCCTGTTCCGGTCCCATGACATGTACAATTCCGTTTGCCGGATCGCCAAGAGGGAAATAACTTATACCGTTTTCTGCTGTATTTCTGGCAAGAGCTTCGACTGCAGCTGCAGAAGAAGGCTCAGCAATAGGCTTGTCCTGGTCGTGAGTGGGTGTGTTATGGTCACATGTGGCAAACGTCTTTTCCGGACGGAACACCTTTGTACCCTTTGCCTTCAATGCAGAAAAAGCCTGAGGCGAAGTCACCTCATGTATCAGGTGACGGTCTATGTAAAGTACATCCGGACCGTCGGGTATGCTCTTGACCACATGGGCATCCCATATCTTGTCAAAAAGAGTCTTTCCCATTACAATATCTTTGAAATCGCATTCACATATGCCTCAACCGAAGCTGTCACTATGTCCGTATTGGCTGAGAAACCGTAATAAATATTGCCTTTGTTTTCAATCTGTATATGCACCTTTCCGACGTCGTCTGTACCTCTGGTAATCGCTTGCACCAGATATTCCTCAAGAGTAATCTTCCTGTGGACAAGACTCCTGACAGCCTGGAATGCAGCATCAACAGGTCCGTTTCCGCTTGAGGTCGCGGTGCATTCTTCTCCGTCGATCACCAGCTTGACGGTAGCCATCGGAATGGCATTCTTTCCGCAGACCACTTGAAGATATTTCAGGCGGATCTTCTGGGCATGCTTATCCTGGGTGACACCGGCTATGATATAAAGGTCTGAGTCGTTGATGTCTGTCTTGCAGTCAGCCAGCTTGAGGAACTTGTCATATGCCTGATCAAGGAGTTCTTTATTGAGATGTATTCCCAGACGATGGAAATGATGATTCAGCGCAGCACGTCCGCTTCTCGCGGTCAGTTCTATAGTAGAATCGTTGACTCCGACATCCGCAGGATCAATGATTTCGTAATTCTCCCTGTTCTTGAGGACTCCATCCTGATGGATGCCGGAAGAATGAGCAAATGCATTACGTCCGACTATAGCCTTGTTCGGCTGCACCGGCATACGCATGAGGGTGGAGACAGCATGGGAAGCCTTATGAAAATGAGTAGTCTCTATATCGGTATAAACCGGGATATCCTTGCGGCTCTTTACAGCCATTACGACCTCTTCCATTGCAGTATTTCCTGCCCTTTCGCCGACACCGTTCATGGTAACTTCCACCTGCCTTGCTCCGTTCAGGATACCGGAAATGGTATTTGCCGTAGCCATTCCGAGGTCATTGTGACAATGGGTCGAGATGATAGCCTTATCGATGTTCGGCACATTGTCCACAAGATATTTTATCTTGGCGCCATACTCCGAAGGCAGACAGTAGCCTGTGGTATCGGGGATATTCACCACCGTAGCACCTGCCTTGATGACCGCTTCTACGACTCTCGCAAGGTATTCATTGTCTGTGCGGCCCGCATCCTCCGCATAAAATTCCACATCATCAACGAACCTGCGGGCATATTTCACCGCAGCCACAGCACGCTGGAGAATTTCTTCCTGATTGGAATTGAATTTATATTTTATATGGTAATCTGAAGTACCGATGCCGGTGTGGATCCTTTTCAGGCGGGCGAAATGAAGGGCATCAACAGCCACGTCTATATCGTGTTCCACCGCACGGGTCAGGGCACAGAGTCTTGACTCGGTAACGATCTTCGATATTTCCACGATTGACTTGAAGTCACCGGGGCTGGAAACGGGAAAACCGCACTCGATGACATCCACCTTCATTGCTTCGAGTATCTTTGCGAGCTCGATCTTCTCAATGGTGTTCAGCTGACATCCCGGGACCTGTTCTCCGTCCCTGAGAGTCGTGTCGAAAATGTAAAGTTTCTGGTCCATATAGTTCGTTGTTATATATTATTCTATTGGGTCCATCCGGATTTCCGTGAGCATGTGTCAAAAACAAAAGCCCCCGGCAGACTCCGGAGGCTCATATATAATGACAATATCAATCAGTAATACAACATCATCAATACACATCCCGGGAGTCAAGCCTGCGGCTGATTCCATAGCAATAGGGACTGTAGTGACATGTTACGCATATTCATTTCGTTTTAGCGACGACAAATTTATCCAATGGATTTGAGAATTGCAAGAATTATGCAGGAAAACTTCTGGAACAGCTATAAACAAACGATCCGTCCTACTGCACAGACTTTTCATACACAGGTATCCCGGCCATTAATGTCATTTGCACATTACCTAAGGCAGAGATATCCTCCAACGGATTGGAATCCAGCACTAACAGATCAGCCATCGTACCCTTCCGTACCGACCCGACTTTCCCTTCCATGCCGAGAATCTCCGCGCCGTGACATGTGACTGCTCTGAGTATATCTGCATTGGAGATTCCGCACCTGCTCAACTGAAGAATCTCATCATATATCGCACTCCCGAAGAAATCCGTACCTGCAGCTATCTTTACTCCTGCCTTATATGCTCGGGATATGATCTCACGACTGTACATCATTTCTCCTTCATACATGCTTATATGGGCTGTCGCATCCAGAATCACCTTGTTGCGGCGAAGCTCCCGGAACACGCGCTTGAGATAATCTTTCTCTGCAGCGGTGAGAGAGTCACGGGAGGTAAGGTCATTGCAAAGCATATATGCATGTGAGACCGCATCCACCCCGGACTGCGCCACAGCAAGAGCATCCGCTCCCTTCACCTGTGAGGCATGGGACCAGACCTTCATTCCATATCTCTTCATTACAGGCACTACCCTATCCAGATCCTGTCCGGAAAAATTGATATAGAGTTTGAAACCCGTGCAACCTATAGCCTTGGCTTCCAGTACAGCCTTTTCGATATCTTCGTCCGTACACTGGGAAACATTCAGCTTCCGGCTCCAGGGAGGATCCCCCTCTCCTTCCCATCCGATTGAATCCATAGGATCCATGAAATAGTTTCCGGCAGCCCATAAGGCCGAATAGAACACACGAGGACCGGCATATAGCCCATTCCTCACCCCTTTATTGAATCTGCTGATATTGAGATAATTGCTGCCAAGATCCCTGACAGTTGTCACCCCGGCTGCAAGAAAATCCTTGGAAAAAGTCTCCGAAAGTTCTTCTGTCTGCGAAAATATACCCCAGTGAACGTGCGAATCTATCATCCCCGGCATCACATACCTGCCGGTCATGTCCACATCGTCCTCTCCCGGAGATGCGGCAGCCCTCGATATGTCTGTAATAATACCGTCCCTGACTTCTATTGTCCTTCCCTTGAGGACCTTTCCTGCCTTGGTGTCTATGACATTGCAGTTATACAGGGTCACACTGTTCCCTGCAGAGGGACGGCTATAGACAAGATCGCCGTCAGAGACAGTCATGCAGATATCCCTCAATACCGAGAGGTCTTCAAGAGGATTTGCATCAAGTACAATCATGTCGGCTTCCGCACCCTCCGCGATCACTCCAAGCTTTCCCGCCTTCCCGATGATCCTTGCTCCTGTTACCGTGGCGGCACGCAGTATGTCGACTGCGGCAATACCGCATTCCTTGGAAAGCATATCGATTTCCTCATGTAGCCTGCACCCTGGCAGATCAGTACCCGTCACGAAACTGACTCCTTTCTCATATGCCATACGCGCCACCTCGGAAGCGAAGAAGGTTCCGGACCCGTAGCTGAGAAATACGGTCATATCCAGTACCACATCATTCCTGAGCATTTCATCCAGAACAGCGCCAACATACTCCCTGTCGTTCGGGGAGAGATGTCTTCCCGGATAATAATGACGCGGGAGAAGATATGCATGGGACATCACCTCCATACCGGAAGCAGCCACCTGCATGGCATCCGCTCCATTTATCTGAGACGAGTGTCCCCACACCTTCATCCCGTATTTCTTGGCGAACGGAACAAACCTCGACAGATCTTCTGCCGAATAATTGATATAAAGTTTGAAGCCAGTACATCCGATGTCATATGCCTCCTTGACGGCCCTTTCCAAAGCCAGATCGGACGAATCCCTGATACTGAACATCCTGCTCCAGGGATTGTTCTCCGAGTCAGTCCCCTCTGCATGCACAGACGGCATATCGAACGGTTCGGCAGCCCATATGGAACTATAGTATATATCCGGGCCATTGAACCGTCCTTCTTCACGCATGCTGTTATATTCCTTTATGAAGAGATAGTTTCCACCTACATCCCTCACGGTGGTCACTCCGTTTCTCAGAAACTCTTCTGACAGGGCTTCCGCCGCCTCAGGCTTCCTGCATGCATTGGCAAAGTGAACATGAGAGTCTATCAGACCGGGCAT
This sequence comes from Bacteroidales bacterium, assembly GCA_015060335.1. Taxonomy (GTDB): domain Bacteria; phylum Bacteroidota; class Bacteroidia; order Bacteroidales; family UBA932; genus Cryptobacteroides. The sequence goes on along the minus strand of SUYR01000019.1, from coordinate 40,701 downwards.
AAGAAACTTTCCTGTCATATCGACAGCATTACGACGCAAGTTCCCGCGGGAAGGTCTGACAGACACAATGGATCCACCTTCAACTATGACATCACGACAATACAGGACCGTCCCCTTGTCCGTATCTACCACATTAGCATTATAGAGTACCAACTCACTGCCGGCATGCAGTGACATGCATGCCGACATGAACATCAAAAATATAATGAAGATTCTGCGTTTCATCAATAATGTATTGAGTATACGGAATTTCCGATATTCATCACTCCAGCCTTTTTAGTCTGAGATGCGTACTGTACACTTTTGACCTTTCCTTCACCTTCGAAAGTCCTGACAGGACCTGTATTCAACACCGGAAGGCCGCCTATCATGTCATAAAGAGCGACAGTGTATTTTCCTGACGAGACAGTAGCGATGACAAAGCCATTGAAATACGCATCAGAGTTCTGGTCAGCAGTGACATTGAACATGGTCTGGAAAAGTGTAATTTCGCCTTCCGGACGTGAAGTGAAGGTCAGTTCTTCTACAGCACCTGTGTTCGGGTTCATTGAATATATCTTATTGTCACTGACAGCATAGAGATAGTTCGCTCCGTTCTTTGAAGACGTGTAGAAAGAGGCTGTCGCAAACGGTGTTCCTGCATCAAACTTCATCTTTCTTACGATATCAAGTCCTCGCTGACCGTCCGGCTTGACGTAATAACAGGTCCTGCCTGAGTCATTTCCCTCAGCGATAATGACCATATAGTCCCTGAAATCATATCCAGTTACTCCTGACGGACTAATACCTCCCATGAAAATCACTTTTCCATCAATCTGCTCCGGTACAGGTTCTTCACCCTCTATAGGGGAAGGGGACTGCAAGGTGCAGACTTTCAGTCCTCCGTTCAAATCTATGCTGATGAATCTGTTATTCACAGCATCATGGAATAATGCCATATCACCGAAATAGCACACATCCGAAGACACCTCATATGCAGTTGCATCTATGACATCCGGTTGAGGAGAAAATTTTCCTGCACTGAGCTGCACCCATACTCCGTTGACGATCTGATAATTGGAATGAACTCCCGTCTTCGCAAATATGAGCACATTATATCCCAACGAGGATATGTGTCTGATATCAGAGCAGTCGTACTCACCGTAAAACCACTGGTCCATCGTACGTGCAACAGACATATCTGTCATATTGAACGACACCATCCCGTTTTCGCTTGAAGGAACCATCACATAATTGACCACATTGCTTCCGCTTTCCTCGTCAAGATATGACATTTCCGGAACATAAGACAACGTATTCGGCTTGCCTGGAAGGGAGGCGCCATAGAACTCGCTGACCGCCTCTCGGGTGACATTACCATCAGAATAATGAATATCCATCTCCGTATTGCCTTCTGCCGTCTCGTACAGCACATAATGTCCATTAAGGAACGGTGTGACCGCATTGACTGTCATCCTGACAAATTCCGCATCGCCGCTGACCTTATCTGTCACTTTAAGGTGCAGTTCATATGAGCCGGTAGGATATTCGAATGGCACATCAAGCACCTTATCCCGTGACAGGACTACAGCATATTCCTCTATCTGATGGAGTCCTTTTCTGGACTCTGTCACAAACCATTCATACTCAAAGTCACCTTCTTCCGGAGTAACGACCGGGGTTATCTTCAGGTTTTCCACGTAGGAAATGACATCGTAACTGCTTTCAAGACCGCTTACTTCAAATTCCTCGAAGGTCTTGTAATCATAGTTGCCCATATCCTTGAAACAAGATGTCATCAGGATAGGAAGGAACAATAAAATCAAATATATCTTCTTCATAATGGCGCAATTTAATTTCCTGACTTATAAGGCTGCGGATTTCCGTAATTGACAAAGTAGATCGGATTCCCTTTATCATCCTTTATGACATCCTCTCCACGTGCGATTCTCGCGTCATTGACCTCTATCAGTTTGTTTGTGAAATAAGTGGACAGATAACCTGCATATCCCATATCCACATTGTAAGTGGAAAAATGCTCCGCAAACCATTTATCATCAACTTTCCATGAAGCATTGTCAATCATAAATCTGAGCTTGGCATCACTGTAAGGACCTGTAAAATAGTACTCGATTGCTCCCAAGCCCCATTCTTTCGGTTTTGAAAGCATATCCGACATTTCTATCACCATAAATCTGTCTGCAGGGAAAGACTCTTTGAAATTATTATTTTCCTTGACCTTCAGCCTCAGATATATCTTGGCTCCCTGCATATCTTCATGACGGAGAACCACTACCGGGAATCTGGCTTGTGCGCTGCCACCTTTGACCACCATCATTTCCTTGATACCGGTTTCTGTAAATGCCTTGTAATGGACTCCCGGCTCCGCATTCAGGACTTCTGTTCCTTCAGGAAGAGACGTATGAATGTTTTCTGCAGTAGCATCTACCTGCTCTATCTCAAAATTTCTGTCAGCATCTGAAAGAAAACCCGAGGTCTTCAGCTCTACCCAGACAGTATCTTCAGTTACGTCTGCCGGCTGATATACAAATGTATAGCGGATGGCAGAGTCCAGAACCTTCTGGGCATTTTCATCAAATACATACCGGAATCCAAGCCGTGTATCCTTGAGTTCATACATAGGATAGTGCTCCGAACATGAGGCAGCCAGGATAAGGATTCCAGATACAAATAATCTTATAAATATATTCTTCATCGATTCGTCTATTTAAGTTCGCTTTCTGGAACAGGTACTACATAATTATCTTCAGTAATGGTCTTGCTGTAATCAAAATACATATCGGTCGCTCCGGTTCTCTTGTAGGTGTAGAACATCTGGCCCTCCGCCATAAATTCTATACGCATTTCAAACACTGTTTCTCCCTGTACCATAGACAGATCCTGGAAATAGTCTTCTACCTGAACATTTCTCGCACGCATATATTCCGTATACAAAGCATTGGCCTGCGCAAGATCGTCCGTCGATTCCATCGCTATCAGGTATATTTCAGACAGTCTGAAAAGCGGAACGAGCCATTTGTTGTCCAACTTGACAGCGTCGTCAGACACACCCTCGTTCTGCATGTATTTCTTGTAGTATGGATTGAGGCCTCCTGTCGCATTGGTAACCTCACCCCACCATCTGCTGAAGCGGTTGTTGCTTGCTGTATTAAAGTAAAACATCATTTCGCATCTGGACTTACTGAAAAGCATAGGAAAGGCATTTGATTCGTTCTTGAAGAGCCTCTCAGTCTCATTATTATCCAGTCCTCTGTTGGAAAGACCCATGATTGTCTCTGAAGGCATGGCGAAATATGACTTATTGAAATCATTGTCTCCGGCAAGTGCAAAATAATCCGATCCATCCTGGTTCTTTGCATCAATTATGCTCATAGCCTCCTTGTATGCATTCGTACGGTCCCCTATATAGAGGTAAATACGTGCCTTCAAGGCCTTCACAGCATAATAGTTGAAACGGTATTTCCGGTAATGATAGAAATCATCTTTAACCTCGGCATGCACATGAGTGTTGAGATTATATGTCCTGCACGGATCTTCTTTGAGAAGTTCCTCCGCATCCTCTATGTCATTCATAACTTTCGCCAGATATTCATCAAAGCCGTAGAGAGGTCTTGCATCAACACCTGTCACCTCCGAATACGGAAGAGATACTGTAATGGTCGCATTCTTAGGAACCTGACCGAATAGACGTAGAATATCAAAATGCAGAAATGCCCGTAATGCAAGAGCCTCACCCATAAGAAGGTTTCTTTTCTCCGGAGATTTGACCACATTCCTTCCTTGTTCAGAGTCGAGATGTACAATGACATCATTGACCTGGAGTATGACATTGTAGAACTCGTTGTAGGTTGATTTTATCTGACTCTTCAGATATGAATTATCGAATTCGAAATTGCTCAGGGCATGCTCAAGAGTTCCAGATGTGGTTCTGTCATAATAACCGGCAAGAAAATCCACTCCGGAAAGAGTCAGAAACTTTCCATAAAGATGCTTACTGTTCATCTTCATGTAACAGCCGTTAAGAGCATCTTCGAAGCCGGCTTCCTGCATAAACATCTTATCTGCCGGTACCTGCGTTTTGGGATTAACATCCAGAAAATCACAGGCGGAAACAAAAAGTACGCAGCAAAGTGCTGATATGATATATATATTCTTCATGGAGATGTCGATTAGAATGTTAAAGAAAGTGACATTGATGCGTGTCTGGCAAAAGGATAACCCGTTCCTCTCTCCTGCCTTATGGTAGACAGGTGGAATATATCTGACATGTTCACACCAAGAATGATGGATTGTATCTTTGCCTTTTCCTTAAGTTTCGGACCGTCGAAAGCATACTGAAGAGAAATGTTCTGGAGTTCAAACACATTCTCCTTCATCACGAAACGGGATGTGGCCTTGGTACTCTTGTCGTCGATCTTCTTGAAGAACTTCACATCACCCGGCTTCTGCCAACGGTCTGCATAAACTCTCTTGTCGACATTGCCGACAGCTATCATGTTTCTCATTATCTCTACCTTGCTGAGCAATGTGGAATTATATTGGTAACCTCCGAAATAGAAACCGAACGCAAGGTTCAAGGTAAGTCCTCCCCATTGGAAAAGCGAACTCACATTACCTCGGTATTTAGGGTCGTATGAACCAAGGAAAACTCTGTCTGAACTCTTCCATGTATCGGTGATTTTCCCGTCCTTCGTCAGATAAAGTTCATCTCCTGTACTCGGATCTATTCCGAGGGAACGTACTGCATAAATAGCATTAGTAGGGTCTCCTTCAAAAAGCAGTGTTCCAAGTTCGATATTCTTAGTCAAGGCATCCTGAGTATCTTTCTTGAGGGCATCCGAAAGTTTGACAATCGTATTCTTGTTATAAGCCATCCTACCGGTTATGCACCATATTATCCTTTTCTCCAGATTTCTGACAAGGTATGCGCTAAGCATCGCCTCAACACCCTTGTTATTGATAGCACCTACGTTTTCCGTGTACGAGGTAAAGCCTGTAGAAGCCTGAAGGTCTCTTCTTGAAAGCAGGTCTCTTGTATCCTTGTTATACACATCGACAGCAGCTGATATTCTACCGTCAAGCACAGAAATGTCCAGACCGATATTCCACTGGAAGACTTTCTGCCATCTGAGGTTAGGATTGCCATGTCCCATAAGATAGGCTCCATTCCAAAGGCCGTACTTCTGATCTGTATAATAGGCATAGGTCGATAAAGCCTGGTAGGATGAGAAATTCTGGGAGCCGCTTTCTCCCACCGAACCCCTCAGTTTCATATTGGAAATGAATTTCTGGTCTGCCATGAACTTCTCACGATGGATATTCCAGCCGACACCGGCACTCCAGAACGGAGCATATCTGTTATTACCTCCAAAAAGAGATGAGCCGTCCGCACGGAAAGAGCCATCAACGAAATACCTGTTGTCAAAAGAATAGTTGGCATTTACAGTATAACCTATAGCACGGTTCATATCCTCACTGCTCGAAGGTCTTGCTCCATCAGCATAGCCCAATGAACTTCCGATGAAATCAAGGTTGGAATTAGGGAAACCGATAGCAGAGAACGAGTATCTGTAGCTACTGTTTTGCGATATATAGAAATCCGCTCCCACATATACAGTATGCTTCTTTGCAAAAGTCTTGGAATATGAAAGAGTAGCATTGCCGTTAAGGGCGAAAGCTTCGCCAGTGCCGTAGGTATATGAGCCCTTCTTCATGGCATCCGAAATCGGATAAGAATCAAACATCGTGTGTTCTGCAGGATAGAACACATCTGATTTGTTGAATGTCTTTGATATTCCTACCTGTCCGCGCAGTCTCAACTCATCGATTATGTTCCACTCTATCGAGAAATTGTTGACAATCTGGGTATAATTGGACTTGTTGTATGTATTGAGGGTTGAATTATACAAAGGGTTACCCACCTGAGTGGTAATCTCTGACAACGGGCTTGTATATGACTTTATGAGTTCCCCGTTATCATCGTAAATCGGCCAATAAGGATTCATCTGAGCATATGTGCTGAATTCTCCATATTTGCTGTTCTGCGCCTTATTGGTGGTAATTGATGTCTGATTGTTGAAGATCAGTTTCTTGTGAGTGTATGAAAGATCTATGGTTCCGTTGAAATTGTTTCTGTCCGATCCTTTCATGGCACCTGCAATGTTGTTGTACCCGAGGCTTGTCCTCCATCTGAAGGTATTGTTTCCACCTGTCAGATTCAGGTTATATCTCTGACCGACACCGACCCTGACCGGCTGACCTATCCAGTATGTGTCCACTCCTCGGTTTACATTCTTGAGATTCTCATGATATAGATTCTTGAATGCCACATCCGTAGCCATATCATACTTGTAGTCATATACTCCGTTTTCGTATTCAAGTTGAAGTTTCTCCTTGGCGTTCATCAGATTGTAAGAAGACAGGTCAGGCATTTCAAGGTTCAGTCCTGCCTTGAAATACACCTTGATACGTCCTGCTTCAGGAGCCTTTGTCGTTATGACAATGACACCATTGGCTCCCCTGGAACCGTATATGGCTGTCGCAGAGGCATCCTTAAGAATATTCATGGATGCAATATCTTCCTCGTTGTAATCCATGAGTTTCTCCAGAGATATCTCAAATCCGTCCATAATGATCAGCGGAGTATTCAGCGAAGCCTGTACACCCATTTCGATTTCCTCAAGACTTGAGCCAAGGGATGCATTTCCTCGTATGCTCAGGGACGGCAGAGTGTTCGGGTCACTGCCCGCAAGATTGTTTACTGCCACGTTAAGCACAGGGTCGATATTCTTGAGAGTGGCAATCAGGTTCTGTCCCTTGAAATTCAGGAGTTCCTTCTCCGAAATGGAAGTGACAGATCCTGTAAATGTCTCCTTGTTCTTGTTAAAGATACCGGTAACGACCACATCTTCAAGCACGTTGTCAGGTTCCAGTCTCGCAACGATGCCGCTCAAGTCATTCATCACACTAAGACGATAAGGTTTGAAACCGATATATGAGATTTCTATTTCTCCAGGTTCATCCATGATAAGAGAGAAATTTCCATCGATATCAGCCTCCGCTGAATTCGAAGTACCTTTTACATATATTATAGCACCCGTCACCGGTTCACGATAATTGTCCATGACCGTGCCGGATATCCGTATCTTGCCATCGGATGCCCGTTTCTTAAGAATGACTATCTGACTGTTGACTATCGAATACTCATAGCCTGTTCCTGACAGCAGAGATTCCATAGCCTGATGGATTGTCGCATCTTTCACATCCACAGACACATTCCCGATTGCCTTCTCCACATCCGCGGAGAGGGCAAAGCCTCTGCCTGTCTGTCTCTTGATTTCATTAAGAGCCTCTCTTATCGGTACGCGCCTGAACTTGAGAGTTACTGTCGACTTCGTATCAGTCTGCTGCGGAATTTCAGGGAGTCCGGTTGCAGACAATACGAACTGAGAGGATGAGATTATGGACATTGACGCGACAAGCACCGATGCGCACAACCTCATAATTAATCCTGTCCTGTCTTTTGATTTTTTCATAAGCAAAACCCGTTTAGTTAAAGTTCGTAATACAGTTATATGTTTTTTCTCCTGTTTTCTTGAATCCTATACCGAAAGCAAGTTCCAGTATTTCCATAATCTGCCTGTGTCCGAGTTTTCTGCTCAGATTTATGGTCACAGGCATATCTACAGCAACTCCATCACTGTTGACTTCTATTCCATAAAATGCTTCAATCTCTTCAATCAGTTCTGAAAGAGGTCTGTCTGTGTAAGTGAAATCTCCTCTCATCCAGGCAAGGTAGTCATACGGATCAACCTTCCTGACGTCAGTACTATGTTCCACAATATCACAGGTCAGCATATTTCCGGGTTCCATGACTATTTCCTCCGCCATCGGATTTTCCCTGACTCCGACACAGCCGGAAACCAGGATCGTCTCCACTTTGCCCTCCTTACCCGCATTCACATTGAACTCGGTACCATAGACCTTGATTTCCACCCCTGATGCAGTCACGATGAAAGGCTTGTCTGACTTGGCCACCTTGAAATAGCCTTCACCCCTGAGACTTACCCGTCTTTCCTCTCTTCCTGCAAACGACTCAGGGAACTCGATATAACTTCCGGAATTGAGATATGCCTGCGTGCCGTCATCGAAAAGGATGTTGTAGGTATATCCCTGAGGTATCACTACCGTACTGCGTCGGACAGAAGATGCATTTACGAAAGTCTCCTGAGCGGCCTCATTTTCGGCAGGTACGTCCTCAGGGCGGACCTTTGCAGGTTCTTCTCGAGTATCCGAAACCGCCAGGAGATCCAATGTATATGAATCACGGTCTTCAAGAACAAAACTCTCACCGGAATCTGTAATGAGAGTAGGTACCTCCGGGATTTCTGACATATCTTTCTTTCCGGCAGGCAACATCAAGATCAGAAACAGAGTGACAGCCGCAGCAGCTGTACAGGATATGGAAAAAAATATCCTTTTTCTACGTCTGATGCGTATAGTTGACATTATCTCAAGAAAGTTCTGTTCCCGTTCCTTCTCAAGAGCATCAAGAACCCCGACCTCATGCATCAAGTCCTCAAAAGCATCTGAATCAAGTCTGTTGTCGTTAGTTTTCATTTATGGTTTTTTCTTTAAGACAGGTTTTTACTGAAATAGGTGACAGAGAAATCCGTTTTTTTACAGGAATTTGTATAAATTTGTGTTGACATATCAAGATGCAGGGGCGATGAGGTCAGATAAAGAGCATACTTTCCGAAAAATCTATGACGAGCTGTTCAACAGTCTCGTCATACATTCTGTAAGGCTTGGTGTTCCTTTCGAATCTGCGAAAGATATTGTTCAGGAATGTTTTATAAGGCTATGGGAAAATTTCTCCCGCATAGACTCACATTCCTCATACATATTCAAGGCCGTCAGAAATTCTTCAATCAATTTTCTCTCATCATCCAAGAACTCTATGCAGGGAAAGATTCTCCATCTCGAAGAAATAAATCACAGCGACACTCACGAAGAAGAAAGGCTTGCCATGGAGCGTTTTCATAAAGTCGAGGAGGCATATAGGAAAATATTGTCTCTTACAGGGAAATGTCGGGAAGCATTCACAATGGTATATGTTCATAGGATGAAGATCAAGGATGCCGCCGAAGAACTGAGTGTATCTGAAAACACATTGAAGACATATCTCAAACGCGCCAAAGAAACATTGCAGAAATTATAGCCCTGATTTGATTGTAAATTCAAAAAATGTAACTATATTTGCGCCCGCAAACCTCAGGTGGTTTGCATTACTGATTTATTAACCTCTAATTTTTTCAAAAGATGGCTGAATATTTGGCACCAGAGAAAAAACAGGAGCTTTTCGAGAAGTACGGAAAGTCTAATACTGACACAGGTTCTCCAGAGAGCCAGGTGGCATTATTTTCCTACCGTATCGCTCACCTTACCGAGCACCTCAAGAGCAACAAGCACGACTATGTTACTCGTCGTTCACTCTTGAAGCTTGTAGGTAAGAGACGTCGTGTCCTTGATTATCTCAAGGAGATTGATATTGAGAGATACAGAGCTATCGTCAAGGAGCTTGGTCTCCGTCGATAAGCTACGATATAGTAGGAACCGACGAAGGGGGACGCGGCCACGTGTGGTCCAGCCCCCTTTTTTCGCGCAAATAAGTCCGATGGCGCAGACAACAGCCTGCGGCGCCTGAAGAATGACATTATATAAGACGGATCTGGTATGAAGACCGTCAACGATGAAACTGAGTATTAATCGACTCCCATAGGGGGAGGCAGGCTGAAGATGAAACAATGAATATCGTAAAAAAGACAATTGAATTATCCGACGGCAGGATAATCGAGATCGAGACCGGTAAGCTCGCAAAGCAGGCTGACGGTTCTGTTGTAGTCAAGATGGGAGGCACAATGCTCCTCGCTACAGTTACATGCGCTAAAGACGCAAAGGAGGATGTTGACTTCATGCCGCTCCAGGTGGACTACAAGGAGAAATATGCATCTGCTGGTAGATTCCCAGGCGGATTCATGAAGAGAGAAGGCAAGGCTTCTGACTATGAAATCCTTATCGCACGTCTTGTGGACAGAGCGCTTCGTCCGCTTTTCCCAGAGGATTTCCACGCAGAAGTATTCGTAAATGTAAATCTTATCTCAGCTGAGAAGGACATCCAGCCTGATGCACTCGCTGGTCTTGCAGCATCAGCAGCGCTTGCAGTGAGTGACATTCCGTTCGATGGTCCTATCTCTGAGGTACGCGTCGCACGAATCGGCGGCGAGCTGAAGATCAATCCTAACTTCAGCGAGATGGCTGATGCAGATATCGACATCATGGTTGCGGCTACATACGACAACATCATGATGGTAGAGGGTGAGATGAAGGAGGTCAGCGAGACAGATATGCTCGAGGCCATCAAGTTCGCTCACGAGGAGATCAAGAAACACTGCAAGGTGCAGATGGAGCTCACAGAGGCTGTAGGCAAGACTGTAAAGAGGACTTACTGCCACGAGGAGAACGACGAGGATCTCCGCAAGGCTATCCAGGAATTCTGCTATGACAGATGCTACGCTATCGCAAAGAGCGGATCAGCAAAGCATGAGAGATCTGACGCTTTCGAGGCTCTCAAGGAAGAGTTCTACGCTACACTTCCGGAAGAGGAGCAGGAAGAGAAGAGAATGATGATTGAAAGATATTATCACGCAGTGGAGAAGGCTGCAATGAGAAACATGATCCTTGACGAGGGTGTGCGTCTCGACGGCCGCGACACTACGACTGTACGTCCTATCTGGTGTGAGACTGATTACCTCCCATGCGCACATGGATCGGCAATCTTCACACGTGGTGAGACTCAGTCACTCTCGACTGTAACACTCGGTACAAAGCTGGACATGAAGGAGCGCGACGAGGTGCTCATTCAGGAGACTGACCAGTTCGTTCTCCACTACAACTTCCCACCGTTCTCAACAGGTGAGGCTCGTCCTCAGCGCGGTGTCGGCCGTCGTGAGATCGGACACGGAAACCTCGCATACCGTGCCCTCAAGCCTATGATCCCTATGGCTCCGGAGAATCCTTACGCAATACGCGTGGTTTCAGATATCCTCGAGTCAAACGGTTCATCTTCAATGGCTACAGTATGTGCCGGCTGCCTCGCCCTCATGGACGCAGGTGTGAAGATCAAGAAGCCTGTAGCAGGTGTAGCAATGGGTCTTATCACAGACAAGGACAATCCTAACGAAAGATATGCAATCCTTACCGACATTCTCGGCGACGAGGACCACCTCGGAGATATGGACTTCAAGGTAACAGGTACAAAGGACGGTATCACAGCTACCCAGATGGACATCAAGGTGGACGGACTCTCATATGACGTTCTCGCAAAGGCACTCGAGCAGGCACGTCAGGGTCGTCTCCACATCATGGGTGAGATGATGAAGACCATCAGCGAGCCACGTGCAGAGTACAAGGAATTCGTTCCACGCATGGTACAGCTCATCGTTGACGGTGAGTTCATCGGAGCGATCATCGGAAAGGGTGGCGAGACTATCCAGAAGATTCAGCGCGAGACAGGTACTACAATCACTATCACTGAGGAGCAGATTGACGGCGTTCAGAAGGGTGTTGTAGATATCTTCGGTCTTGACAAGGAGTCTATGGACAAGGCTATCGCATGGATCAACGGTATCACTGCAGTTCCTGAAGTTGGCACAGTATATCACGGAAAGGTTGTTTCTATCCTTGAGTTCGGAGCATTCGTTGAGATTCTCCCTGGCAAGGAAGGCCTGCTCCACATCTCTGAGATCGACTGGAACAAGACCGAGAAGGTAGAGGACGTACTCAACGTAGGCGACGAAGTGGATGTAAAACTCCTTGAGATCGATGCCAAGACAGGTAAGATGAGACTTTCACGCAAGGCTCTTATCGAGAAGCCTGAGGGTTACGTAGAGCCAGAGCGCAAGCCACGCGGAGACAAGGGTCCACGTCGTGAGAACGGCAACGGTCCGCGTCGTGATGACCGCAGAGGTGACCGTGGCCCACGTCGCGATGACAAAGGTCCAAGAGGTCCACGTCGTGAGCGTCCTGCTGAGGCTCCAGAACAGAACAACGAGCCAGAGATGTTCTAATCGACAAACACATATCAAAAAAGGGACAGTCATCATCGGTGGCTGTCCTTTTTCGTATAGTGTGACAAGCGGAGTACCCGATGTAACATGAGTATAAGATTTTGAAACGATATTTATTTCCCCGATTGGACAAAATCATCAGTTTTGCAGCACAGAACAATTGACACTAAAAACTGATAGACATGAAAAAGAGTATCGCGTTCACTTACGCATTCATTGCAGCATTCGGAGCACTCGTGGTCGGTCTGAACATGGGAGGCATTTCCGGCGCAATCGACATCATCGAAGCAGAATTTTCACTTGATGCACTGACAAAGGGTTTTGTAACAGGCGCCCTTATGGTCGGCTGCCTTTTCGGCGCACTGCTTGGAGGACGTCTGAGCGACAAATATGGAAGGAAACTGATGCTGATCATTTCCGCCGTCCTTCTCGGACTGTCGGCAGGAGGATGCGGCTTCCTTTCACACTCCGCTTCCGCACTTGTGATATACAGGTTCATAGGTGGACTTGGAGTCGGTGTCCTCTCCGCAGTGATTCCTACCTATATTACGGAAATATCACCGGCCGAACTCCGAGGAACCTTCGTTTCCTTCTACCAACTGTTCGTTGTAGTCGGTATTCTCGTGGCATATTGCGCCAACCTCTTCTTCTCATCCTACGAAATGAACTGGCATCTGATGCTCGGTCTGCCTCTGGCATTCGCCATTCTTGACATAGTACTCCTGCTGTTCCTTCCGGAAAGTCCGATATGGCTGGAGCAGAAGGGACAGAAATGCGAGAGGGAAAAGGTCGCATTCAAGGAACTTTTCAAGGGAAGAATGGGCTATGTGGTATTCCTTGGCAGCATGCTTGCCTTCTTCCAGCAGATAACAGGTATCAATGTCGTAGTCAACTATGCTCCGAGCATACTCGGCAAACTCGGCATTGCCGACAGTGACCCTCTCCTTCAGACAGTGTTCATAGGAGTGGCGAACCTGATCTTTACAGTGATAGCATTATGGTTAGTAGATAAGTTCGGACGCAAGACGCTGCTTGTATGCGGCTGTTTCGGATGTACTGTTTCCCTTGCATACCTTACATATGCATATTCGATAGCAGATCCAAGCAGCATTGGCGTACTTGCAGCAATTCTTGCTTACATCGGATTCTTTGCCCTTTCTCTCTCTCCGCTTATGTTCGTCGTGACATCAGAAATGTATCCGTCACGCGTCCGCGGTACTGCGATGGCATTCTCTACCGGCATCAGCTGGGCATGTGCCTTTCTCGTAGTGCAGTTCTATCCATGGATGGAGAGCACACTCGGCACCAATGTAGCATTTGGAATCTTTGCAGCCCTCTGTCTTGCAGCAGGCCTGTTCATCTGGTTCCTCATCCCTGAGACAAAAGGCAAGTCTCTCGAAGCAATCGAAAAAGAACTAAAACTCAGATAAACAATGAAACCTATTGTCATCGGGGTGGGAGAATATCTCTGGGACCTCCTCCCCAGTGGAAGGAAAGCAGGTGGAGCACCTGTCAACTTCGCATATCATGCTTCGCAGAACGGAGCGGAAGGCTGGGCTGTAAGTGCAGTCGGCAAGGACCAACTCGGAAAAGAACTCCTCGAAGTGAGCAGAAACCATGGAATAAAGATTCAAGTGAGCGAGGTGGATTTTCCGACCGGCACTGTGAATGTGACCGTGGTCGACGGGCAGCCTGATTACGAGATCTGCGAGAATGTGGCATGGGACCATATTCCTCTCACACAGGAGGCTCTGGAACTTGCAGGAAAGGCCGGAGCGATAAGTTTCGGAACTCTTGCACAGAGGCATGAGGTTTCCCGCGCAACCACAAAGGCATTGGTCGAGGCGATGAAGGAAGACACGCTCAAAGTCTATGACATCAACCTCAGACAGCATTTCTGGTCGAAGGAACTGATCGAATCCTCTCTGGAAATGGCAAACATATTCAAGATCAACGATGATGAACTTGAAATTCTCAAGGGTGTCTTTGAAATCCGGGATCTTGACACTGACCAGGCATGCCGCTTCTTCATGGACAGATGGAGTCTCAAGATGGTCGTTCTGACAGGAGGAGACAAATTCAGTTCGATATATCACGAAGAAGGCGTATCCACACTCAAGACACCGAAAGTGGAGGTTGTGGATGCAGTAGGAGCTGGAGACGCATTCTCCGGTTCGCTCATCGGAGCACTTCTGAACGGAAGCGGCATAGCAGAGGCACACAGGAGGGCAGTCGAAACAGCCGCCTACGTATGCACACAGGCCGGAGCATGGACTCCTGCAAGAAGATAATCTTACACTAAAACAAACTATACATGAAAAGAGTACTTATCATAATGGCAGCATGCATCATGTCTGCAGCATGTTGCAACGATGGAATTTCCAGAAAGTCCTCCGCGATCACCCTTGACACATTGCTCGAGGAAATGCTCGACCGTGACAATATGACAAGGTTCCCTGAAAGCGGATATACACAGAAGCAGGTCAGCAGTTACGACAGACGAAGCATCGCACCTGACCAGGAAGGATGGTTTGCGAATGTCGACGGAGGCGGATATGAACGCCTCGACACAGTCGGCAACAGACTTGAAAAGGTAATGTTCGACGAGAAAGGTCCTGGAGCGATTACACGTATATGGATGACCACAAAGGACAAGTACGGTATAATGAGAATATATCTGGATGGGGCAGATGAGCCACAGATAATCATACCGGCATATGACATGAAGAGATTCCCTCTCGACGTGCCTGAGGGACTTTCACTCACCCACACCCACTACGTGACCGCGATGGACGGAGTCGGAGGAAACTCTTTCTTCCTTCCTATCCCTTACAGCAGAAGTTGCAAGATCACTTTCGAGGAGCCGGATATAAACGTGTTCGTACCGAGATATTATCATATCAACTACCGCACATGGCCAGAGGGAACAGATGTGAAGACATTCACATTGGCAGATGCCGGAAAACTTTCCGCAAAGATGGAGAAGGTAAGCAAGACCCTTCTCAATCCTCAGGACTGCACCGGAGGAAAAACCTCAGAGGTAAGGCAGAGCGTAAAGGACGGTGAATCTGTTGCACTCGATCTTCCGAAAGGCACCAAGGCCATCAGACACCTCGGCATTCAGGTGGACGGATTCGAGAGAGAGGATTATGCAGACATAATGAGGGCACTCGACATCGAAGGAACATTTGATTCAAAGACATGCATCAAGGCTCCGCTCGCAGACTTTTCGGGAGCAGGAATGGGCGCGCCGAAAGTGGACGGATGGTATCTTTTCTCTGACGGTAACGGAAATATGAAATGCCGGTTCGTGATGCCTTATAGAGAAAACGCAAGCATCAGGATATCCAACAACTCCGGAAAGACAGTCAATATCGGTATCACTGCAGTCACCGGCTCTTACAAGTGGGACGAAAACTCCTTGTATTTCCACACCTCGTTCCGCAGCGAAAAAGGTATTCCTCTGAACAACAACTACGACTCCAACGAGAATCTCGACTGGAATTTCATGACCATCAAGGGACGCGGAGTATATGTGGGAGACCTCCTCTCGCTCTACAACTATGCAATAGACTGGTATGGCGAAGGTGACGAGAAGATATGGGTGGACGACGACACGTTCCCATCGCATTTCGGCACAGGAACAGAAGACTACTTCAACTGCTCGTGGGCACCTGTAGTACCTTTCCTCACTCCGTTCGGCGGCGCGCCAAGGGCGGACGAGACCTCATCCCACGGTTACAACTCCTTCATGAGGACAAGAAATCTTGATGCGATTCCGTTCACCAAGTCATTCAGATATGACATTGAGATGCTGTCATGGAATCTCGGAACAGCAGACTACTACACGACTTCATACTGGTACGGAGACAAGGACTGTACTGTAAACAGCAATAAATAAGAATGTCTATGCGTCACATAATATTACAGGCGGTTCCGGCAATTGCCGCACTGTTCCTTGCACAGGCCGTATCCGCTCAAAGCCATCAGGTGAGCGGAACAGTAAAGGACTCTTTCGGGGTGGCCATGCCGGGAGTCGGCGTCCTTGAAAAAGGAAGTCTGAACGGCAGCATCACTGATGACGACGGAACCTACAGCATAAGTGTAAACTCTCCTGATGCAGTTCTTGAATTTTCATTCATGGGAATGAAGAACGAGACCGTCAAGGTGGGTGGAAGGTCTGTCATTGACGTCACAATGCAGGAAGATGCTATCGGACTCCAGGAAGTGATAGCCATCGGTTACGGTTCTATGAAAAAGGAGGAAATCACCACCTCGATAACACGAGTCAAGGCTGACGATTTCATCCAAGGTGGCGTATCATCTCCCCTCGGACTGCTTCAGGGTAAGGTGGCGGGACTCGGTATGGCAATGACTTCTGGAGAGCCTAATGCTTCACCAAGCATATCCCTGCGCGGTATTTCTACTCTTGCTGCATCTTCGGACCCTCTGATTGTGATAGACGGTATCGCAGGCGGATCGCTCAACTCCGTGGCACCGGAAGACATCGAATCCATAGATGTGCTCAAGGACGGTTCTGCCGCAGCAATCTACGGTACAAGAGGAACTAACGGTGTGATCATCATAAACACCAAGTCTCCTAAAGCAGGAAGGGCAAGCGTGGAATATAACGGATATGTGAAGTTCGACCGCATGGCCGGTCAGGACGACCAGTTAAGCGCAGCCGATTACCGCAGATATATGGAAAATCCTGATTTTGCAGGAAAGGGAATGAACGATTTCGGAGGTTCTACCGACTGGGTGGGCGAAATCACCCGCAATCCGGTCTCGCACAATCATTATCTTTCCATAAAGGGAGGTCAGAAGAATACAAGTTATGTCGGAAGCCTCACCTACTCTGACAAGCAGGGTATATATGAGAAATCATTCCACAGGTCTCTTGCGCTCAAACTTGCGCTCAACCACTCGATGTTTGACGACAGGCTCCGCATCAACCTCAACATCAACGACAAGATAGTCAGGGACGGATTTGTTCCGGGAGAACTCTATGCCCAGGCCTCGATGAGAAACCCGACCCTACCTGTCTATGACTCAGATGGAAAGTATTACGAGACTTCAAACGGACAGAACCCTGTCTGCGCAGCCAATGAATATACCGGAGTGAACAACTACAACTCCCTGACTGCCAGCGGAAAGGTGACGATAGAACCGCTCAAGGACCTGAGGATCAGTGCCACAGGTATATATCAGGGCTATTTCAACGAAAAGGAATGGGCCGGTTCTCACAAGACATATGCGGCAGTGTACGGAAGCGAGTTCGGTTCTGCCACACTCAGCGGCGGACACAACAGCGACATGACCCTCGAGGTTCAGGCGGATTATTCCAAAATGATCGGTGACCACAACATCTCTGCAACACTGGGCTACAGTTACAACCGTTTCGTAAGCCAGAGTTGGAGCATGAAGGCATACAATTTCCCTATCGACGGATTCGGAGTATGGAACATCGGCTCAGGAGAATCCACATTGGAAGGTCTTTCCACCCTCAGTTCGAACAAATGGGAAAGAAAACTGATAGGCTTCTTCGGCCGTGTCAATTACAACTATGCCAACCGTTATCTTGTCATGGCGAGTCTCAGAAGGGAAGGCAGCGACAAGTTCGGAGCAAACAACAGATGGGGATGGTTCCCGTCGGTAAGTGCCGGATGGAGAATCAGCAATGAGGACTTCATGAATGGAATCGGCTGGATAGACGAACTCAAACTGCGCGCCGGATACGGAGTCACAGGAACAGAACCTGGTTCTGCCTACCAATATATCTCACTGTACAATTTCAACAATTCGTACATGTCATTTGTGGACGGCAAATGGGTGAACGGCATAATCCCTTCAAACAACCCTAATCCGGACCTGAAGTGGGAGGAAAAGCATGAGGCAAATGTGGGACTCGACTTCTCGTTCCTCGACGGCCGCCTCCATGGAGCCGTGGACGGATATTACCGTCACACCCGTGACCTTCTCTACACATATACCGTCCCTACTCCACCGAACATCTCCAATTCGATGCTTGCGAATGTCGGATCGATCATGAATGCTGGAGTCGAAGTGGAACTCAATGGAGAAATCATCAGGAAACAGAACGTAAGATGGAGCATCGGAGGAAATGTATCCTTCAACAGGAACAGGCTCATCTCCCTTTCCAACGACCTTTACCAACTTGAATATCTCAAACTGGGCAACATGAACCATGTGCAGACCTATTCGCACCGCCTTGAAGAAGGGTGGCCTGTAGGAAACTTCTACGGCTATGAGGACGTGGGTCTCAGGGCACAGGGAACACAATGGAGAATCAAGGGTGCGGAGAACTCCGCTGCGGGAGAAGAACAGAAGAAGGTGATAGGAAACGGTATGCCTAAGATGTACGCTTCCATAAACACGAGAGTGGATTTCTTCGGCTTTGACCTCACCCTTTCGTTCAGAGGAGCCTTCCTGTATCAGATACTCAACCAGTACAGAATGATGTACGAGACTCTGGCGTGGCTGACAAGTTACAATGTACCGAAGAGTGCATTCACAAAGATCGGGGACTACTACAACTTCGCTCCTTCGACCTACCTCGCAAGATATGTCGAAGACGGTGACTTCATGAAACTGGACAACATCACTCTGGGTTACTCCTTCGACACATCGAAGCAGAAGGTGGTGAAGAGTGCCAGGATATATGTCACCGGCCAGAATCTGCTTACGTTCACCAAATACACCGGTATCGACCCGGAAGCGGTGAACATAACAGGACTTACACCGGGACTTGACAACCATCATAAATATCCGACACTGCGTTCAGTGACCGTAGGTGTGAACATATCTTTCTAAGAACATTCAATCAGTTTCAAAAATGAAGAAATTAATTTACATGATATCGCTGCTTGTTCTGCTTGTCTCATGCACCGACCTTGAGCCGAGAGTATACAGCAACATCACCATGGAGCAGTTGATGGCCGATGCAGACCAGAACAGCGGTTATATGCTCTCGCCGATATACGGTCAGATGAGGTGGTTCTTCGAAGACAGGAGCGTATGGGACCTTCATGAACTGGGTACGGATGCATGGGTCGTTCCGATCAATACCGACGGAGGATGGAACGACAACGGCATATGGCAGCGTCTGAACAAGCATGAATGGAACACTACCGACCCGCATTTCGAAGAGGTTTGGAACCATCTCTGGTACGGAATAACATCCTGCTGCAACCGCGTGCTCTACCAACTCGAGACTGCCGGGGTGGAACTTGACGAGGCCACCATCGCAGAGATCAAGGTAGTTCGTGCACACTATTACTACCATCTGCTCTCGTTCTTCGGCAACGTCCCTATCGAGAACTCGTTCATAGTGCCGGACAACTATCTGCCTGAAACCAGGACCAGAAAGGAAGTATATGACTTCGTGGTGAGTGAGATACGCAGCAACATGGACAAACTCACAGAAGAGAAGACATACAGCCGTTTCAACAAATGGGCGGCCAAGCATATGCTTGCCAAGATATATCTCAATGCCGAATCATGGCTTGGACCGGAGTATGCATCAAAACGTGACTCGACCCTTATTCTCTGCAACGAGATAATAAACAGCGGGAAATATGAACTGGACATGTCATTCTCACATGTATTCAGCCTTGACAACACATCTTCTCCGGAGGTGATATTCTCCATCCCGTATGACGAGACCACCGCGACCGACGGACATCCTATCCTGCACTGCATATATGCCAAGACAATGCACTGGAACGGAAAGGGAGTATATGATGCGGCATCTGCAGGCTATAACGGTCTGAGAGCGAATCCGTCATATGTCGCCGACACATTCGACGCAGAAGAGGACCCTGTGACACATAACTGCATATCATACAATGACCGCAGGTATGTCGACACCTATCTTATGGGACCGCAGGTGGACTATGTCACCAAAGAGCCTCTTTTCCTGATGATTTCCAACAAGAACATTCCGTACAATCATGTGAACTTCATCTCAAGTCCCACTGCGGCGGATGAATTCGAGGGATACAGATACGGAAAATATGAAATCAAGATCGGTCAGAAATGGGAGACCGATCAGGACTGGGTGATGTACAGGCTTTCGGAGACCATGATGATGAAGGCTGAATGTCTCCTGAGAAACGGCGATGCCCAGGGAGCGGCTGACATAGTGAACGAGATCCGCTCAAGGAGTTTCGACGCTTCACTTCCGAAAGAGGTCAGGGAACTCACGGCAGACCAACTCAGCGCAGTAAAACAGGTGAACGGCATACCTGTCCAGTACGGAGAATTCCTGCAGGAACTTGGAAGGGAGTTCTGCGGTGAAGGTATGAGAAGGGAGCAGATGCTCAGGTTCGGCGATGTATATGTCAAGGGATCATGGTGGGGTCATTCTCCATCAAACGAGACTTACAGACATCTCTACCCTATCCCTGAATCAGAAAGGATAAGCAATCCGAAACTCAAGCAGAACGACGGTTATCCATTATAGAAACATAATCATTAACACCTTAATACAAACACATTATGAAAAAGTACTTATTTATTCTTGCTGTTGCATTCACCATGCTTGCAGCATGTGAGAAGGACCAGAACGGTGACGGAAACGGTTCATTGAAGGAAAATCCGAATCCTACTTCGATCGGTTCACTCTACCTTGCAAAAACTGAGATTGCAGTGGACCCGGACGGTTTCAACATGCTCACTGACGGAGGTTTCGAAAACTTCATCGGAGATGAGAACTGGAAGTCAAAATCACTTTACTACATGCCTGAATATGTTTCAGAAGCGGAGACTCCGCTCACCGGCTCACGCTCTCTGCATGCCAATGTGGGATTTGACGGCTGGGGAGATGTTGCAGTACAGTCAATCTGTGTAAAGAAAAACAAGTCATACACTCTTTCATTGTGGTATCAGGGAGCATGGAAAGGACTCAACGCCTATATGGGCTTCAGAGGCGCCGCTCCTCATGACGTAAACACAAACAATGCTGAAAAGAACGATGTCTGGGAAGAATACACATATACCTTCGAGAATGTAGACGACCTCAAGGTCGATGCTTTCTTCGGCGGTTGGTGCTGGTATGACCTCTGGCTCGAACTTGACGACATGAAGGTCATCCCTACAGGATCTGCAAACGACTCATTCATGCCTAAGAACGCTCAGGTGACCTCTTCATCACTCACAAATGCATCATTCAACGAAGTGGACTCTGCCGAGAAAATCACAGCATGCAAGGACGGTGATGCCATCTGGGGTATCCTCCACAATGTCAAGATGGGAGACAAGAACCTGCACAATGTACTCTACACTGCAAAGGGCGACATGAAGATCGTGACAGTAGGAACTGAGTCTGTGACTGCATCTGCACTCATCCCTACTGCTTGCGTAAGCGTGAACGGAACAAAATATGCACATTTCTATGAGTATGCAGGCGAAAGCCAGCCGGGACCGGAAGACGATGCCGAGACATTCGAACCTGACTGGACATCAAACGGTTCCGTAGTATATTCGTCAGAAGACGGCAAGACTTGGACAGAGACTTCTCTCAAATGGCCGGCAGAGAGCAGATTCATCAAGGCAGCATATGTCCAGAACGGCAACTACGTATATATGTTCGGTTCTCCTGCAGGAGACAAGGGCAGACTCACATATGTGGCTCGCGTAAATGCATCTGACTTCGGTAAAATCGCATCATATGAATATTGGGCTGGCGAAGAATGGGTGAAGGATGAGACACTTGCTGCTGGTATCATGTACGGTCCTACCGACTGCATGAGTGTAGTATATAACGAAAGTAAATATACTTATATGATGATCTACCGCAGCGCTACATCAGGCTGCCTCGTTTATCGTGACGCAGGTCTTCCTGAAGGCGAGTGGAGCGGTGAGAAACTTCTCCTTGCAGATCCTGATGCCGAGACTCCGCTTTTTGCGCCTCAGGCAATCAGCGTGAGCGGCAGCGAGATCCAGTTCGTGGCATCTAAGAAATAATGATATTTTCAGGAAGGTGGCTTGTATGGCCATCAGGCAGGAGCCACCTTCCTTAAAAACAAAAATACAATGAATATCCGGACCTTGATAATATCTGTATCCCTGTTGCTCATGTCAGTGATGGGTATATCCTGCAACAAGACATCCGTTCCAGAAGATGCCGTCACCTACAGGATAGGCTTCTCACAGTGTGCAGACGACATGTGGAGACAGATCATGATGATACAGATGGAGGCTGAAGCCACCAAATATCCCAACATCAACCTCAACATCAAGGTATCCAGGAACGACACCGAACAGCAGGTCAGTCAGATAAGGGAACTCATCGACGAAGGCGTGGACCTGCTGATCATATCACCAAACGAGTCCTCATCCCAGATAACAGACGCTGCGGAGGAGGCATACCTGAGCGGAATCCCTACCATCATCTGGGACCGCAAGATAGAGTCCGACATGTATTCCACCTATATCAGTGCGGACAATTACGAAATAGGCCGGGATGTGGGAGAATATGTAAGGTCGATACTTCCAGACGGCTCATCTATACTGGAGATTTGCGGCCTTGAAGGATCTTCTCCGGCGCGTGAAAGACATCAGGGATTCATAGATGTCATAAACGGACATTACGACATAACAAGAATCAACGGAAACTGGATCCACGACGTCGCAAAGGCAAGGGTCGAGGACATCAGTGACTACAAGGACATCGACCTCATATTCGGCCACAACGACGATATGGTCCTGGCTGCCTATGAAGCAATAAACTTCCGTAACAGCAATGATGCCGACAGGATAAAATTCATCGGCATTGACGCAATAGTAGGCGTGGATGCCATAATCGAAGGCAAGATAGACGCCTCATTCCTATATCCGCCTGGAGGAGAATTTGTCATAGAGACAGCATTGAAGATACTCCGCGGAGAAAAAGTTGACAAGAACTACACCCTGAAATCCTCGATTGTGGATATCAGCAATGCATCCACCATAAAGATGCAGTCAGAGCAGATACTGAATTACCAGAGACATATAAATTCTCAGAAAAAGGATCTGGAAGACATCCAGCACAACTACAGGATCCTGTCGCGTTCGGCTCTGCTCATGATAGCGCTCTGTCTGCTGCTGCTTTCGATTGCAGTGGTATCGTTTGTCACCACACGAAAGATGACAAGAAAGTACAGGATGCTGGTGGAACGCAACCTTGAAATCGAAGACAAGACAAATGAACTCCTTGCTCAGAACATCCAGATAGAACTGATGGCGAATCAGAAACTTCAGTTCTTCACCAACATATCGCACGAAATCCGTACACCTCTGACCCTGATTCTGAATCCTCTGGACAAGATCGAGAAATCGGTAAAGGATCCCGCAATCCAGAAGGAGATCAGGACTCTGAGGTACAACGCAAGACATCTGCTCAAGATTGTGACCCAGATCCTTGACTTCAGGAAGATAGAGAACAACAAGAAGATATTGTCCGTACAGGAGACAGACATCATTTCATTCACGAATGAAATAATCAGGTACTTCGAGACTTATGCCCAGAATGAAAGAATCGTATACAACTTTCAGTCAGACATAAAGTCCCTTGACCTGTGGATAGACCGCGACAAGATGGAGCAGGTCCTTATCAACCTGATTTCCAACGCATTCAAACACTCGAAGAAATACGGAATCATAACAGTCTCGATAACCGAGACCGAAACATCCGTCATCATAGAAGTCCATGACACAGGAAAGGGAATGGACCTCAACACACAGCAGCACATATTCGACCGATTCTATTCCGTAGGCAATGTCCAGAATCACGGAGCAGGTATAGGACTGCACCTGAGCAAGGAATATGTGGAACTCCACAAGGGAAGGATTTCCGTGGAAAGTGAACCGGGGAAATACACCTCTTTCTATGTGGAACTGCCTAAGGGAAAGGATTTTCTTCCTGAAGACACTGTGTTCCACAATGAGAATCTCAATGAAGAGTTCCCTGATTTCGACGAAGACGAAACCGTTAAGGAACTGCTGTCCAGAAAATATGACGAAACCATACTCGTGGCAGAGGACGATGACGACATACGCAACTATCTGGTGAGCGAACTCTCGGACAATTTCACGGTAATCTCCGTATCCAACGGCTACGAAGCCACTCAGTCCGTGCTCGAAAACAATATATCCATTGTACTCAGTGACGTGCTGATGCCTCATATTAACGGCTACCAGTTGTGCAGGGATATCAAGAGCAATATCGCCACCAGCCATATTCCGGTCGTACTGCTCACTGCCCTCACGGACGACAGCCAGATGGTGCACGGAATTGCAGAGGGAGCGGACGAATATATCCGAAAACCTTTCAACATAGACTATGTCAAGATAAAACTCATACGCATCATGGAAGAAAGGAAGCAGTTGAAGGAGGCATTCGCCCGCGAATTCAATGCAGACAAGATTCTGGATGTGAGCATAAAGGAAATTCCTTGCGCCGACGATATCTTCCGCGACAATCTGATGGATTACATGGAAAATAATTTCGAGAACAGCGAACTGGGAATAGAAGACATGAGCACCTCACTGGGGCTTTCCCGAGTACAGTTGTACAGGAAGACAAAGGCCAATTTCGGACTTTCCCCTACCGACCTGCTCAGAAGATACCGTCTGCGCAAGGCCGCCCTGTTCATCAAGAGCGGGAACCTGTCGGTAAGCGAGGTAGCATATATGACAGGATTCTCTTCTCCTGCTTATTTCACTAAATGTTTCAAGGACCTGTTCGGTACTGCACCAACCACATATAAAAACAACTGACAATACGATGAAAAAGATTTATCTGCTTCTTCTTGCAGCATGCATTGCCGTCTCATGCGAAGAGACACCTCAGCCAAATGGCGGTACGGGAAATACAGACAACAATACTGACGACGAATTTGCCCTCGTCGAAGGTGGTGAAGATGTTCTTTCGATTGAAGCCGTCAATGTAAGAAAGGTCGCCAGAGTCGTGGGTATGACTCCAAAGGGCGAGGATCTTCCGAACCCCAACAACACCCTCAAGAGATTCGGAATGTCATCGACAGATTTCGGCAATATGTGGGATGCCGGAGACGGTACGGTATGGGCAGTGTTCGGCGACAATTTCAACAACAGAGGCGGAGACTGGCTCTCAAATGCCGTAGCGATAACCAGAGACAGGAATCTGGACGACGGATTGTACTATGATTCCATGTTGTGGGACGAAGGCAAGGACAAGAGGATGGAAATAATCACATCCCGCCAGAAGACCGGGCAGCATCCTGACGGATCAGATTATGAGATAACCTGCATTCCGACGGGCGGAATGTCCGTACCTGAGGGAAGTTCAAGGCGCCAGTATATTAACTACATGAGCGTCAACAACTGGAAGCCGACTGGCGAAAACGACTACTGGACATGCAATTACAGCGAAATCGTATATTCAGATGACTTCGGTGACACATGGACACGTTCGGGAGTGAAGTGGGACGGAACGAGCAACTTCGTGCAGATAGCATATGAAGTCCATGAAGGCACGGTATATATGTGGGGCACCAAGTCCGGAAGGCATGAAAAGGTGCATGTGGCACGCGTGGCACAGGAGAAGGTTCTGGACAAAAACGAATATGAATACTGGAACGGAAAGGCATGGGTTAAGGACGAGAGTCAGGCTGCCCCGGTGACCAACGGTCATGTCTCCGAATTTTCAGTCAGATATAACAGTTATTATAAAAGATGGATAATGCTGTATCTGTCGGTGAACCAGCGCAAACTCGTCTACCGCGACGCCGCATCTCCTGAAGGCGAATGGAGCGGCGAAAAGATTATCCTCAATGACACCTACGGTCCTTCAATCCATCCTTGGTTCTGCGACGGAAGGGATTTCTGGTTTGTATCGTCCACCGTCACATCTGATGCTTCCGTGACATATGACACATGGCATATATTCCTCTATCATGCAAAACTGAGGGCGGATGCCGACGGATTCAACATGGTATGGGAAGGAGGCTTCGAGAACGAACCTACAGAAAGCATCAATTACAAGACATTGTGGGAAGCGCCTCATGCCTCCACTTCATACGATGCACACGGAGGAAAGGTATCCTGCAAACTGACAAACAAGGACGAGGGAGTCTGGAAAGACGCATGTACCCAGAAGATCATCGTCCACAAGAACACCGACTATGTAATCACAGGATATGCAAAATCAAGCCTCTCAGGCTATGAAAAGGCATATCTCGGAGCCAGACTGCCGGTCGGTGGTGTCAAGGACAAGGCAATCCCTCTGAATCCGGACCAGTGGACAGAGATCCGTGTGGAATTCAACTCAGGCTACAACACCGAGATTGAACTGTTCTTCGGAGCATGGGGACACGCAGGCCTTACCGTGAACATCGACGACATTCATATGACAATCAGCCACTTACACCCAACGCCTGCGTACTTTGGGGAGCAGGCATATAGCACAAATCACTGACAGACAGGATGTTAGGGCGCGAAGGCTACGATGGTTGGCCATCCATCCGGCACGGAAGAGTCAGAAGCTGGTAATAGAGGCACAATGCCATGCGGCGGTTTCCTTCTTCATTGGGATGCAGATTATCATCACCACCAGGTACATAAAGACCCTGCTGCTGGGCATGCATAGGATAAAGTCCACTGAGAGAGTAGAGATCTATTACCGGTACTGACCACAGTGCAGAAGCTTCCTTGATGGATTCTATATAGGCATCCAGATATTCTCCACATGAGTTCTGATAGCATTCGTCCGGCTGTACATTTCCTCTGCTGAAACGTGCATAAGCCCTATGTATAGGCGTCAGCATCACTATCTGCTTGGCAGGATATGTCCTCTTGAGACTATCCAGAACAAAATTGATACGTCCTCGATATGTGGAATTGTCAAATACAGGAGTACGGCGGACTCTTTCCACCATTTTTCCGTTGGCATTGACAGTATCCTTCTTCTCTGTAAACCATTCCCCTATCGGCACACCAGCATTATAATCATTCGTTCCGACAAAAATCATGATGGCATCGAACTCATCACCTATCTGCTGCCTCATCTTATCCGCCTGAGAGAGGATATTCGTCCACTGATGTCCACCTCTTCCAAATACATATGGAGTGGCATCCAGCCAGTCGTGCAGATAAGACCAGTAGTCCTTCTCGCTGGCAGTTGTTCTTGGATCAGTGATGGAATCTCCGAGATAAACCACTCTCATGGACTTCCATGGATGCTCAAAAGCGTTTGCCGCTACCGAGATCAACAGCAGCAAAAAAATCATAATTTTCTTCATAGATATTAAATTGGATCATTATATTTTTCTTGGACCATTTCAAGCTTCTCATGCAGCTGTTCACGGATGGAAGCATAGGCTGGGTCATCATAAACATTATTCATTTCCTGAGGATCAGCGTTCAGGTCATACATTTCCCATTGGTCGATATCGTTGTAGAAATGCATGAGTTTATAGTCATCCGTGCGGATACCATAATGGCGTTTGACCATGTGCTCTGCCGGATACTCATAATAGTGATAATATGCAGCATCCCTCCAGTCATCAGGAATATCACCTCCCAGCACCTTCCTGAACGACTCGCCCTGCATATCGGACGGGATTTCCGCGTCAGCATAATCCAGGAAGGTAGGAGCGAAGTCTATGTTCATGCATATTGCATCTGAAGTACTGCCCGGCTTGATTTCCTTCGGATAGCGTATCAGCAGCGGCATTCTCTGGCACTCCTCATACATGAAACGCTTGTCAAACCAGCCATGCTCTCCGAGAAAGAATCCTTGGTCGGAAGTATATACAATAATAGTATTGTCCAGCTTCCCGGATTTTTCGAGATAGTCCAGAATAGTACCGATACTTTCATCAACGCTCTTGACTGTGGCAAGATAATCCCGCATATACTGCTGATACTTCCACCTTGTAAGATCATTGCCCTTGAGAGTACCGCTGCGATATTCTGCTATTCTCGGTGCATATACACTGTCCCACTTATGCTGCACAGGCTCAGGCATACGCAGATATACATCCCGCAGATTATTTCGGGTCGAAAGAATTTCGTCCCTTGAAAGCAACTTGAGATCCCAGTCTTCCGTCAATGTCTCTGCGATTGACATATCCTGAGTACGGGCAGCCTCTCCCCTTCCGGAATAATCGTCAAGAAGTGTGGCAGGTTCGGGAAAGACAGTATCATTATACATGCCCAGATGTCTTGGAGCCGGCATCCAGTTGCGATGTGGCGCCTTATGATGACACATAAGCATGAAAGGACCATCTGCCGAATCCATGAATTCAATAGCCTTGTCAGTTATTACATCCGTAACATATCCCTGTTCTGTAGTTTTCTGTCCGTTTTCATTGAAATCAGGATTGTAATAGTCTCCCTGCTCATGCTGGCCGGTGAGGATGCTCCAATGATCGAAACCTTCGGGCTGGGATATCAGATGCCATTTGCCGACAACTCCTGTAGTATAGCCCGCATCCTGAAGCAACTTCGGAAAGGTCTGTTGGGAACCGTCGAAAACACTTGAATTATCCTTGAAACCGTTTTCATGACTCAGTTTTCCCGTCAGAATACATGCTCTTGACGGACCTGAAAGCGCATTCGTAGCATAACAGTTATCCAGACGTATGCCCTCCCGGGCGAGCCTGTCCATATTTGGTGTCTCTGCCAATGCACCTTCATAGCACGACATCGCCTGAGTCGTATGGTCATCGGTCATAATGAAAAGGATATTCGGGCGGTCATCAGACACGCAGTTGCCACAGGCTGACAGACCTGCTGCGGCAAGCGGTAAAGCATATGCTGATTTGATTTTCATAAAACTGATATGGGATAACCTGAGCCGTATCACACATCATGCCATTTTATCGTAGACTCACAAGGTCTGCAAGCACTATCGCAGTCATAGCCTCTACAACTACAGGAGCCCTTAAGGCAAAGCATACATCATGGCGTCCTGGGACCTCAAGAGAATCCATTTCCCCTTTCTCAAAATTATATGTCTGCTGCGCCTTACGTATGCTTGAAGTAGGCTTGAATGCTACTCTGAAACATATTGGAGCACCGTTTGTGATACCACCGTTGATTCCTCCGGCACCATTTTTTGAAGGTCTTCCGCTTTCAGTTATAGGATCGTTATGCTCAGAGCCCTTCATAGCTGCAGCCTTGAAGCCATCACCGAACTCTATGCCTCGCACTCCCGGTATGGCAAAGACCGCATGAGCTAGACATGATTCCACGCTGTCCCAGAAAGGCTCGCCATAACCTGGATCGATATCAGGAACCGTACATTCCACTATCGCTCCGAGACTGTCACCTTCCTTGACAACCTGATCGATCGCCTGTCGCCATGCCTGTGGCTGCTCTCCGTCCGGAGTATCAGCCGGGCGAGGTATGCCACCAAGTTCGATGATATCCGCATGTATGTCATTACAAGGAGTTTCATCCAGAATAGTAAGATCTGAGAGCATCTTCTTCGCTACAACACCGGCGGCTACAATCGGCAAGGTAAGTCTTCCCGAAAAATGTCCGCCGCCTCGAGGATCCTGACAGTCATCCCATTTGAGGGCTGCAGTAAGGTCTGCATGACCCGGACGCGGCATTGCGGAGAACAGACTATAGTCTGATGAATGGGTGTTTGTATTCCGAAATATAATTGTGAGAGGAGCACCTGTAGTATGGCCCTCGAATATTCCGCTGACTATAGACGGCAGATCTGCTTCAATACGTGGAGTTGTACCTTTCGCACCGCTTTTGCGTCTGAGGATATCCGTCTGGAAATCTTCCTCGCACAGCTCAAGCCCTGCAGGCACTCCATCAATGACCGCTCCTATCAATTCGCCATGCGACTCTCCGAAAATGGAGACTCTGAACTTTCTTCCGAATGTATTCATTTTACAAGTATGTCAAATATTTCATGAAACTGTGGGAATGATTTGCCGACACATTCCTCATCATCGATTACAATCGGGCTGTCCGCTCCAAGCGAAGCTACTTTGAGAGCCATCACCATTCTATGATCATGGCATGATGTATAGCTACCTCCCTTGAGCATATTTGAATTGAGAATACGCTCTGTAAGAGAATGTCCTTCAATCACCATTTCATCATCTTCCACCGAAGCCTTCACTCCCATCTGAGTAAGCATCCCGATGATTGCCTTTGCCCTGTTGCTTTCCTTGTTGGCAAGTCTGCCTACTCCCTCAAGACGGCTTGTACCCTGACAGAATGCAGCCAAGACAGAAATTATCGGGAAAAGGTCCGGGCAATTGGAAGCATCCACATTGAACGCCTTCAAAGGGGCACGCTGTACTGTTATATTTCCTTTATCACCATCAAGCTGAGAAAGACTCGCTCCTGCATCCATGAGTATATCCATTACGCAAAGATCGGCCTGTAGCGAAGTCGTATCCAGTCCTGACAACTCAGCTTTTCCGAAAATCGCACCTGCTACAAGGAAATTAGCAGCGGCACTCCAGTCGCCCTCGAGGTCGATATCTGCTGCCTTGAATTTCTGACCACCCTTCACCTTGAATACCATTTCAGTACAAAGTGACCAGTCCCCGTTCGATTCAAGGAAATCACGTCCTCCCAACATCTCGTTACCGATCTTTATGCCGAATTTCTTGAGAATCTCAAGGGTAATGAACATATATGGAATACTCTTCGGCTCGTGTACTACCAGATTTGAATTGCGCTCGGCAAACGGCAATGCCATAAGAAGACCTGATATGAGCTGAGATCCATGCTTGCCTGATATATCTGCCCTTCCAGGTTTGAGCGGTCCTCTGACGGCAAGAGGAATACGAAGGCAATCATCACCCTCCATGACTTCCAATGACTCCTGACTGCAATTGTATGATTCCGCTCCAAGTATTTCAAGGATCTCCTTTGCTCCTGTAAGAGGACGTCCCGGTAAAGTCTTTTCACCGGTAAATGTAACCTTCTCAGGACATAGTTGTGTCATTACAGGTATCATTACCCTGGTCAGAAGTCCTGATTCACCTACATGAAGTTCCGATTTGTCCAGACATCCCAGAGAAGCCGATATACCATTGATTATCAGCTCACTGCCATCTCGCCTAACCTCCGCTCCAAGCATCTGCGCCACCTTCAACGCTGACTCGTTATCACCGCATGAAGTATATCCTTTGAGGTGAGACTCCCCATCGGCAAGAGCTGCGGCAATTATAGCTCTCTGAGCATAACTTTTGGAAACCGGCATCACCAGCGGATCCGAATTGACGAACTTATGATTACCATACACCTTTTCTGCCATTTCCGCTGCCGGCCACTGTCCCGGAGCCGCAGCCTCTTCTGCTGAAAGTGCAGCGTAAGTATAGGGAGCTCCTTTTTTCAGGCATTCGATACGGGACTGTTTACCCTCTTCTCCCATGCAGAATGCTATCAGCCCGCCGTCAGCAAGAGCCTCCACACCATTGCCGGCCTCTGTCCTGCACCACTCATAAAGAGACATTACCCTATCCACATCCTCCTGAGAATGTGCCGTGGTGACAAGCTTCACCATGTCAGCTCCATGATATCTGCAGTTCTCCACCATACTTCGCAGCTGATCGACACTACCAGTTCCGGAAAAATCATGATATGACCTCAGGAATATAGTTCCGTTTTCATGTGCGGTATTCCTTATCCTTTTTGACATCTGTTTCTGCACTTCTATCTCCACATCCACATAGCGTGCACCTGCCTCAATAGCACGGATGAGTTTTTTCTCAGCAATCTGCATTGCCTTGAATTCACGGCTTTGCTCCGACATGGACGGATCCTGAAGGGACGGCTCGCCAGTCATAAGTTCAGCTATCCTGCATGTTGCCACCAATGGGACATCAGAAGAGAAAACCTCTTCTATGTCCTTCATGGAAAGGTCACAGCTGTCAAGGCGTATTTCTGCCATCTCACAGGATTCAAGAGCAGCGAGAATACCCTTGAGGTCTTTATTTATTATTGTTGTACAGATCATAGTTCGTTTATGTTTTTCAGAATGACAGACCGGTCCGGTGTGAACGAAGGTCAGGCCATAAGGGAAAGGATTTCATCAACAGTAAAGTCCACTATACGGACATCGCCCACTGCGGCAGGAAGAACAAAGTGCACCTTCCCGGCTTCCGCCTTCTTGTCTTTCTTCATCACCTCAGCCATATCCTCAATACGATACGGGCAATTTACAGGCAGACCTATGGAAAGAAAATCATCAGTAAGGCGTTTATGAAGGTCATAATCACATATTTCCATCCAGGCTTCATCCTGTTTTGCATATCTCTCGGAAAGCTCTGCAGCAAGTAAGATTCCCATCGCAACCGCTTCACCATGAGTCACATCATTTCCGTCAGGTCTGCGTTGTGCAAGAGTCTCTATGGCATGCGCGAATGTATGTCCGAGATTGAGCTTTCTGCGTTCGTCCTTTTCATACTGATCACGAGACACAACTCCGGCCTTTACCTTTGCTGCTTCACATATCAGCTTGAGAAGTTCGCCTGAATATTTCTCTACGCATTCCTGCCATGATTCCACTTCATCCTCTCCTGCTGACATGCGGCTGCAATGCTCCATATTCATATCGGAAAGCAGTCCTACCGCATCATAATAATTCTCATTATCCTCAATGATGAATGTCTTCAGCATCTCTGCTACACCCGAAAGAAAATCCCTTTCAGACAGGCTTACAAGCAGCTGGGGGCATATATATGTGAATTCAGGCTGACGTATGACACCGAGAATATTCTTGTACCTCTCGAAGTTAACTCCGGTCTTTCCGCCAATGGCCGCATCAACCTGAGAAAGCAATGTAGTAGGCACATAGGCAAAACGCACTCCCCTCTTATAGATGGATGCTGCGAATCCGACCATATCTGAGGTTATGCCGCCTCCTACTGCTACCACAAGCGCGTCCCTGTCCGCACCCTGTTCGAGAAGCCATGAGCATATGGTCATCACAGTATCCATTGTCTTGGTGGACTCGTGCGCCTCAACGAGCATTCCGGGAATCGATCTGGCATTCAGTATTTCCGCAATCTGTCCGGCAGCCGGGCAGCACATGGCTACAGCATTATCCATGACCACATAGACTCTGTCATATGTTCCAAGCGCCACGGAGAGGCCATCCAATCCGTTCTCCACAAGAATATGGCTTATCGTCTTTTTGCCGGAAAAAATATTTATCTGTTCCATAGGATATCAAATATCCTACAAACTTAATGAAAATCTTTGGGCTATCGTACAGATATTTCAACAAATGCATCAGAAATGCGAGATATTTTGTCTGCCCGCCAACTATATCAGTATCAACACATTAACGATTTAAGGGTCGGAATTTTTACCGACCCTCAGAGACGTAACATATTGATTCACAGAATATTAGCCGACAGGGTAACTATAGCGAGAATCTGATTCCGAACGAGAAATTACGCCCGAATCCCCAGTAACCTCGGAATGAAGCCAGATCATGGCCGGCACCATCCTTACCACGTTCTATATACATGGTATCCAATAAATTGGCACCAGTAGCAAAGACTGTCACTCCATACCTTCCGGCAAACTCTCCTGACCATTGCAATGTGGCTCCGAGAATATGGTATGCAGGGATTCTGTATGCCGGACTGCGGTCCTCAGAAGATGTACGGGTCACAGGATCGAATTCAGCATACATTCTGTCATTGAAATTCCAGTCTGCAGTGATTGAGAATCCTCCTGGAATATAGAACGATAGTTCAGCACCGATCTGAGTCTGAGGTGCTCCTCCCACAGGAAGTCCATCTGAATATACGCCGACTGTTCCCACCTGATTGTCAGAATAATTATCATATATGATGGCTTCCACATCATTCTTCCACCTCCAGTCGCCGAGAGAAGCATAAGCTGAGACCTTCACCCAGTCAGCAGGCTTATAGAAGGCATCCAGTTCCGCCCCATAATGGAACGCATCCAGTCCTGTCACCATATACTTTGTGGCTCCGATCGCATCTGCCTGCTTATACGGATCCGACATCATAGACCTGTTCTTCCAATAAGCCGCATATCCTGTCAGTTCTACGCCACCTCGTCCCCATGTGAAACGATAGCCCAGTTCTCCAAGGGTATTGCGTTCATTGCTTACATTTTCAGTAATCTCATTATTGCCGGAAGAAAACCAAACACTTGGATATGGCAGGCGGCTGTACCATCCTCCGTTAATATACAGGCTGTGACCATATGCTGGTCTCCAGAGCACACCGCCCTTGAGGCTCGCTCCTAGTCCGCTCGCAATATCGCTCCATACGTCAGCGCCCGTATAATTATATTTATCCCACCTCCTGTTAACGCTTCCAAAGCCTGAAAGGCCTATATTCGCTGCGAGATTTTCGGATTGATAGTGTGCTGTAAGATAAAATGTTCCGTGATGAGTTACCTTGCCGTTATTGGTACGGACATAATCCCCGACAGTCTTGTACGGGTCACGTCCTGCAAGCCCCGCAAGTGATTTGCCGGCATAATCCTCATACCAGAAATCCGCTCCGAGAAGATCGGTGATGCGTTCGTGTTCCCAAGTCGAATAATACTGATAATGAGCACCCGCGCCCAGAGTCCACCTGTCCGTAAGCTTATACTCCGCAGAAGCGATTGCACCGGTCTGCGTATGTCCCGCCATGAAATCACTCAGCATATTTGCAGCAGCCTTTCCTTCCGGAGCACCGGCTGGAAGATACGAATTGTCAGCAGACAGATTTGCCTGCCCAACCGCATCCCAGTCTATCTGTCCGTCCTTGACAAACGAGAGAATCGGCTTTCCCTTCGTCTCAGTCCACCTTCCGCCTCCGTTTCCGATTGCAAGATAAATGGAATTCTTCATCGAGAATTTCCCTCCGTCCCATATATGCTGAAGAGTGAAATATGGCTTGAAATAATTGTTCTTGCTGATATTGTACTTCTCTCCGTCGCGGTATCCCCAGTTCTCGTTGTAGGAACGTCCGTACATATTTATCTCCTCAAAACTAAGTCTCTGAGAGCGCTGTTCATGCCTTTCCGGCGAGCCCAGGGCGGTGAAAAGCAGAGTATGCTCCTTGCCGATACGTTTACCCACATTGAGCATATAGGAGAATGCGCTTACGTCTGTAGCATCCACATATCCTTTTCCACCCACATATGATGCCATCAGACTTACTGACCAGTCTTTCGGCAACCGCCCACTGCTGATGCTGAGATAGCCCTTATATGTACCGAAATGAGAACCATATATGCCGGCATTGGCACTCAGCTTTTCCTGCGGCGCTGAAGTAATGATATTTACCGAGCCTCCTACGGATCCGTCAGAAAGCATGGACGCACCCACACCCTTCTGCAGCTGAATGGCATGAGTTGCATCCGCAAGTCCCATCCAGTTGTTCCAGAACATATTTCCCGAAGTCAGGCCGCTGATAGGAATTCCGTTCAGCAGCACAGCAATATTCTCCTGACCGAAACCTCGTATATTGAACTTGGCATCCCCGTAGCTTCCCGTCTCGGCTGTAGCATATACTCCCGGTATGGCTTTCATAAGCTCCGGATATGTACGAGCCGCAGCCCGTGCACGAAGTTCTTCGCTATCTATGGTAGTAAGGCGGAGAGGGCTGTTGTTAGGATTGGAAAAAACAGCGTGTACAGTAACTTCCTGAAGAGTCAGGGTGTCAGAAATGCTGAGATTCACCTGAGAAGGGTTCTCTGAAGCGGCTCTGCTGCCTGGGACATCAACTGCCTGCACAGTCATTGCAGACAAGAGAATTGTGATGCCCATAAGTAATAGTCTGTTCATAAACAAAAAACCTTAAACTGTAACTCATGGCATACAATTCAAGGCGTTAAAAGACAGGACCAACCGGCCTGTCGATTCTTCTTTCATCCAGACTTACCCTTCGGAAGACATATGCCGTTCCAACGGGATCACTGTCGGTACCGTAGTTCCAACGGTTCGTGCCTTTCGGCTCGCGGACTATACCGCCGATCGGGATTCTCACCCTGCCCTGAAGATATGCGGATGCAAATTTATAAACTATTTTCAATTATCAAAAGGCTACAGATATTCCACTATAATCTTTTCCATAATCTTATAGCAATCTATATTAGGATGTACTCCGTCATCTGCATGCAGCTTCGGAAGACCATTGTTCTCATCCTTCAGCACCGAATGGTAATCCACGTACGGAATCCGGCTCTCCTTCGCATAATCCTTTATCATCTCATTAAGCCTCATGATATCCTCCGCCGGCTTCAAGGCTGGTCTCCACCTATATGCAGCAGCCGGAAGAACAGAACAGAGCACCGGCTTGATCTTGTTGGCCTTCGCAAGCTCACACATAGAGACTATGTTTCCAAGTATGTTCTCCAATGATATATAACCATTGTTCAGTGCAATATCATTGGTACCGGCTAGAATAACGACAAATTTCGGACCCAGATCGATCACATCCTTTCTGAAACGTACAAGCATATGAGAAGTCGTCTGTCCGCTGATACCACGACCGACATAATTATTGGAACTGAAGAACTCACCGTCCATCCTCGCCCAATTGTCAGTAATCGAATCACCCATGAACACCGCTCTCGGCTTTACGCTCACCTGAGCATTACTTTCCTGATATCTCTTGAAATTAGCCCAATCATGCGTTTGCGCATAAGAGAGTGAAACAGACACAAATGTCATAAGACATGCAATAATCACTTTCATCTTCATAACCGTAAGTTTTATCCGACAAAGATATAACATTGGCGAAATATTCGCAGCACTATGCAAAAAAAGTTGATATTTCCCACAATTTACAATATCTTTGCAGCCCTAACCAGAAGGTCTACCACCTTCAGCATCAAGCGAGGCACCCAGCAACAGACTTACTGTAGCGATTCCCTCTACGATGCACTGGCATCAAGCGAGGCACTACCTCTCCGATGCGCAAAGCCCGGATGGCGGAATCGGTAGACGCGCTGGTCTCAAACACCAGTGGAGCAATCCGTGCCGGTTCGATCCCGGCTCCGGGTACCCAACAAAATGCAAGTGCTTGATTTTCAAGAACTTGCATTTTTCTTTTTCCTTTTTGCACCACGCTTGCACCACAGAAACAGCAATTTTATGTCCACATTACCAATTTTGCCTCATTAAATACGAAAGTCGACCTATATGAGATGATTGACTTGGTGGCTTTAACAAATAGAGTAAATTACTTCTTTCCGTTTGTTTTATTTGGCGTTTGAGATTCTGATGCTTTCTGAATAGCAATCGCAACCAGCATAGTAACTCCTCCATGTGCAGGAGCCTTTTTACCTATCAAAATCGGTTGGTGCTTATCATTCATATGTCTTACTTTGTTTCTTGATTTCCACTATTACCTATATCAATCGGAGTCTGAGATACAGGAATAGGTATATTTATTGGCATAGTTAAGCCATTCTGCTGAATTGGCTTATCGGATGGATAGACTATCCTTGTACTTAATTCTTCACTCATAACCTATCAATAATTACAAAACAGTGTTATTATCGCAGCAGTTGCAGTTAACAATATACCCACAAATGTTAGGTAATACGATATTGCATTCAACCTCTTTGTTTTCTTATTTCCGCTTGTTATTACCTCCCCCAAATTTGAGTTAGGGCTCTTAATTGCTTTTTCTGCCCCATTCCTTGCATAGTAGAGACTATAAACAATCAAAATAACAGCAGCTAGCAAAATAACCCAAGATGCCAGTATTAGCCACTTGGACAATGGCACCCATGATTTTTGAATCTGAAAAATAGTCAAGGAAATTGCGAAACTACCAGTAGCAAGCGCGAATACCCTGTCTTCCAAAAGTTTCTCATTATCCCAAATGACCTGCTGTAGTTTATCTCGTAAGTCCTTCATAGGATCATTATTCTCAATTACTTCTTGCATAGGCTAACATGTAAACTTTGTTCAATTTTATATGTCTTAAAATAGGCATATGTATTCTAATTCATATTCATCGGCAGCAATTCAAACGCAGTAATATTAACATTCTTTCTATATTTAATCACATACTTACTATCAATGTCCATTCTCAAATCCATGCATTGTTTTTCATAATTGCTTTGATCCTCTAGTGTAATATCGACATCCGTATCAACAGCTCTAATCAACGCAGGCAAATCATCTTTTAAAATAAGGTATAGCCGGCCCTCCAACTGCTTATAGAAATACGTATCCTTGAGATAGCCCATACTATTGCACATCACATAATCTATCCCCTCACATTTTTGATGTCGAAAATCCTTATAATCCCTGGAAAGAAATATACCTGCATGGCTATCATAGTCAACTAATACATATTTTTCAGGATGATTATTAACTAAGTTTTTTACTTTATCCGCTATACCATCTGGCCGAACTTTAACTACCTCACAACTCCAACTCGTTAGAATTTGCATATATAGATAGTATGCTCTAGTACGATGTATCTCTGACACATTTCGCAAATAATATCGTACTCCTTCTCTTGACATTTGTGCAACAAGGTGTTTGAACAATCGGACAGGACACTTGCCAAATTCTAGTACTTCTGTCTTATTTTCAGAAGTGTTTCCCCACATCTCAAAACCGGTAAAATTCTTCAAGTGCATAATCTGATTATGTATATGCATCTTTATATCGTGCTCTAACCACTTTGGGATTTTGGCGCCAAATTCCTTTTTCGAAGGCTTACTTATTAGTATCCCCTTTGAATTTTCAAATACTTTATTAAAATCTAATT
The DNA here is from genome assembly GCA_015060335.1 of Bacteroidales bacterium. Taxonomy (GTDB): domain Bacteria; phylum Bacteroidota; class Bacteroidia; order Bacteroidales; family UBA932; genus Cryptobacteroides. Next base: position 1,844 of record SUYR01000019.1, on the reverse strand, counting down.
GGCAGATTTCTTTGTGACTAGACATTATATAGGTATCCTTCTTGAATTTTTCACCGATATTATTGAATATCTTCTTACAGTCGTCTATCTTGTCTTTGAAGTCATTAGGGGTATAAAGAAAATAGTATTTACGTTTAGCATCATCTAACAATGCAAACATAAGAACTGCAAAGGTGTCAATATAATCAGGATCTACTCTCCTTCCATACAACTCTTCTGCACTCAAATAATCATAACCTCCATCCGCTCTCATTTTTAATTTACATCTCATATAAGTCAGTAACAGTTCCTGTCTATTTCGCGGAAGCAGTTCAAATCCATACTCTTCTGTCATTATTAGCTTCGGTAACGTTTTGAGCCCCATATAAAAAGCAAATGCTGCCAACAGAAAATGGTAATCACATATTTCATTCCACGTTTCTCGACTTTTCTTCTCCTCACTTACTCTTTTTGAAGTATCACCACCCTTGACATACAGCACTTGCGGCAGAGTTAGCACATATCCGAAGGAATACTTACTATCGGCAAAGTACTTCTCTATAAACCCACTATTACCCTTACCAGCAACCTTAAATAAGGTGTGCATAAGCAAATGGAAATCACTATAATTGGGATACTTATCATGAGCAAAACATTGCAACCAGGTTCTTATAAGAGAACCTTGTATCTCCACACCAATCGATGATTCTTCTAAACTTTCATAGGTCTTGAGCAAGAAACTATTAGTCAATCTCTTCTGACAATCATCCGATACTGACTCGTTTTGGGTATCATCAAATACAGCTTCGGTTTTCTGGATCTCATGCATTTTTAACCATACTGAAGAATATAGACTATAATTATTCTTCTTGATCGCATATCTACACATTTCGGATAAGCGATTAATGAGCTCAAAATCTGCACTATTTGAATAGCTTCTAACATACATAGAACCCACCATTTCCAAAACCTCCTTTCCTGATTGTGATTTTGTTTCTCCTATCTTCTTGAACTTCTTTGATTGTTTCAAGACCTTCTTTTCTACAATAGCCTTCTCTGTTTGATAACGTCTTTTTATTTCCTCAACAACACCATATGGTTTATTGTATAACATACAATATTGCATAAACAAAAACACCGAAATCACCATCCATATTACGAGGCCAAGAAACAAGTACGAGAAAACCAAACCAGCCTTATGATGGAATACTTCAAAGGGTAGCAACGACAATCCTCCATACAATAGCATAACACCAACATTAACAGCTATGCTCCACCAAAAAGTCTTATATTTTGGGGATGATTTGAACATGTTGGCGATTACTATCGACTCATACTTGTTGTTTACATGATTAATGGCAGAGAACAAAAAAGGCAGTGCGAAGGCGAACACAGCAATTATCAAAGGAAACGCGATATTTGAAATCGCATCGCTGTAACCAATACCAAACTCTGCCACACTCCTCCATATAGCCGCCAAACTATCAAGTTGTCCTTCATAATTATATGGTTCGACCATATTTGAAATTTCCACAGTTCCATTGACAAGTATGGTTTCTGGGATATTCTCCACGACTACTTGCAGTGTATCAGGTATCTTATCCTGGTTTAACACAAAAACTGAATCTACATTCATATCCTCTACTTTTCAACAACAAGTAAAAACCACTCTATTTCAAATGTAAATTAACTTCCGGACTATTAGAATTGATTTGAAACATATTCCAGCAATTCTCCGTTCAAACACATTGCTCCTCTCGGGGCCATTCCCAAGCCGTGATCCATCAAGTGCACTAAGGACAAACGTTCAGAAGAAGACTCAGAGACAAGTTTCATCTTTGCAAAACGATTGTGAGAAACTGGCA
>SUYR01000018.1:44353-62453 GCA_015060335.1 Bacteroidales bacterium | reverse complement strand
TACTACGAAAAGTATCATCGAATGTAAGGAACCGCCGTATGCGGACCCGCATGTACGGTGGTGTGAGAGGTCGGTAAACGAAAGTAGGAGATAAACTCCATTACTTTCATTTACCTCCTACTCGATTATGTTAGAGCTGCCTGTCGAAGATTTCAGGCTTCATCTTTGCCAGCTTGCTGAAGTCCTTGTTGAGGAAGTCAGTCGAGACCTTCTTTGTGGCGAAGAGTTCCATGCCGCCGTTCTGTGTTGCTATGACAGCGTTTCCGCCTTCTATCTCGTCAGAAACCTTTGTTACGGTTATCGGGAATCTCATAGGTGGATTGATAGTCTGCCATGCACCATTGAGTTCACTCCATGCGATATATCCCATCTTGCAATATTCCCATTCGGTCTTCTTCTTGCTGTTAGGATCAGTATATTCAGCCTTAAGCCCGTTTATCGTAGTTGTAGTCTCTCCTTCTGCAATCGGTTCTACCAATGCCATCGGGGTATCGTCAAGGATCACCGGAATCTCTTCGTTCATCTCCTTATTGAATGCATATCCATATATTCCCAGAACAAGTGACTGCTGACCGTCGAATGTAATGTATGTCATCGGACTCTCCCTGATTTCGAGTGATCCATCCTTGTAGTATGCAGGGAAGGCAAGGAACTCGCCTTTGCTCTTATCAAGCTGCATGATGTCCTCTTCCCAGTCATATGCCACGTCGCCGCCGCACTCCCATCCGTGAATACGATACATGAAGTTGTTGTCGTACTTTTCGATGGTAATGTTGTAGTTCCTTGTCTCAAGAACCTCTTCTCCGTTATCTTGAGTGACAAGAGCATCTCCTGTGAATGTGTATGTGCCAAGCCATCTGTCATATTCCGGTGTCGAGGCCTCTTCTTCAATTGTCAGTTCCTTTACAGAATAAGTCTGAGTGTGCTGACCGTCTCCCTGGAAACCATATACTATGATATAATAGTCACCGCTGGAGAGTCTGTCGACCTCAAACGGCTTGTCAGCCTCGTATACATAGGTAAGATCCACAAGATTGTAGCCGTTTGTCATATAATACTGTATGGTCGATATCTGCTCAAGGGCAAAGAGTTCTATGGCATCTACGGTTGCCATATATATGCCGTCTTCCCATAGTTCATAACCGTCTGGATAGGTCTTGTCAAACTCTTCAAGAGACTCTTTCTTGATATACTGCCATGCAAAGCGGCCTCCCTTGTTGGACTTCACTTCAATCAGTTCCTTTGACTTGTCTTCATTTCTTCCAAGGTAACTGATAGTCCAGTCCTCAGTGCGGGTCATGTTGTATATATTGGTTGTGGTCTTGAACTCGATGCTGCCTATACCAACGTTCTCATAGAGAGCTCCGTCCGGCTTCAGACCAAATACAATGTACTTGTACTCTGTATTCTCCTTCAGGTTTTCCAGCAGTATATTGCGCTCCGTCTCTTTCTTCAGTCCGCTTATGCCATCTGGAGATGTAAGTATCCTTTCGTATTCGCTGTAGAAAAGTTCGAAATCATTGGTTGTCACGTCCTCTGTCATAAAGCCATGCCAGGTGATGTCCTCCGGACCGTCATGCTTGACATTTATGACAGCAAAGTTATATGACAATTCACTGTATCTTACTGTAAAGTTAACCAGACCCTCTACTGGTGCAGGCTCTTCCTTACATCCTGTGACTGCAAACGCTGCAGCAAGCACGCTGTATATGATGTTTCTTATCTTCATGATCTTTTATTCTTTAGAGGATTGGAGCAGCATCACATGCTGATTTCGCCGTGATTTCGTTTGCGTTCTTCCTTACATCTTCAGGTATCTCGACTCTGTCGTACAAGTCTATCTCAAGCAGATTGAATGACTGCAGCAGCATGCCTGTCTGTGTGAATGAGTATTCCCAAGCACTTGCCCAAGGCTGCCCTGTACTATATACTCCTTTCAGCAATCCGTCTGATGTATGGCATCTGCCTGTAAACTTGTCGTAACGCACTGACTGAGTTCCGCTTTTCTGGTACAGCTCGAAGGTGCCGTCTGCATTTATGCTTAAATATATACTTGGAATATCACTTATGACACAACCATCTGCAACAGTTTCAGTGAGCATCCACTCTCCGACCAATTCCGGATCTACCGCAAGGTCAATCTTTATATCGGACTTTTCGCATCCTGCAAATGCTGCAAGAGCAGCGAATATTGATATTATATATATAAATCTTTTCATCGTCACAATGTTTAGAGCCATCCACCGTTGCTGCCTGCAACACCTCTTGATATTATTGAAATCTCGCGTGAGATATACATTCCTCCCATTTCGCCTTCTCCAGGGACTGTCACTATGTCTCCGTTACCGCTGAAGTCTCCCTGCATGCTTCCCGCTACAGAGTTGCCACCTGCAATAGCCTTTATCGTAAGTTTTCCGGAGCCAGCTTTGCCCGGATTTATTACAAGCATTCCGTTTTCGATTCTTGGCATCCTCTTAATGCCGAGGGCCTGCATTGTCTCGCGGTCCATTTCTACAGATTCATATGTCAGATACTCGGATCCCTCTCCAAAGTATCTGTCAAGACTGTAGCTGCGCTCATTGCCAAACTTGACTGAAAGAGTAGGGATTCCTTCGATGTTCATCATCAGTCTCCAGGTGTCAATCGATCCGGTACCCATATTGTACTGATATGAACTGTAAGGTCTTGAATCAAGGTCGGCACCGGTTGTGGGATCGATACCCATATATTTATACCCGCTGTTCAGCTTACTGTCTATGTCGTTTACAGATGACAGGAGCAGGGCTGTGAATTCTTCTCTTGTGAATGTCTTGCCGAGTTTCTTAGCATAGCCTAGTCCGAGGGCTGCAATTCCGCTGACATGAGGGCATGCCATCGATGTTCCTCCCATGTATGAGTAGTCTGTATATCCGGCTTCGCTTACGCAGGTTGACAGAATCTGACTCTTGCTTGTGGCAGTATTCAGGTAGAAGTCTCCTCCAGGTGCTGCAATGTTGCACCCCGGGCCGAAATTGGTGTAGTATGCTGGCATTCCGTCAGGGCCTGTTCCTGTAACGCAGATGCAGTCCATGAGGGCTCCCGGGTAGCTTGAATATGGTAGACCGTCATTTCCTGATGCGAAGATTACGAGTGGACCGTCAATGATTTTTGTCCTTGCCGGCTTGCCTGCATCCGTAAGCTGTTTGTTGAGTCTTTCTTCCATTTCGGCAAATCGTTCCTTGTCAAGGAAGTACTGGATTGCGAAATATTCGATGCCGTAGGAGGTGAAGTACTCATAATCTGATTTATATACAGCATTCTGATATCCGAATGAACATTGTGCTATATGGGCTCCGTTGTCAGCTGCATAGACGAACGCGTGAGCTGCAGAATTTATATTGCTTGAGACTCCGCCTTCCATAATCTGGCAGCTCATAAGCCTCACTCCATCTCCCTTGCCTGTGCCACCTGCGACTCCGCAGACACCGATTCCGTTGTTGTTTACTGCTCCGACGATGCCGGCTACATGTGTTCCATGTCCTGTCTCATTCTTCTTGGTCCAGTCTATCTTACATGTATCGCGCTCGAAATTCCATCCATGGATATCGTCAACATAGCCGTTTGAGTCATTGTCTATATTATCTCCCTCTATCTCAAAAATGTTTCTCCACATGTTGTCCTTGAGGTCCTTGTGGGTATATTTTACCGGACCATCAAGTATGGCTACCACGATTTCGCTGTCACCTCCGAACTGTAGCCTGTTCCAGACATCCTTGATTCCTATATCTTCGCCTTCCTGAGCTGCCGAGGCAATCAACTTGTCTCCTGTGTTGATATAGTTCCACTGGTCTTTGAGATATTCGTCATCGAACGGCAGATTGCCGGCATTGCCTTCCGGTTGTGCAGGGGTTGACTTTGTGTCCCATCCACAGGAGGTCAATGTGTTGTACTGAATCTTGGACACATCCCCATACTCAGCCAGAATTGCAGCCGCACAGTCTGTAGCGATTCCGTCAAAACTTACCTTGACCCATCTGTCCAGCTGGTATTTCTTCAGATATTTCAGGTTGTGCTCAGTTGCGTGAAACACAGGTGAGATATCCTTGATGTCGAGTCCTTCTGCCTCCGCAATCTTCAATGACTCTCCTTTCCGTATCCTGGAAGCTGCTTCTGCTGAAAGGCATACCAGAAGCTCTCCCTGAGCAGCCTGAACAGGCGAGTTTATTATCTTTTCCATTGCAGATCCTGCATCTTCGTGCTGCCCGTCCTTTCCGATACGGTTTTCGTCGATACATCCTGCAAGGGCAAGCAGTATCGATACAGATACTAATGGTGTTGTTATTCTTGAAATAATAGACATCTTATCTGTTATTTGAGATTGTTATTTTTCATTATCGATCTGACCTTTACATCAGAATTGAACTCAAGCAGTTCATGAGCGATATCTGCCTTTTCGAGATCCATGACTATGCTGTTAATCTCCGGCATAACGATCCTGTGAGCCTCGGTAAGTGAGCTTAGCGTCTGCCCGCTGTCCTTTGCCTGGGATTCCGTCGCCATAAGTCCATTCAGCAGTTCGGAGCCTTTTCTTACGAGAATGAGTTCGCCGTGGGCATCTCCGATTATAGTCGAGAGATTCTCTTCTCCCATCCTGTTCTTCTGGAATCCTCCCATTACCATAGCCCAGAACTGGAGGTCAGTGCTGTTGTCAACAAAAGCTATGATATCTTCGTGGACAAATCCTCCTACTATCATATCTCTTCTTTCCTTGACCTGCTTGTCATCGAATTTCTCGTAGAAGTATCCGTTGCTGCTGAGTGCGCCGAGCTTCGGAATATATTGGTATTCAAATCTGAGGTTAGGGACAATATTGGTTGAGTCCTTTACCATTACCTTGCCGCATCTGTTCTCCTGAGTATAGAGCAGACCGTCCTTCATCACGAATTTTATATTCGGATTTGTCTTTAGCGCAGGAAAGAGTCCGGTCGCTGTAACTATGTCTCCTTCTGTGGTGAGGGTCACTTCCTTTGCTCTCCAGTTTCCTCTTATCGACCTTCCTTCTGCTTCCGAGTCAAAGATATCTACAGATACAGGGATCCATGTGCCGTTATAGCTTTCAGCTCCTGGCTGTGTGAATTTACTGATATCTGTGCTGTAGTATGTTCTCTGCATGAGGTCCTGGACGCCTCGTGTGTTGAGAGTGTCGGTAAAGAACTGACTGTAGTAACCGTTACCTGCGTATATTACGAAAGTATAGTTAGTGCCAGCCTTGAGCTTGTTGCCCACTATGCCTGAAAGTCCGTCCTTGTTAAGTACCTTCAAGGTAAGGTTGTCAACAGATCCGTACTGGGCCATCTGCTCCTTTATCTGCTCCTCATATGTTTCGTAATAAGCTGTAGGATAATAGCTTATCTGCGCGTGAGTAATATTCTTGCCTTTTACCCAATATTGGAAAGAGTTCTGTGACGAGTAGTTCTGCTCCTGCTTGTCGGATGCTAGCCTGTCGTCTGTATGGATGCCGAAGAAGATCTCCACATTACGCTCTTCACCAGGCTTTACATATCCGAATTCTACTGAACTATACTCTCTGTACTCTGTATCACCTTCTCCATACGTGCACGCTACGACTGTATAGATTCCGGTTTTTGCATCATCCTTTAGAGGCCTGATGTCCTTCTTTATCTCAAGTTCTCCTTCTGCAGGGATGATTTCATATGTGGAAGTCTCCACTGTCTTGAGCTTGCTTTCCATTACGGACTGGCTTATCTTGCCTTCGAAGATGTAGTATTTTATCTTCTTCACGTCTTTTGCAACTGTAAATGTGATCTCAGTGTTTCCGTCAGATTTCACCTCGTCTGCTTCAAGCTCGATAAAGTAGTCTTCTGCTTTTCCGCCAGGAAGAACTATACGGAGTTTGCCGGACGTGTTGCTGAAGTAGAAATATCCGCCCATTCCGAAGAGTACGGCATTCTTAGGGAATGTGATGACACCTTCCTCGCTTAGGGTACCGTACAGCATATTGCTCGAAGATCCGAATACTTCCGTTACATCAGATGCAATGGATACATCTCCCATAGAACCATCGCTGAATCCTGTCAGCTGTGCTGGAATATATACCTTTTCCTTGTCTGTGGCGTCAATGTACAGCGAGGCCTCAGGGTCAAGATAAGGCTCATATGTTTCTTCCAGTTTCGCAGAATTCTTTTCATACTCTTCGTCACCCTCTACCAGGCGGGCGAGATATGCCGGAGTATAGACATTCTTCAGACGGTAGTAGTTCTTCTTGTCCTTTCTTTCATAGACCTCCACTTCAGTATTCTCGAGGTATCGTCCTTCCCAGTCGAACATGTCAGAAAAGAATGCATCTCTGTATATACCATTGCCACGGAGCTTCACCCATTCAAACATCTGGACGCTGAAACTGATTGATGATGAGTTGTTTGAGTATATGGGTACAAAGTCGGGATCGGTGATGCTCATAGAGCACATGAATGTCTCGCCTGTCTTGATTCCGTCGAATGATACCTTGACTGTGGTCTCCTTCTGTCCTTCCTGGAACACGATGCTTCTGTCGAACTTGAACTTGTCATAGTCTATGACAGGAACTTCGACATATGCGGTGTCACCCGGATCCTGTGTCTGGACTATCCTGTAAACAGAGTATTCGTAAGGAACTTCTACGGCCTTGTCGGAATTGACTCTCCTGACCTTGAATTCGAGGAACGACTCGTCCTTCCCCTTCTCAAGCGTGTGGCTCTTGACATTCTCCTGATCTTCCACAAAGTAGACACCCATGCAGTCCTCACTGTCGTAAGGGGCCTTTTCTATCTGCTCTTCGATACAGGCTCCCATCAACAGGGGCAATACCGCCATGGAGAAATATTTTATATATTTTGCTTTCATCTGCATATTATTTTCAATTGTTATTTCCAGAGTGTGATTTTCTCTGTAGGGTCAGGATTGTTCTGTTCAGGATGTCTGATACCCTTGTTTGACTGGTATTCGCCACGTGTTATCACGATATTCCATTGAGGTGAACGTCCTTCTGTATTGAATGTTGCAGTAGCTGGTACGTTAGTTCCTGAATATCCACGTGTAATGCCCTGGTCGAGTCTCTTGTAGTCGAAGAAGAGGATACCTTCTCCCCAGAACTCGATTCTCTTCTGAAGCATCATCTCCTTTATGAATGCCTCCTCAGTCATGGTTATTGTAGAGCAGTCGTAGCTCTGGTATCTGTAGTCCTGTATGAACTCATTCAGGAGTTCACGTGCCTTCTCGAGACCGCCGTCAAGATGGAGCTGAGCTTCCATTTCTATAAAGTACATTTCCTCGATACGCATGAGTGGCCAGTCTGCAGCATTTCCTACCGTGTAGTCCATCACGTTTCCGTCAGCAGGGCGGAATTTCAGACTTTCGTATTTGGCTGCAGGGTAGTTGTACATCGATCCATAGACAAATCCCATCTGCTCTTCCGCAGATCCCGCAAACTGGTATGCATAGTCCAGATCCGGGTCATACCATGAATGCTTTCTGAAGTCTTCGTCGTTTATCTGGTTGTAAAGTGCCTGATTGACTCCGTACTGTGTCCAGACAGCATATCCATAGATCGCTTCGCATGAGCGGTGCGCTATGTTGGCAATGAGGTTGGAAAGATTCTCAGGAGATACTGTAAGTCCCCATATCCATGACTTGTTGGCAGAACCGTCGTTGAATCCGCTTTTCGGGTTTTCCCACTCTGCCTGAGTAAGAGGGGTGTGGAGATTCATGTCGATGGCCTTGCGTGAGTAATACGCGGCTTGTTCATATGCTTCCCTGCTGGTCATGTCCCATGTAGATGGATTACCCATTTCCGCATAGGTGGCACCAAGTTCTATATACGCTCTTGCCTTCAGACCATACACGGCAGTAAGACTTGGGCTGGTATATGAGTTTGTTGCATCCTTCAGATATTCTTCAGCCTTATCCAGATCGGAAAGAATGAACTGGTACATTTCTTCTCGTGGAGCCCTCGGATTGTTCTTTGACTGAGCTTCTGTAATGTCTTCCTTTATTATAGGAACGGTAAGTCCATAGATGGACGGATCCGGAGGCAGGATCTTGTTTGGCTTCGGTTCATAAAGTCTTGCAAGGTCAAGATAGTACAGGGCCCTGTATGCGAGAGCCTGTCCGAGAATGTTTCTCTCTTCCTTGCTGGTGTCGCCATCCACTTCTCCCACTACATTGATGATGTCATTGATAAGCTTTATCCATTTGTAGTACTGGTTCCAGAAGAATGCACACCAGATGTAGTCACTTCCCTGTGATGTATTCTGATAGTAGGCTCCGAACCAGTAATATCCCATTTCTCCGAGAACTGCAATGTCCTCCAGCATGGATTCTGTTGCAAAGTGGATTGCAGGGATTCCGAAGTCTCCGTGATAGCCATAGGTACTTGCAAAACCGGCAGTACCGGAGTTCATCATGGCTGCAGGAATACCGCTGAGCATATATGTCAGAGCCTTGTCCGTACTCTCGAGCTGTTCTTTGGTCACTGTTCCTCCTTTCGGGAATGTTTCCTTGATACAGCCGGACGACAGAATCGCTGCGGTAAGAATCAATGATATTTTGAATATATTCTTCATTATGTCTGTTTTTCTGATTTAGAATGTCAGGTTGATTCCTCCGGAGATTGTTCTCACAGGAGAGTTTACTGCAGAATTGGTGTTGCCCGAGAAACTGAAACGTGGGTCGAATCCCTGTCGGCGCGACCAATATACGATGTTGTCGCAGGCTATATATACTCTGAGCCTGCTGATATACATCTTTCTTACTACTCTTTCCGGAAGTGTATATCCCAGTTGCGCATTCTGAAAGTTCAGATAGCTTGCATCAGTAAGGAATCTGTCTGACTCTGATGCAGAATACTGGTCCTGATACTGGAATCTTGGAATATCTGAGCCGGTATTGTCAGGTGTCCATGCCTTCATCACATCCTTGTGGAAGTTTGTTCCCACTCCTGCAGATGTTGGTGACCCCATGAATCCTGAATATCCGGAATCATATGAAAGACCTCCGATAGAGTATGTGAAAGATGCTGAGAAATCAAATCCGTAGAATTCGACCGATGTTCCGAATCCTCCATACACGTCAGGTGTAGGTGCTCCGCACAGGTACTGTGTCGCCTTTGAATATTCTGTCGTGGTTTCCTTGCCGGTAATGTTGCCGTCCTTGTCGGTCACATCCATCCACCACATCGATTTACCTGTTTCAGGATCCACTCCTGCATATTTGGGAATGTAGAATGTGTTAAGAGGAAGACCTTCTCCGACATAACGGGTGCCGTTGGCATATCCTTCATATCCTTCCACTGTCTTGGTCTTCTTGTCGGACGGCAGCATTGTTATCTTGTTGGTGTAGTGGGTGAGGTTGAAGTAGAAATCCCAGTTCACGTTCTGATTCCTGTAGAGTCCCAGATTTACGGACATCTCGATTCCGGAGTTCCTCATGTCACCGATATTGTCGTAGTATCCGCTGTAACCCAGTGATACAGGGGTTGTGAACCAGAAGAGCATGTCTGATGTCTTTCTGTAGAAGTATTCGACAGTTCCCGATATGCGGCCTGTAAGGAGGTCGAAGTCAATACCTGCATTTAAGTTGGTGTTTGTCTCCCATGTAATTTCCTTGTTTCCTTTGACAGCAAAGCTGATGGCTGGACTGTTCTGGTTGTTGCTCAGACCGTAAGTGTCTGTGTAAAGGTAATTTCCGATGTTGTCATTACCCTGCGAACCCACGGATGCCTTGAGTTTGAGCATGTCGATCCAAGGGAGTTTAGGGAACCAGTTCTCGTGGTTGATCAGCCAACCTCCTCCGAGTGACCAGAAGTTACCCCAGCGGTGGTCCGGATGGAATCTTGAAGAAGCATCACGGCGGTACGAGATACTACCGAATATCCTGTTGGCAAAATCATACTGGGCGCGGATGAAATATCCTTCGTTGTTATATTCACCTGCACTTGATGCTGCATTCTTGCTGTCAACTACAGCTCCGTTGAGCTCGTCGTTCTCCATTGAGAACATCTGGCTCTTGGCTGCGCTGAGTCCGTAAGACTTGGATGTATAGTTCTCATGTCCGAGAAGTACAGTTACATTGTGAACCCCTCCGAATGTCTTCTTCCAGTTCAGGAGTTCCTGCATGTTCATGTAGAAACTTCTTGAGTGAGACTTGCTGAGCATACCGCCTACTGAAGCTGCCATGCCGTAGTACATGTTCATTATGGATGTAGCTCGTGTCTCGTCGATTCCAAGTCCTGCATTGAATGTGAACGTGAAGTCCTTGAGGAACTTGACTTCTGCGAATGCTGTTCCGTTGAATGCATTTCCTTCGGAATTGTTCTTGTCCAGGATGGCACCCTGAAGTGCATTCGAGTTGCCCAGATAAGGACGGATCATACCTCCGTTGGAGCCTTCGCCGTAGTCATATCTCATATATCCATACTTGTCTGTCTTGATGGTTCCGTCCGGATCTTTCAGGTAGACAGGATAGATAGGGGCAATGCCTGTTGCGATGGCGAAAACGTTGCCTGTCGATCCGCTTGCTCCTTCGTCGGTATTACCGTTGTTCCAGTTGTAGTTTGTGTATGAAAGATTGGCACCGACCTTGAGCCAGTTCTTTGCCTGATAATCGGCCCTTAGTCTGGCAGTGTAGCGGTACATGTCCGCTCCGTCGATTATACCCTTGTTGTTGAGGTATCCGAATGACGCGAGCATAGAGATCTTCTCTCCGCTGCCGGAAACGCTGACATTGTACTCCTGGCGAAGTGAATTGTGATATGCCTCGTCAAGCCAGCTGTCAGGGTAGAGCAGATACTGTTCGTCGCCATAGCCGACAACCCGTCCGAGAGTAGCATTAGGATTGAGCCTTCCGTTGCTTCCGATAAGTGACTGTCCTGCAGGAACATCATATACGATATAGCCGAGTCCGCCGGCGCTTGTGCTTCCGGCTATTGTCTGGTTGGCCTTCAGATGTGCCTGAGCGGGTGTCAGACCTGGCGTGTAGTGAACGTTGCCGTCCTCATCGACAGTAGGGTCAGGACGCTCATAGTAGTTGCGAAGTGCGGAGTAGTACACCTCGTAGTACTGTCCCGGATCTGTTATCACATCATAATCCTTGAGTGCCTTGGTGTTAAGGCCCCACTTCGCATCGACATTGATCACGGCGTCGCCTCTCTTTGCCTTCTTTGTGGTGATCATGATGACACCGTTGGCTCCTCGTGCACCGTAAAGAGCATTTGATGCGGCATCCTTGAGAACTGTCATGGACTCGATATCAGCCGGGTTGATGTTGTTCATGTCTCCGCTGAACGGGATACCATCGACCACGTAAAGAGGTGCGGTTCCTGCTGACATCGAACTGATACCGCGGACCATGATGCTTGGAGACTGTCCGAGCGATCCTGATGAGGTGGTCATCTGTACTCCGGCAACCACTCCTTCGAGTGCTCTTGTCACGTCAGAAGACTGAGTCTTTGCTATGTCTGATGACTTCACGACTGCAGCGGATCCTGTGAACGATTCCTTTGTGGCCGTGCCGAATGCAACGACGATTGTCTCTTCTATTGTTTCTGTATCAGGATGCAGCATTACATCATGCTTCGCGATTCCGGCTACCGCAACTTCGGCATCCTTGTATCCGATAGATGAGAATATGAGCACTCCGTCCGATGCGACTGTTATGGAATAGTTTCCGTCTGCATCTGTGACTGTTCCGTCAGTAGTGCCTTTGATCATGACACCGGCAAAGGGGACCCCAAGTCCGGTGGAGGAATCCGTCACGACACCTGTCACAGTCATGTTCTGTGCGTAGGCACATACAGACGACACAAGAATTGCCACGACGGCAAGGGTTAATCTGAAATATTTCATTCGGTTGTATAGAAGTTGTTTTTCTAAATAAAAGGCGGGTCAACTGCCTGTAGTTAACCCGCAAATATACAGAATATTTGTCTTAAATTAAAATTTATTTCTGCGTAACTCTTCTATGTATCTATCAATGCGACGTAATTCATAAGGTATGCTGATGCCCTGAGGACACTTGCTTACGCATTTGTTGCATCCTATGCATCTGTCAGCCTGACTGAGCTTGCCTACAGATCTGTCATAGCTTATTAGATATGCCCTGCGTGCCTTCCTGTAGTTCTCGGACTCTGGGCTGCTTGATATGTATCCCTCGTTTACGCATTTGTTATAGTGAGACAGTATCCCTGGGATATCGATTCCATACGGACAAGGCATGCAGTATTGACAGCGCGTGCATCCGATTGTAGGATACTTCTCCATCAGTTCGGCAGTCTCGTCCATGAACACCATCTCGCTGTCATTCATTGGATTGAGGGGCGAATATGTGGAAAGATTGTCCTGAAGATGCTCCATATAGGTCATTCCGCTGAGTACGGTAAGCACTCCTTGCGGAGATCCTGCAAATCTGAATGCCCATGAGGCTGCGCTCTTCTGAGGATCCTTTTCCTTGAGTCTGTCGGCAATATGTTTAGGCAGCTTTGCAAGTCGTCCTCCGAGAAGCGGCTCCATGATTATGGAAGGTATGCCTTTCTTGTCCAGCTCTTCCTGAAGGTATTTTGCATCTGTGTTTCTGGAAGATGCATGAGTCCAGTCCACATAATTCAACTGGATCTGCACAAAGTCCCAATGGTATTTCGAGTGCAGTTCAAGCAACTGGTCAAAACCCTCCTTCTTGCCATGGAAAGAGAATCCGAGATTCCTGATACGTCCAGCCTTCCTTTCTTCGAGAAGGAAATCGATCATTCCGTTTTCGAGGAAACGTCTGTTGAAATCCTCGATTCTTCCGATGGAGTGCAGAAGGTAGTAGTCTATATGGTCGGTCTGAAGGTCAATGAACGACTGTCTGTACATCTGCATGGAAGCTTCATGGGAGGAATCCTTGAAATTTGACAGTTTTGTGGCTATATAGTACTTCTCGCGCGGATGGCGGCTGAGTGCGATTCCTGTCACCCTTTCACAATCCCCGTTATGATACATAGGTGCAGCGTCAAAGTAGTTGATTCCATGCTCTATAGCATAGTCCACCAGACGGTTTACTCCTTCCTGATCCACAACGTCCTTTCCGTTCTCATCCTTTGTCAGTGGCCATCTCATGCATCCGTATCCGAGAATGCTGACTCTGTCTCCGTTCTCCGGATGAGTCCTGTAGGTCATTTCGCCGGACTTGACGTCAGTTTTCTGAGTACATCCTGCAATGCCGATGCTTCCGGCTGCTGCAGACAATCCTGCTATCTTAAGAAATTCTCTTCTGTCCATAGTTGTCAAATTGTTTTATGTACTTCATGTCCTTCAACGTGTATTGCAGAGACCGGTCTTGCCGGACAAAGATTCTCGCAGGCACCGCAGCCGATGCACATCTCTTCATTGACTGCTGGTATTCTGATGGAAAGCATGTCATCAGGATTCTTTCTGACCATGCTTATCGCTCCTGCAGGGCAATGTCTTGCGCAGTTGCCGCAATCTACATCATCGGTATTCACGACGCACAGGTCAAGATTCACTACCGCGTGTCCTATCTGTATCGAAGACTTCTCCTCCATACTTACAGGTCTGATTGCTCCGGCTGGACAGACCTCCGAGCATTTTGTACACTCCGGACGACAATATCCCTTTTCATATGACATTTCCGGCTGCATCAGATTCATAAGAGAAGATGAAGGACGGAGAACCTGGTTCGGACATACGCTGACGCAAAGCTGACAGCCCGTGCAATGGTCCGCAAAGTGCTTGATGCTCAATGAGCCGGCTGGTACTATAGGAGTCTGTCTGTCATGTTTTTCCGGAACTCTCACTATCGGAGAAATCTTTCTTCTTTTTCTTTGAGCCTGTGCAGCTGCAGCTCCTCCGGTAAGTACCGCAGTCGTCAGAAACGCCCTTCTTCCCTTATCCGTCATCCCCGACTTTCCTTGTTTCTCATCAGACGTTCCTCCCGTCATCCCCGACTTTCCTTGTTTCTCATCAGACGTTCCTCCCGTCATCCCCGACTTGATCGGGGATCTCCTTCCATACCTATATCCATAGCTGATCGCACCTTCCTTGCAAGTGTCGATACAGTCCATACATACCACACATCTGCTATAGTCGATCTTGTGATTCTGCATGTCGATACATGAAGATTTGCATTGCTTTCCGCAGAGTCCGCAGCCCCTGCATTTTTCCGAATCAATTACAGGTGCGAGAATACTGCGTCTTGAGAAGAAGCCCAGGATTGTACCCACAGGACATACTGTATTGCAGTAATTTCTGCCTCCGACCCATGCGAATACGAATATGACAACGAGTGTCACTGCGGCTACAATGAGTGTCGGAAGAGACTTGAGCCATACTTCGGTACTGTAGAATGCATAGCTTCCTGCTCTTTCTGCGAAATATGCACACAGGTTGTTGCACCATTGATACAGCGGAGCAAAGAGACTGCCTGCTATCCTGCCGTATGCGCTGTACGGAGCGATAAGTATGGCTATGGAGTGCGCTCCCAATGCAAGTGCAATGATGAATGCGGCAAGGAATCCGTATCTGAGCCATTTCTTTTCAGGAGAATATCTGAAACGGAATCTGTTCTTCTTCTTAAGTCTGCCGCGAAACCATGAAATGATGTCCTGCATTATGCCGAGAGGACATATCACAGAACAATATATCCTTCCGAATACGGCAGTAAGGAGGATAAGTCCGGCAACCACAGCTGCATTCAATGCGAGAGCTGCAGGCAGAAACTGGATTTTTGCCATCCATCCGAGCCATGTGTGCACAGTACCTGTAAAGTCCAGGAACAGAAGAGTGATGCACACGAAGAATATGATGGCCAGAGTGATCCTTAATTTTCTTAGCATAGTAAGTCAGGTTTGCTAGTTTACCATTGCGCAATCAAAATATTCGTCAAAAAGCAGTTTTGCCCTGTCAAGCTGGTCAGGAGTATTTGTCTTGGTGTCCTTGAGCAGATATTCCTGGCCCATTGATTCATATTTATGTATTCCAAGGGTATGATATGGAAGTATCTCCACTCTCTGGATCATCTTGTAATCCTTGAAGTGCTCTCCAAGTGCCCTTATGTCTTCTTCAGCATCGCTGATTCCAGGTACGAGGACATATCTGAGCCAGAACGGCTTACCGTGGTCTTCCAGCCATTTTGCTGTCTCGAGTGTGCGCGAATTGCTTCTGCCTGTGAGGCTCTCGTGACGGGCAGGGTTGATCTGCTTTACATCCAGAAGGACCAGATCTACCTTGCTTATAAGCTCCTCGACAGCAGGGTTCCATACGCCTCCGTTTGTGTCGATGCATACGTTTATGCCTTCTTCATGAAGACGGTCCACAATCGGGATCAGCCCCTGGGCCTGACTGGTCGGTTCACCTCCCGAGAATGTCACGCCGCCCCTTTTCCCGAAGAACGGCTTCTGGTTGACTGCCATCTTTACGATCTCTTCAGTCTCAGTAGAAGTGCCTCCGTCAAAGGAGATCGTGTCAGGATTGGCGCAATAAAGGCAGCGGAAAGGACAGCCTTGAAGAAATACGACGAGCCTCAGACCCGGCCCGTCGTATGTTCCCATAGATTCGTATGAATGTACTTTTATCATAGTGATATCCCCGAACAGGTCGGGGATGATATTAAAGTGATTCGTGGAATGTACGTGCAATAACTTCAAGCTGATGCTCGCGGCTGAGCTTTGTGAAGTTTACAGCATATCCTGATACGCGGATTGTAAGCTGCGGATACTTCTCTGGATGCTCCATTGCGTCCTCGAGCATTTCTCTGTTGAGAACATTCACGTTGAGGTGGTGCGCACCCTTTGTGAAGTAACCGTCCATCATTGTGATGAGGTTGTCAATCTTGTCCTCATTTGTCGGGCCGAGAGACTTAGGTACGATTGAGAATGTGTTTGACACACCGTCCTGTGACTCGCGGTAGTCGAGCTTTGCAACAGATGAAAGTGATGCGATGGCTCCGTGAGTATCACGTCCGTGCATTGGGTTTGCACCTGGCGCGAATGCCACGCCCTTTGCTCTACCGTCAGGAGTAGCTCCGGTCTTCTTTCCGTACATCACGTTTGAAGTGATTGTAAGGAGTGAGAGGGTAGGCTGAGCATCCTTGTAAACCTTGCGAGAGCAGAGTTCTGTGTTGAAGAATCCTACAACGTCACGTGCGATTACGTCCACTCTGTCATCGTCGTTACCGAACTTAGGGAAATCTCCCTCGATATCGAATCCTTCTGTGAGTCCGTCAGCATTTCTGCGTGCAGTCACCTTTGCATGCTTGATTGCAGAGAGTGAGTCAGCTACGATCGACAGACCGGCAACACCGTAAGCGAGGTTGATGGCTGGGTTTGTGTCGATGAGGGCCATCTGTGACTTCTCATAGTCATACTTGTCATGCATGTAGTGGATGATGTTCATAGTATCATTGTACACGCGTGCAATCTGGTGAAGAACTTTCTTGTAGTTTTCCATTACCTCATTGAAGTCGAGAACATTGCTGCTGAGCGGCTTGATTCCCTCTACCATGAGAGTACCTGTGTTCTCGCAACGGCCTCCGTTGATTGCAAGGAGGAGAGCCTTCGCAAGGTTTGCGCGTGCGCCGAAGAACTGGATAGCCTTTCCGATTGCCTGATAAGATACGCAGCATGCGATACCGTAGTCGTCGCAGCCTCTTACCATACGCATCAGCGAGTCGTTCTCATACTGAACTGAGCTCGTGTCGATTGATACCTGTGCGCAGAACTTCTTGAATCCCTCAGGAAGCTGTGGATGCCAGAGAACTGTCATGTTTGGCTCTGGTGCAGGTCCGAGGTTGTAAAGAGTCTGAAGGAAACGGAACGATGTCTTTGTCACCTTGCTCTTTCCACCAGTGAAGCGACCTCCGATAGACTCTGTGATCCAAGTAGGGTCACCTGCAAAGATTTCATTGTAAGATCCCATTCTGAGGTGACGGACCATACGGAGCTTCATCACGAACTGGTCTATGAGCTCCTGAGCGAAAGTCTCGTCGATGATGTTGTTGTCCAGGTCGTACTGGATGTAGATGTCGAGGAATGATGATACGTTTCCAAGTGACATTGCCGCTCCGTCCTGCTCCTTTACAGCTGCGAGGTATGCCATATATACCCACTGAACAGCCTCCTGAGCATTTCTTGCAGGTCTGCTGAGGTCGAGTCCGTAGTACTCGCCGAGTACCTTCATCTCATTGAGAGCCTTGATCTGGTCAGCAACCTCCTCTCTGAGAGTGATGCGTGAACGTGTCATGGTTCCTGTCAGGTTTCTGAGGTCCTCTTTCTTAGCCTCGATAAGTCTGTCAACACCATAAAGTGCCATACGACGGTAGTCACCGATGATACGTCCTCTTGAATAGTTGTCAGGAAGACCTGTGAGGAAGCCAAGAGACCTGAACTTTCTGATCTCCTCTGTATATACATCAAACACTCCGTCGTTGTGTGTCTTTCTGTAGTGCGTGAAGATCTTCTTCACTTCCGGATCAAGTTCAACGCCGTTCTCGATACAAGCCTTCTCCACAACTTTCCAGCCTCCGAAAGGCTTGATGGCTCTCTTGAGAAGCTCATCAGTCTGAAGTCCTACGATAAGTTCATTCTCCTTGTCGATATATCCTGCTGCATGAGAAGTGATAGTAGAAATGGTCTTTGCGTCGATTGAACGTACACCGCCATTCTGCCTTTCCTCTTCAATAGCCTCCAGACATTTGTTCCAAAGTTTCTTTGTGCGCTCTGTCGCACCTACAAGGAAGCTCGCATCTCCCTCATATGGAGTGATGTTGTTATATACGAAGTCTGCAACATCAATTTTGTGGCTCCATCTGCCGTCGTTGAATTTGTTTGTCATGTTACCTTACAATTTTGCCACAAAGTTAAGTGCAAAAATTACAAAAATCAACTAACTTCTGCTAATTATATGTTAAAACGTCACACTCCTGCCGCCTATCTCCCTGCCCCTCAGTGAGTTGTGGATATGCGATTCCCCGCCGCGGGGGAATCGAGTTTCGGTAAAGCGCTGAGAGTTAGCGGTTTGGGCGCCAGGACCTTTCAACGCAATAAGCGGCACAATATGCATACGGACTCCAGGAA
>SUYR01000018.1:0-44343 GCA_015060335.1 Bacteroidales bacterium | reverse complement strand
GAGTTGTGGATATGCGATTCCCCGCCGCGGGGGAATCGAGTTTCGGTAAAGCGCTGAGAGTTAGCGGTTTGGGCGCCAGGACCTTTCAACGCAATAAGCGGCACAATATGCATACGGACTCCAGGAAGTGTACTTGTGTGCCAGCGGGTCAGGAGAGAGCCATGAGCTGGTCAGCGGGTCGTACATGCGGGCACCGAAGTTGATGATGCCTGGAATGCTGCTGCGTTATGACTCCGCTCCTGATGTCCATATTATTGTCAATCTCCCTGGCGCCTAATATGTTGTCCCTCAGCGAGTTGTGGATATGCGATTCCCCGCCGCGGGGGAATCGAGTTTCGGTAAAGCGCTGAGAGTTAGCGGTTTGGGCGCCAGGACCTTTCAACGCAATAAGCGGCACAATATGCATACGGACTCCAGGAAGTGTACTTGTGCGCCAGCGGGTCAGGAGAGAGCCCAGCCGAGACCGACCGTACCCGATCCCTGAAACGGACGATATCCATCGAAATGATATTCGAGACTTACCGGCAGAGTGAAGTCCGGGTCCTGATATGTGAACAAGTCCAGGGAGGTCTCCATCGCTCCGGTGTATAGCGCGGGAGTCATATTCCCGTATCTGGTCATCTGAAACGACTCTACCGACGGGGTATGATTGACAGTGTGAGTGTACTGGTCAAGGTATTGACCGCTAAGCGGAAGGCACAGAAGAACGGCTGAGACAAGAGCCGTCAGACGAAGAACTCTTTTCATAGCATTCAGGTAAAATATTCTCCGTAAATATATGAATATCTACGGAGAATAACAATAGTTTGAGGTACTATATATGTGTCAGCACTCTGACCTTGTTCGCCATGACCTCATAGAAAAGTTTTTCGGTACCGTCGGCAGATGTGTATCTGTTGACCCTGAGCCGTCCTGTCACATAGACGGGTACGCCCTTTTCGATCTTGTCAAGGTCCTGTATGTCCCTTCCGCTCCATGCGACGATGTTGTGCCACATGCCTTCATTTACGGCAGTTCCTTCGCGCGTCTTGTAGAGAAAATCCGTAATCATTGTGAAGTTGACTACCTTGCTTCCGTTGTGCTCATTGGTACGTACTGTTCCGACGTGTCCCTGGAGCTCGATCCTGTTGATGTGTTCGATGTGTTCCATGATTTTGATTTTATTTGGTTTGTCGCAAAGGAAGCTATTCCGGATGAGAATAAATGCCTTTCAGATGCCTCTGGATGAGATTTTTGCTTTTTCTTATGCTTTTTGCTTTTTCTTGTGTTTTCGTCAAATTTTTTTTGCTTTTTGAAAACATAAAAAAGAGAAATTATTTTTATCAGAAAAAGCAAAAAACGTATCTCACCTATTGACAGCAGTCCGTGTGCGTAGGAACTTTGCAGAAAAATGAGGTATGAGTTACGAAGGTAGAAACGATGAAGATGTGCCGCGTTGCCTTGAGTGCGGGGACGAAATAGTTTACGGCAGGAAGGATAAGAAATACTGCAGTGAGGAATGCAGGAACCGGCATCACAATCATTCCCATCGGGCATGCAGACAATACAAGAGGATGGTGAACACTATCCTCGAGAGAAATTATGACATACTGGATGATTTGATAAAGTCGGGAATAGAAGCAATCTGGGTGGCTGATGCAATAGCACTCGGATATAACCCTGCCTACGTGACATCATACAGGAAACATGGCAAGAGATCCATGTGCCATTGCTATGATATATGTTATGTGACCACAGACAACAGGATGACATCCATATCCAAAATCCAAAATCTTTCCTTACCTTTGCAGACTGCCGAAAAGGAATCTGAGGCAGATGAATGAAATACTTATATATAATAATATGAAGAAAAGAATCATTTTTGCAGGCGCAGTGCTTGCAGTTATTACAGGTTGCAATATGAAGAATCCGTTTCTGACAGAGTCGTCGGCTCCGTTTGGCGCTCCGGAGTTTGACAAGATCAAGAATGAACATTATCTTCCTGCTTTTGAGGCTGGAATAGCAGAGGGAAAGGCAGAGATAGATGCTATAGTTGCAAATGAGCAGGAGCCTACATTCGAGAATACAATTGAAGCTATGGAGTATGCAGGACAGACGCTCAATAAGGTGGCTGGCATCTTCTATAACCTTATGGAGGCTCATACCAACGACCAGATGCAGGAAATCGCAGAGAAGGTGTCGCCTATGCTGACTGAATTCTCTATGTATACATCTCTGAATGCTCCTCTGTTCGAGAGGGTGAAGGCTGTGTATGAGAAAAGGAATGAACTTGGTCTCGAACAGGACCAGATGAAACTTCTTGAAGATACATACAAGGGTTTTGTCCGTGGCGGAGCGAACCTTTCGGATGAGGATAAGGAAACTTTCAGCAAGATCGAGGAGGAACTTTCACTTGCAAGTCTTCAGTTCAGCAAGAACGTTCTGGATGCTACCAATGCATACACTCTCCATATTACAGATTCAGCGGACCTTGCAGGCCTTCCTGAGTATGTAAAGGCGATGGGAGCTGAGACAGCTAAGGAGAAGGAACTCGAGGGTTGGGCTTTCACCCTCGCATATCCGAGCTTCGGACCTTTCATGAAATACAGCGAGAACCGTGAGCTCCGCAGACAGATGTGGACAGCGTACAATACAAGGGCACTTGTAGGTGATCAGGACAACAGCGAAATCGTCAAGAAGATTGTCGATCTGAGAATCAGGAAGGCTAATATGCTCGGCTATGAGACGTTTGCCGACTATGCTCTCGAGGTAAGAATGGCAAAGGACAGGAATACTGTCAATGAATTCATAAAGAATCTTCTTGAACCGTCACTACCTTTTGCAAAGAAGGATGTAAAGGAGGTTCAGGAATATGCTAAGGCAAACGGTTTTACTGAGAAGCTGATGCCGTGGGATTTCTCATACTGGTCTGAGCGTCTTCAGAAAGAGCAGTATTCGTTGAACGAGGAGCTTCTCAAGCCATATTTCCAGCTTGAGAACTGTATTGATGCGGTTTATGGCCTTGCTACCCGTCTGTACGGCATCACGTTCCATGAACTCAAGGATGTTCCGGTTTACCATGAGGAAGTGAAGGTATATGAGGTCAAGGACGCAGATGGCAGCCATCTCGCTCTTCTTTATGCAGATTTCTTCCCACGTGCAAGCAAAAGAGGTGGTGCATGGATGACAGAATTCCGTGGACAGAGCATCAGAAACGGTGTTGAATACAGACCTTTCATCAATATCGTGATGAACTTTACAAAGCCTACAGCGGATGCGCCGTCACTTATCACTCACAGCGAGCTGACTACATTCCTTCATGAGTTCGGACATGCCCTGCATGGTATTCTTGCTCAGGGACGCTATCCGTCAATGACAGGAACAGGTGTGTCTCGTGATTTTGTGGAGCTTCCTTCACAGATCATGGAAAACTGGGCATACGAGCCTGAATATCTCAATACATTTGCAAAGCATTATCAGACAGGTGAGCCTATTCCTATGGAACTTATCGACAAGATCGTGGCTGCAAAGAATTTCCAGGCAGGATATGCGCAGGTGCGCCAGCTCCATTTCGGCTACCTCGATATGGCTTGGCATACTCTCACAGAGGTGCCTTCAGAGAGCACAATAGATTTTGAACATAGCGTACTTGCTCCATATGCAGTACTTCCAGCTGTCGAGGGAACAGGATTCTCGACATCATTCTCTCACATCTTCACTGGTGGATACTCTGCCGGATACTATTCTTACAAATGGGCGGAAGTACTTGAGGCAGATGCTTTCTCTCTCTTCAAGGAGAAGGGTATCTTCAATACTGAGGTCTCTACAGCATTCCGCAAGGAAATCCTTGAAAAGGGTGGGGTAGAGGACGAGGCTGTGATCTATCGTAATTTCCGCGGACATGATCCTCAGCCTGAGGCGCTTATGGAAAAACTCGGACTGACAAAATAAATTTTCGGGAATATGAAAAAAGGTCGCAGATGTCTGTAATGTCATCTGCGACCTTTTTTATGCGATTTTCTTACTGATATCTTTCGGTTCCTTGAAAAGCAGCATGAACAGGAGGGCGACCACCATTGCGTAGCCTGCAAAGACGTACCACGCTGCGCTCCAGTTCGGCTCGGCTGCATTGTAAACGAAATGGTTGACTACAGCTTGTGCCGACAATGTTCCGACTGTAGCACCAATACCGTTTGTCATAAGCATGAACATTCCTTGGGCGCTGCTCTGTATCTTTGAGGTGGTTCTCATGTTTACATAAAGAGAACCGGAAATGTTGAAGAAGTCGAAAGCTACTCCATATACAATCATAGACAGGATGAGCATCCATACTCCTGAACCCGGGTCTCCTAAGCCGAAAAGTCCGAAACGCAACACCCATGCAAACATGGCTATGAGCATGACTCTCTTTATTCCAAACAGTTTCATTGCTGCAGGAATAAGCAGAATTCCGAGAGTTTCAGATATCTGGGAAATGGAAATGAGGGCGTTGGCATTCCTTGCTCCCCAGGTCTGTGCAAATTCAGGAACTTCCTTGAAATGGGATATGAATGGATTTGCGAAGCCGTTAGTGATCTGCAAGGCCACTCCAAGGAGCATTGAAAATATGAAGAAAATAGCCATCTGCCTGTCCTTGAAAAGAGAAAATGCCTTGAGACCGAATCTCTCTGCGAGAGAATGGTCCTTTGTGTCATCAGTGCTGCATGGGCAGTTCGGAAGGGTGAAACAGTAGATGAACATGATGAGTCCAAGCGTTCCTGATACAATGTACTGATAATATGAGTGCTGGAACTGTACTCCGTTGCCGTCAGTCATGAAGTTCACAAACAGCATGGCTGCAATGAAACCGATAGTTCCGAAGACCCGTATTGGAGGGAAGGCCTTTACCGAATCGTATCCATTGGATTCAAGAATCTTGTACGCCACAGAGTTGGATAGCGCGATAGTCGGCATATAGAATGCGACACTTATTGCATACATTCCGAAGAGAACTCCGAATGAGATGTCGTTTCCGACTGACATTCCGTAAAATCCGGCACCCAACATTGCTGCACCTGCGATTCCCTGACACAGTCCCAGCAACTTCTGTGCAGGTACGAACCTGTCTGCAATAATTCCAATGAGGGTAGGCATGAATATGGACACGATACCCTGCATTGCATAGAATATACCGATTCTGGTTGCAAGTCCGACGGAAGCAAGATAGCTTCCCATTGAAGTGAGATAAGAACCCCATATTGCCCATTGAATGATATTCATTATTATGAGCCTGAGTCTGATAGATTTATTCATGGCTTAGTAATTATTGATGTATGTGCCACACAAAGATAATGTAATTTGACTAAAAGTTGCTATCTTTGTGGGTTGAAATAATCCGAATGAAATTTGTAAGAACACATAATGACCCCCAGTCTGCTGCTCGTTGCGGTGTGATAACTACCGATCACGGACAGATCGAGACGCCGATCTTCATGCCTGTAGGTACCGTAGGCTCGGTAAAGGGAATATATCATAAGGACTTGAAGGACGATATCAAGGCAGAGATCATTCTCGGCAATACATATCATCTCTATCTCAGACCGGGACTTGATGTACTCAAGGCTGCGGGAGGACTTCATAAGTTCGAGTCATGGGACAGGCCTATACTTACAGACAGCGGCGGATTCCAGGTATTCTCGCTGAGCCCTATACGCAAGCTGACAGAGGACGGCTGCATTTTCCGCTCTCATATTGACGGCTCCAAGCATATGTTCACTCCGGAGAACAATATGGACACCCAGCGCATCATCGGAGCAGATATCGTAATGGCTCTGGATGAATGCTGTCCGGGAGATGCCACATTCGAATATGCAAAGAAATCTCTCAAGCTTACTCAGAAATGGCTGGAAAGATGCGTGAAGCATTTCGATGTTACAGACCCTCTGTACGGATATTCCCAGGCGCTTTTCCCTATAGTTCAGGGCTGTGTGTATCCGGATCTTCGTCGTGAGGCGGTTGAACATGCTGCTGCGCTCGACCGTGAGGGATATGCGATCGGTGGTCTTGCAGTGGGTGAGCCAACAGAGAAGATGTACGAGATGCTGGAGGTCGTATGCCCGATCCTGCCGGAGGACAAGCCGCGTTATCTCATGGGTGTAGGTACTCCTGCAAATATTCTTGAAGGAATCGCAAGGGGAGTGGACATGTTCGACTGCGTGATGCCTACAAGAAACGGCCGCAACGGAATGCTCTTCACCTGGGACGGCATAATGAACATGAAGAACAAGAAGTGGGCGGATGACTTC
Organism: Bacteroidales bacterium; assembly: GCA_015060335.1. Classification (GTDB taxonomy): domain Bacteria; phylum Bacteroidota; class Bacteroidia; order Bacteroidales; family UBA932; genus Cryptobacteroides. The sequence goes on along the minus strand of SUYR01000018.1, from coordinate 38,080 downwards.
TCCCCACTCGATCCTAAAGGTACATCTTTCGTTGACCATACATATACGAAGGCATATCTGAGACATCTGTTTGTGGCGGGTGAAATCTTCGCAGGACAGATAGCCAGCGAACATAACCTTGCATTCTATCTTGATCTGGTCCGTGAAGCCAGAAAACATATCAAGGCTGGGGATTTCAAGGCTTGGAAGGACGAGACAGTACGCAGGATAACGACAAGACTTTAGAAGAACATGGAGTTTGATCTCAGACCAAGAAGGCTTGACGTCTATATCGTCAAGAAATTCATAACGACATTCTTTGTGGCGTTGCTGCTTATCATCGGCATCGTCATCATCTTCGATATCAGTGAGAAGATTGATGACTTTGTGAGCAAGGAAGCACCGCTCAGGGCTATCGTATTTGACTATTACGTCAATTTTGTGCCTTACTTCATGAATATGTTCAGCCCACTGTTCGTGTTCATTACGGTAATATTCTTCACATCCAAGATGGCGGCGGATACTGAGATCGTTGCAATCCTCTCCTGCGGAATCAGTTTCCATAGGATGATGGTCCCGTACATATTTTCCGCGACATTGATCGCCATTTTCTCCTTGTGCCTGAACCTGTTCATCATACCCGATGCCAACAAGACGCGTCTGGAGTTTGAAAACCAGTATATAAAGCAACGCTTCAAGGGTGTGGGCAGGAATGTGCATTATCAGATCGCACCAGGTGAATATGTATTTGCGGAATCATTCAGCTCGTGGAACAGCACAGCTTACCGTTTCACTCTCGAGAAGATCGAAGATGACAGGCTTGTATCGAAGATCTCGGCAGAGTCGGCTGTATATGATACCACTACAGGAGCATGGAGACTGAAGAAGTACTTTATCAGGGAATATAATGACGACCTTACCGACCGTGTACGTAGTGGCAAACAGATAGATACCATCATACCTCTCACTGTCAAGGATTTCTATCTTACGGAAAATACGGTGGAGACTCTGAACTACAGGGAACTTAACGAACTTATCGAGATCCAGCAGATGCGAGGTGATGCAAATGTCAAATTTGCCCTGATTGAAAAGAATACCCGTTTCGCTCTCCCGTTCTCGGCCTTCATACTTACCATCATGGGTGTGGCACTCTCGTCCAAGAAGCGAAGAGGCGGTATCGGATGGAATATAGGTATCGGTATTGCCCTGGCTTTCACTTACATCCTTTTCCTGCGATTCAGTCAGATGTTCGTCCATACCGGCGCACTCCCACCTGCAATAGCCCTCTGGCTGCCTAATGTGGTCTTTGCAATAATAGCAGTCTTTCTGTATAGAATTGCGCCGAAGTAGTGGCAAAATGATACATATGAACGTGGTCGTGGAATCCTCTCATTCTCGACCACGTTCGCGTTTTATAGGTATTAAATGCAGAAAAGTGTATTAAAAATATTTAAGAATATCCTCATTATTTGAAAAATAAATTATCTTTGTAAAACCAATACGTAATAACCATACACTAACAAATAATTAAAATTAACACTAACCCCATCTGTCATGAGGAAAACACATTTAATCACTATGTGCCTTACCTCTTTGTTCGGACTCGGAATCTTATTTAATGGGGGGGGTATTCTAAATGCCTCTGAAGTTGTTTCCAGCCAGTCTGAGAGGGTCATTACAGGTATTGTAAAGGATGCAAACGGAGAGCCTGTCATCGGAGCCTCTGTCATCCAGGACAAGACATCAAACGGTGTCATCACCGATATTGATGGAAAATTCTCTCTAACAGTTCCGGAAGGATCAGAAATCGTAATTGCATGTCTGGGATATCAGGATGCAGTTGTGAAAGTCGGCAAGATGTCTCATTATGCAGTCGTACTGCAGGATTCGGCCGAATTTCTTGACGAAGTCGTGGTGGTCGGTATGAACAACCGCCAGACAAAGAGGTCCATAACAGGAGCAGTTTCCACAATTCAGACAAAAGAACTCGTTCAGAGTCCGGTGGCTAATATCTCCAATGCTCTTGCAGGAAAGCTTCCGGGACTTATCACAGTACAGTCTTCAGGAGAGCCGGGTGCGGATGCTTCTGCTCTCTATATCCGCGGACTCGGTACTTACGGATCAAGCGCTCCGCTCGTAGTTATCGACGGTCTTCCTCGTAACAAGGCTGACTTTGATATGCTCGACCCTAACGAGATCGAGTCGATCACTATCCTTAAGGATGCGTCATCATCTTCTCTGTATGGTATCCAGGGTGCTAACGGTGTCGTTGTCGTAAGTACAAGACGAGGTGGTGGAAATGCAAGACCAAAGATTTCCTTCACCGTGCAGCAGGCTCTTCAGCAGCCTATCCGTCTGCCTGAGACAATGAACTCTTATCAGCAGGCTCTTTATCAGAGAGCAACCGACTATAATGACGGTCAGCCTCTCAGATATACTGATGAAGTCCTTGATATCATCAAGAGCGGATCGGATCCGTATAATTATCCAAGTACAAACTGGTTTGACGTTGTTCTCAAGGATCATTCATGGCAGCAGCAGTACAATATCAACATTTCAGGATCTGCCGGCAAGGATCACAGGGTAAACTACTTCATTTCCGGTAGCTATATCAATCAGGGTACGCTCCTTAATCATGAGGATGTCTTCCGTAAGAACTATGGAGTGAACTCTAAATATGACAGATATAATTTCCGCTCGAATGTTGACGTTCAGGCAACAAAGAGGCTCCATGTCAGAATCGACCTCGCAGGACGTCTGGAGACAAGAGTGGGACCAAGTGAAAGCTTCCCATATGTATTCCAGGTAATCACAACAAGAAAGCCGGGCTCTCAGAATATATTCAACCCGGACGGAACACTTGCGGCAGGTAGTGCGCTTGAAATTCCGTATCAGAACAACCCTTACGGTGTCATAACTCAGAGCGGTTACTATACACAGCAGTCAAATGTGATGTACGGAACCATTTCTGCTAAATATGATCTGGATTTCATTACAGAAGGTCTTACAATCCAGGGATATCTCAGTTTCGAGAATACAAGTAACCTGAACCGTCACTGGAGACAGAGCTTCGAGCAGTTCTGGTACAGAGGTCTTGACAAGGACGGCAATCCTGTATATCAGGATTATACGACAAAGGGACGTCTTGCTGCCAGTACAAGTTCATATGTTGAACGCTATACATATTATGATGTGCGTCTGAATTATGACAAGACATTCGGCAAGCATCAAGTCAACGCGCAGCTTCTCGGCAACAGAACTCTTAAGAACCTGCAATATCAGGAATATCTCTACGCTTATCAGGGAGTCAGCGCACGTGCTGCATATAACTATGCACAAAGATATTTCGTTGAGTTCAACCTCGGATATAACGGATCGGAAAACTTCCCTCCGGGCAAGCGCTATGGAGTATTCCCGTCATTCTCGGCTGGTTGGGTACTCAGCGACGAGCCTTGGCTCAATTCTCCGGATTGGCTCAAGATTCTCAAGATTCGTGGATCGTACGGTACAGTAGGTAATGATCAGATCGGTGGCGACCGATTCCTCTATATCACTGAGTTCGGCCCGGGTGGAGTATGGGTCGACGGTAACAGCAATATCTTCCATAGCGGATATTACTTCGGTACGACGAACAGCGGTAGTATTGCGACAGGTGGTCATAATGAGATCCGTGTCGGAAATGAGTATGTGACATGGGAAAAGGCAAAGAAGGCAAACATCGGATTCGACCTGTCTCTCTTCCATAACAATGCAGTCAACCTTACATTCGACTATTTCTACGAAAAACGTGACAATATCCTTACAGCAGCAGGCCGAGTTCCGGACTATGTGGGTATTACAAATGTTGCCCCTCGTAACTCAGGAAAGGTTCTCAACCAAGGTCTCGAAGCAGAGCTTCGTATCCATAAGCAGATAGGCAGAGATTTCTCGTTCTTTACAAATATTCAGGTGACTTATGCAAAGAACAAGGTGCTTGAGAACGATGAGCCTACACCTAAGTTTGCTTATCAGGACCTCAGGGGATATGAGATTGGTTACAGCCTTGGTTACAAGTCTCTCGGTTATTTCAAAGACCAGAATGACATAGACAATAGTCCTAAGCAGAATCTTGGTGCGGCTGTGATTCCAGGTGATGTGAAATATCAGGATACTAATAAGGACGGAACCGTGGACGTGGATGACCGTGTTCCAATCAAGTGTTTCTCAGTTCCTACCTTCACAGGAGGTGTTTCACTCGGTGTCAATTGGAAGGGTTTCGACTTCAGCCTCATGTTCAGCGGAGCGACAGGTGGAAGTGCACGTCTGTGGACATACGACAGCAGTATCATCAACCTTCAGAGGTGGACAGAAAACAAGAAGGATGCTCTTCTTCCTATAGCCCACACTTCTGCAAACAATAATGTGGTGAGTGACTGGAACCTTATGTCGACCGATTATCTCAAGCTCAGAAACGTAGAGATAGGTTACACTATTCCGTCTCATCTTCTCCAGAAGATCAAGATCAGCAGTGCACGAATATATCTGAACGGACAGAATCTGGCAGTATGGGACAAGATGTGGCTTAAGGACCGCGATCCTGAGTCAGCCGGTTCCGGTACCCTCCCTTATCCTCTCCAGAGAATATTCAATATCGGACTTCGTTTCGACCTCTAACCGTTATAATATTATAATAGTATGAAACGTATATATTACATTATATGGACTCTTGTCCTGGCCGGTGTCGTGTCCTGTGAAGACTTCCTCGAGAGGGCACCTGGTGACAATATGACAAAAGAGGAACTCTTCTCCAATATACAGACGGCAGAGGAGTATCTGAATAACGCATATTGTTTTCTGCCGGATTTCCAGACAAATACAGAAGATCTGGACGGACGTTATAAGTTAGGTGATGCTACAGACGAGGGTGGTTTCCAGCAGGCTTCAGGTTATCCTGAGAGCCCGTTCGACATCAATCTCGGATCGTGGAATCCTACTCAGATGCCGATGAAACGCAACTGGAAAGACTATTACGGATGTATCAGACGTTGCAATAACTTCATCGAAAACTATAATCTTATTCCTGAAGACCTTAGCACAGGTGGTGCCAGCAACAGAAGAGAGAGACTCTTGGGAGAGGCATATGGTCTGAGAGGCTACTATTATTTCCTGCTTTTCAAACAATGGGGCGGAGTACCTATCATCACATCTGTTCTCGATCCGGGTAATGAAGCTTCTCTTCAGGGCATCAAGAGGGCTACAGCAGAGGAAACTCTGAATCAGGTGCTCAAGGATATGGATGAGGCTATGAAGTATCTTCCAGCCAAACATGATGACGGAAACTATGGCCGATTTACCTCGATAGTGGCGACCGTTGTGAAGTCTCAGGTGAAGCTTTATTGGGCAAGTAAATATTGGAACAGAGAAAATGATCTCACAAGATGGGAAGAAGCGAAGGAGGCTTGTCGAGAGGCTTTGAACATGGCTGAAAAGAACGGTCATGTACTGGCTCTCAAGTATTCAGACCTGTTCAACAAGGCCGGTCTTGAGCCGGAGGTGATCTGGACAAAGAACTCTGAGCGCTATGAGTGCTATTGGTGGGACGTGTATGCCATGCCTCTCGGTTATAACGCATATAACGTGGACGGTCCGCTCCAGGAACTTGTAGATGACTTCGAGATGAAGGCTACGGGAAAGGTACCTGTGCTTGGCTACAACAGCGACAATACTCAGATCATTGATGAGACCTCAGGATATGATCCGCTTCATCCATGGGATGGCAGAGATGACAGATTCTACAGCTGTATCCTATATCACGGGGCAATGCTTCAAGGAAGAGCTATTGATATTTCGGCTACCGGAAAGGACAACATCAATATCGGTTCCATCATCCGTACCAACTACTTCAACAATAAGTACCTTGACCAGAATCATAACCTCAATACACACGTAAGCTGGACATACAGAAGATTTGCGATCATGCGTACTGCCGAGCTGTACCTCAATTATGCGGAGGCTGCGAATGAACTCGACGGTCCTACAGGTGTTGTATATGAACTCGTGAATACGATCCGTCGTCGCGCAAAGCAGCCTGAGCTTCCTCCAGGACTTACTCAGGAGCAGATGCGTGACAAGATCCGTCAGGAAAGAAGAATCGAGCTTTGCTTCGAGAATCATCGCTTCTGGGATGTACGCCGTTGGATGATTGCTGAAGAAGTGGACAACGGTCCTGTACATAGGGTGACTGTGGATGCCGAAGGCAATATTACATATCCGGTGTTCCAGAACCGTATCTTCAACAAGGACAGACATTATCTCTTCCCTATACCTCAGACAGAGATCGACAAGAACAGAGCTCTCGAGCAGAACCCAGGATGGGATACAACCACAAACAAATAATTATAACAATTAAAAACCATTTATCATGAAAAAGTTATTTTTTCTTATGGCTTCACTTATGATCGCTTTTGCATCATGTGAAAAGGAAGAGGGCGGTCAGGATGCTCCTGCAGCCGAGCCTACAGTATCTGTTTCAGCAGACCAGACTTTCGCTGAAGATAATACTGCCAAGCTTACATTGACACTTTCAGCAGCATCTAAGAAAGATGTCAAGGTTACTTTGGCAAATGCTGACGTACAGACTGGCAAGACAAAGCTGACAGCAGACTATAATAAGAATATCACCATCAAGGCAGGCGAGACATCTGCAGTAGTAGAAGTAGAGGCTGACGTGTTCGGACTTGATGCAGGTGACTATCAGGCTGCTATCAAGGTGGCTTCAGCAGAAGGTGCAAAGGTTGCTGAGAATGCAGTTGCTTATATCAACTATACTTATGAGTATAAGCCAGCTGTGAACCTGTATGCAGAATCGTCTGTAGCTCCTGATAAGACAGTCAAGCTTAATGTGGCTCTTGAGAAGGCTACAAATAGGGATGTAAAGGTTACTTTGGTTGACGGTGAACTTTCAGGACTGGCTCTTGAGTACGAAAAGAATGTTACAATTGCTGCTGGTCAGACTGAGGCTGAGGTGGTTGTGACTGTGAAATTCGCAGATGATCTGACTCCTGGTATTTATCCGCTTTCTGTCAAACTTGATCAGGTGGAAAATGGTGTGAAGGGAAATGCAACTGAGGTTACTTTCAACCTTTCGTATCCATTTGGAGTTAATATTACAGTTGACGGCGTGTTCGATGATTGGGCTGATCAGAACGTTCTTACATGGACACTTCCAGAAGGACAGGTTCTTTATGATGACATCAAGGAAATCAAGCTTGCTGCAAATGAGAAGTATGTTTACATGTATTCAAAATTCTTCGACGCTGGTTATTCATTCAACATGCCTGTAAACATTTACATCGATGCTGATGGTAATCCGGCAACTGGTGGTCACACACCTGCTACTGACAATAATACGGGTTATCCTCCATATGCGGCAGATAATCAGGGACTTGAGTGGTATCTTGAGATGTCTTTCCACGATGGTGACAAGTTTAATAACATGTATTCATGGGGTACTATTTATAAGTATAATCCGGATGCTGCTCCAGGACTTTCAGTATTTGGAAATCTGACAGCATTGACAGTAGGAACATATGATGGTTCTCAGATCTTCTGTCAGGGTGTAATCGATGAGAATAATATTGCACAGGTAGAAATTCAGTTCAGCAGAGAGTTCTTCGGTATCACAGGTAACAAGGCAAGATTCTCTCATAAGATCATGGACGGTATGAACAACTGGGCTTGTATCGGTATCCTCCCACAGGGTACAGCTACAAATCTTGAGGATCCTACAACTCGTGAACAGGTAGATATGGCTGTAATCAATCTTCCAATTTATCAGCAGTAATCGTATTTATGAAATTCAGAATATTAGGAATTTTATCGCTCATCGCAGCTTTGTCGGTCTCATGCAAGACCGGCAAGGCTGATGAGCCTTTCTTTGAAACACGCGGCGTGGTGCTTGCTTGGCTCGATCTTCAGAATCCTGAAGTTATCGACTGGGTACAGAAGATGCACGACAACGGTATCAATACTGTCAGCGTGTTCGGACATGACTATGGCTCACCGGAGTATGCAGAACTGAGACAGAATCTTATTGACGAGGGTTTTGCATTCGAATATGAGGAACATGCCATGTCGTGGCTTCTTCCTCGTTCTCTCTTCAATGAGCATCCGGAATATTTCCGTATGGATGCTAACGGAAACCGTGTAATGGATGGAAACGGTTGCCCTTCATGTGAGGAAGGCCTGAAGGTAATAATGAGCAATGTCCCTGCTTTTGTAGAAAAGCACAAACCAAGCAACCACAAGTATTATACATGGCTTTGGGACGGCGGCGATATCTGCCATTGCGAGAAATGTAAGGGCTATAATGTAGCCGATCAGGGACTTATCTTCGAGAACCATATCATCAAGGCTCTCAAGGAGATAGATCCTGAGGCTCAGCTGGCTCACCTTGCATACCATAATTCTACACCGGCGCCATCGAAGGTTAAGCCAGAGGAAGGTATCTTCCTTGAGTTCGCACCATTCTTCCGTCGTTGGGACAAGCCGCTTTCTGATAAGGAGGCTATCCGTGACGGTCAGTTCTGGAGCCATGGCGATTATCTTCAGATGCTCGAGGATAACCTCAAGGTTTTCCCTGTCGAGACAGCCCAGGTGCTTGAGTATTGGCTTGACCTTTCTCTCCAGAGCGGATGGAAAATGCCTCAGAAGAAGATGAGATTCTATGAGGATGTATATCTTGACGACCTCAAGACATATGCAAGTTACGGTATCAAGCACATCACCACTTATGCATGTTGGGCAGATGCCAATTATGTAAAGATGTATGGCGATGTGTCGTTTATCGATAAATATGGACAGGGTCTTTTGAATTACAGACACGAAGAATAAATGAAATTCAGATTTTCTATGATGATTCCGGTCATCTCTTTGTTTATAGTTTCATTGGTAGCCTGCACTCAGCCGGATCTTACTGATGCTACTCAGGATTGGGAGGATATGTTCGAAGTCCCAGAGCCGCCTGCAGGACCGGAAAATCCGGGTGATACCGACGATCCGGGTACAACAGAGCCTGAAGATCCTATGGATAAGATTTATCCGGATGACAGATTCTTCAGAATGAGAGGTGTCGTTATGGGTTGGAGTGACTGTCGTCATCGTGATGCTTTGGATTATATCGAGATTGCTAAAGAGCATGGATTGAATACCTTCAGTATCTATGGTGCTGACCGTTCTTCTTTAGAATGGAATACATTTGCAAAGGAATGTAAGGCAAATGGCATCCATCTCGAATTCCAGGAGCATATGATGTCTTTCCTGCTTCCGAGAAAACTTTTCTCTACCCATCCGGAGTATTTTCGCATGAATGAGCAAGGTACCAGAGTGGAGGATGCCAACGGCTGTCCTTCATCTGAGGGCGCTCTTGAGGAGATTTACAAGAATGCGATCGATATAGGGAAAAGATATAAGCCTACCAATCATAAGTATTATTTCTGGCTTGATGACGGTGGCGGAGTCTGTCATTGTGACAAATGCAAGGACCTGAACGATGCAGATCAGGCTTTGATATTTGAAAATGTCATTATAGAGGCTCTCAAGACTATCGATCCTGATGCGACGCTTGCCCATCTGTGCTATGCCAATACCACACAGCCTCCGCAGAAGATAAAGCCTCACAAGGATATCTTCCTTGAGTTCGCTCCATTCTACAGGGACTGGACCCATCCTCTTTCAGAAACATGGGTACAGGGACTTAATGGTATGACACATGCAAAATACCTCAAATCCCTTCAGGAGCATCTCAAGGTGTTCCCTGCGGAGACAGCTCAGGTATTGGAATATTGGATGGATGACTCCCTTTTCAGCGGATGGAATCCTAACAATCTCAAGCAGGTGCCATGGAATTATGAAGGTGTATTCCTCAAGGATCTGGATACATATGCACAGTATGGTATCCGTTATATCACATGCTATAGTGCATATGTCGGTCCTGATTATGTAAAGAAATTCGGTTTCCCTCAGTTCCTCGTGGACTATGCTAAGGGACTTTATGAATATGAGAAATAAAATTGCAATACTGTCTGCACTGCTGTGCATGATTTCCATGTCAGCATGCAGAAACCTATGCCAGGACAGTGCCTTCGTAATCGGAGGCACTTCTGGGATAGATGCCCTCCATGCTCCATGGGATGGGCTGGATGATGTGACACGTTTCAGATGCTTTGCAGATGAAGAGCGCTTTTACTTCTATTATGAGGTTATGGACAGCACTCTTATGTTGATCGATCCGTATGAAGGAGAGCGTACTGTCGATTATGAGGACAGGGTGGAGATATTCTTCAGCAAGGATTCGCTCATGACAAATTATTATTGTGCGGAGATAGATCCTCTCGGAAGACGTATGGACTATGCCAGCTCGTACAAGCATCCGCTTGACTATGAGTGGGATTTCAAGACTATGAGACAGTCCGGTAATCTTACCGATGAGGGATATATGGTTACAGGTAGTGTTTCCATTGAAGAGTTGAAAGAGTATGGTGTTGATCTTGCAGGTGGATTCTATATGGGTGTGTTCAGAGCAGACTTTCATGCTGACGGCTCTGTGAACTGGTATTCTGCAGTAGAAACAGACGATGAAAGCCCATATTTCCACAAACCTGACGTGCTTTTCCTGGCGCGGATTGATAAATAAACATTTAATCAGATGAAAAGAATTTTGCTTTTTGCTTTGGGCACGATTGCATGCATCTCACTTGCTGCCCAGACAGTTGAGGTAAAGGATACGGTATGTGTGACTTATGAGTTCTCTGATCCTAATCCTGTACCTCAGCCGGACAATGTATATCCTTATCATAAATTCGAGACATTTGCCTTTGAGCCGACTCAGAAGCAGTACAAGATGGTTGTACTTGAGAATGACTGGCTGAGGGTAAAGATTTTCCCTGAAATCGGAGGAAAGATATGGTCTATTTATGACAAGACTCAGGGTAAGGAAATGTTTTATGACAATGATGTCGTTAAATTCCGTGAGATTGCTCTGCGAGGGCCATGGACAAGTGGTGGAATCGAATTCAACTACGGAGTCATCGGACATGCGCCTTCCTGTGCTCATCCTGTTGACTATAAGGTGGAGACTAAGGAAGACGGCAGTGTGAGCTGTTATATCGGTGTCATGGAACTCCTCAGCCGTACCCGCTGGATGGTAGAGATAAATCTTCCAAAAGATGCTGTGTGGGTGCGTACAAGGTCTTTCTGGCATAATTATTCAGGAGATTTTCAGCCATATTACACTTGGGCCAATTCCGGTGTGAAGGTGACTGATGATATGGAACTGATCTATCCGGGTACATACACGATAGGCCATGATGGCGAGACGACTCCTTATCCTATTGATGAGAAAGGACGCGATCTCTCTATTTATGCCCAGCAGAATTTCGGGCTTGACAAGTCGTTCCATCCTGGAGGTACACATAAGGGATATTTCGGAGCATATTGGGCCGGTGAAGATTTCGGAGTGCTGCACTATGCATTGAGAGATGAAAAGGTCGGCAGAAAGTACTTCAGCTGGGCACAGTCTGAGCAGGGAAACATCTGGGTGGATCTGCTTACGGACAAGAGCCCTCAGTATGTTGAACTTCAGAGCGGACGTCTGTTCAATCAGAATCTGCTTGAAAGTATAAGGACCCCTTACAAACAGTTTCTCTTCACCCCATTCGGTACAGATGAGTGGAACGAGTATTGGCTTCCGTTCTCTCAGATCGGCGGTGTTGATGACATGACACTCCGCGCTGCTGTCAATATCGAAAAGGAAGGCTCGTCGTGGAAGTTCGGAGTATATCCATATAGAGACCTCAAAGGTACACTTGTAGCTTATAGTCCTGACGGAAAGGTTGTGTATGAGAAGGCTGTCGATATGAAGGCTGCGGTAGCATTTACAGATAAGGCGGATCAGGAAATATCAAGGATATGTATTGACGGCTATAAGCTATGGAGCTCAGATACTCAGAACATAGACCGTCCGGATAAAGTGAACCCTCAGTTCAGCCTCCAGTCTGCACAGGGAGAGATGATACATGCACGTTATCTTGCAGGAATGCGTAAATACGGACTTGCAGAACAGAGAGTGGACAGAGCTCTGGAACTCGATCCTGTCCTTCTTCCTGCACTTACTATGAAGTCTATGCTTTGTCTGAGAAAGATGGAGTATGGCAAGGCATATGAGCTTGCAAACAGGGCTCTTGCCATAGATGAATATGATCCGGAAGCCAACTATCTCAGCGGTCAGGCAGCTGTTGCTTTGGGAAAGAACTATGATGCTATGGACCGCTTTGAGATAGCAGCCCTGACTCCTGAGCTCAGAAGTGCCGCTTATACCCAGCTTTCACAGCTTCATTTCAGACTCGGGGACAAGGAACTTGCCAAGCAGTATGCACAGAAGAGCCTTATAGGTAACAGCTATAATGTGACAGCATATCAGATCCTTCATCAGATATGTCCATGTGGAGAATATCTTGAGAAGATAGATGAACTGGATCCTCTTTGCCATTTTGCTGATGCAGAACGAATGCTGGAAGGCAAGATGACAGCAGAGCAGCTTGCTGCCTCTATAAAGGAGGAGATGGTTTGGCAGAATTATCTTGAGTTCGCTGCATTCTATCATGGACTCGGTCTTGACTGCAAGGCAGTGAAGATTCTTGATGCATGTCCTGCTGACAATGCTCTTATTGCATTATGGAAGGCATATTTCAAGGGTGATAAAGCAGCCGTTGCTGATGCTGAGGCAAAATCGATAGAACTTGTATTCCCATTCAGAGAAGAGTCTGCTTATGTGCTGGATTGGGCACTTGAGAATGGCGGAACATGGAGAACAAGGTATCTCAGGGCAATGCTCTCTGATTTCCTTGGAAACAAACAGCAGGCTAAGGAACTGCTTGCAGCAGATGATTCTGATTATGCTCCATATTATGCTTATCGCGGATTTTTGGCAGGCTGTATTGATTCAATGCAGAAGGCATATGAGATGGATCCCCAGCAGTGGCGTTACTGCCAGCATCTTGCACTCATGTACTACAGAGCAGGTGATTATGCCAAGTCAGCTGAACTTTCTGGTAAATTCTATGCAAAGGATAAGGACAATTTCCACATCGGAGATACATATGTCAAGTCACTTATTGCATTGAAGCAGTATAAGAAAGCAGATCAGGTAATGAGCAAGATAAGAATCCTGCCATTTGAAGGACAGAGCGGAAGCCATGTCATGTACAGGGATATCAAACTTCACCTTGCTGCAGAGGCTATTGATAAGGGTAAGTATAAGACTGCTGCACAGAGAGTTGCAGAGTCTAGACAGTGGCCTAAGAACCTTGGTGTCGGCAAACCTTATGACGACCTGATTGACAATACTCTGGAAGATTGGCTGGATGCAGTTATCTGCCAGCGTCTAGGACAGACTCAGAAGGCTGCGGAATATATGCAGAAAGTTGCAAAGAGGGATCCGAATGGTGTATGGAAGAACAATTTTGAAACCGTAACAAAGAAGGTCGGTTCAAAATATCCTCAGGTCTCGTCTTCTATCAGCAATATGGATGCTTCATTCGACAAGAAGCTCTTCTAAGACTGCATTGAATTAAAACGACAGAAAAAGTCTCGAAATGATAATAATTCGAGACTTTTTTCTTTTTATTCTGGCCGAACGTAGTGAGTGAATCCCGAGAGATTGACTCGACTCGACAAATCTTCTGGCACTTAAGAGCTTGTCGCTGAGTGCGTTACGTAAACACGATTCCCCGCTGCAGGGGAATCGCCTTTCTGCGAGGCGCTGAAAGAGAGCGTTTTAGGCGGCAGGAATATGCGCGGGCTTGGATGTAGTGAGAGGATCCCGAGAGATTGACTAGACTAGACAAATCTTCTGGCACTTAAGAATCTGTCGCTGAGTGCGTTACGTAAACACGATTCCCCGCCGCAGGGGAATCGCCTTTCTGCAAGGCGCTGAAAGAGAGCGTTTTAGGTGGCAGGGGAGTGCGCTGGTTTGGACAAGGACGTCTGGCGATTCGTACTGCGGAGTTATTCTCTTTGTTTGGAGGTCTTCTCTGACGGCTCTTGTCGTTATGGTTCTCCCACCGTATCAATCTGTCCTCTCTCCATATCAGTCAGTTCTCCCTGGAGGTGTTCTCAGTCGGTCCTTGTCGTTCTGGTTCTCTCTCCGTATCCGTTTGTCCTCTCCGTATCAGTTTGTCCTTTCCGAATCAGTTGTTCTTATCGTATCAGTCGCTCTCTCCGTATCAGTTTGTCCTCTCCGAATCAGTCGTTCTTTCCGTATCAGTTTGTCCTCTCCGAATCAGTTCGTTCTCTCCGTATCAGTTGTTCTTACCGTATCAGTTCCTGCCACGACGCAAGACTTTTGAGGCATTCTCTTGCGTCGTGGCACAAATAGTGGCAATTGGACGGAATTCCTGTCACGACGCAGGAATTTCAGCCAAAACTCTTGCGTCGTGGCAACTCCATCAGCCAAAACTCTTGCGTCGTGACAACTCCATGTAAACCGATAAATCGAAAAACCGCGAACTGGGAGCGCTCAGTCCGCGGTTTGACTAAAAAGTCAGATTCTGTCATTTCGATCGGACATAGTGAGTGGAGAGATCTGTTTACAGTCTGCAAACAGATTTCTCCACTCCCGTTGATCGCTATACATGATAGTGTGATGGGCAAGATATTCCTTGGAAACGTCTTGGAATACAGCCCCTTTATTGTTACCTTATTCCACGTATGTGATCCATCCGAACGGATCCTCGATCTCGCCCTTCTGGATACTTACGATATAGTTGTAAAGCTTAAGTGACTTAGGACCGCATTTTCCGTCTCCGTAAGTATATACGGTCTCTTCATCAGACTCGAGGAAAGGCTTGTCAACCAGCTTGTGTACAGGAGTGATTACCACTGCAGTACCGCATTCTCCCACTTCCTCGAATGTAGCGAGTTCCTCAACCGGTACAGGTCTTCTCTCGACCTCCATGCCGAGATGTCTTGCCACTGTCTCGAGTGATTTGTTTGTAATCGACGGAAGGATCGAAGGAGACTCTGGAGTCACGTATGTATTACCCTTGATACCGAAGAAATTTGATGAGTTGAACTCGTCAACATGTGCCCTTGTACGTGGGTCAAGGTAAAGTACAGCCTTGTATCCGAGTTTATGGGCTACATTCAGAGAGTAGAGAGAACATGCATAGTTTCCACCTACTTTGTATGAACCTGAACCGTTAGGTGCTGCCCTGTCATAGTTTCGTGCTATGACAACATCAACTGCGTCAAGCGCGCCACCTACGTATGCGCCTACTGGAGCGCAGAGCATGAGGAATGTGCACTCCTTTGAAGACTGCACGCCGAGCTGAGGGTTGCTGCCGATAAGGGTTGGACGGATATACATTGATGCTCCTGTCACTTCATATGGAGGAAGGAAGTCGATGTTTTCCTTTACTACCTGCTTGCACATATCCACGAACATCTCCACTGACGGAGCCTCGATGCCGAGATAGTTTGCAGAACGGATAAGTCGCTTTGCGTTCTCTTCTGGACGGAAGATCCTTACCTTCCCGTCTTTACCGCGGAAAGCCTTCAGTCCTTCAAAGCATTCGATTGCATAGTGAAGGCAACCTGAGAATGCGCTGAGCTTGAGATTGTCATCAGTAAGGCTTTCGACAGGTGACCATGCTCCGTCCTTGTAAACGGTGCGAAGTATTGTGTTTGTCTTGCTGTAGGAGAATGTTAGATTGCTCCAGTCCGGTGTACTCATAGCAGTTTATGTTTATCAGATTAATATTTCAAATAGCTTGTTGTTCTCGTTTATGTGCTCATACATGATGTTATGAGCCTCCATTCTTCTCAGAAGAGCATGGAAGTCAGCTTTGTCTGCAAGCTCGATTCCGATCATTGCAGGACCGAATTCCTTGTTAGTCTTCTTTATGTACTGGAAATACACAAGGTCGTCAGTCGGACCGATGATGTCACGGATGAATGAAAGCATGACACCTGGCTTCTGAGGGAATGTGATGATGAAGTAGTGCTTGAGTCCTTCGTAAAGAAGTGACTTTTCGCGGATTTCCTCCATCCTGGTGATATCGTTGTTGCTTCCGCTGACAATACATGCAACCTTCTTGCCCTTGATCTTGTCAGCATAGAAATTCAATGCTGCTATTGACAATGCACCTGCCGGCTCTACAACTATTGCACTCTTGTTGTACATGTGGATGATTGTGGTGCAGACAGCTCCTTCAGGAACGATGACAATATCATCAAGAATCTCCTTGCAGACCTCATAAGTCATGGCGCCCGCCTTTTTCACAGCAGCTCCATCCACAAACTTGTTGATGTTCTCAAGTTCTACAATCTCTCCCTTGTCAATCGCACTCTTCATACATGGCGCACCCGCAGGCTCGACTCCGATGATCTTAGTCTCCGGCGAGACCTGCCTGATATATGCTCCGAGGCCGGATGCAAGTCCACCACCGCCGATAGGAATGAATACATAGTCAAGCTTGTCCTTGCACTGATTGATGATTTCATGACCGATTGTACCCTGACCTTCCATTATCTTTGGGTCATCAAACGGAGGAATGAATGTCTTGCCGCTTTTGCGAGCGAATTCCATGGCTGCTGCATTTGCCGCATCGAAGGTGTCTCCGGTCAGTACTATGTCGATGTAATCCTTGCCGAACATCCTTACCTGCTCGATCTTCTGCTTCGGGGTAGTTGTAGGCATATAGATCGATCCCATGATCTGGAGCTTGTTGCAGGAGAATGCCACTCCTTGCGCATGGTTTCCTGCACTTGCGCAGACAATACCGTATTTGAGCGTTTCCGGATCGATTGACCTGATCTTGTTGTATGCTCCTCTTATCTTGTAAGAACGTACCATCTGCAGGTCTTCTCTCTTGAGATAGACATCTGCTCCGTATTTTGAGGAGAGATCGGCGTTGATCTGGAATGGAGTCGGCTCAAGAATCTCTTTGAGGACTTCTGATGCCTTCTCGATATTCGCAACTGAAGGAAAATATTTTTCTGTGCTCATATGTATGACTTTAATTGAATGCGAAGTTAGCTTTTTAATTTAGAAAGACAAGCGCCATGGAGGGGTGATTGAATTCAAGTCTGACAGTATCAGATACAGCCTTGTTCAATGTAGCCTTCCACCAGTTGTCAAACACTACATCGTCTGTCCTGTATTCCAGTCCGGATGACTTGATGCGCAGACTGTTGTCAGGGGAGAATATTGACACCTGCCTGCCTATGCCGCAGTCGAATTCGACAGTGTCATTGATGGCAAATGCGGATCCGTTGTCTGTTACGGACTCAATGGTAATTCCTTTTGAGTCGAGATCGAACAGTCTTGTGTATTCCATCAACAGGGAAGCGTTGCCTATGGTATGATCCAATCTTCCTCCTGACGCACCTATTATATATATGCGCGAGAGGCCTTCGATATTGGATAATGCCCATCTGACTGCCTTGGTCTGGTCGTTGTGCTCCTGCTCGTCTTCCTTGACTATGATGCCGGCATACTTCTTCTGCATGGCTGCAGAAAGCGTGTCCATGTCTCCGATCACAAGATCAGGAGTCCTTTCCTCTCCGAATATCGACTTGCTTGCACGAAGATATTTCACAAGTGCGCCGTCACAACATATCGTGAAGTCCGCCGTCTTCATAAGGTAACGGGGATATTCGGTCTTTGGAAACTGGCCGTCGCAAATTATGACCACTGTCTTTTCCATATCAAGCTTTCTTTCCTGTAATCTGTGATGAAGTGCCTTGAGTGGTTGTATATGACTGAGGCTCGCGGAATCCTATGAGGAAGTCCTTGACAGCCATACGTTTCTTTCCGGAAATCTGGAGCTCCGTCACAGAGAGTGCTCCGTCTGCAGCACAGATGGCCAGATAAGTCTTTCCGTCAGAGAGTACAGTGCCAGGTTTTGCGGATGTCATGCCGTTCTGAGCCAGCATTTCATCATATTCGCTGCCTGTGACTTTCACTGTCGAATATATCTTCATCTGTATTGTCTTGTCATCCTTGACAAGCTCTGTGAATGCTGCAGGGTATGGGCTCAGACCACGTATGAGATTATATATATGCCTTGTCTTTCCGTTCCAGTCGATGTGACACAGCTCGCGTGTAAGCTTAGGAGCAGGGCGAAGGATCTCCGATCCCTGGATGAAGCTGCGCTGTACTCTGTACTCCACACTGCCTTCGAAGATTGCCTCTACAGTCTGTACTACAAGCTTCGATCCCAGTTCCATAAGTTTGTCATGTACCTGTCCAACATTCTCATCCGGGTCGATAAGACACTGCTCTCTGTACATGATCTTTCCGGTATCCATTCCTTCATCTATCATGAATGTTGTCACACCGGTAGCCTTGTCTCCGTTGATCACAGCCCAGTTGATAGGGGCTGCACCACGGTACTGTGGAAGCAATGCTGCGTGCAGGTTGAATGTTCCCATCGGTGGAATCTCCCAAACGACCTTAGGAAGCATACGGAATGCAACTACCACGAAAAGGTCTGCCTTCCACGCCTTAAGGGATTCAAGGAATTCCGGATCTTTGAGGGATATAGGCTGGAGTACAGGGATGTTCTTCTCCACTGCATATTTCTTGACAGCACTTTCATTAATCTTCAGTCCTCTGCCGCTTGCCTTGTCAGCCACGGTGACGACTCCCACTACATTATATCCGTTCTTGATGAGTGCATCGAGTGGTGCCACCGCAAATTCCGGCGTTCCCATATATACGATGCGTTTCTTCCTGAATATCTCCATGATCTTTGTCTTTATCTTTCTGATACCGCTCTTGATGGCGTCCATATTAAAAATTGCGGAGTCATTGATTGCCTTCCATGAAAGGTACAGTCCTGTAGGCAGAAGCACATAGCTTGAGAAGAATACTCCGCTGAATGGCGATACCGCTCCGTCTCGTGCCAGTTTGACACCGGAAATGTCAATGACCCAGTAGGCGACAAAGAAGAGAACGGAAATGATGGCCGGCGTTCCCAGACCTCCCTTTCTGATCAGGGCACCCAGAGGTGCTCCGATGAAGAAGAATATGAGACAGGCTATCGACAGGGCGAATTTCTTCAATATCTCGATGTCTATCAGACGCAGAATGAATGTGTGGTGATATCTTTCTCTTGAATATGAAGACAGATTCATCTGCAGTTCCTCTGCGTTCTTCAATGCCTTTTCAACTGCCTTGATCTCTGCATCGATATCTTTCCATTTGCCCAGATCCTCCTTCTGGAAAGGAGTCTTGTACTTGACTCCGGTGTCGAGCTGGGAGTTGTATCTCAGAAGTCTGGAGCTGTACATGGATCTGATATTTTCCGCCTTGCCTTCTGCATTAAGCTTTCCGATGGAGTCCTGACTATGATTGAGCTGCTTGAGATTCATAGACTTCACCTGGTCGTTGAATCTGCTCGTGTCTGACTTGTGGAATGCGTAATTCGTGAGAGGAATCACCATCGACTGCTTGTCGAAATCGATCTTCTGCAGCTGCAGGGTAGTGTCGCGATACTTCTTCGTGTTGGTTTCCTCGTAGTTGCTTCCGTTGTACATCACAAAGGTCAGGTAGCTCTTGTCCTTGGACATCTTCATCTCTGCAGAGTCTGCAAGGGTAAGGCTTGTGTTGCCTTTGTTTCCGGTATGGTTATAGACCATTACACCGTGCATCATACCGGTCTCGTCATTTCTGGTGTTCACCCTGAGGATATATCCTTCGATACCGTTGTAGAATGTCCTGGTAGGAATCTTGATCTCTTCCTTTGTCTTTCCGATGTCGTCCCGGAGAGTGTAGATCTTGTTGTATGCAACAGGAATCAGGTCATTGGATACGAAGAATGCTCCTATACTTACCAATCCGCAGACAAGTCCAAGAGGAATGAGCACTCTCTGGAGGGAAATTCCTGCCGCCTTTATGGCAAGCAGCTCGTTGTTCTCTCCGAGAGTTCCCAATGTCATCATCGATGCAAGCAATGTTGCGAGAGGCAGGGAGAGAGGTAGCAATGTTGCGCTTCCCCAGCCGAGAAATTCGAGTATGACCTTGAAACTCAGACCTTTGCCGACCAGTTCGTCGATATATAGCCACAGGAACTGCATCATCAGTATGAATACGACTACCAGAAGGATCGCGAAAAACGGTCCTATGAATGATCTGAGTATGAACTGATCGAGACGTTTCATTATTTTGTTGCAGCTTCAATCATCTTTGCGAGTGCGTCAGCAAGTCCGTCCGGATTCTTTCCGCCTGCTGTCGCCAGACCAGGCTGTCCGCCGCCGCCACCCTGGATCAGCTTGGCAGCTTCACGTACGTCTGCGCCTGCATTGTGTCCTGCCTTTACAAGATCCTTTGAATACATAAGAAGGAGCTGAGGCTTGCCTGCCGCTTCAAACGCAGCTGCAATAACGAAGTTCTCCATCTCCTTCTGGAGCATGAATGCCGCATTCTTGAGCATTACCGGATCCATTGAAGCGGCAATCTTCACCACGTTCACTCCATTGATCTGCTCGGCTGCGCTCTTGAGGTTGTTCTTGAGGGTGACAGTCTTCTCCTTGAGTACTTCCTCTATCTGTTTCTTGTAAGTTTCGTTTTCCTCGATCATCTTTCTGATTGCTCCGGCGAGGTCAGGAACGTTGTTGAAGAATGACTTTGCTATACGGAGTGTTGTCTCCATTGTGTCAACCATCATTTCTGCATATACTCCTGTAACGGCCTCTATACGGCGCACACCTGCTGCGATGGCTGACTCTGTAGAAATCTTGAAGAATCCGATCTGACCGGTGGCCGCTGCATGGGTACCTCCGCAGAGCTCGCATGACTGGCCGAACTTCACTACGCGGACCTTGTCACCATACTTCTCTCCGAAGAGTGCCATTGCGCCCATCTGCTGAGCTTCTTCCATTGTGGCGTTCCTGTTCTCGTCGAGAGGGTAGTTGGCTCTGATGAGTGCGTTGACGCGGTTCTCTACGAGGTCGATCTGCTCGTCAGAAAGCTTTTCGAAATGTGAGAAGTCGAAACGGAAATACTTGTCGCATACATATGAACCCTTCTGCTCTACGTGTGTTCCGAGAATCTCGCGGAGAGCCTGGTGGAGAAGGTGAGTCGCAGTATGGTTGCTCTCTATCTGAAGTCTTCTTTCTGCATCCACATGGAGACTGAAGCTTTCTGTGCAGTCTGCAGGGATACGCTCTGCAACATGGATAGTGAGGTTGTTCTCCTTGATGGTGTTGACGATATTGATCTTCTCTCCGCTCTCAGAAAGGATATATCCTGTGTCTCCTACCTGACCACCCATCTCTGCATAGAACGGAGTGCGCTCGAACACGAGCTGGTACATTGTCTTGTTCTTCGCCTTTACTGTGCGGTGTCGGGTGAGCTGTACGTTTTCGAGGTCAGTATAGTCATATCCGAGGAATTCGATGTTGTCGCAGTGTGCGAATTCCACCCAGTCTCCTGACTCGATAGCTGTAGCGTTGCGAGCTCTGTCCTTCTGTTTCTGAAGCTCAACCTGGAAACCTTCAAGGTCAATCTTGTATCCCTTCTCGGATGCTATGAGCTCGGAAAGGTCGATAGGGAAGCCGAATGTGTCATAAAGCACGAAAGCGTCTTCGCCGGAAATAAGCTTGGTATCGGCTGACTTTGCCATGATGTTGTCCATAAGACGGATACCCCTGTCAAGAGTGCGGAGGAAAGCCATTTCCTCTTCCTTGATCACGCGCTCGATGAGAGTCTGCTGCTTTACGATCTCCGGATAGAATTCTCCCATGTCATCAACGAGCTGCTGCACAAGACGGCAGATGAATGGCTCGTTGAATCCGAGGAAAGTATATCCGTAACGTACTGCGCGGCGGAGGATTCGTCTGATTACATAACCTGCCTTTACGTTGGACGGAAGCTGACCGTCAGCTATAGAGAAACTGATGGCACGGATATGGTCTGCGATAACTCGCATTGCGATATCCTCTTCTGCCGTATTTCCGTATCGGTGTCCGGAAAGTTCCTCGATCTTGGCGATCATTCCGGTGAATACATCAGTGTCGTAGTTTGACTGCTTGCCCTGGAGAGCCATGCAGAGACGCTCGAATCCCATACCTGTATCCACGTTCTTGTTCGGAAGAAGCTCGAGTTCGCCGCTTGCCTTGCGGTTATACTGCATGAACACGTTGTTCCAGATCTCTATAACGAGGTGGTGGTCCTTGTTTACGAGTTCTGCTCCGGGTACGGCAGCGCGCTCTTCGTCGCTTCTGAGGTCGATATGGATTTCGGAACATGGACCGCAAGGACCTGTGTCACCCATTTCCCAGAAGTTGTCCTTCTTGTTTCCGAGAAGGATGCGGTCTTCCGGAAGATGCTTCTTCCATGCTTCAAGAGCCTCTGTGTCAAGTGTGGTTCCGTCAGCTTCCGATCCCTCGAATACGGTTGCATAAAGTCTGTCCTTGTCGAGCTTGTAAACTTCTGTAAGGAGTTCCCATGCCCAGTCGATTGCCTCGACCTTGAAGTAGTCTCCGAAGCTCCAGTTGCCGAGCATCTCGAACATGGTATGGTGATATGTGTCACGTCCCACTTCCTCAAGGTCGTTGTGCTTTCCACTTACTCGGAGACATTTCTGGCTGTCTGCAACTCTTTTCCACTTTGCCGGGCTGTTTCCGAGGAACCAGTCCTTGAACTGATTCATTCCGGCATTGGTAAACATAAGTGTCGGGTCGTTCTTTACAACCATAGGTGCCGAAGGCACAATCTGATGCCCCTTTGAGGCGAAGAAGTCAAGGAAGGCTTTTCTGATCTCTTTAGATGTCATATTTCGTAATTTTTATTTGTCTTTTTCGGGCCGATAGTCCAGCTACGGCATAATAACCCGCAAAAATACTAAAAATTTCCTTAATAACAAGGAAGTGTCGAGCACGGAAAACAAGTGAAGTGCTCTGAAAATCCGGGGCTGCGAACTTCAAATGACATAGTATAACGCTGTGGTATTCAATATTTTTTTTGCCAAAAAACAAAAAATGTCTAAATTTGCAGGTTATGGCTAAGTTGAGGAAATATACATTCAATACGAAAACACTTTCGTATGAGGTCCAGAAGAGGTCCAGGAAGTCGCGTATAATGCGTTCTCTGGTAATCTTTGCCGGCAGTCTGCTGTTGTCTATGGGCTATTTCTGGATATATACTTCGGTCCTTGGTCTCGAACTTCCCAAGACGATCATTCTCAAGAAGAGAAATGCGGCCTGGGCTTCCAGAATGGAGGTCATGAACAGGCAGCTGGATAAATGTGACGAAGCTCTTACAGCCCTTCAGATGAGGGATGACGACATATATCGTTCGATTTTCGGTATGCATGAGATTCCGATGGAGATCAGGAATGCCGGTTTCGGCGGTGTCAACAGATATGAACACTATGAGGGCGTCGGTCAGCACGGGCTGCTTAAGAATACTGTTGTAAGACTGGATATGCTTACCAAGAAGTCGTATGTCCAGAGCAAGTCGTTTGACGAAGTCGCCCTTCTTGCCAGGCGTGCGGGTGATATGGCTTCGTGTATCCCGGCCATACCTCCTGTCGTGCCGGACCGAAGCATATACCGTCTGTCAAGCAGTTTCGGTTACAGGAAGGATCCGTTTACAGGTCGTACCAAGCGTCACACAGGTGTGGACTTTGCTCTCAAACCGGGCAATCCTGTATATGCTACGGGAGAAGGTGTGGTGGAAAGTGTGAAATTTGAATTTTTCGGTTATGGAAATTCAGTCCTGATCGATCACGGATTCGGATACAAGACCAGATATGCACATCTCAAATCCATAGGCGTTGTGGAGGGCATGAAGGTAAAGAGGGGAGAGTGTATAGGCATAAGCGGCAATTCGGGACGTTCATCGGGACCGCATCTCCATTACGAGGTACTGTATAAGGACAGACACGTCAATCCTGCCAATTACTACGATCTGACGATTACGCCGGAGGAATATTCTACAATGGTGCAGAATACGGCAGACGCATCGGAAAGGATCACCTTGCACCCGTCTCATCAGAAAAAGCGTGGAAAGTAATGAGCAGCTATATATTCGATAAGAGTAACTTCAGCGTCAGGAAGTCGAAGACGACGGTGTGGACCGCGATACGTAGAGTGTTGTCATTCGTGATTGCGTCAGTGTCGATGGCTGTGCTGTATTATATAGTTTTTGCTCTGGTTTTCAGTACAGATGAGGAACGCAGGCTCAGACAGGAAAACCGTATGTATGAGAAGGAGTTTCCGGCTTTGGAAGAGAAAGGACGCATTCTTACTGATGTTGTGGAAGGTCTTCAGGTCCGGGACGACCGCATATATGAAGAGATTTTCCATGCCCCGGCTCCGAATGTGGATCCCGGCTCGTCGCTTGACTATCTTGTAGGTCTGGATTCCATTCCTGACAGGGATATCGTGAAGCGGTCCGAAAACAGGCTGAATATCCTTGAGTCGAAGGCGGATGCGATAGAAGATAATTTCAGACGTATCATGGAACTGGTTAAGCAAAAGGATGCGTCCATGCCTCCAATGTCCAATCCGCTCGAAGATTTTTCGTTTGCACAGGTGGGAGCTTCCATTGGGGACAGGGTGAACCCGTTCTATAAGGTGAAGATCGCACACAATGGACTCGACCTTATTGCCGCTGCCGGTGAACCTGTATATGCTGCGGCTGACGGAATCGTGTCTGATGTGACTAAATCACGCAAGGGTCTGGGAAACGTGGTAACGATAGACCATAGAAACGGCTATCTGACAAGATATGCCCATCTGGCTGATATAGAAGTAAGAGAAGGAAGGACTGTGAAGAAGGGGACCAGGATCGGTTATGTAGGAATGTCCGGCAATTCGTTTGCACCGCATCTTCATTATGAGGTGTTGAGGGATACGCTGGTGCTTGACCCTGTTCATCATTTCTTCGCATCGGTGTCTCCGGACGAATACGTGAACATGCTGGTCATGTCTGCTTCCACAGGACAATCGATGGACTGACACCGAACTGTCATTCTGAGGAGTGAAACGACGTGAGAATCTATAACATATGGAAAAATATTTTTACACAGTAGGAGAGGTTGCAGAAATATTGGGCGAAAGTACATCGCTCGTGCGTTTCTGGGCCAATGAATTTCCGAAATTCATCCGTCCGCAGAGGAATGCCAAGGGCAACAGACTGTTCTCTAAGGACGATGTTGAGACATTCAAGCATATCCACATTCTTGTGAAGGTGGAGGGACTGACTCTCGAAGGCGCCGCAAAGCGCCTGAAAGGCGAGAGAAAGGGAGTCATAAACAAGGCGAAGGTCCTGGAATCTCTGAAGGATATCCGTCAACAGCTGTCAGAAATCCGCTCGGAATTATAAAAAGTATATGAAAGCCAAAGATATAATAAAGGTAATAGAAGCTTTTGCGCCTCTTTCCCTCCAGGAAGGCTGGGACAACAGCGGACTCTGTGTCGGCTCTCCTGATGATGAGGTCACGTCTGTGCTTCTTGCATTGGACTGCACTCCGGAACTCGTCGATGAGGCTGTTGCATGTGGTGCGGATATGATTGTAACTCATCATCCGCTCATATTCTCCGGGTTGAAGAAGATATCTCCCGAGGATATGACCGGTAGTGCGGTGATCAAAGCTGTCAAGGCCGGCATATGCATTTACGCTGCCCATACCAGTGCAGACAAGGTGATACAGGGAGTCAGCGGGGCGATGGCTGCAAGGCTGGGACTGAAGAATGTGAGGATTCTTGACGAAGATCAGGAGGGGACCGGACTTGGTGTTGTCGGCGATTTGCCCTCACCACTTGCATCACAGCAGGCATTGGACCTTGTCAAGGAGAAATTTGCATTGAAAGTGATCAGGTCTTCCAGACCGCTTGATAAGGACATCGCCAGGATAGCTGTGTGTGGTGGTTCAGGTGGTTCTCTGATAGGTGCCGCAAGGAAATCAGGCGCGCAGCTGTATATTAGCGGAGATATTTCATACCATAATTTCTTCACTCCGGAGGACTTCATGATTATGGATATTGGACATTATGAGAGTGAAATAGAAATAGTTGACATTTTATTTTCTTTGATAAAGAAAAATTTTCCTACCTTTGCGGTTCGCATTACGCAGAATTTGAATAGTAACCCGATATATTATTTTTAAGCGATATGGCTAAAAAGACAAAGAAATTCGAAACTCCTATCGACCAGAGGGAGACCTTCGTATCGATTCAGAAGACTTTTGCTGACTCTGATCTTCCTGTGGCAGAGAAACTTAAGACTCTTTATGTTCTTCAGCAGGCAGATACTGAGATTGACAAGATCCTCCAGCTCAGAGGTGAGCTCCCTATGGAGGTAGAGGCTCTCGAGACTGAACTTGTGGAGCTCAAGGCAAAGGCTGAGCGTATCTCAGATCTGATTGAAGGATTCACAAAGTCGATTGCAGAGAACAAGCTCAACATCTCGGAGTGTGACGCACAGATCGAGAAGTACAAGTCACAGCTCGACAATGTGTCAAACAGCCGTGAGTACGATTCTCTCAACAAGGAGATCGAGAACCAGGGACTTCTCAGACAGATTGCGGAGAAGAATATCTCAGAGACAAAGGAGATCATCTTCGAGAAGAAGAATGAGCTCGAGATCGTGAAAGAGAAGATCGAGGTCAGAAATGAGGACCTCAAGGCCAAGAAGGAAGAGCTTGCTACCATCGTGGAGTCCACAGCTAAGGAAGAAGAGCTCCTTCGTGCAAACAGAGATGCTTGCGCAGCCAAGATCGATGCAAGAACGATGAGTGCGTATGAGCACATCCGTCAGAGCTGCAACAATCACCTTGCTGTAGTATCTGTATTCAATGGTGACTCATGCGGTGGCTGTTTCAATACAATCGCCCCTCAGAGACTCATTGATGTGGCTTCAAACAGAAAGATGATCATCTGTGAGTACTGCGGAAGAATTCTCGTAAATCCTGACTTTGAATAGTCACAGGATTATTCTGTAGAAAATCTAAACAATTTCTAAGATGGCTGACGAAAAGACCAGAAGGCCGGCCAGAAGGAAAGACAAGGATAATCTTGGAACATTAGGGCTTGAGGTGGGAAATTTACCGCCTCAAGCTCTTGATGTCGAAGAAGCAGTCCTCGGAGCACTTCTGATAGAGCCGAACTGCATAGATGAAGCTATGGATGAGCTTACACCAAGCTGTTTCTATAGTGAGAAACACCGTATGATATTCGAGGCGATGCGCTCACTCAATACAGAGCATGTGGCCTTGGATTTTCTGTCTGTATCCCAGAAACTCAAGTCAAGCGGTAATCTCGATGCGGTGGGTGGAACCGTAGCCCTCGTCCAGCTTTCTCAGAAGATCGGTGCTGCAGCCCATATAGAGTATTATATAAGGATACTTAAACAGAAGTGTATCCAGAGAGAACTCATAACAGCCTCGTATGATATCCTTAAGGCATCATATGATGAGGCAGTGAATGTGGACGATCTCATCGATATGTCCCAGACCAAGATATTCGCAGCAATCCAGAATAATGTGAAGAAAGATGTCCAGGAGATCGGAAATGTCATAAATGATGCGCTTGACGATATTCAGAGACTCCAGGATTCTTCCGGACTGAGCGGCGTACCGTCCGGTTTCCCGTCTGTTGACAAGATTACTCTGGGATGGCAGGCATCAGACCTGATCATCCTTGCTGCCCGTCCGTCTGTAGGTAAGACTGCATTTGTACTCAATCTTGCCCGAAATGCTGCTGTGGACCACAATATGCCGGTGGCTTTCTTCTCTCTTGAAATGCCTGCGATACAGCTGGCAAAGCGTATGATGGTCTCGGAAACAAGGCTCAGCGCAGACAAGATCAAGGGTGGTGTGAAGCTTCAGCCATGGGAATGGGAGCAACTCGACATACAGCTCAAGAGGCTTGCTACATCTCCGATATATATCGACGATACTCCGTCTTTGCCTGTCATGGAATTCCGTTCCAAAGTCAAGAAGCTTGTCAAGCAGAAGGGCGTAAGACTGGTGGTAGTCGACTACCTTCAGCTGATGCAGGGACCTTCTGAACTCAGGGGAATGCGTGAGCAGGAAGTTGCTGCCATCTCAAGAACATTGAAGGCGACAGCCAAGGAAATGAATGTTCCTATCATTGCTCTGTCACAGTTGTCCCGTCAGTCTGAGAACAGAGTCGGAAGCAATCGTCGCCCTCAGCTGAGCGACCTTCGTGAGTCCGGCTCCATAGAGCAGGATGCCGACATGGTGATATTTATACATAGATATGATTATCAAGGACTTAATGAGGATCCTAATGACGTGGGCAAGACTCAGATAATAATTGCAAAACATAGAAATGGCGCGATTGCTGATATAGATATGAGATTCCGTGCCGACGAGGTGCGTTTCGTCGATGAGCAGGAGAGCCTTGTCAATCAGGCAGCATCGATATCTGTGGCATCTGCCATGAATAACGATAATCCTCCATTTGACGTCACACCTTCAGTCGGAGCTTCGGATGATTTTGGAGGAACTTCGGATTTTGCATAGAATGACTATCATCAAGACAATACAGATTATCCTGTGCATTGCTGCTGCATTTCTGCCACAGCTGGCACAGGGTTTTTCGGATTCGACCTCATGCATACCGGTCAAAACGGTGAAGGACAGTGAACTGGCCTTCGGGCATGGTGAGTCTGCATCATTCGTACTGCATTATGAGTGGGGAGCGATAAACTCTGATGTGGGCAATGCTCACGTCCGTCTTGACAGCCTTACATTCAATGGGCAGAAAGCTTATCAATGTACGATGCATGGTCGCACCACCAGACTGTATGACCTTTTCTTCAAAGTGAGGGAGGACTTCAGCTCTGTCTTTACCCGTGACGGGCTGAGACCTCTGAAATTCTACCGTCATTCCCAGGAAGGGGATTATGAAGCCAAGAATACATACATGTATGTAAGGACTGCTCAGCAGCCGAAGATCATAGCAGACCTGTATACGTCAAAGAGAGGACAGAGAAGTGTAGAAATTCCTCTGACTCCATGTACTTTCGACCTGCCGACCTTGTTTTATTTTGCCAGAAATATGGACTTCGATGTCATTCAGCCGGGAAAGAGGTATCCGATGACGTTTGCCATTGACGACGAAGTCTTCAATGTGTATTTCATACTTTATGGCAGAGAAACTATCAAGGTAAAGGGGCTGGGGACCGTAAAGACAATCAAATTTGCTGCGAAACTTCTTGAAGGTGAAGTCTTCAAGGGAGAGGCAGACATGATGATCTGGGTTACTGATGACGACAACAGGCTTCCGGTATATTTCGAGGCACCCCTTCTGGTCGGTGTGGCCAAAGGCAGGATGTCCTCCTACGAAAATCTCAAATATCCGTTTACATCATTGATTAAAAAATAAAATATGAAGAACAACATAACCCACAAGGCTAAAGTCATCGAGATGACGCCTGACTTCACAACCGTGGAAATACTCGTAAATTCTGCCTGCTCTGAATGCCATGCAAAAGGATTGTGCGGCATGTCTGAAACCCAGGAGAAGGTCATATCCCTTCCGACAGACCCTTATGCATCTTATAATGTCGGCGACGAAGTGGTACTTTGTACGAAAATGTCGATGGGAATGAAGGCTGTGTGGATATCTTATGTGATTCCTTTGATCATTTTGATGATTTTAATATTATCTTTGTCGGCAGTTTTTGACAGCGAGGTCGTGACGGGTCTTGCTTCTGTAGGTGGAGTGGCCGTGTATTATCTGATGATATGGCTGCTGCGCGACAGACTCAACAATGAATTTGTATTCTTCATCAAGTAGGAAAAATACTTAAAACTATATCAATAATGACACAGACAATAATCTGGACTATTGCAATCCTTGTGATTCTTGGAGTTGTCCTCGCTGTTGTCCTTTATGTTGTGGCTGAAAAGTTCAAGGTAGAGGAAGACCCGAGGATTGATGACGTTGAGAAGGTGTTGCCGGGAGCTAACTGCGGAGGCTGCGGACAGGCAGGCTGCCGTGCGTTTGCTCAGTTCTGCGTCGAATCTGAGGATATGGACAAATGTTTCTGTCCTGTCGGAGGAAACGACGTCATGCAGAAGGTCGCTGCCGTACTTGGCCGTGAGGTTGCCGCAAAGGAGCCTATGGTAGCCGTGGTACGATGCAACGGTACTTGTGAAAACCGTCCTAAGATCAATGAATATGGCGGTTATCAGTCATGCCGCGTCAAGGCTGCTCTCTACAGCGGTGACACGGGCTGTTCTTTCGGATGTCTCGGATGTGGAGACTGCGTGCAGGCATGTCAGTTCGGTGCGATCAGCATGGATGAACAGACAGGCCTTCCTGTTGTCGATGAAGAAAAGTGTACTGCCTGCGGTGCATGTGTGAAGGCATGTCCTAAGAATGTGATCGAACTTCGCAATAAGGGCAGGCGCAATATGAGGGTGTATGTTTCTTGTGTCAACAAGGACAAGGGTGCAGCTGCCCGCAAGGCCTGCAAGGCTGCATGTATCGGTTGCAGCAAATGTGCAAAGGTCTGTCCGTTTGAGGCAATCACTGTCGAGAATAATCTTGCTTATATTGACTTTACAAAATGTAAGCTCTGTAAGAAATGCGTCGCCGAATGCCCTACAGGAGCAATCCATGCAGTAAACTTTCCCGTAGTGAAACCAAAGGCCGACGCCCCTGCTCCGGCAAAACCTGTTCCGGTAGCGAAGACCGAAGCCCCTGCTGTCATTTCGACCGGAGGCGAAGCCGTAGTGGAGAAATCTGTAAAAAAGGAGGAATAGTACTATGCTGAAGACTTTTTCAATAGGTGGTATCCACCCAAGTGACAAAAAGATTTCAAAGGACTGCAAGATAGAGGTTCTTCCTGTTCCTTCGAAAGTCTATATATCTGTAGCACAGCATCTTGGTGCTCCTGCTACGCCGATCGTAAAGGCCGGTGACAAGGTCCTGGCAGGTCAGGTGATTGCCGAACCGGCAGGCTTTATTTCAGCTTATGTCCATTCTTCGGTATCGGGTACAGTGAAATCTGTAGGTCCTCGCAAGGATCTCGCAGGCAATAATGTCATACATATCGAGATTGATGTGGAAGGTGATGACTGGGCTGAAGGAATAGACCTTTCTGATGATATTGTTACGGAGATTCCTGAAGACAACAAGGCGATTCTTGAGAAGATTAAGCTCAATGGTGTCGTAGGTCTTGGAGGTGCTACCTTCCCGACTCATGTGAAGCTTTGTCCTCCTCCGGGAAAGAAGGCGGACTGTCTGATTCTTAACGGAGCGGAGTGTGAGCCATATCTTACTTCCGACAACCGTATAATGCTCGAAAGAAGCAAAGAAATCGTTGTCGGTGCTGCCATCATGAAGCAGGTGCTTGGCGGATGTCCTGCTGTAATCGGTATCGAGGAGAATAAGCCGGAAGCCATCAAGGCAATGTCGGAGGCTGTGGCTGAACTCAAGAAGACTGCAAAGGGGTATGACGGAATATCGGTGATGCCGCTTAAGAAGAAATATCCTCAGGGCGGTGAGAAACAGCTTATTGACGCTGTGATGAAACGTCAGGTCAAGTCTATGGGACTTCCTATCGATGTGGGAGCCGTAGTTCAGAATGTGGCTACATCTCTGGCTGTATATGAGGCAGTTCAGAAGAATATGCCTCTTGTAACAAACGTCCTTACGGTGACAGGAGACTGTCTCCCGATGGAGAAGCAGCATAACTATAAATTCCGTATCGGTATGCCGCTCTCGTATATCGCAGAATATGCTGGCGGAGTACCTCAGGAGGCTGCCAAGATCATCAGCGGTGGTCCTATGATGGGTAAGGCAATAGCCAATATGGATGCGACTACAGTCAAAGGTTCGTCTTCTCTGCTGTATCTGACTGCAGAACAGACAGTGCGTGGAGTCGAGTCTGCATGTATCCGCTGCGGGAAATGTTCTGAGGCCTGCCCTATGGGGCTTGAACCGTTCCTGCTGCAGAAATATGCCCGCAACGGAATGATGGAAGAGCTGGAAGAAAATGCTATCCAGGACTGCATCGAGTGCGGATGCTGCCTATACAGCTGTCCTGCAAATATCCCTCTGCTTGACATCATACGTATAGCGAAAGGAGATGTCATCAAGATTATAAGAACCAGAAAATAATTATGACAATGGATAAACTGATCGTTTCACCTTCACCGCATCTTCATACAAAGACTTCCACAAAGTCTCTGATGCGTGACGTAGTGATAGCTCTTCTGCCGGCAGTGGTTGTGTCTGTCCTCTTTTATGGATGGAACGAACTGCTTGTGCTGGGAGTCAGTGTGGCTTCATGCGTGCTGCTGGAGTTCCTAATCACAAAATATCTTTTGAAGGGCGCCTGTACAATCGGAGACTGGTCTGCAGTAATTACAGGTATTCTCCTTGCGCTCAATCTTCCAGCCACTACACCATGGTGGGTTGTATTCATCGGCGCCGTGGTCGCAATAGGCGTGGCGAAGATGACATTCGGAGGTCTCGGACAGAATCTTTTCAACCCTGCCATTGCAGGCCGTGTATTCCTCCTGATATCGTTCCCGACTTATATGACAGACTGGACAAAGCCGGCTGGATTCGTAGGTAATGCGCTTGCTGACGGATATTCGGGAGCTACTCCTCTCGGACTCGTAAAGGAAGGAGGCATTGATGCCGTGGCCGGTCTGGATTACAGCGATATGCTTTTCTATAATATCGGAGGCTCGGCAGGAGAACTTTCTGCAATAGCACTTCTTGCCGGATTTGCATACCTTCTTGCCCGCAAAGTAATACGTCCTTATATCACATGCTCAATCATAGCTACAGTTGCTGTGTTCTCCGGAATCTTCTGGGCCATCGATCCTGCTACATACACCGATCCTGTGTTCAATATCCTTACTGGAGGTCTGCTTCTGGGATCCATCTTCATGGCAACCGACTATGTCACTTCTCCTATGAGCAACTGGGGCGGCGTGGTATATGGAATCGGTATAGGTGTGATAACCATGCTGATACGTTATTTTGGAGCATATCCGGAAGGAGTATCCTTTGCTATCCTTATCATGAACTCTGTGGTACCTCTTATCAACAAGGTGTTCCACGCTAAAAAGTACGGGAGGTAGGCTATGGCTGTTCAATCATCATTCAAGAATATGACTCTTTGCCTTCTGGCAATCTGTCTTGTGTGTTCGGCACTTCTCGCAGGAGTCTATGCGCTTACTGCAGAGCCGATTGCAGCCGCAGCTGCAGCTAAGAACGAGGCTGCTATCAAGGAAGTTCTTCCTGAGTCGGCCGTAAATATCGAACAGGAGAGAACAGTAGATATGGATGGCGTCACATATACATATAATCTCGCTTATGACGAGCCGGGCAATACTGTAGGATGTGCTGTTAATGTAAGCGCCCTCGGTTTCGGTGGCCCTATATCGATCAAGGTGGGTTTTGACGTGGACGGAATCATCTGTAATACAAAGGTGCTCTCTCAGGCTGAGACTCCGGGTCTTGGTGCAAAATGTACTGAATCTTCGTTTTCTGACCAGTTCAAGGGCTTCAATCCTGCAGAAAAGAAGCTTGCTGTAAAGAAGGATGGCGGAGACGTGGATGCAATCACTGCATCTACAATCACATCACGTGCGTATGCCAACGCACTCGCTACAGCTTCCAAAGTGTTCTGGACGATTGTCGGCACTCCTATGCCGCTGGATGCCAGCACCGGTGCAACGCCTTCGTCACAGGAAACTTCTTCGAGTGACTCATCTGTCATTTCGAGCGAAGTCGAGAAATCTAATAAGGAGGAATAATCATGGGAAAATTTCAGCTTATAACTAAAGGCCTTATCAAGGAGAACCCTACCTTCGTCCTCCTTCTGGGTATGTGTCCTACACTTGCCACTACTACGTCGGCCATCAACGGAATGAGTATGGGACTTGCCACAATGTTCGTCCTGATACTTTCGAATATCGTAATATCTGCCATTGCAGCATATATTCCTGACAAGGTGCGTATTCCTTCATACATCGTTGTCATTGCGACTTTCGTGACACTGCTGCAGTTCATAATGCAGGCGTATGTTCCGGATATCTATGAGACCCTCGGTCTTTTCATTCCGCTCATCGTCGTGAACTGTATCGTCCTTGGACGTGCAGAGGCATTTGCAAACAAGAACAGCGTGGTCGATTCTGCGTTGGACGGTCTCGGTATCGGTCTGGGCTTTACAATGTCTCTTACCATACTCGGTCTTGTCCGTGAGATACTCGGAAGCGGATCCGCATTCGGATTCAAGTTCATAGAAGGTGACGGTATCCTTGCATTCGTGCTTGCTCCGGGTGCATTCATGGTATTGGGATATCTGATAGTTGTCTTCAGAAAAATCACTTCAAAGAAATAAGGAGGAATAATCATGGCAGAATTTGCAATAATATTCATTTCAGCGATATTCGTCAACAATATCCTGCTTGCCCAGTTCCTTGGAGTATGTCCGTTTCTGGGTGTGTCCAACAAGCTCAGCACGGCGGCTGGCATGTCAATGGCAGTGTGCTTTGTAATCACACTGGCCACAGTTGTGACATATCTTTTGAATATGCTTCTGGTAGCTTTCGGACTGGAATTTCTTCAGACCATATCGTTCATTCTTGTGATCGCGGCTCTCGTGCAGATGGTGGAAATCGTGCTTAAGAAGATCAGCCCGTCTCTGTATGCGGCGCTGGGTATCTTCCTCCCGCTCATCACTACCAACTGTGCAGTTCTCGGTGTCGCTCTCACCGTGGTGACAAAGGATTTCAATCTCGGTGAAGCGACCTGGTATGCGTTTGCTACCTCTCTCGGTTTCGGACTCGCAATGGTTCTTTTTGCAGGACTCCGTGAGCAGCTTGCATTGAATAACGTTCCTAAGGCATTCAGAGGTATTCCTATCGCACTGATCACAGCCAGTCTGCTTGCAATGGCTTTCATGGGATTTTCAGGATTGGTATAATGAATGCGATAGAACTATTGGAGAAGGCTGAGGCCTTGAGACGGGATTGCCATTTCGGAGATGCAATCAATGTCTTCCGGGAAGCAGCGGCAGCACCGGATGCTACGGAGGAAATCCGAAGAAAGGCCCTGGCCTCAGTTGAACTGATTCAAGAAATAAACAGTTTTGTGAACACAGACCTTATGAATCCATGAGGTCTGTGTTTTCTGTAAACGCCTTAATTTTTTGGTTAAAAGAAGAATAATACATATATTTGGCGCGATTTAACACTTTATACTGATACCTTATATATGAATAGACTTTTGTCCGCTCTCCTCATTCTTGCAATGATGGTTTCCTGTAATAGGGGGGGGCAAGATAATGGCGCCTCCGGCAAGGTAAGAATACCTTATCCGATTCTGTCTGAGGGCAATCCAGCCCACGTTCATCTTTCATGGAATGATAATATCGGTTCCACATACGATATATTCAGGGCAGATGCATCCGGAAAATTTGTAAAGTGTGCCTCAGTCACAGGCAGTGAATACATGGACTTTTCAATCGGAAAGTCCGACAGATCCAGAGAATATACATATAGGGTGTGCCCTGCCGGTTTTCCGGTGGACAGTGCGTCTGCTTTCGAGGTGAAGGCGGATGTGCCTGCTGCGACCGATTCCGCCCTGCTGGATATGGTGCAGAAATATACCTTGAGATATTTTACCGACTTCGCTCATCCGCAGACAGGACTTGCACGTGAACGCAGCAATGACCGTAACGGCGATATTGTGACTACGGGAGGTACAGGTTTCGGTCTCATGGCGCTCATTGCAGGTGTCGAGAGAGGCTTCATTACAAAGGAGCGAGCACTCGATATCATAGAGAAGACAGTCACATTCCTTGAGAAATGTGAAAAGTTCCACGGAGCTTGGGCTCATTGGTATGACGGCGATTCCGGAAAGACTTTCAGCTTCAGCAGATATGATGACGGCGGTGATATTGTCGAGACAGCCTTCCTTGCAGAAGGACTTATCTGTGTGAGACAATGGCTTACTGATTCGGAGGTGCCTCAGGAGAAGGCTATTGCCGGTCGTTGTGACAAGCTTTGGAAAGGAATTGAATGGGACTGGTACACAAGAGGTACAGACTCGCTGTACTGGCATTGGTCAAAGAACCACGACTGGAAGATGAATCATAGGATCAAGGGCTTTGACGAGACATTCATTGCCTATGTGCTCGGAGTATCTTCTCCAACTCATGCGTTCTCTCCAGATGTGTATTATGCATGCTATCCGAAATCTACATATTATTATAATGGTAAGGAATATTGCGGAGTGAAGCTCGACCTCGGTATGGATTACGGCGGACCTCTCTTCTTTACTCATTATTCATTCCTCGGTCTCGATCCTCGAAATGTCGAGGTGCATGACGTGAATCTTTATGAGCGCAACAAGGCTCATTCCCTCATACATTACAATTATGCCATAGAGAATCCTAAGGGTCATGAAGGTTATGGTCCGGATCTTTGGGGATTCACTTCTTCCGACGATCCTCTTGTCGGTTATACTTCGCATCATCCAAATACTGATTCGGAAAACGGAACTGTCTCTCCGACAGCTGCCGTAAGTTCAATCGTATATACTCCGGAGGAATCTCTCAATGTCATAAGGCATCTTTATTATGACCTTGGAGAGAAGGTGTTCGGAAAATATGGCTTCTATGACGCTTATAACCCATCAATGGTCGAGGGCCAGCAGGTGGTGAAAAGTCATCTTGCCATAGATCAGGGACCTCAGGTGGTGATGATAGAAAACTATCGTTCAGGACTGCTCTGGGATATCTTCATGACGGCTCCGGAGATTCAGACCGGACTTAAGAAACTCGGTTTTACCAAATAATTAAAACACATTATAATGAAAAGATTACTATTCGCTTTCGTGGCTGTACTCCTTTCAGTTTCGGCATTCGCCCAGGAGACAGTCAACGTCAAGGGTATTGTTCTCGACGAGAACGGCTGGCCTCTGACCGGTGCCTACGTACTCGTTCAGGGTACATCAAACGGTACTCTTACTGACCTCGACGGTAACTTTGAGATCACCGCTCCTAAGGACGCTATGCTCGAGTTTACATTCATGGGCTATCTGACCCAGACTCTGGCTCCTCAGGCGCAGATGAGCGTGACTCTCCAGCCTGATGCCCTCATGATGGAAGAGGTTGTGGTCGTAGGTTACGGTACACAGAAATCCAAGGACCTCACTGCTCCTATCGTGAATGTAAAGGGAGATGATATCGCAAAGCAGGCTACTGCCAACCCGATGTCAGCACTCGCAGGTATGGTCAGCGGTGTGCAGATCACCCAGAGCGGTGCTCCTGGTGCAGGTCCTTCTGTAAAGATCCGTGGTATCGGTTCAATCGGAGACTATGCAAATCCTCTTTATGTCGTTGACGGCGCATTCATGGACAATATCGATTTCCTTTCAAATAACGATATCGAGTCACTTACAGTCCTTAAGGATGCATCAGCTGCAGCAATCTACGGTGTGCGAGCTGCAAACGGTGTCATCATCGTTACAACAAAGAAAGGACAGACAGGTAAGGTACGCGTGACATATGACGGTTATGCAGGAGTTCAGGTGCCTACTAATATCGTGAAGCTTACAA
Source organism: Bacteroidales bacterium (assembly GCA_015060335.1). Classification (GTDB taxonomy): domain Bacteria; phylum Bacteroidota; class Bacteroidia; order Bacteroidales; family UBA932; genus Cryptobacteroides. The sequence goes on along the minus strand of SUYR01000018.1, from coordinate 495 downwards.
ACACTGAGCAGTATTGCGAACTCTATAACATGGCATTCGACGGAACTACAGGTTTTGTTCCAAAGAATCCTTCTGATTATAAGGCAGATACAGACTGGTATGCGGAACTTGTGAAGCCGGCTGTAACCCACTCTCACTCGGTGGACCTCTCAGGCGGTACCGAGAAGTCCAACTACTCTGTCGGTCTGAGCTACTACTATCAGGACGGTATCATGAACTACTGTGAGAATGACTACAACCGTCTTAACTTCCGTGCAAGACTCGACCAGAAGATGACAGACTGGCTCAAGGTGGGATTCAACACAGTCATTTCAACCCATAACAAGAAGAACGCTAATTCAGGCGTGTACTATCAGGCATTCGTGAACCCGCCTATTTATGGAGTTTACAACGACGAGAATACGGCAGCATATCCGGAGAAGTTCGATTCACCTCAGAACTACGGCTACGGTAACTCTTATGGTAACCCTGTCGCTTCAGCATATTACAACGACA
>SUYR01000017.1 GCA_015060335.1 Bacteroidales bacterium | reverse complement strand
GGAGTAGCGTCCTTTGAAGGTGCAGACATGATAACCTTCTTTGCACCAGCCTGGATGTGCTTGCGAGCCTTCTCATCCTCAAGGAAGAGACCAGTTGACTCAACAACAACCTCAGCACCTACCTCGTCCCACTTGAGGTTAGCTGGATCCATCTCTGCAGTAAGGCGAATCTTGTTGCCGTTTACTACGAGTGCACCGTCCTCAACAGCTACTTCACCCTTGAACTGACCGTGAACTGAATCATACTTAAGCATGTAAGCAAGATACTCTGGCTCGAGAAGGTCATTGATACCTACTACCTGAATGTCGTTTGAGAAATTCTCAACAGCTGCACGGAAAACCATGCGACCGATACGGCCGAAACCGTTAATACCAATTTTAATCATCGTTAAAAAGTGTTTATAAAGTAATACTGTAAATTTCGATTCTCAGTCATTTCAAAATCGTTGCAAATTTAGAAAAAAATATGAATATATAACTATCTTTGCTGTAAATTTAACAAAACTGTAATGCGTATTCTTATAACCAACGACGACGGATATCAGGCTAAGGGTATAAAAGTACTTGCCGATATCATGAAAAAGTTCGGAGATGTGACAGTAATCGCTCCAAAACATCATCAGTCAGGCATGTCCATGGCTGTTTCATTCGGATTCAAACAGATTGCACACAAGGATCTTGGAAACGGCTGGCATTATCTGGATGCGACTCCTGCCAGCTGCGTCAAATTTGGACTCAACACCATGTTTCTGGACAACTTTCCAGACGTAGTGGTATCAGGTATAAATCATGGTTCGAATGCAGCCAGCGCCATATGTTATTCCGGAACTCTCGGAGCAGCAGCAGAGGCTGCACTCAACGGAATTCCAGCCATCGGTGTATCATTATGCACGCTGCACCCTGACGCCGATTTCGGTGCTATAGAAAAATACTTCGGAGACATATTCACAAAGCTGATGGCTGACTACCCGGAAAATCGTGGAGTATATTACAATGTCAATTTTCCATACATTCCGGCGGATCAGATCAAAGGCGTGAGGATCGGAATACAGGGACTCGGACGCTGGATTAAGGAATTCACAGAGTGGGATACTGATTATTATGCAAAATACGGAATCTCACCTGAAATGCTTGGACAGAAATCCAATCCGACAATCGAAGAAGGCGAGGAGCTATATATGCTGGTGGGAGAATTTGAAGACGACCCGAGAAATCCGAAGAATGCAGACCACAGACTGGTTGAAGAGGGTTATATCAGTGTAGTAGCACATAATATCGACCGAACTGATTACAAGGAAACCGAAAGACTCAATACGATTTTTTAATGAAATACTACATCATATCCGGAGAAGCATCAGGCGACCTGCACGGATCCAACCTCATGAAGGGAATATACGCAGAAGACCCGCAGGCGGATATCCGTTTCTGGGGCGGTGACTGCATGGAATCAGTCTGGAAGGAAAACGAAGCGGGTAAGGTCGGAGCTGAAGGTGCTGTCCAAGACCGTGCTACCCCCCTGGCCGCAGGGGGAGGGACCCACGAAGTGGGAGGGGTTGTCTTGGACGGCACCTTCAGATCCGACCGCGGCACAGGTCTGGTCCGTCATTACAAGGAAGGCGCCGTCATGGGAGTGGTAGAAGTCCTGGCAAAAGCCCGCAAACTCCTTAAAAATGTCGATTTCTGCAAGAAAGACATACTTGAATGGAATCCGGACGTAGTAATCCTGATCGACTACCCAGGCTTCAACTTCAAGATAGCCGAATTCGCCCACAAAGCTGGATTCAAGGTATTCTATTACATTGCCCCTAAAGTCTGGGCTTCCCGCGAAGGCCGTATAAAGAAACTCAAGAAATACGTTGACAGGCTCTTCATCGTGTTCCCGTTTGAAAAGCCATACTTCGATTCAAAAGGCATAGAATACATCTACAGAGGCAATCCGCTCGTTGATGCAGTTGACGGCTCGCCTGCAATGAAAGAGACCAGGAAAGAGTTTCTCGAAAGGAATTCACTTCCCGACTCCCCTGTCATAGCCATGCTTGCCGGCTCTCGAAAACCGGAGATCAGTACAATGATGCCAGTGCTGACTGAGTTTGCCTCAAAGATGCATGCCCTCCCGGAATATTCCGGATATCAATTCATTATAGCAGGTGCTCCTGCAAGAAGCATGGAAGACTATTCCGCATGGCTTGACCAGGAGAACAGCAAATATATAAAGATCCTGTTCGGACAGACACAGTCCATAATCCGTCATGCAGAAGCAGGTGTCATCAATTCCGGTACAGCGTCACTTGAAACTGCCCTTTTCGGTACGCCTCAGGTCGTAGGATATATAACTAATCCAATCACATACTGGGTAGCGAAAACCATCATCAAGATCCGATACATCAGTCTTGGCAATCTCATAGTTGACCGCCTGGCCTTCAAGGAATTCATCCAGCACGACTGCAATGCCGATGCCCTGGTCACAGAAGTCCGCGACCTGATCGAAAATCAGGATCGCCGCAACGCCATGCTCGCCGAATACGCAGAAATCCGCTCCCTGCTCGGCGGCACAGGTGCCTCAGCAGCCGTCGCGAAAGCAATGATCGCCGAACTGAAATAGTACAATGATGCCACGACGCAAGAGTTTGAGCAGAAACTCCTGCGTCGTGGCACTATATCCTTCAAATCGACTCTTTTTCTGTCACGACGCAAGAGAATCACGCAAAACTCTTGCGTCGCGGCATAGGCATGTTCCCGTAGTCATATCATGTTCCCGTAGTCATATTACCCGCGCACCCCAAATATCATAGAGCCGATACGGACCATTGTGGAGCCGTATTCGATGGCGATCGGGTAATCGTCGGACATGCCGATGGAAAGTTCGGTGAAGTCCTGTGATAGTGTCGGGAACTTTTTCCTGCAGGTTTCAAAAATATTACGCAGGGCAGAAAAATCCGAACGGATGACTGTCTGGTCATCTGTGAAGGTCGCCATGCCCATGATACCATGGAAACGGATATGGCTATATGCATTCGTACCCACTGCTCGTCCAAGTATGTCATAGATTTCATCTGGAGAGAATCCCTGTTTGGTATCTTCCGCGGCTACATGCGGCTCCAGAAGCACATCGACAACCCGGCCGTTGGCTGCTCCCCAGTTCTGTATCGCATCCAGAAGACGCTGGGAGTCAACAGACTGTACAAGAGACACATATGGAAGGACCATTTTAAGCTTGTTGGTCTGAAGATGACCGATGAAATGCCACTTGATATCCGACATATATTCCGGACATTCCTGTCTTAACTCCTCAAGACGCTTCACCTTGGAGAGCAGTTCCTGAGGACGGCTCTCTGCGAAGATCCGCTGACCGGCTCCGTAAGCCTCTTCTATGGCTTCAAATGGGTGGAATTTAGAAACTGCCACCAACTTGACTGTTGACGGCAGTTCTGAATATAGTTTATTTATTATATTGGAAATCATCAATCTACCTTCTGTTCTTCTGCATCTGTTCCTGCATCTTCTGAGCCTCCTCAAGTCTCTGCTGCCACTTCGACTTCTTCTTCGGCTGCTTAGCCTTGACCATCATTTCGGCTCTTACCTTATCCTCTGTCACCACAAATTTGCGGATGTACCATGTCATACCCATTGTGATGATGTTTGAAAGGAGATAATAGTAGCTGAGCGCTGCAGAAAGATTGTTACAGATGAAGAACATCATGATAGGCATAAGCCACACACTCATGAACTTCATTCCTGCCATATTCGGATCGTTCGACATCTGACCTGAAGTCATCTTCGAATATACGAACATAGTCAACGCCATCAGGAGAGCAAACAGAGAAAGATGATCTCCTAGAAGCGGCACATTGAAACCGAAGTCAACGATCGAGTCGTATGAGCTGAGGTCATCTGCCCAAAGGAACTTCTGCTGACGGAGCTCGATTGACGCAGGGAAGAAACGGAACATCGCGAAGAGGATAGGCATCTGCAGCAACATCGGCAGACAGCCACCCATAGGACTGATTCCGGCTTTCTGGTAGAGTTCCATTGTAGCCTGCTGTTTCTTCATGGCATCCTTCTCATTAGGATACTTCTCGTTGAGCTTGTCGATCTCCGGCTTGATCACCTGCATCTTTGCAGTTGATTTGTATGACTTGATTGTAAGTGGAGATATAAGCAATTTGATGAAGATTGTCATAAGAAGTATGACGAGTCCGTAATTGCTTATGAACTTGCCGAGGAAATCGAAGCACGGAATGATGATCAGTCTGCTGAACCAGTTCACCAACCATCCTCCGAGCGGAACTATCTTCTCATATTTCTGGTCATAGCTCTTGAGTGTACGGTAATCGTTAGGACCCAGATAGAAGTCATAAGGAAGGACGATATTGTCCGAGCCTGCCTGAATCTCAGAGCGGAGCTTTGCAGAGCATGCCATCAGGTTGTGAGAAGGATCGTCCTCTGCAAAATATCTTGCATCAAGGTCTGCAGAAGCAAACTCGTTCTCTGCAGTCATGATTGCAGAGAAGAACTGCTGCTGGAATGCAAACCACTTGACCTTGGTATCGATTCTCTTGGAGCCGTCTTTTCCGCGTGCGATTTCCTCAGACTTCTTGTCACCTGTGAAATAGTAATCAAGCTTTGAGTACTGTTTCTCGTTCTTGTAGCCTTTCTCGAGACGTGGGATAACGACTGACCAGTCAATATCCACATTAGACACATTGCGAGGTATTACAGAACCCATTCCCACAAAAGAAAGTTCGTTCTTCATCATGTAGCTTCCTTCTGTAAGAGAATATTTCTGCTGGATATATCCGCCACCTGCAAAAGGAAGTCTCATGACGATTGTAGAGTCGCTGTGCTCTGCAACCTGGAAGACGAAATCCTTTGTATTGATATTCTCTCCAGCAAATACAGACACACCCATCTGGCTGCCATGAGGCTTGATAAGATAAAGGTCTGTGCTGTCATATGCCTTGTAATCGTTAAGCTTGACAGAGAACAGCTGGGCTCCCCTCGTGGTGAACTCCACGTTCATCTTGTCGTTTGAAAGCTTATAGATACCCTCCTGCGCAAGTCTTGCCTCTGTGAGAAGGCTATCCTTGTATGCCGGCAAATTCTTGACTGTCACACCGGCAGACTCACCCTCTGTCAGTATTCCCTCTGCACGTCTTGCGGAGTCCAGGGCCATCGCGGCCATCTGCTCCACCATTGCGATAGAGTCAAGCTGAGCCTGAGCCTCCATCTGCTTGCTGTACTGTTTAGACTGATACCATGTGAATCCGAACATGATCACACCTATCAGTATAAATCCGATAATTGAATTCTTATTCATCTAATATATTTTTACTCCTGTTCTTCTGCCTCCTTAAGCGTCTTGATCTGTGCTGCCAGAGACTTCAATTCTTCTTTTGATTTCTCGATTCTTTCCTGCATCTGCCTGATGAGCGGCTCTGAATTCTTTGACATCGAGAAGAATCCGATATTGTTTTCGTATGTCACGATGTCCTGCTCAAGGGCATGATACTTCTGGATCAGACGGTCCATTTCAGAGAGCTGGACCCTTACAGGTCTGTTGCGACGAGAAGACCTTGACGGGAATTTTGAAAGAGCATCCTTATATGCCTTTGCTATATTGTCCTTCTCCTTGAAAGGAACAAAACCTATTTCGTTCCATCTCTTCTGGAATTCCGACATTGCTGCAAAATCGCTCTCGTCTCCCTTGAGTTCATATGCATTTATCTCTTCTACGAGACGCTGTTTTGCCTTAAGATTTCCATAGAAATCATTCTCCGGCTTTGCATGCTTGTCTCTCTCAGCAAAGAACTCGTCACATGCCGCACGGAATCTCTTCCATAACTGCTCTGACTTCTTGCGTGGAACTGTTCCGATCTCCTTCCACTGCTTCTGAAGATTGATGAACTGGTCAGCCGTCTTCTTCCACTCCGTGCTTGTCTTCAGCTGCTCAGCCTGCTCGCAAAGAGCTATTTTCTTCTCAAGGTTTGCGTTCATTCCGTCCTTGTACTCCATATAGAAGTCACGCTTACGTGAATAGAAACTGTCGCAGGCAGCACGGAATCTGTCATAAATCTTCTGATTGTCCTTCTTGGAAGCGAATCCGATTGTTTTCCACTCCTGCTGGATATCCTCAATCTCCTTTGAAAATGCATTCCACTCATTGGAATTGACCACCTCTCTTGCAGCAATTTCCTCAACCTTTTCACAAAGCACTGTCTTCTTCGCAAGATTCTCTACCTGTTGTGCCTTGATACCCTCAAAGAATGCCTGGTATTTCTTGTTGATTACCGATGTTGCAGCCTTGAAACGCTCCCAGATAGAATCACGGAACTCCTTTGCCACCGGTCCGAATTCCTTCCACTGCTCGTGAAGCTTCTGAAGCTCCTTGAATGCAGCGACCACGTCTTCATTTTCAGCAAGTTTCTCTGCTATTGCACAGAAAGCCTCCTTAGCCTCAAGGTTCTTCTTGAAATCAAGGTCACGAAGCTCTCTGTTTATCTTTACCATATCGTAGAACTGCTCCACATAGAGCTGATATGTCTCATTGATGTTTCGATAGTTCTGAGGAGGGACAGGTCCGATATTTCTCCATCTGTCCTGGATTTCACGGAAACGAGGGAATGTTTCGTTTACATCCTCCTGCTTCTCCACAAGCTCCTTGAGGTCTGCTATGACAGCCTCCTTGAGAGCGAGATTCTCCTCAGCCTCCTTCTCAAGTTTCCTATTATATTCTGAACGTTCTTTCTTATAAGCATTATAAATTTCCTTGAAGACATTCTCGATCTCAACAAAGGAAGCATCCTCCGGATTCTCCGCCTCAGCCTTTTCCTTGGCCAGGATTCTGTAGAAGGCAGCCTTGATTGACTCCGCCTCTTTTGACATCTTCATTCTATCCTCGTTCTGAACAAGTTCTTCAAACTGTTTCACAAGCTCTGCGAGGCTTTTCTTTTCAGGTACATCTGATGTGATTTCTACATCAGGAATCATCTCTTCACTCATAATAATGGTGTTTTGGTTTTTTAATATTTACAATCGGCAAATATACCATTTTTTTAGTAAAACTCGTACTAATATGTTATTTTTGCAGTCCGAATAGAATATTTGAAGTAATTTATTATGAGAATTGACATATTGACAGTCGTACCGGAACTGCTTGAAAGTCCGCTATCACACTCGATCGTAGGCAGAGCAATCAAGAAAGGACTTGTAGAAATCCATGTCCACAATCTACGTAAATACGGAAAAGGCCCACGCCAGCAGGTGGATGACTACAGCTATGGCGGAGACGCAGGCATGGTACTGATGCTCGAGCCAGTTTTCAATATGATCCAGGAGCTTAAGGCCGAAAGGGAATATGAGGAGGTGATATACATGTCACCTGACGGAGAAATTCTCAATCAGAATATAGCGAACGAACTGTCCCTGAAAGGTAACATAATTATTTTATGTGGTCATTATAAAGGAATTGACCATCGTATCAGGGAGCACCTCGTGACGCGCGAGATTTCATGCGGGGACTATGTTCTAAGTGGTGGAGAACTGCCTGCAGCCATACTTGCCGACTCTATCATACGCCTGATTCCTGGAGCACTGACGGACGAGACTTCTGCTTTGAGCGACTGTTTCCAGGATGGTCTTCTTTCTGCTCCTATTTATACCAGACCTGCCGAGTTCAACGGGTGGAAAGTTCCGGACGTGCTTCTCAGCGGCAATCCGAAACTGATCAGGGAGTGGCAGGATGAACAGGCAATAGCGAGGACCAAGAAACTCAGACCCGGACTACTGGCTGAAGAGTAGATTTAGACAATTTTTACAGAATTTTACAAAATTTTAACATTTTTTATTTTGAAATAACAAATTATGCATATATTTGCAATCGACATAACGAATTTATGTCATTCAGACGTTTCTAACCACTAATAATTAATCATCCCATTAGGGAATACACTACACTACTAACCAAAAAATCCCGCAGTGATGCGGGATTTTTTACTATATTTGCGCCCATTATGAAAGAAGACATCAGATATTACGAAACATACGAGGAAAATCTTCAGAATGAACTCCTTAAGATGTGCAGAAGTCTCGGCATGCTCGACAATGAGCTTCTGAGCAGCGAAGACATAGATCTAAAATGGAAGGAATGGGCTCCTGAATACATTGCAGAGGCTCTTCCTGAAGTGAACAGCTATCCTGAATTTGCAATCGCATGTGCGGGATACGTGGGCATGGCTGTAGCGCAATGGTGGGATAAAGACTGGGGACGCCATCACGGTGCAGCATACGAAAGTCTCCACGGTCCGAGAGGGTTTGACGATATGGACGAGCACATAGTACAGAACATCCTCGGATTCAAGCTTGATTCTGACGAGGCAAAACAGATAATGAACATTCTGTTGTGCTGTGCACAGAAATCAGTCAACTTCATCAGACACGAACACATTGAAGCTCAGACAGCCAAGGCATTCCATATTTTTGCCCGTACTGCAAAGGTAATGTTCCGAACCGGCGCTGCAATCCAGCTGCGACGACTCGGATACAAGTTCCATAAAGTGAATCTTAACAGGAATCTGCCGTCTTAGATTTCAGTTTGTAATAACCTGGTCCTGTGTTGTCCTCATAGACAAAAGCCACTGAAGGATGCTGTGCCAATGAGGTATGAAGATAATTGATAAGGCGGCTATCGTCTATTTCTTTTCAACAAGCCTGACCTCATACAGCTTCGGCCAGTTCTTTCCGGTAAGATAGATCTTTCCGGAAGCCGGATCATAAGCTATTCCGTTCAGGACATCTGTCTGAGAAGTATATAGTTCTTTCGGCAGGAGACCTCTGCAATCAACAATACCAGTCACCTTTCCGTCCTTCGGGTTGATGATCACGATCTCGTCAGTGGTATATACGTTAGCCCATATCTTTCCATCGATATACTCCAGTTCATTCAGCCATCTTACCGGTCTGTCTTCATATTTGACATTGACCCTGCGCTGCAAAGCAAAATTTTCATCCATGAAGAACAGGGTCGCTGAACCGTCCGAGGCTATGAGCTGTTTTCCGTCCGTAGTTATTCCCCAGCCCTCACGAGGATAGGACCATGTAGATTTATAGTTCAAGGAGTCAGCCCCATATATGAATGCAACCCTGGATTCCCACGTAAGAATATAAAGATTGTCCTTGAATACTACTGAGCCTTCCACGAAATACTTCTTGTCGAAATCGATCCTCTTCAGCGGTTTTCCGGTATTGATGTCAACCTTTCTGAGAGTGGACTTTCCGTTCAGTCCTGTAGTTTCATACATCTGTCCCTTATGAAAGAAAAGTCCCTGAGTATAAGATTCAGTATCATGAGGAAACTGGTCCACAACTTCAAGTCTATAATGCCTGACTGATGCTCCAGAGCAGGAAACCAGAAGGAATGACAGGAGAAATGAAGTAAAAATTGCTCTCATTGACCGAAAATATTATCTAAGTAGCGACAAAATTAAGTAAAAAAAACATTTTAGAAAATATTGTTTAACTTTGTCGGGATTTATCAATTGAAGCCTACTATGAACACATACTATTTAGTAATGACATGTATGGCAGTGATGGCAGTCATTGTCTTTATAGCCCTATTCTTCTTCAAGGCAGGATATGGTTATCTTTCCACCTCCAACTGGGGTCCGAAAATAAGCAACCGGCTTGCATGGATATTGATGGAAGCACCATCATTCGGCTTCATGCTTTACTACACTTTAGATTTTGCAAGCTCCGGAGGTGCAGTAAATGGTAATTCCAACCTTGTACTTTATATATTGGCGTCGTTCTTCCTTCTGCATTATTTCCAGAGGTCATTCATCTTTCCTCTCCTGCTTAGAGGCAGGGGAAAAATGCCGATAGCTGTAATGCTTATGGGAATGACATTCAACACATTCAACGCATATATAATTGGAGAATGGCTTTACGATCCGATGCTTAACGGAGGGATGTACCATATAGACTGGCTCTGGAGTCCTCAGTTCATAATCGGAGCGATAGTATTCTTTATTGGAATGGGTATAAACCTTCACTCGGACCACGTGATCAGAAACCTGCGCAAGCCAGGAGACACAAAGCACTATATCCCACGTAAAGGTCTCTACAAATATGTGACTTCAGCAAACTATTTTGGAGAATTCACCGAATGGATTGGTTTTGCAATACTCACTTGGTCTCCAGCCGGACTCCTGTTCGCGGTTTGGACATTTGCCAATCTCGGACCGAGAGCGAAGTCTCTCACAGAGAAATATGAAGCAGAATTCGGTGAAGAATATAAGAAGCTAAATAAGAAACATATAATTCCATTTATCTGGTAATGAGCGAGTTATTTACACCATACAAGATAGGTCCACTTGAATTGAGAAACAGGACTGTCAGATCTGCAGCCTTCGAGGCAATGTGTCCTGGTCAAAGACCGTCACAGGAACTCTTCGACTACCACACAGCTGTAGCACGTGGCGGAATCGGAATGACAACAGTGGCATATGCAGCAGTATGCCAGAGCGGTCTGTCATTCGAGAACCAGCTATGGATGAGAGAGGAAATTGTTCCTGAGCTCAAGAAGCTTACTGACGCCATACATGCTGAAGGCGCAAAGGCTTCCATACAGCTTGGCCACTGCGGAAACATGTCTCACAGGACTATCTGCGGATGTATGCCATATGGAGCCAGCCGAGGATTCAACCTATACTCTCCTACTTTTGTTCAGAAAATGAACATGAAGCAGATCAATGAGGTAGCGGATGCATATGGTACAGCAGTAGAACTGGCAATAAAGGCAGGATTTGACGCAATCGAGATCCATGCCGGACACGGATATCTTATATCACAGTTCCTTTCTCCTTATACAAACAAAAGACGTGACGAATTCGGCGGCAGCCTGGAAAACCGCATGAAATTCATGAAGATGTGCGTAGAAAAGGCAGTAGCAGCTGGTAAGGGTAAGGTTGCTCTCTTTGCAAAGCTCAACACCAGAGACGGATTCAAAGGAGGTCAGGAGACAGACGAGCTGATAGAGGTTGCAAAAGTCCTCAGAGACATGGGAATCGAAGCGATTGTGCTTTCCGGTGGCTTTGTAAGCCGGCACCCTCAGTATGTGATGCGAGGTCAGTTCCCGGTGAAACCTATCGTTCACTATTTCCCGTGGAGCAAATGGTGGCTCAAGTTAGGAGTAAGTCTTGCCGGCAGGATTGTGGCACCAACAGTACCTTTCAAGCCTCTATTCTTCATGGAAGACGCACTCAAGTTCCGCGCTGCTATGCCTGACTTCCCGTTCATATATGTAGGCGGAGTCATTTCAAGGGAGACAGCAGATGAAGTTATTGACAAGGGATTCCCTCTGCTGCAGCTTGGACGTGCCGTTCTTGAAGACACAGACTTCGTCAATAAGATGCGTGATGACGAGAATCATTGTAGCGGATGTGAGCACAGCAATTTCTGCATAGGCAGAATGTACTCGAAATCAATGCAGTGTCACAAGAAATGCGTAGATATAACACCGGCTCTTGTGAAGGCAGTTGAGAGAATCAACGCTCAGAACGACAAGATGGAGCGCAAGCTCGGATATAAGAAATAATATAGGTAGAACGCTTCTGTCGCTGAGTCTTGCACGGTGGTCACTGATTTACAAAGACCTTATGTCGAGTAAACGGTTTCCTCCGACGAAGATCCAGAGGAAAGTCCGGACAGGAAAGGGCATCTCGCTGTGGAAAGCACAGATGGGAGTAATCTTATGGATGCCGTAACAGAAAACAGACCGCCCGCAAGGGTAAGGGTGAAACCGTGAGGTAAGGGCTCACGACGTCGTATGGCGACATATGACGGTGACGGCACCGAGACCTGCAAGACCATGTATACCGGAGTGTCCGCAAGGACAAAAGGGCTGCCCGCTCTTTCCGGGGGGTAGGTTGCGAAGATAAATGACAGATTAAAACAGAAACCGGCTTACGGTTCTGCCTATTGATGAAAGGCTGGCACATTTAGAGCCAGCCTTTTTGTATGATTCCGTATTAAATTTTTACATTTTTCTCTTGCAGGGACAAGGAAGAAAAGTTATCTTTGTTCTCCGTATGAAAACGGGATTTGACAACAGCAAGTATCTTAAGATACAGTCCGAACAGATAAAAAAGCGAATATCACAGTTCGGAGACAAACTTTACCTCGAGTTCGGAGGAAAGCTTTTTGACGACAATCACGCAAGCCGTGTACTGCCTGGTTTCCAGCCGGACAGTAAGCTTCAGATGCTTCTTCAGCTTAAGAATGAAGCAGAAATCGTAATGGTAATCAGCGCACTTGACATCGAGAAGAACAAGGTACGCGGTGACCTTGGAATTACTTATGACGAGGACGTGCTCCGTCTGCGTTCGGAATTCGAGAATGCCGGGTTTGATGTGACAAGTGTAGTGATCACTCACTTCAACGGTCAAGGCAGTGCAGAAGCTTACAGAAAACGTCTTGAGCGTCTTAATATCAAGGTATACTATCATTACACAATCGAAGGATACCCTAACAACGTCGCCCTGATAGACTCTGAAGAGGGTTTCGGCAAGAATGATTATGTAGAGACCACCAAGCCCCTGGTAGTCGTGACTGCACCGGGACCTGGCAGCGGAAAGATGGCTGTATGCCTGAGCCAGCTTTATCACGAAAACAAGAGAAACATTAAGGCCGGTTACGCAAAGTTCGAGACATTCCCTGTATGGAATCTTCCGCTCAAGCACCCGGTAAACATAGCATATGAAGCAGCCACTGCAGACCTCAACGACATGAACATGATAGACCCGTTCCATCTTGAGGCTTATGGTCAGATTGCGACAAGCTATAACCGTGACATCGAGGTATTCCCTGTACTCAATGCTCTTTTTGAAGGCATATATGGAGACAGTCCGTACAAATCCCCTACAGACATGGGAGTCAACATGATCGGATATTGTCTATGCGACGAAGATGCCTGCTGCAACGCTTCACGCGATGAGATCATCCGCAGATATTATTCTGCTTTAGGAAGACTTGCGGTAAACGGAGACAATGAAAACGAAGTCAACAAGATAGCCCTTATTATGAAACAGGCTAAACTGACTACGGAATACAGAAGGACAACAGTAGCGGCAAGAGAGAGGAAAGAGCTGTCCGGAGCTCAGGCTTCAGCAATCGAACTACAGGATGGCACAATCATCACTTCTCAGACAAGTGACCTTCTTGGTCCAAGCGCGGCCCTGATTCTGAATGCGACAAAACATCTTGCAGGGATTCCTCATGATATAAATCTCATTCCGGAAGAAATGATTGCACCTATCCAGAGAACAAAGGTAAGTTTCCTTCACGGACGCAATCCTCGCCTCCATACAGACGAAGTTCTGGTTGCAATATCAATGCTCAGCAATGTGGACGAGAACTGTCGTAAGGCTTTGGATCAGCTACCTAAACTGGATGGATGCCAGGTACACTCGACAGTAATGCTAAGCGAGGTGGACAGAAAGATATTCAAGAAACTGGGAGTCGGACTGACTTGCGATCCAGTAAAGAAGAATTAAAAAAAAGAAGCCGGAAACTCAATGTTTTCTGGCTTCTATTCTTTTACGAAGTGCATCTGAGAGTGTCGGAAGCTTATTGTCGGCATCAGACCGGTCGAGCCATTCCGAAGCGAGGTCCAAATCTCCAAGCATATAGCAAGCGACAGCTATGTTATACTCGGCAGAAGCACGTTTCATCATATCATTTGAGGAAAGAAGTTCTATCCAGATATCCATAGCACCTTTCCAGTCATATTGTTCTGACTTCATCAGAGCGTCATACCACTTCTGGTTGTCATAATATGCTATCGAATACTGCTCATGCTTCCACTGTGACTCAAACGGAGAAGCTACCTGTCTTCCGGCTTTGGCTGCCTCTGCAAGAAGTTCCTCTTCGGATGAGGCAGTCAGCAGTTTCGTTCCTGTGAAATGACTGACCTTTTCATCCTTATCCATTGCATCTACACAGTAGAGACTGACCTTTGCAGGAACGGACGTCGAGGTCTTGTCTCCAGTCGCGACATCCATCAGAAACACCACATCCGAGCCAGTCTGCATCAGAAGAGTCACCAAAGAATCCCGGCCTGTATAATCGCCAAGAGATTTGTCCACACAAAAAAGTCCCACACTGCTCTCTCCTGTTCCATATCCTTCCTCAAGAGATCTGGCAAAGGATTCCGCCATAGCTTCCGAAAGCGTATTCCCTTGTGAATTGTCTCCGCTGACATATACAACAGATACAATCTTGCCTGCCAGATCCAATCCTGAACGGGACGGATGCCGCATTTCTACATGAATAGCATGCCTGCTGGGACCACATGATACCAAAAGGACAAGCAGAACAAATATGGAAATGTATTTCTTCATCTTCAGATCTCAATTATATCTGCAATCAGGTCATATTCATCTGCACCTGTGACACGCACTTTGATAAACTCACCGACCAACGAATACGGATCGATATCACCGACGACAGATGTGTCATATTTTACAAGAATCTCGCCATCAACTTCCGGACTTTCAAATTCGCTCCTGCAGACAAACACTCCGTCTACAAAATCATCAACAATGACATTTATCTCCGTACCGACACGAGACTGATTGAATTCATATGATATTTCGCTCTGTAATGTCATCAGAGTATCAAGACGTTCCTGCTTTACCCGGCTAGAGATTGAATCCTTGAAATTCTCAGCACCGTATGTGCCTTCTTCTTCCGAATATCTGAACGCACCGAGCCTCTCGAATCTGGCAGTCCTGACAAAATCAAGCAACTCATTGAAATCACGCTTTCCTTCTCCAGGATGGCCTACAATCATGGTAGTCCTCAACACTACGCCTGGAACTTTTTCACGCATCCTGTCGATAAGTTCTCTGGTCCATGCCCCGGTCACATGCCTATGCATATTATCCAGAACCTTATCAGATATATGCTGCAGTGGTATATCCATATAACGACATACCTTAGGATTGTTCGCCATCTGGTCAAGAACATCCTCCGGAAAAGCTGCAGGATATGAATAATGTATGCGGATCCACTCGATACCATCCACCTCTGAGAGTTTCTGCAGAAGTTCTGCCAATGCCCTCCTTCTATACAGGTCGAGACCATAATAAGTGGTATCCTGAGCAATGATTATAAGTTCCTTGACTCCCTTTTCAGCGAGCCTGGCAGCCTCATCCACCAGCTTTTCAACCGGTACTGACTTATGAGCTCCACGAATGAAAGGGATAGCACAATATGAGCATCGGCGGTCACAGCCTTCAGAAATCTTCAGATAAGCATAGTGAGAAGGTGTTGTAAGATATCTGTCCTCACGCTTGGCCGGATCCGGCTCCGCTCCCAAAGCTTCGATTACAGGATCGAACTCACGAGCTCCGAACCACGCATCCACCTCTGGAATAAGGTCCGGCAGTTCGTTCATATATCTCTGGGAAAGGCAACCAAAGACAATCACCTTATCAGCAAGTCCCCTGTTCTTACGCTCAACGGCATCCAGCACAGCCTGTACTGATTCCTCCTTTGCATCACCGATAAATCCACAGGTATTGAGCAGAATGACATCAACCGGAATATCCTCTCCTTCGGGAACAATCTCATAGAGATGATCCACTTGGGAAAGGATATGTTCTGTATCAACCTTGTTCTTAGAACAGCCTAATGTTACAGTCTGAAGTCGCTTCATGTTCTGTTACTCCTGCACAGCAGGCTCATCTTCATCAAGATTCACAAAGTCAAGTGTTGCATAGTTCTTGAGTGCATTATACCACTCGACCACCTTCTTCATGTGAGATACATAAAAACGGTCACGGTCATATGCAGGAAGAGCCTTCTCAAAAAGAGCCTTAAGGTCTTCTGGATTTGACTTGGCAGACGGAGCATCTGCATCTCCGAGCACATCCTTCATATTAAGGAATACCTGCTGAAGCTTCACTTCTTCATCATCTGTATAGATAGAGATGTCTGCAAGTGAAGTAATCTTGCTGTTCATGCTTACAGAAGTTCTCTTCTTGTCTGCCAACGCCTCTACTATTGCACCGTTTCTTGCCTGTGAAATATAAAGGAACAGACCGCTCTGGCCAGATACTGCCAAAATCTTTGAAAGATCAGTTTTCATAATATAATATGTTATGTTTTAATATATTTAACTAATTTGTTTTACTTGATAACATTTTTGTTATAGCAATTTTTCCGCTATTTTCCTCAACTTTATGTATAAGTTATCCAACGTTGAGTCGTTCAGTACGACATAATCTACATCCAATCCCCTGCATGAAGAAATATCGTTCATCAATGGCTGGTTCTTCACTCTTGAAAAGATGACATCAGCACTCAGCGAGTCTCGTTCTGAAGCCCTTTCCACCCTTAGATCCACCGGTGCATCAATTACAACAATCACATCACCGACATCCTTCAAGGCCGGCTTTTCAAGAATTGTCGCCGACTCCAGTATTACATAATCCGAATCATTGTGATATGATTTCCAATTCTTGAAATCAGCCATCAGTTCCGGAAAAACCAGAGACTCTACCGTTTCCAAAGCCTTTCTGTCTGAAAATATGACAGAAGCCAGAAGCGCAGGAACAAATCTTCCGTTTTCATCGCAGAAACTTCTTTCCAATGCAGTCTCGATATTCTTTACAAGGCTACCTGACTTTACATAAAGTTCCTTAACCTTGCTGTCTGCATTGTAAACCGGCCAACCATATTCTTCTTCAAGAAAACTGCAGGCGATGCTTTTTCCGCTGCCTATCCCGCCTGTGATGACTACAACCTTCATCCCTATTTATCCTCCAGCACACAGGAAACTGAAATCGGAGTTGTCTCGCTGCTTATGACACCTCTCGACGGAGTAGAAACATTCAGAAGGCATCTCTGACTCAACGAATGCTGCAGATCATTATAATCTGCTTCAACACGAAGACCGCTTTCCGGATTGTCAACAAGTGGGAAATTGCATTTCAACGACACTTCGACTGCAGATGGATATACCAGCATATTCTTGTCTGCAGGGACATTGACCACAGTCACAGGTACAGTAGTGACAATTTCCACATACCTCTTTACATTAAGCTCATACCTGACTTCCGACTCTGAAACACGCGTACCCTTGATCTTCTCAAGTTTCGACACTCCACTGATATCTTCTGACAAGTCAATGAAATTGATCGGTCTTGTATAGACTGCATTTATGTTTTCAAGACGGAACGGCTCTCCATATACAAGAACCGAATCAGGCATGACCTTCAGAGGAGCTTCCGCCATATACTGGTCTGCGTAAGTCACAGAAGATATCGGCAAGACTGGTACTTTCTTATAATTCTCAAATGGGAATCTGAAGAAAACTGTATCTGTAACAAAGTGATCTACCGTAATTTCCGGTCCAAATATCAAGTGCGAATAATCCTTTAGATCAGATGGCGTCACATAGAATACATCACCTTCCTTATGTTTCATATCGGTTGCCCGGAACTGTATCTGGACATTTCTCCCACGTCTGATATAAGACCTTATGACTTTGTATCCGGTTGCGCGACATCTTGCCGTCACTTCCGACTTGTCCGCAGAAACAGATGAATGTCCCGGTATACTGCATGAAGCAATTACAGAAACACTCATGTAGTCGTTATACTTGAGTGTCAGGTTGTGGATGAGCCATATACTAAACGCCAACAGGAGAGCGAGCAGAAGTACCACCCAATCTCTCCCGTTGATATTCAACGTTTTAAGAATCCTATGAAGGAGATTCCTCATCCTTAAGGGATATTACTGTCTTGAAGGATCAGTAAAATCCTTTACGAGAGCCTGTTTGCTCACACGGATCTTTACATTGCTGTCCACCTCGATAAGTACAGAATCTTCCTTGATTTCAGTAACAGTTCCGTAAATACCACCGATTGTGACAACCTTATCACCCTTCTTAAGTGAATCACGGAAGTTCTGAAGCTCCTTCTGCTGCTTCCTCTGTGGACGGATCATAAAGAACCACATTACGACGAAGATAAGTGCGAGCATGATCCACATAGACCATCCACCTCCCTGCTGACCTGCAGCAGCCTGTAAAATTGTAAACATATTCATTTTCAGTTTATTAAATTATCTGATTAAAGTAATCCTTTACCTTCTTTCTTTACCTGGCCTTCTTCGGTAAGCTTAAGGACAAGTCTGTCAAGAAGACCATTTACAAACGAACGGCTCTTTGGAGTACCATAGTATTTGGAAATCTCAACATACTCGTTCATAGTGACCTTCACCGGTATCGTAGGGAAAGTCACGACCTCTGCAAGACCCATGCATATAAGCACCATGTCTGTAGAGAACAGGCGTTCTTTCTCCCAACCTGTCACATTTTCCGCAATCATTGCCGAATACTTCTCATAACCGGCGAACGCTGCCTGCAGAAGTTTCCTTACAAAGAACTTGTCGCTTTCCACACCTGTACCAGCCATCATATCGCTCTGATAAAGAGGAAGAAGAGACCAGTTCTCACCCTTTGCCAAAGACTTCAAGGTCTTGCAGCACCATGTCAGAGAATATGCCAGATCGTCATTCCAATACAAGGATTTATCTTCCAGAAGACTTTCAAGCTCCTGACAATCCACCATTTCCTCCTCGAAAATCCTTATGAAAAGCTTGCAGTCCTCCTGAAGAGACCTCGTCTCAGAAGACATATATTCGTTATAATAGTCCTTCTCGACGATAGAAGAGAATATCTTCTTGAGCACAAGATCATACTGCGCCCATGAGAACTTCTTCTTGTTGAAGACCTTCTGAAAATCAACATCCGAATCAAGAAGTTTTGCAAGTGCGTTATCAGCAAACTTGGTATTAGGATTTTTCTCCTCTTCTGTCGGATTGAACTTGCTCTTGGCTGCATCAATCCTGTCCTTAGCGATCTGGGTCAGAGGAGAAATCATACCGAGCATATAGACATACAGGTCTCTGGCCGCCTCACATGAAAGTTCAAGCTGTGCTTCTGCCTGTTCAAGCGACATATTTCCGGCTACAACACCGCCATAAAGCGTCTTGAAAGCCTTTATTCTCAAAATCCTTCTATTGAGCATAATTTCATCAAAATTTTATGCAAATATACATGCATTTTCAGAAAAATCCCTAACTTTGTAAAGATTTACTAAAAAAAGATAGGCTATGTATAGTGAGGATTATGATGGAGCTAATGCTCAGGAGCGCTCAGGCGAAGATATTTATTCTAAACCGGTAAGAGCAGGAAAGCGTACATACTTCTTTGACGTCAAGGCTACAAAGGGTAACGATTACTACCTGACGATCACAGAAAGCAAGCGCAGAATGGACAGCAACGGACATTTCGCTTATGACAAGCATAAGATTTTCCTTTACAAGGAGGATTTCGAAAAGTTTGCTGAAGGACTTCAGGAGGTTGTTGACTACATCAAGACCAAATGTCTGAAAGGAGACGGAGCCGGCGAGAAATTCACTGACGTTAATTTCGAAGAACTTTAACATTCTATATCCGAAGGACGGCTGCAAGGCTGTCCTTCTTCATATTCGGTAAACATGGACAACTACGGACTTTTACGAGTCGCTGCAGCTTCAATAGGCACAAAGACAGCCTATCCGGGCTGGAACGCAAACTGGCCGATACGCAGCCTTATTGATGAAGCCTGCGAAAAAGGCGTATCTATTCTGGTATTCCCTGAACTCTGCATAAGCGGATACAGTTGTGGTGACCTGTTCGGCCAGAACCTGCTTCTCAAGAAATGTGAAGAACAGGTAGCTTATCTGGCTGAATACTCTTACGAAAAGAATATGGCAATAGTGGTCGGATCTCCTGTTCCATTCGGAGGAAGACTCTATGATTGCGCAGTAGTCTTAAAGGACGGCAAAGTCAAAGGAATAGTTCCCAAGACATTTCTCCCTTCTCACGGAGAATACTCCGAATCAAGATGGTTTGCATCGGGAAGAGACCTGCTGCATGGTCCGGAAATGACTTACGCCGGCTTTGATTGCATTATCAGTCCGAACCAGCTTTTTGAGATAGAAGGAGCTGCATTTGCAGTAGAAATAGGTGAAGATGCATGCTGTCCGATTCCACCATCATCATATCACTCACTGGCAGGCGCTCAGATCATTGTCAATCTATCAGCCGGCAATGATATCGTAATGAGGGATATCAGGCGCAGAAGGCTTCTGAGCGAACAGTCCTCACGTACAGTAAGTGCATATATCTATTCTTCCGCAAGCGGGGATTCATCACAGGACACAGTGTTTACGGGACACGCATCAATATGGGAAAACGGCACCCAGCTCGCATGCAGCTGCAACAGTCTGATGCACGAACTTACAGTGGCAGATATCGACATCGAGAAGATCGACTCCCTGCGCAGGAAATCCTCCACATTCGCAGCTGTCACCCCTGACGGAATACCGTCGTCATCATATCTCCCTCTTTATTGTCAGACGTTTCTCGGAAAGGGTTGCTGCACAGATTTCAGCAAGTCGTTGTTCAGGAGCATCGAAAGACATCCGTTTGCCCCCGAGTCCGAGCTTGAGGACAGATGCCGCAAAATACTGGACCTGCAGGTAAAGGCTTTATCTGGAAGGCTCGACAAGATACAATCAAAGGCAGTAATAGGAATATCAGGAGGACTCGACAGCACCCTTGCTCTCATTGTAGCGGTTCTCGCCTTTGATTCCTTGAAAGACACCGCTGGAAGCAGATGGGCACGGGAAAACATCATCGCGGTGACAATGCCCGGATTCGGAACCACATCACGTACAAAGAACAACGCATGGGATCTGATGAAGGCTCTTGGAGTGACATGCAGGGAAATCTCCATAGTACCTGCCTGCAAGCAGCATTTCGAAGACATAGGTCACGACCCTGCTGTTCATGATGCAACTTATGAGAACACACAGGCTCGTGAAAGGACTCAGATTCTGATGGATATAGCAAACCAGATCGGAGGAATAGTAGTCGGCACCGGAGACCTGTCCGAGCTTGCTCTCGGCTGGGCTACATATAACGGGGACCACATGTCAATGTATGGTGTGAACGCAGACATTCCAAAGACGCTTGTCCGAAACCTTGTAAAATGGGCCGCAGAAAACTGCTTTGAAGGGGCTTCTGCGCAAGACGGACGCAGGGTAAAGGACATTCTTCTCGACATCGTCGACACTCCTATCAGTCCGGAACTGCTTCCAGCATCTGAAAGCGGTGAGATACAGCAGGTTACAGAAGATCTTGTCGGGCCATATGAACTTCACGATTTCTTCCTGTACAACTTTGTAAGGTATGGATATTCACCTTCAAAGATATTCTTCCTTGCAGGTAAAGCCTTTGAAGGAATCTATGACGAAGATACCATAAAGAAATGGTTGAAGACCTTCATAAGAAGATTCTTCAACCAGCAGTTCAAACGTTCATGCATGCCTGACGGTCCTAAAGTAGGATCTGTAAGCCTCTCCCCTCGCGGAGACTGGCACATGGCATCAGATGCATGGAGCGACGATTTCCTTGCAGAACTATAACCGTTCTATAAGCTCTGTAAAGATGGCAGTCATGCGGTCGGCGGCAGCGTCGGCCGCTTTTACTACGTCATCACCATCATTCACATAATCCTCAGCATAATCGTCATGTGCCTCATTGGTGATCACCGACATACCGAATACAGGGATATCCGAGTGACGTGCAACAATTACTTCCGGAATAGTGGACATTCCTACAGCATCGGCACCGATGAGCCTGTAGTATTTATATTCGGCAGGAGTCTCATAAGTAGGTCCTGTACTTGCAAAATACACTCCGCTCTTCAGACTGTAGCCCAGACCTGCTGCAATCTCGAAAGCCATTTTCCTGATCTTAGGGTCATATGGACGTGTCATGTCTGGAAAACGTGGACCAAATTCTTCCATATTGGGACCGATCAGAGGATTAGGAAGATGATTTATATGGTCTGTTATAACCATGAGGTCACCTACCTTGAAATCGAAATTGACACCGCCAGCTGCATTGGACACAAACAGATATTGAATACCGAGCACCTTCATAACCCTGACAGGCAAGGTCACAAGTTCCATTGAATAGCCCTCGTAGTAATGGAAACGCCCCTGCATTGCCACCACAAACTTGCCGCCAAGCTCTCCAGCTATAAAGTTCCCTTTATGCCCCATTGCAGTGGAAACAGGGAACCCCGGAATATTCTTATACGGTATAATTATCTGATTTTCAATCTTATCAGCCAATTTACCTAAACCACTCCCTAAAATAATTCCAGCAAAAGGTTTTCTGCCATTCAGCTTTGCCGATATATACTCGGCAGCTGTCTTGATTTTCTCTACTCTCTGATCCATATCACAAAATATTATTCAAATGTTTCTTTGCCTGATCCAATATCTCCCTCTCGGCTGAGACAACCCTGTTCTTCATCACGAATCTTCCGTTACATATGACAGAATCCACACAGTCAGAATGCGCCGAATATATGAGATTCGCTTCAAATGAAGCCGGAGACATGAAATGATAGTTATCTGTGTCTATAATGATTATATCTGCCAAGGCACCTTCCCTGATTTCTCCAAGATTCAGTCCAAGTGCTTTGGCACCGTTTGCAGAAGACATCTGAAAGAGTTCCTTTACAGGCATGGCTGCAGGATCGTTTCTCCATGCCTTCTGTACCATAGCCGACGTCTTCATGGCCTCAAGCATATCAAGATTATTGGAAGATCCGCAACCGTCGGTACCTATACACACATTAGCTCCTGCGTCTCTTAACTCATTGTATCTGAATCTATAACCGGACGCCAATTTAAGATTTGAATTAATATTATGAACACAGGTAACACCTCGTTTCCCCAATATTTCTATATCCTTGTCAGACAGCCATATGGTATGAGCCGCAATAACATCCGGTCCAAGCAGCCCAAGGCTGTCAAGATACTCGACCGGAGACATTCCCCCATGCTGTTCCATACAGTCTTTCACCTCCTTCTCGGTCTCAGAGACATGTATATGTATCTTCAATCCATTCTCTCGAGCAAAATCTCTGGCCCACAATATCATAGACTCACTTACCGAATATATCGCATGAACTGAGACAACGAACACCACAGTATCAGACCAGGACTTGGATTCCTCATAAAGTTTCCTGCATTCCACCTTTTGGATTTCAGATGTCTCCGGATCGTTCCTGTCGCATATCACGTATGACAAGGCTGCTCTGATACCCATTTCTGTAACCGCCTTATATGCCATAGGAGTATGCCAATACTGATCGTTGAACAAAGTCGTACCTGTCTTGATCATCTCCAGACAGGCCATCCTGGTCGCATGATATATATATTCTCCGTCAATATCCTTCTCTATCTCCCAGATGCTTGCAAGCCACTCATGAAAAGCCATATCCTCTCCGACTCCCCTCATCATGGACATTCCTGCATGCGTATGCATATTGATAAAGCCTGGCAATGCGACCTTTCCCGTACAATCCACAACTTCTGCTCCTTCATGAATCACCGTCATCTCAGCTGCAGGAGCAACGTTCCTGATATACTGTCCCTCCACAAGAATATCCGACCGAATACCCTGCACTTCAATATTTTTCAGCAATATCTTTCCCATAACATCAACACTTAAGTCTTCAAAGTTATAAAAGTTTCTTAAAAAACCGAAGCGTCGACGCACAAGTTACCGCAATACGGATTTCTACAAAAAAAATTCACGAGGATATCGACAACAAAATTTGATTTTCCGAATAAAAAACCATACTTTCGCAGATTATCGCGTTTCGCGGTGAAAACCAGAATTATAAACCAACTAAACTATATCAAAATGGCATTCAAAGGAGCTATCGAAGTTGATGTTCAGAAATGCAAAGGATGCTCTGTATGCGTAGAGAATTGCCCTACCAAGAGCATAGAGCTTTCCAAGAAGGTCAACAACAAGGGTTATCATTATGCCGAGATGGTCGGCGAAGCATGTATCGGATGTTCGAACTGCGCTATCGTATGTCCGGATTCGGTTATTACAGTTTACAGAGTAAAGATTTAAGGATATGGCAGAGAAAATTCTGATGAAAGGAAACGAGGCGATTGCCATATCGGCAATACGCAACGGTGCTGACGGCTATTTCGGTTATCCGATCACGCCTCAGTCTGAAGTTATGGAGACTCTCATGAAGGAAAGACCTTGGCTTACAACAGGCATGGTCGTACTTCAGGCTGAAAGTGAGACTTCATCCATAAATATGGTATATGGCGGTGCCTGCTGCGGAAAGAAGGTAATGACATCTTCAAGTTCACCCGGTATCAGCCTCATGTGCGAGGGTATCAGTTACCTTGCAGGAGCTGAGCTTCCATGCGTGGTTGTAAACTGCCAGAGAGGAGGTCCTGGTCTTGGAACAATCCAGGCAAGCCAGAGCGACTACAACCAGTGCGTTAAGGGTGGCGGACATGGAGACTACAACGCAATCGTACTTGCTCCGGCATCTGCACAGGACATGTACGACCATGTTGACCTCGGATTTGACCTTGCATTCAAATACCGCACTCCTGTCATCATCCTTGCCGACGGTATAATCGGTCAGATGATGGAGAAGGTGGAGCTTCGCGAAGAGAAGCCACGCATGACAGCAGAACAGATCAAGGAGATTGCTCCGTGGGCAACATACGGAAAGACAGCAGACAGATCTTACAATGTGATCACATCACTTGCAATGGAGTCTGATGTTCACGAGAAATTCAACCAGAAGCTCGGAGCGAAATACGCAGAGATAAAGGAGAAGGAAGTAAGATACGAGACTTACATGGCAGACGACGCAGAGTATATCTTCACAGCGTTCGGATGTTCATCACGTATCTGCGAGGCTGTTGTGGATATTCTCCGTGAGGAAGGCATCAAGGCAGGTCTTATCCGTCCTGTGACACTTTTCCCTTTCCCGACCAAGAAGCTTGCCGAGCTTTCTGAGACAGTTAAGAGCATGATGAGCATCGAACTCAACATGGGTCAGATGGTAGATGATGTCAGACTTGCTGTCAACGGAAAGTGTCCTGTAGGATTCTACGGAAGACAAGGTGGCAACATCTTCACTCCAGAGGAGATTGTTGCTGAGTTCAAGAAGTTCAACAACCTGAAATAAGACAAACCATGAATATAGAAGATATCAAGAAACCGGAAAACATAGTATATAAGAAGAGCGCTCTTCTTACTGATACTCCGATGCACTACTGTCCAGGTTGTTCACACGGAACAGTACACAAGCTCGTCGCAGAGGTTATCGAAGAGATGGGCATTCAGGAAGAGACAATTGCAATCAGCCCGGTAGGTTGCTCTGTTTTTGCATACAATTACATCGACGTTGACTGGCAGCAGGCTGCTCACGGTAGAGCTCCGGCTCTCGCAACAGCCACCAAGAGACTCATGCCCGAGAAATATGTGTTCACATACCAGGGTGACGGAGACCTCGCATCCATCGGAACAGCTGAAATCATCCATGCGTGCAGCCGTGGCGAGAATATCGTAGTGATTTTCATCAATAACGGTATCTACGGCATGACAGGAGGTCAGATGGCTCCTACCACACTGCTCGGCATGAAGACTGCCACTACTCCATACGGCCGTGATGCGAAGCTCAACGGATTCCCTCTCGTACTCGCGCCAATGATCGCACAGCTTGACGGTACTGCATTCATCACCCGACAGGCGGTTCATACTGCAGCTGCAGCCCGCAAGGCGAAGGCTGCCATCAAGAAGGCATTCGAGTACAGCCAGAAAGGAATCGGACTTTCATTTGTAGAGATTGTATCTACATGCAACTCAGGATGGAAGATGAGCCCTACAGCCGCAAACAAGTGGATGGTGGAAAACATGTTCCCTAAATATCCTCTCGGAGACATCAAGGACGTATTAAAGAACGAATAACATGAAAGAAGAAATAATCATAGCAGGTTTTGGAGGACAGGGAGTCCTTTCAATGGGAAAGATTCTTGCTTACTGCGCTATCATGCAGGACATGGAGGTGACATGGATGCCATCATATGGTCCTGAAATGAGAGGAGGAACAGCAAATGTGTGCGTTATTCTCAGCGACAAGAAGATCAGCTCCCCTATCGTGACCAAGTACGACACAGTTATCGTGCTCAACCAGCAGTCACTCGACAAGTTCGAGTCAGCAGTAAAGCCGGGTGGACTTCTCATCTATGATCCTAACGGCATCAACAACCCTCCTACAAGAACAGACATAAAGATCTGCAGAATTGATGCGATCAATGTTGCTGCCAAGGTAGGAAACTCAAAAGTCTATAATATGGCTGTGATGGGCGCATTCCTCAAGATGAAGCCGATTATCTCATTCGACAACATCGACAAGGGACTTGCAAAATGCATCCCTGCACGTTATGCAGACCTCATCTCGCTCAACAAAGCGGCTATCGAGGAAGGCATGAATGCAGTAGAAGAGCTCTAAGCCGTCCTTTATTCCATACAAACTGCTTTGAAATCATCATTTTATTTTGAGATTTCAAAGCAGTTTGTTATTTTTGCATGGTAGGTAAATTTGTTTGGAGATGCTTGACAAGTTAAAGCAGAAGATTACACAGCTTATTGCTGCATACGAATCGGAAAAAGCGGAGTGCGACAGACTCCGTACGGAGCTTGATAAGGCTGTATCTCTCAACAGGACCTACGAACAGCAGATAATAGAGTTGGAAAGACAAATAGATAACCAAAGGCTTGCGGGAGCATTTCTTAATGGCGACAACAAGGAGTCAAAGAAGAAAATCGACAGGTTGATCAAAGAGATTGATAAATGCATCTCACTGATGGAGGGATAATATGGCACAAAGTATAAACATAAAGATTGCCGGACGTCCGTACAACCTTACAGCGACATCACCTGAGCATGAGGAAGTGATCCGTAAGGCAGCTGACGAAGTCAACTCAAAGATTGCACAATATCAGGCCAAGTTTCCTAATAAGGGAACGACTGAGATACTTTCATTCATGGCTTTGAACGTATGTATGAACAACATTGTGCTTCAGATGCAGTTGAAAGGAATCAAAGATGCAGAAGACAGCCTCACCAAAGAGCTTGAACGTTATCTTGACAATATTGACAATACGAGCCGTTAGTTACATTTTGCTGAAATCAACACTAATAATGTAACAGGGTGACTCGGATGGGGATGACGGACCTATGTGACCCTTCGGGGGATTCCGCTTTGCGGGACGGAGGATTTCTGAACCATTTATATCCGGAGCCCAAATCTTATTTATTTAAGATTTTCTGTCAATCATTCTAACGGCTTTTTTATAAACTCGACCGGTCTGCTGAGATAGTGGGCCGGTCTTTTTATTGACAACCAAAACAATTATATAACATTATGAACGCTATTTTAATTAACGTATTAGTCGGAGCAGTCAGCGCAGCTGTAACTCTCTGCACCTACATATTGATCCGAAAGATGATACTCAAGGGTCAGAAGGAGGCCATCATCAAGAAGGCTGAAGTTGAGGCGGAAAGTATCAAAAAGGAGAAGATATTCCAGGCAAAGGAAAAGTTTCTTCAGCTCAAGAGTGAACACGAACAGTTCATCAACGAGAAGAACAAGCATATCAGCGATATCGAGAACCGTCTGAAGCAGAAGGAAAACAGTCTCAACCAGCAGAACTCCGAACTTGGACGCAAAAACAAAGAGGCTGAAGCAATCCGAGAGAATCTCAAGTCTCAGATGGACATTGTATCCAAGAAGGCTGAAGAATACGACAGACTTCGCGAGCAGGCAATCAAGCAGATCGAGGATATCGCCGGAATGACAGCAGCGGAGGCAAAGAACCAGCTTATGGACAACATGAAAGAGGAAGCAAAGACTCAGGCTCAGTCTTATATAAATGACGTTATAGATGAGGCACGTCTCACCGCATCCAAAGAGGCTAAGCGTATTGTAATCAACACAATACAGCGAACTGCGTCTGAAACTGCCATTGAAAATGCCGTGACTGTATTCCATATCGAGAGCGATGAGATCAAGGGCCGTATCATCGGACGTGAAGGACGTAACATCCGAGCTCTCGAGGCGGCGACAGGAGTGGAGATTGTGGTTGACGACACTCCGGAGGCTATCCTCCTTTCTGCATTCGACCCTGTGAGAAGAGAGGTTGCCCGACTTGCCCTTCATCAGCTTGTAGTCGACGGACGCATCCACCCTGCACGTATCGAGGAAGTTGTGGCAAAGGTCCAGAAGCAGCTTGAGGATGAAATCATGGAAACAGGTAAGAGAACTTGCATCGACCTCGGAATCCACGGAATGCACATCGAGCTTGTAAAGCTGATCGGACGAATGAAATACCGCTCATCTTATGGTCAGAACCTTCTTCAGCATGCTCGTGAGGTGGCGAACATCTGTGCGACAATGGCATCTGAACTCGGTCTGAATCCGAAGCTTGCCAAGAGAGCCGGTCTTCTCCACGATATTGGAAAGGTATCTGACGAGGATCCTGAACTTCCACATGCTATCCTTGGAATGAAGCTTGCGGAGAAGTACAAGGAGAAGCCGGAAATCTGCAATGCCATAGGATCTCACCACGAGGAAGTGGAAATGACATCTATCATATCACCGCTCGTAATGGTAGGAGATGCCATTTCAGGAGCCCGTCCAGGTGCACGTAGAGAGGTGATAGAGTCATATATCAAGAGACTCAAGGACATGGAGAACATCGCTCAGTCATACAACGGAGTAACCAAGACATATGCTATCCAGGCTGGCCGTGAGCTCAGAGTGATAGTCGGAGCCGATCAGGTGACCGACCAGGATGCAGAGACACTTTCAGCTGAAATTGCAAAGAAGATCCAGGACGAAATGGTATATCCTGGTCAGGTGAAGATTACAGTCATCCGCGAAACCAGATCTGTTGCATTTGCTAAATAAACATCACAATGAAACGTATATTCGCATTTGTTGCCGCCCTGGCATTAAGCATTGCCTCCTTTGCACAAGGGTTTTCGGGCAAGCAGCTCCTCACATGGAGTTCCCACATAGAGGCCACCGATGAGGCTGACGTATATAGAATCATCTTCACCGGAAAGATTGAAGAGGGATACCACACCTATACTCTGACTGATGAATTCTCAGCAACAGAGTTCATGGATGTCGAGGTTTCCGGCTGTGAACTTGTTGGAAATCCATATGAAATCAGCACTCCTACAGAAGTCATTGATGAGTTCGGTGAGCAGGCCAAGCATTATTATAATGAAATCATCATTGCACAGAATGTAAAGGTCACCGGTCCGGATGCAGTCATCAAAGGAACAATCTTCACAAACACATGTAACAGCGGAGCATGCAGTCCGGGATATTATGACTTCAACGTCTCTGTCGATCCGGCATATGCTGTAATGCCGATCAACAATGAGACATTGTCGGAAGATACTGAAGAAGAGTCCGACGGTCGTATATGGACTCTTATCCTTGAAGCTATACTGTGGGGCTTTGCGATGCTTCTTACCCCATGCGTATTCCCTATGGTTCCTATGACAGTCTCTTTCTTCATGAAAGGATCTGAAAACGTGAGACAGGGGCGATTCAAGGCTGCTATGTATGGTGTATTCATTGTATTGCTCTATACCCTGCCGATATCCATCATCATCATGCTCACAAAGGTGATCGGAGGTGATGCTGTAACAGCAGACATTTTCAACTGGCTCTCTACGCATTGGCTGCCAAACATCATTTTCTTCATTGTATTCATGATCTTCGCAGCTTCATTCTTCGGAGCATTTGAGATTACACTCCCGCAGTCTCTTGTGAACAAGAGTGACAAGGGCTCTGACAAGAAGGGCCTTGCAGGAGTATTCTTCATGGCGCTTACCCTTGTGCTGGTATCATTCTCATGCACAGGGCCGATTGTAGGATCTGTACTTATAAAATCGACTCAGGGAGAATTTTGGGAGCCAATGGTGACAATGCTTGCATTCTCAGTAGCCTTTGCATTGCCTTTCACCATTCTTGCATTCTCGCCTTCACTTCTGAAGAAGTTCAAGAAGAGCGGTGGCGGATGGCTCAATTCAGTAAAGGTCGTACTTGGATTCGTAGAGCTTGCTCTCGGACTGAAATTCCTCAGTGTAGCTGACCAGACATACCATTGGGGAATACTTGACAGAGAAGTGTACCTTGCAATCTGGATAGTAATCTTCACTCTCCTTGGACTGTATCTGCTCGGCAAGATCAGATTTGCCCATGACGAGCCTGTGGAGCATCTTTCAGTGACCAGACTTACTCTTGTAATTGCAGTCTTCTCATTCGTAGTATATCTTATCCCTGGAATGTGGGGAGCGCCATTGAAGGCACTTTCTGGTTATATGCCTCCTATCACGACCCAGGACTTCGTAATGGGTGGCGGATCCGTCCAGGCTGCAGAAGAGAATTGTGCTGAATGCGATGATTTTGCTTCGGAGAGCGCAGAGAAATACGGGCTGCACCTCCCGCTTGGACTCAACGGATACTTCGACCTCAACGAAGGACTTGAGGCAGCACGTAAGGCAGGCAAGCCTGTATTTGTTGATGTTACAGGACATGGATGCGTAAACTGCCGTGAAATGGAATCACGCGTATGGAGTGCTCCTTCTGTACTTGACATGCTTAAAAATGACTTTGTAATCGTTGCCCTCTATACAGATGACAAGCAGAAGCTTGACAAGGAAGATTGGGTGACTGATGCCGAGACCGGCAAGGTATATAAGGATCTGGGACGAGCGAACTCATATACTGCACGTACACTTTGGAACGTGAATGCACAGCCAAATTATATACTTCTCTCTCCTGAGGGCGAACTGCTTGCTCCTGTAAGAGGATATGACCTTTCTGTTGAAGGCTTCACAGACTTTTTGAAAGGCGGTCTGGAGGCATACAAGGCAAAATAAGTTACTTATTGGTTCGATATTTGACTATCTTCCGTAAACATTCAAGATATGGCAACAAAATTTTATAAATGCCGTCATTGCGGCAATGTAATCCACAAGGTGGTTGACTCAAAGGTACCCGTAGTCTGCTGCGGAGAAAAAATGCAGGAACTGATTCCAAACACTGTAGATGCAAGTAACGAAAAGCATGTACCTGTAGTGACAAAGATCAATGACTGCAAGATCAAGGTTGAAGTAGGAAGTCTGCCGCATCCGATGATTCCCGAGCATTTCATAGCCTTCATTTATGTAGAGACTGAAAACGGGGGCATAAGGATCGACCTGACAGACAAGCCGGAAGCAGAAATCTGCGTATGCTCAGGCAAGCCATTGGCAGTGTATGAATACTGCAACCTGCACGGGCTTTGGAAGACAGAACTTTAGCCTGCCGTCCAAAACGCTTATTATCAACGTATTACAGAAAAACGATTCCCCTGTGCAGGGGAATCGTTTTTCTGTAAGCGCCTAAGCGTCAGCATTTTAGGCGCCAGTGCATTGAAGCGGTGTAGTCGTCAGACTGTCTGGAGAAGAGTGCAAGTGCAGTCCTTGAGAACTCCCAAACATTTTTCAATGTCATTCGGGCGGATGACGACATTTGCGGAATCTCCTTCCGAGAATGCATACATGTATTCGATAAAGATATCGTTGCATGCAAGACTTTCAAGAATCTCGGAAAGTGCTCCAGGGACATTAGGGACATTGAGACATACTACATCCGTAAGCATTACTGCAAAGCTGGCATCCCGAAGTACCTGGACAGCCTTTTCCACTTCCGGTACTATGAGACGCAAAAGTCCGAAATCGGCAGTTTCAGCCATGCTGAAGGCCTTCATATTGATACCGTTCGCACCAAGAATCCTGGCAACCTCATTTATTCTTCCTGTTCTGTTTTCAAGGAATATGGTCAATTGTTTGATTGTCATATCTTATGTAATTAAATTTGTTCTGGAATATCATTATTGCATCTTGCGGTTGTCGATCACATGCTTGCCCTTGCCTTGAGAGCGCTCGATGCTGCCCGGCTCCATGAGACGGACGTCAGCACTTATTGAAAGCACGCTCTTCAGTTTGTCGGACAATCTCTTCTTCATTGCAAGCATACTTCCTATATCATCACTGAAATAGTCTTTACGCACTTCTACCTGTACCTGAAGTGTATCAAGATTATTGATACGGTCCACGATAAGCATGTACTGAGGCTCAAATTCAGGCATTTCAAGTATGACGCTTTCTACCTGTGACGGGAAGACGTTAATACCACGGATAATGAGCATGTCATCACTACGTCCGACGATTCTGCTCATTCTCACTGATGTACGTCCGCAAGGGCACTCCCCTTCC
The DNA here is from genome assembly GCA_015060335.1 of Bacteroidales bacterium. GTDB lineage: Bacteria > Bacteroidota > Bacteroidia > Bacteroidales > UBA932 > Cryptobacteroides. The sequence continues at coordinate 32,123 of SUYR01000017.1, read as the reverse complement.
ATAAGCGTACACAGGTCTTTGGTACGATAACGCAGAAGCGGCATTCCTTCCTTGGTAAGAGTCGTGAAGACAAGTTCTCCCTGCTCGCCGTAAGGAAGCTGTTCCAAAGTCTCTGGATTGATGATTTCAGGATAGAAGTGGTCTTCATTGATATGTGAACCATTCTGCTCCGAACACTCATAAGAGACTCCAGGACCCATGATTTCACTTAGTCCATAGATATTATAACCCTTGAGACCAAGGCGTTCTTCAATCTCCTTTCTCATGTTTTCTGTCCATGGCTCTGCACCGAAGGCACCTACACGAAGGCCTATCTGCTCCTTGGAGATGCCCATCTTGTCAAGTGTCTCAGCAAGATAAAGAGCATAGGAAGGAGTACAAGCTATACCTGTAATGTTAAGATCACGAATCAGACGGATGTGTTTCTCTGTATTACCGGTAGAGGCGGGAATTACTGTTGCTCCAAGATTTTCCACACCGTAATGAGCTCCGAGACCACCAGTAAAGAGTCCGTAGCCATAACTTACAGAGAATGTATCATCACGGGTAACCCCAAATGCCGTAAGACAACGTGTCATCACCTCAGACCAAACCGCAAGGTCCTTACGGGTATATCCTACAATTGTTGGGTTGCCGGTCGTTCCAGATGAGGCATGTACACGTACTATTTCGGATGCCGGAGCTGCCTGAAGACCATATGGGTAATTGTCCCTGAGGTCCTGCTTGGTAGTAAACGGTAACTTCACGATATCATCGATCGTCACGATATCCTCAGGAGAAATGTTCATCTCCTGCATCTTGTGCCTGTAGAACGGTACATTGTGATAGACATACTGTACCAGTTTCTGAAGTCTTTTTCCTTGGAGCTCGCGCATGTTCTTGCGGCTCATACATTCTTTGTTAGGATTCCAGATCATATTAAAGTTCGTTTATTGGGTGATCCTCTCGGAACGCAATCATTCGTTCGCGGAGTACTTCATATAATTCATCACGCATCCTTGACGTACATGCACGTACGCCGTTCTGACGACTGCCTGTTGTAGAAAGTGAAATACTGCTCACTCCGTAGTACAGCAGTTCCCTCAACAGTTCGCCTCCTGTCATGTTTCCATATCCTATGGTAAAAAAGAATCCGTCACCGACTGTCCTGGTGACATCCTTGTCATATACTATATGAAAGCCATTGTCAGTAAATATCTTCTTCATCTTTTCCGCCCTGACAGCATATTCACGTGTATCATCCACGAAATCAAGCATACCCTCTGTAGACAGCCTTAGCATCTCAGCATAAGCATACTGGGTGGACGCCGTACATCCGGAAGTGATCATATAAAGAATTGATGCAACCAATGTCTCACCAAAGACTCCCGAATCCTTGTATCTGTCTGCCAAGGCAGGAAAATGCTCTTCATACAATCTGTCACTTATGCATATCATAGCCATTCTCTGACCGGCATAGCTGAATATCTTTGATGAAGAAAGCATCAGGATATAATTGTCAGTGTATTTTGCAACAGTGGGAGCATATGGTGCCATGAACGGACGTCCCAGATCCGAGCGGTAGTCCATACAGAAATATGCAAGGTCCTCCATGACAATCACATCATGCTTTGTCGCAAGTTCTCCGATTATGGCAAGTTCGTTTTCCTCGAGACAGATCCATGCGGGATTGTTTGGATTTGAATACACTATAGCGGCAACATCCCCTTCAGAAAGCATTTCTTCCAGTTTCTCACGCAGCCTCTCACCTCTGTATGCATAGATATCAAACTCCTTCCAATCAGCGCCTATTACACGCAGCTGAGACTTCTGGATAGGGAAACCGGGATCAATGAACAGCACCTTGTCCTTACCAGGAATACGCTGGGTACATGCAATGAAAGATCCGAATGAGCCAGCTACGCTTCCTACAGTTGGCACACAGCTGCGTGCCGAGACATCGATGTCAAGGAATGCCTTTACAAATCTTGAGGCCTCCTGCTTCAGTTCAGGCACACCTGCTGCAGCAGGATATTGGGAACCGACTCCTCTGTCAAGAGCCGCCTTTTCTGCCTCCACACCATATCTGTTTACAGGCAGTCCGGGAGAGCCCTGATCCATACGGACAAAAGGAATACCTGTCTCTTTTTCAAGATATTGCGCCACCAGCAGCACTTCTCCTATGGTTGCACTGGAAAGGTTGGCGATATGCAGATCCTGCACCGCCTTATTCACTAATTCTTCACTGAAAATCTTCATAATCCGCATCATTTAGAACAGGAAATTTCTCCCTGAATGACTTCAAAGCCATCATATCCACATCTGCAGTCTTCTCTGACTGAGAGTTATCCTCGCAAGCCTCGACGACTCTTCCATACGGATCGATCAGACGGCTGCCTCCGCAATATTCGTTTGAAGGATCTGTTCCCACACGATTGACTCCTGCAACATAACACTGATTCTCTATCGCACGGGCTGTCAGAAGTGCCTTCCATGCCTCTATACGGGGCGTAGGCCAGCTTGCCACGTATATTATCATATCATAATCTCCCCTGTTACGAGCCCACACAGGGAAACGAAGGTCATAGCATATCTCAAGCAGAATACGGACTTCTCTCCACTCTACTACTACTCTCTTCTCTCCTGCCGTGAACTGTCTGTGTTCTCCACCGAAAGTAAAAAGATGCTTCTTGTCATATGTAGTGACGTTTCCGTCCGGCTTGACAAAATAAAATCTGTTGTAATATCTGCCATTTTCACAGATGGCTACACTTCCAGCTATTGCAGCATCTGTCTCAGACGCCTTTGATTTCATCCATTCGAGAGTCCTGCCGTCAGATGGTTCCGCAATACCTTCCGGACATGTACAGAATCCTGTAGAAAACATTTCCGGCAGGATATACAGGTCAGAGCCGGGATTACGGTCTATGGCCTCATCTGCCGACCTTACATTTTCCGAAGGGTTCCCCCATACGATATCACTCTGTATAATAGTTACTTTCATCAGTCATGTCAGTTTCCGAACACAAATATATGGAATTATCATAATTAATATTTAATTTTGTGAGATTTCCGATGTGAAATTTGTAAACAGACACTATATATGAACAACGAACTTGCTTTGAATCCCAACAAACTTGTAGCGGCTCTTGGAAAGCCTTGCAAGGAATTTACTAAGGCTGATATTGTAAGATACATTACAGACAACGGCATCAGAATGGTCAACTTCATGTATCCTGCAGGAGACGGAAGGCTCAAGACACTTAACTTCGTAATCAACAACGCAGCATACCTTGACGCAATCCTGACCTGCGGAGAGCGGGTGGACGGATCCAGCCTCTTCCCTTTCATAGAAGCAGGCAGCAGTGATCTATATGTACTTCCGCGATTCAGTACTGCATTTCTGGACCCTTTTGCAGAAATTCCAACTATATCGATGCTCTGTTCTTATTTCAACAAGGATGGAGAGCCACTCGAAAGTTCTCCTGAAAATACCCTGAAAAAGGCATGCAAGGCATTCAATGATGTCACAGGAATGGAGTTTCAGGCTATGGGAGAGCTTGAGTATTACGTCATAGCACCAGATACAGGAATATTCCCTGCCACCGACCAGAAAGGATACCATGAATCTGCGCCATATGCAAAATTCAACGAGTTCCGCACACAATGCATGGCATATATAGCCCAGGCAGGCGGACAGATTAAATATGGTCACAGCGAAGTCGGCAACTTCACCATTGACGGAAAGATATATGAGCAGAATGAAATAGAGTTTCTTCCTGTAAATGCTGCAGATGCTGCGGACCAGCTTATGATTGCAAAATGGATAATCCGTAACCTTGCATACAAGTCAGGTTATGACATCACTTTCGCACCTAAAATTACTGCTGGAAAGGCAGGATCAGGCCTACACGTACACATGCGCATTGTGAAGGACGGACAGAACATGATGTTGGAAGATGGTATTCTTTCAAAGACTGCACGTACGGCAATTGCAGGAATGATGGAACTCGCTCCTTCGATTACAGCTTTCGGCAATACAAATCCGACTTCTTATTTCCGTCTTGTTCCTCATCAGGAGGCTCCTACCAACATATGCTGGGGCGACCGCAACCGTTCTGTACTTGTAAGAGTTCCTCTCGGCTGGGCGGCAAAAAGCGACATGTGCCAGATTGCAAATCCTCTCGAGCAGCTGAGCAACTACGACACTTCGCAGAAACAGACTGTGGAAATGCGTTCTCCAGACGGATCGGCAGACCTTTATCAGCTCATTGCTGGTCTTGCAGTGGCATGCCGTCATGGTTTTGAGATGAAGAATGCGCTTGAGATTGCAGAAAAGACATACGTAAATGTAAATATCCACCAGAAGGAGAACGCAGACAGACTCGCCTCACTTGCATGTCTTCCTGACAGCTGCGAAGCATCGGCAGACTGTCTTGAAAGCCAGAGGGATATATTTGAGAAATATAATGTATTCTCCCCTGCCATGATTGACGGAATCATCAGAAAACTCCGCTCATACAGCGACAGGACTCTTCGCGCCGACATAGGAGAGGACAGGGAAAAGATGCTCGATCTGGTAGAGAAGTATTTTCACTGCGGATAATTAATAACAACTATAAAACGAACCGATTATGGGAATGGTAAAATTCTACAAAGGCCCGGACATGCCTCTTGAACTGCACAAGGTACGTGTAGTTCAGAAACTTCATCTTGTACCTGTTGAACGTCGTCTCGACGCCATGAAGGAAGCAGGATTCAACACATTCAGACTTGGAACAAAGGACGTATATCTCGACATGCTCACCGATAGTGGAACTAATGCGATGAGCGACAATCAGCTTTCAGCAATGATGCGAGCTGACGATGCATATGCAGGTTCTCAGTCATTCGAGAGACTTCAGAAAGCTGTTGAAGATGTACTCGGAAAGAAATATCTCCTTCCTGTGCATCAGGGACGTGCAGCAGAAAATGTAATCTGCCGTACATTCGTAAAGCCGGGCAATGTAATCCCAATGAACTACCACTTCACCACCGTACTCGCCCATGTGACCGAGAACGGAGGTAAGATCGAGGAACTCCTTCATGACCATGCATTCCAGCTCAAGTCCGACCATCCGTTCAAAGGAAACATGGATATCGAGAAACTTGAGAAATGCATTCAGGAAAATGGTGTAGAGAACATTCCGTTCATCCGTATGGAGGCCTCTACAAACCTTATCGGTGGACAGCCTTTCTCTCTTGCCAACCTAATGGATGTCAGAAGGATAGCAGACAAATACGGCATCATGCTCGTGCTTGACGCCAGCCTTATCGGAGAGAACGCCTACCTGATCAAGCAGCGCGAGGACAACTGGAAAGAGAACACAATGGGAGAGATCCTGAAGATGATGACAGGACTTGCCGACCTTGTTTACTTCTCTGCACGCAAGCTTTCTTCATCACGAGGTGGCGGTATCTGCACAAATCAGAAAGCCCTTTATGCAAAGATGGAGGCAATGATTCCGCTTTACGAAGGTTTCCTCACATACGGAGGTATCTCAGTGAGGGAAATCGAGGCTATGGCAGTCGGTCTCTACGAAACTCTTGACGAGACAATGATATGCCAGAGTCCTACCTACATCAAATATCTCGTTGAAGAACTTGAGAAGAGGGGTATTCCTATGGTGACACCTCCGGGAGTACTTGGTGCCCATGTAAATGCTATGGAGTTCTGTAAACACATCCCTCAGGAAGAATACCCTGCCGGAGCACTTGCTGCCGCTTTCTACATCTGCTCAGGTATCCGCGGAATGGAAAGAGGAACAATGTCCAGCGTACGTGACGAAGAAGGCAAGGAGATTCTTGCAGACGTAGAGCTTCTCCGTCTTGCCGTACCTCGCCGTGTGTTCACACTCTCACAGATCAACTATGTGATCGACCGCATGACATGGCTGTGGGACAACAGGCACCTTATCGGAGGTCTTAAGTTCACATACGAGCCGCCTGTACTCCGTTTCTTCATGGGAGGTCTTGAACCGACAAGCGACTGGCCGTCAAAACTGATGGACAAGTTCCGCAAAGACTTCGGAGACAGCCTATAGGACAGGTATTATATATTGAATACCGATGGATATGCGCTGGGTATGCGGTTTGACTGCTCCCAGCGCTTTTGCATTTTCGGAGAGAGTATGTCCCTTGTAGACATAATGGGCAAACACCTTGAATCCCTTATCTTCTGTAAAAGGAAACCATTCCATGCACGCCTGAGCATTCCATGATGTGATATAACGTCCCTTCGCAAAGATTCCGTTAGTCCTATACACTCCAGCAGTCTCATATACGCCTTTCAGATAGGCATTCCACTTAGGATGAAACTGATAGTCCACATTTGCAATAAAGGTAAGATACTGGGTATTCTGAGCTGTAACAGTTCCTTCTGACGCGCCCTGCAATGATGTTATACGCTGCTGACTGTCAAGGGCTGAACGGGAATAAAGTACATCCAGATACGCCAGAACAGGTCCCTTCTTGTATATGTTTCCACACATGAAGTGATATACATTCTTCCCTTTCGCCAGCTGACCTGCTGAAGCCGAATACATCAGATGGACAGCCTTGTCTGCAAACCAGCCGTTCCAGTTGACAGTACCAAGCAGAGGCACCTTGGAAGGCTTGACACCTTCAGGAAGTCCGAACATATAGATATTCTCATCAACACTGTTCCTGTTATTTGTAACCTGGAGAGTTATATGCTGGTCAGGGCTTAAGCGGATAACACCCTTCAAACCGGCCTGGTATATCTCAAAATGATTGTTGAATTCACTGAATTCCCTGACAAGAAGGCCGTTTACATAGCCTTCATATCCACCTACTGCAAGATATTGCTTTCCGGCAACCAGATCAAACTTCTCACTCTGATGCCACTTTATATTTGCATACTCGATGGATGAGGACATATTATCTACAGAATACGGATTGCTGTATTTGTTGAAAGACTGTCTGAAATGGAAGGAAAGATGATTGTTCAGTCTTCCATATATTTCAAGTCGTACTCTGTTCATCTTGAAGGATGTCTCATCAAATTTACCGTCAGTGAAATAAGCATTTGCTGATCCGGCAAATTCAAGATTGATATGTGAACGTATCTTTCTGATCTTGTACCCGTCATATTTTGCAGAATCCTGCTTGTCCATTATTCTTTTGACAAGAGTTGGCAGCTCATCCTCAGCTATCAGGGTCTTGGGAATCTGTGCATAAGAAACAGCAGAAAGCAGTAAAGCAAAAAGTAACAGACATCTTTTCATAGGATACAATATTTGATGCAAATATACTTATTTTTCAGCCATATCAAGAAGATATATAATTAGGGTGACTCAAGGAGCCACCCTAAAATCCAAGTATTTCAATTATCGGTTAAAGGTTTTAGTATCAATTGACCTCAAAGAATTTCAAGGTAATTTCTGCCTTTACATAATCACAGACAAGAGTAATTGTCGTCTCACCTGAATTGACGCCGTCTGCAGGACGCACATATCCGTTTTCATCTACTGTAGCCACCTTTGGATTTGAACTTGTCCACTGAAGAGTATTGTATGGCTCATAATCCTGCGGATCATACTTCCATTCCAGTTTGTAGTTTCCTGCCGCATTCAGTTCGAGACTCGGATCGATGTACAATTTACCATCATTTGATAAATTAGCCACGAACTCCACTGACTTCAACTGAGGACATTTATCAGCATCTGTAAGACGTTTCAGTACAGTTGTTAAGTTTGCACTTTGAAGAGTAAGAACTCCGTCCTTGAAACTCTTGATCTTAAGTTTGTCGTCCGGCGTATCGATAGCGCCAAGATCCGCTTTCATCAGGATTTCGTCTGCAGAAACATCCCATGTTCCCTTGCCATAGACATGTTTCCAGAGTCTGTTAGGAGCAATGAAGTAAGTTCCATCAAGGCCAAATACCCATATAATTGTAGGTCTTCCCTTTTCATCTGTATAGGATACACCGTCCCCGAAAAGAGGAAGGTCTGTTTCTCCATCTTCAGATTCTCCATTAATGCTTACTACTCCATATTCTCCGGCAAGAAGTACTTTGGAGATAGCATTTCCTGCATTTTCCTTTTCTTCGTCAGTCATCTCATCACAAGAAACCACCAACGCCAGGACTACAGTCATTGCTGCAAATATATTAATCAGTTTTTTCATTTTTGTTTGTCTTATTCTTGACATTTGTATTTCCGTCAGCAATTTCCTTCTCAATAATGACAGCGAGCCGCTCGTCAATTATCTTCTGGACCTGTTCCTTGCTTAACGGAGGCTTCTGAATTTTTGCCATACATTACAGATAATAGCTGAGGGTCAATCGACAGCCTATGTTTTCAGTACCATAGAGCACTGCCCAGCTTCCAGGACTCACCAGTTCGTTGATTTTTTCAACCTTACCGGTATTTGCACTGAAGCCCTCATATGTTGTATATGTCTGTGGCTGACATATTGCCATCACAGGTGTGAATGTCATTGCGAGTCCAAGTGAAATACGCTCTGCAAGGAAGAATTCAAGACCGGCATCCACCTGAAGTCCAAGTCCATGTATATAACCTGAGTTATAGCGTTTTACAGGGCGCGCATAGGCAATACCGAGCTTGCTCTTGAAATCATCCAGATCTCCCTGTGGAGCAGTCATCGGCATAGTTGAAGGCACATGATTCACGTCAGTCATCTTGTTACCGTAATTGAATATGAGATCTCCACCTGCAAGTGAATACAGGAGATCCACACCATATACGAACTTGATAGCCTTCTCCCCTGCTCTCCATTCCTTTCCGATAGAGATTGCAAGACTGTTAAGACGAGAGGTTGCGGCATCATTCACCTTATTCTGTGAATCCGGGTTAAGGGCAACTGCGAGGTCATCCTGAACATACTCCCTATAGTTTACAATGCTTCCGTTGAAACCCAATGAAGCTCTGAATGCTGATTTCGGCGATGTATAATATTTCAGTTTGACTGCAGCAAGAGGATCCTGTGAAAGAATGAACATCTGCTTAGGATTTGCACACATATCAGTGATGTACTGACCGACGAACTCACCTGCAGCAGGTTTGCAGGACATCTTGTATCCGAGGCTGCCCGGATTGAAGGTTACACTAACTGCAAGATCTCCCTTTTTCACATCATAGTTCTTGTCCTGCGCCTGCATAGCTGCAGAGACTGTCAGCAACGCGGCTAATATGAGAATATATTTCTTCATAATCTACAGGTTTACAGGATGACTATTTCTGAATAAGGTTATCCTCGCCCACATTTGCGACAGGAGCCATATCCAGTTTGAAACAATGGGTAGATCCGCAAGCTATAGACGCCTCGAATTCTCCGAAGAAATATGCCTCGCAGCTTACCTTCTTGCCTTCCTCATTTGCACAATATGAATCACCATACATCGATGACTGAACCTTTACTTTAAGAGACTTGCCTACAGGGCATCCAAGAGTGGTCTTGAAGAATGCATCACCATTCACAGCAACAGTCTTGAGAGCATAATCCACATTGCCTTTATCATCTGGAATTCCGTAATAAATATTCACGAGATGTCCCTTGTCAACGATTTCAGGTTCCTCTGACTTGAGGTCCTTGTCGAGGGCTGAATATCTTACATAGCCGGTAACTGTAACGCTGACCGGAAGAGTATCTGTACTCAGTTCTGTCTGCTTGACACATCCTGTCAGCGAAAGCACGAGTGCCGACAGGCAAACGAAAATAAATGTCTTTTTCATGATTTTATGTTTTTAATAGGTTACAATTTTGAACTGAAAGTAAAACTGAATCCTCCAAAAGCATCTGTCGTAGATGCTGTGCGGTTTGTCCAGGTTTAATTGTATTTCTCAGCAATTGTCAAAGTGACGGTGAAATCAGGGTCGAATTCTTTAAGTTTTATGACATGGGTACCAGTTTTTCTTGCCAGATAGCCATAATCGAAAGGATCTCCCGTCGTGATGTTGCTCTCCCAAGAAAGATAACCACTATCATACAATGACGTGTCATCTTTGCTCGATCCGACATTGCGCCATACTTCAATTGCTTCAAAAGTCGAATATCCCTCTCTCGGATCCGAATCTTCTCTTGTAATCGTCAAGCTACCTCCTTTCTGAACTGTACCGTAATTTTTGCCGGACTGGTGTCCGATGAATGTCAGAGAGGTAATTTTCATTGTGACAGGAACATTGAGGCTCTTACCACCTGGAATAGACAAGGTGATTGATCCCGTACCGGCTGAGGAAGCATTTACCACCAGATAATTACCTTCCATATGGGCTGTGAAAGGACCCGTGCATGATGATATCTGAATGTTGCTATAAATACGATCCATCGAGTATCTATCCGGATCATTAAAGAATGCCGGGTCGGCGCAATAGGCACCAATCATATTGTAAGGAGCCTGAAGGGAAGTCAAACGAATTTTCGTATCACCGGCACCGTTATATTCGTAAATACATAAAGATAACGATGATTTCATCACAGAACGAACTATGATAGACTCTTCCACACCATCAACAGTAGCAGAAATTATTGCCCATCCGTGCCCTACACCTTTGACAAGGCCATTGGCATCAACACTTACAATTGCCGGATTTGAGGATTTCCAAACTGCAGAGGAAAGGTCAATATCATAATTGGCCTTCAGAGTCAATTGAGCAGACTCAGGGTAATCTTCCAAACTACCATCCGGAGAGAGAAAATTGTAGCCCTTCAAGTCACTACACTCAAATGTCAGTTCCAGAGGAGGAGGCACAATCTCAAACTCAGCAGAGCCGGTAACTCCGTCAGCCATAGCATATACAGTAACCGTTCCGGCAGTCTCGCCTGCTGTAATGGTATTACCCTCTACTGTAACGTAGGAAGCAGGGCTGCAAGTTATATTGACATCCTTCAGTGATGCATTGGACGGGCTGACATATGTGGAAACAGTCAGACTCTCGCCAAATTGCACACTCGACTTGGAGAGTGTGACAGTCACTGACTCAACCGGTATTCTTTTCCTGATCTCGATCTCACAATGTCCGATGACCACACCGTCCACACGACCATAGAGCGTCACAATTCCTTCCTCGGTTCCCGTAACATAGATACAATCGACATCAGCTTCAACAGTAGCATCTCCACCTGATTCATATGTCTCCACTTCCCATTCAACTGTAGTCAATGACGCATCTTCAGGCTCGACATTGTTGAATTTCACCTCGACTGTAGCATCCTGATAGACCTGTATAAAATGAGGAAATTCAAGTGACTCGACCTGCACGGCGTCCACCTTCACGAGTACGGAAGTCTTTGCCTTGCCAGAGGTAGCGGTAATGGTAGCCTCACCGGGACCTGTTGCCTCAATGACTCCTTTTTTGACTTTGGCTACCTTCCTGTCGCTCGTCTCCCAGAAGATTTCTGCCGTCTCCTGAAGTTGTTCAGGCACTACAACCCACTTGATCTTGAATTCTTCGCCGACTGTAAGGGTCTTTTTGCCTGTAGATAGATTCGTGAAGACAATTTCGGTTACCTCCACAACATCCTTCTCCTGACAGGAATTCAAAAGAAATCCTGAAAGGAGGGATGTCAGAGAAAGTAAAATCAATGATATTATATTCCGACGAGTCATGGTTAGCGGTCGATATCGATTATCAATTCAAATGAAAGGGCACCGTAAGAATATGTTATCGTTCCCGAGACACTATCATTAGGAGTATCGTAGCCGATTTTATTATCCCTGCTGCCAAATGGCTCCATAAAATCAGGAACGGTATAAGATATTCCTCCAAACGAGTCTGTTTCACCGTCGTATGGCAGTTCTCCATCAGCACAGAGCGCGCCGAGCCAGCATTCCTGACCTCTTGACCATCCGTTGTCAAGGTGGTCCTGCGTGTATTCACCTTTATATTCAGTATAGACGGCAGGTCTCCATGCTCTGGATGTAACGATGCATGTTGTTTCATTACCCTCTTCGTCTGCTGCCTTGATCTGGATCTTACAGTCAGCCAATGCTGAACCTGCACCTACATACTGACCGAGAACGAGAGTCTCACCGGTAAGGGTCGTCTTGCAGATATCCTGCTCAGTGACGCCATCAGTAAGAACATCGTATGTCAGACTCTGGATGGTTCTGTTTGCTGTAAACGTGATGCTTCCTCCCGCCCAGTCGGAATCCTTCGACGGAACAACCTCGAAGTCCTCAGGCTTGAACAATTCTTCAGGATCAATCAAATCAGACAGAGAATATGGCTTGTCAACTTTTGTGAAGACCATGTCAACTCCATCGAAAGAAAGTTTGATCATATTCTTTGAAAGGAATTTGATTGTAGCAGTGCCAGACTCGTCAGAGAATTCTTTCTTTGACTTATCATATGTATAGGAACCCTGAGAAACAAGAACAAGGTCACCTTCATGGAAAGGGCCCATATCTTCCAGCATGAGCATAGCCATGGTGAACTTGCCGGCACCTGACTTCAGACCTACATCAAACAGTGTCTTGTATGCAGGATAATCTCCATAAGCCTCCTCTTCCTCGGTAATCCATTGGCAACCTTCAAACTGGTAATCTGTTGCAGAATCGTCTTTCTTACATGCTGAAAACAGCAGGAAAGCAGCCATAAAGGCAAATAATAATCTTTTCATAACGGTCGTAAATTAATTGTTGATTTTTGTCCGATTTATAATGACAAAAATAGCCTTGACAGAGGCGGACCGTTATGAAAAGAATGACCTAATTTATAAAAATAGCGACTTAATTACCTATTTCTGAACGCTGTAGGAGTTTTCCCTGTTGATTTTTTGAAAAGTGAGCTGAAATATGCGACATCCTCAATACCGATACGTGCTGCTATGTCACCGATGGAATAATCGGTCTTCACAAGCAGCTGTTTCGCCATGGAAATACGGATCTGAAGAATATATTCAGTTGTGGTATATCCGGTAACGGCCTTGACTTTTCTGTTAAGCTGGGTCTTTCCGACGGAGAACTCGGATGCCAGCAGATCATAGTCAAGCTTGCCGTTTGAAATATGATTATGGATTACAGATGAGAGTTTATCGACAAAAGCCTTGTCTGCAATTGACAATTCCTCATGTGAAACTGAGTCACACTCATCTGATGATGAATCTGAGAACTTCCTACGCAGCATAGAGCGTTGCTCGAGAAGTTTCACAACCCTTACGGCAAGTTCGTCAGGATGAAACGGCTTCTCCATATATGCATCGGCACCTGCTTCAAGTCCGCGGATCTTGTCTTCAACAAGAGCTTTCGCAGTCACCATAATGACAGGAACATGATTCAGCAACTCGGAAGCCCTTATCTTCCTGCAAAGGTCATAACCATCCATCACCGGCATCATGACGTCTGTAATCACAAGGTCAGGTACAATATCCATCGCTTTGTCATATCCTTCCTGACCATCAACTGCAAAATAGAAATTATATTCAGGATTGAGCTGACGCATCTGCCACCTTGCCACATCCGGTGTATCTTCAACAATCAGGATGCGGGGAGCTTCTGCATTTCCACTTTCATCATCCTCGTTTGATACTGACATATATTCGTCAGCAACATCTGTCATATAATTCTCTACAGCAATATGTCCGGAATCTGCAGAAGAATCCCGGACAGGGATGGTAACTATGAATACCGACCCTTCTGATGGATAGCTATGCACCTCCACTTTACCGCCCATTGCCTCGGCTGTGAGTTTCACAAGAGACAATCCCACTCCGCTTCCTATATTGGCGGTATCGTCATGAGCCTGATAAAAAGGCTTGAATATCTCATCTTTCTGTTCCTGAGTCATTCCCACTCCTGTATCACACACATATAGCTGCATCATCTTGCCTGATTCAGAACTGATTACTTTCACAGAAACCAGTATATCTGAGCCCGGGTAAGAGAACTTTATGGCATTTGACAGAAGATTCTGCACGATACGTATCATATATGACGGAATGAAATCCATTTCAAGATGTTCCACATCAAAACCTTTTACTATACGCAGGTCCTTTCTTTCCGCATATTTCAGATGTCCTTCACATATCATGGAAATGAATCCGATCACATCACCTCTCTTCCATGATGGAGTAGGTGCCACTCCTGATGATATCTTTGCAATGTCGAGAATCTGATTGACCAGGTCAAGCAGACCTTTACCGTGACGTATTATGTCTGCAGAATCCCTCTGTATTATCTTGTCTGACTTGTTCTTGGACTGGATATCCTGAGCCGCTGAAATGATTACAGCCAAAGGAGTCCTGAACTCATGGGTAATATTCGTAAAGAAATTGGTCCTTGTGCGCTCAACTTCTTTCATGATCTTCTGATTCCTTGAACGTAGTCTGACGATATATCCGAGAAAGGCTATTATGATAATGGCAAAAGCCAATGTGATGAAGAGTGTATATAGAATAAGGTTACGCCGGTGTTCTTCTACCTGATAATTCTGGCGAAGAAGATAAATCTCTGTCTGACGCTTCTCTCTTTCGTATCTTACCCTCACATTCTGCATGTGAGTAAGATTTTTCTCGTTGGTTACCTGCTTGCTGTATTCACTGCTCCTGATGTACGCATCCAATGCTTTCTTATAATTTTTCAAAGAAAGCTCAATATTGTATTCCTGCTTGAAGACATCTGAAAGGTGACCTATAGAATTGATGTTTTCCGCAGTACTTCTTGCTTCAGTCAGATATTTCCTTGCAAGTGTAATGTTGCCATCCGCCGCATAAGCTCGCGACAACGCAAGAGAGGATTCCAGCCAATGCCATTTATCGTCAGAACCAGACATAAGGTCATATGCTATCTTATACTCTTTTATAGCCAGATCATATCTTCCTTCCTGTTCATACAGCCTGCCGAAATGAGTACGGCACAATGACACGCCAAGGTCAGATCCGGCTAACTCATTAAACCTCAAGGACTCTCCATAATAATAACGTGCAGAATCAATCTGGCCGTCTTCTTCCAACAAGGCGCCTATATTAGCATAGTTGATTGCCTGGCCTATGTAGCTGTTCAGCTCCGTTTCTCCCTTGAGCGCCTCTCTGAAGGCTTTTTCAGCTTCCTCACGATTACCGAGACTGAGCTGAACATTACCGATTCCGTTAAGAGATATCACTTTGTTCTTCAAGGCAACGACATCAGTTTTCCTGCTGTAGGCATCACAATAGGCCAACGCCTGATAATGATAATCCGAAGCTTCATCAAGAATACTCATTCTACGGTAATCCGTACCTATATTGTTCAAAGCCTTGACAATCTCAATGGTATCACGAAGATCCTTCGCATATGAAAGTCCCTTCTTGTGAATATCCAAGGCTTCAGAGAACATGCTTGTATTCCTATACAGTCTTCCCATTTCTCTGCAGACTGCAACTACGCCATATGAGTTCGATTCTGACTCATATATCTTCAGCATGACAGATAGAGAATCAATATTCCGATTTGCAGCAACAATGGAATCTACCACCTCAATCTGCACAGGATCTGAGATATGGGGAGATCGTTCCATACAGGAGCAACAGATACAAGTAATGATAAATGAGAATATGTAAAGTCTATTCATATGTAAATCAGATTATTCCACCGGCAAAAATAAAAAACTTTTCAATTATCTTTGCAGATCATTATGAGATATTATGGATACACTACCTAAAGACCCGATAATGCTGATGAGTTTCATCAACATGAAACTACGGGACTTCTACCCATCACTTGACGCTTTGTGCGAAGACATGGGACTGGACAGAAATGAGATTGAGACCTCCCTCAAAGAGGCAGGATACGAATATAGTCGGAAAAACAACCGTTTCTGGTAAACTACTGTTTCGGAACGACAGCATAGAATACCAGATCCTCCTCGGCATCAGTATTCTTCAGACTGTGCGTATGGCCTTCCGGACAATACAGACAGTCCCCGGAGCTGACTGCAGAATATTCAGGGTCGGAGTCAGGAGCCTGCTCCAACAGTGTGCCCCTGCCGCTGAGAATGAATATCATCTCGCAGTTTCCTTCGTGCTTGTGCACCCCGACAGATGCCCCTGGAACAAGGATTCCCTTGAATATGCGGTTGGTGCCGTCAAAGAACATATGAGCAGAAAATTCCTTCTCTCCTCCCTTGAACTCAGGCAGGACAGTATGGTTTGTGTGATCGAACTTAATTATCATAATTCACTCTAAATTTTGCAAAAACAATTTTTCGCCGTATATTTGCACCCGGGTAAGTCTTACACGACCAGCTCCCTCTGAATTCCCCCAGGACTTGACCGTAGCAAGGGTAGGAGGTCGTAGCGGTGCGATGTAACCAGCTTACCCTTTTTTTGTATCTATATCTTTGCTGCGCAGTTTATGCCGTCCAGCGCAGAGGAGACAATACCTCCAGCATACCCGGCACCTTCACCACATGGATACAGACCGGTCACCTGCACATGCTCCAGCGTTTCAGGATCCCTCGGGATACGCACTGGAGAAGATGTACGTGACTCCACACCAAGCAGAAGGGCATCATTAGTGTAATACCCGTGCATCTTCTTGTTACCTATCTGCGGAAATGCATATTTCAGTCTCAATGAGACATGTTCAGGGAGCAGTTCATGGAGAGGTGCATTCTCAGCTCCAGGATGATAAGATGTCTGAGGAAGACCTGTCGAAGGTATCCTGCGACAGAAATCCATCATTCTCTGAGCCGGAGCCTTGAGTGACCCTGTAAATTCGAACATCTTCCTTTCCACATCCTTCTGGAACTGAAGAAGAGCCAGCGGGCCATGCTGAGCATATTCCGGGAAGTCTTCCGGTTCTATCTGCACTACAACACCAGCATTTGCCCATTTTGAATTCCTCTGTGAATTAGACATTCCGTTGAGAACAAGTTCTCCGGACGCTGTAGCCGCCGGCACAAGAATTCCTCCAGGACACATGCAGAAGGAGAACACTCCCCTTCCTTCTATCTGAGTGACGAAAGAATACTCTGCAGTAGGCATATATGGTTGATATTTGCCGTGATACTGGATCTTGTTGATCAGTGACTGGGGATGCTCTACACGTACTCCGAGAGCAAAGCCCTTTGCCTGGATTTCCCACCCTTTCCTGTCAAACAGTTCATAAATATCGCGGGCTGAGTGACCTGTCGCAAGGATTACCTTACGGGAGTTATAGGTTGTAGATGTCTCTGATACGCTCGACATGGCAGTTACGTCAAACGAGCCGTCACCTCTCTTCACGATATCCGTAACACGCGAATCGAAATGATACTCGCCACCATGTCCGATAATGCATTCCCTTATATTCTCAACGACTATCGGGAGTCTGTCGCTTCCGATATGTGGATGCGAATCAATGAGTATGGACGGATCGGCACCAAAACGCACCAGCTGGTGCAATACCTCGCGGATATCACCTCTTTTGGAGGAACGGGTATAAAGTTTTCCGTCCGAGAATGTACCAGCGCCACCCTCTCCGAAACAATAGTTGGAATCCGGATTCACTACGCCTTCGCGTGAAAGCTTGGCCATATCGAATTTTCTGGCATGGACATCCTTGCCTCTTTCGAGAATTACAGGCTTGAAACCTCTCATAAGCAGCTTGAGGGCTGCAAACATTCCGGCAGGACCGGCACCTACAATAATGACAGGCTCAGCATCATTTACATCCATGTACTCATCCAGAACGTAATCCTGAAGTACCTCATCCGGTTTGGCAACCTCAACTTTATAACGGTAAAGAATATCGTTACGCGCATCTATAGATCTGCGGAGAATACGGTATTTAAGCTGAGATTTCATCTTCGGAGACACACCGAGAGCCTTTACTGCAGCTGTCTGGATTTCGTCTGCTGAAAGTTCATTTCCGAGTCTTGTGGTTATTTCTATTTCTTTCATGATCAATTGACATTCGGGGGGGGTGACTTTTGGAACTAAAATTCTGCTAAACGCGATACAGGAGCGACATCAATGGATGTGCGTTCCCCATTGCGGAAATGAAACCATCCTGCAATGGCAATCATAGCAGCATTGTCTGTGGTGAACTTGAATTCCGGAAGGAATGTGGTCCATCCCCTCCTGCGGCCTTCCTCTTCAATACGATTGCGCAATCCGCTGTTTGCAGATACGCCACCACCTATGGTAATCTGACGGATACCGGTATCCTTTGCCGCCTTGATAAGCTTGTCCATAAGAATATCTATCAGAGCCTTCTGGAAACTCGCACATATGTCCGCCTTGTTCTTTTCCATAAAGTCCGGATCAAGAGCAATCTGGTCCCTGACAAAATACAGCAACGAAGTCTTTATACCGCTGAAACTGTAATCATATCCCGGAAGATGAGGCTTGGAGAATTTGAATCGGAGCGGATCACCTTCTTTGGCAAGCCTGTCAACCACGGGACCTCCAGGATAGCCCAGTCCCATCATTTTAGCGCATTTGTCAAATGCCTCTCCCACTGCGTCATCAATTGTCTGGCCAAGTATCTCATACTCAAGAGGGCTGTTCACGCGTACTATCTGGGAATTTCCTCCCGACACAAGCAGACAGAGATACGGGAACTCCGGCTGGCGGTTTTCAGCACCTTCCTGCTTTATGAAATTGGCAAGTATATGTCCTTGAAGATGATTCACTTCCACAAGCGGCCTGTCAATGGCAAGAGACAATCCCTTGGCAAAGGATGTACCGACAAGCAACGAGCCAAGAAGACCCGGGCCACGGGTAAAAGCTATTGCAGTAATCTGGTCAGGTGTAATGCCGGCTCTTGTTATCGCCTCACTGACCACTGGAACAATATTTATCTGATGTGCACGGGAAGCGAGCTCCGGTATGACTCCGCCATATGACTTATGAACATCCTGACTTGCAAGGACATTTGAAAGCAGGTAACCGTCTCTGATCACCGCAGCAGATGTGTCATCACATGAAGACTCGATTCCAAGTATAATTTCTGGCATAATTATGTAATAATTAACGGCTGCAAATTTCCGATAATTTTATTATTTTTGCAAATTGGACCATTAAAAAGGCATATTATCAGAAGGGTACTTAAAATATTCTGGCTTGCATTCGTCGCAGCAGTATCAGTCATAATTGCAGGAGCATTGATCATACAGCTCCCGCAGGTACAGACTGCCGTTGCCGACAAGGTGGTCCATACTCTGTCCGAAAAGCTTGACGGCAACATAACATTCGAGAAGATCCACTTCAAGCCGTTTACCACCCTCGTCCTGAAGAATACTGTCATAATCGACAAGAATCCTGCTTCTGACGCAATAGACCCATCGGCACCACAGATAGACACCTTCTTCAGGGCCGAATATATCATTGCCAAAATTTCTCTTGACGGATTATTGGACAAGGAAAGCATAAAGATAGACCGGGTCTATGTGGGCAATGCTCAGATGAATCTTGTGCTGGAGGATTTTGCAGTACCTGTGAAGGGTGACAAACAGAACAACCTGTCGAGAATCTTCAGGATTGAGAAAGACAGGGAACGCCCGGAGCCGAAAGCTGAAGAGATATTCAACATCAGGGACATCGAGATCCGGGATATGGGATTTGCGCTGATCAACAGAAGCAGCGACAAAGTGGATTATCACGGTGAAATCAACTGGAATGACCTGGACATCAAGGACATAAACCTTACAGCCAAAGGTCTGAGATTCGAGGACGGCATCATGTACGGTACAGCAGAAGCCCTTTCATTCAGGGAAAAGACAGGATTTACAGTACACCAGATGTCCGGCAGCACCAGAGTCGGCAGAGGAAAGACTATCATAGAAGACCTTGAAATCCATGATGAATGGTCAGACCTGAAGCTGCCGGTCTTCATGATGAGTTATGCCGATGTCAAGTCTTTCGAAGATTTCATTGCACTTGTGAAACTTGACGGCGAAATCGCAACAAGCATATTGGACTTCAGGACCATCGTATATTTTGCACCGCAACTGAAAGGCAATGAACTGAAAGCCACCATATCTGGAACAATGTCCGGATATATAAACGATTTCGTTGTCAAGAATATAGTCATCGACTCACATGATGGCGGATTCAAAGGAACCGTAAACGGAAGGATGACAGGCGTCCCGGATGTAGAGAACATGAGGATTGACGCCAGCGTCAGCAAGATGCAGATAACAGCAGAAGGGCTCGGACGCTTCGTAAGCGAGTGGACAAGGGGGAAAGATCTGGATTTCAGTAAAATAGGCAAAGGAGTAACATTTACAGCCGACGCCACTGCAAGAGGTCTGCTCAACAACCTTGACACTCAGGCTTCTCTTGTCTCTGATGCAGGAGACGTACTTGCAACAGTCCGACTGGACGAAATAATAAGCGAAGATAAGCCGATTGTACTTTCCGGCCATATCATGACTAAAGACCTCGACATTGGAAGAATGCTGGGCAATGACATTGTCGGCCCTGTATCTATAAGTACCGGACTTTCTGCCAGTCTGAAGGGACAGATTGAAGTGGATCTCGATTCATTGAGAATAGACAGGCTTAATTTCAAGGGATACAATTACAGCGACATTCAGGCAAGAGGCCGATACGACGGTCTGTCAATGAACGGTACTGTCATAAGCAAGGACCCTAACCTGAACTTCATATTTCAGGGAGGGTACGCAAAATCAGAGAAGTCCCGCAACACTGTGTATAAGTTCAATGCAAGTGTCGGCTATGCAGATCTGCATGCAATCAACATAGACAGACGTGGGGAATCGATCGTACAGTTGAGAACAAACGCCAATTTCACAAGAACCGGCAAGGGGAACCTGCTTGGAAGGATAGACATAGGAGACATAATGTTGGAGAACAAGGGTGGACGTTATGAAGTGGGAGACGTAATATTTACATCCAATAGTGCCGACAACAAGTATACTGCACGCCTGAATTCCAAGTTTGCAAAAGGAACATATTCCGGTTCCGCATCTCTCGGAGACTTCATCAATGACCTGAAAGGTGTGACAATAGACAGGGAAATCCCGGCTCTTACTGCAGATTCCGGATACACATGGAGCGGTAATACCTACGAACTGGATTTCATATGCCATGACATCCAGAACATACTTTCATTCGCAGTTCCCGGTCTGTACATTGAAAACGGGACATCACTCTCTGCCACCATTGACTCCAAAGGAGATTTCAAGGCTGATCTTTCTTCCGGAAGATTTGCATTCAAGAAAAATTACATCAAGGGATTCTCACTGAAAGTCGACAATGCAGGCAATGCTCTCAACGGAATCGCCACCTGCAATGAAATTTCCGCTGCAAGCATAGTGATGAATGACAATCTGCTGCAGATCCATGCCAACGACAACCATATCGGAGCAGGTTTCTCATTCGACAACCATAGCGACAGCGAAACAAAGGGAGAATTCATCGTAAACAGCAATGTATCAAGAGAGGATGACAGCAGGATATTTGACATCAGGATCATGCCGTCATCGCTCCACTATAATTCAAAGGAATGGAATATACAGCCATCAGGAATAAGGATTCAGGACAACGATATAAGTATTGATTCATTCGGAGCTATATCTGGAGAGCAATCCATCAGCCTGCACGGACGGGCATCCGACTATCAGGGTGACATACTTTCATTGAATCTGGAACGTTTCGACCTCTCAATAATCAACTCTCTTCTTCCGAAGGATTTCGGTATCAAAGGAGCCGTCACAGGTACAGCGAGCCTTGCATCACCGATAAGCGACAGGGCCATATCGGTTGACATACTATGTGACTCATCTTATGTAGCAAATATTCCGATGGGAGAGCTCAAGCTCGCAATGAAATGGAATGAAGAGGCTGAGCGGTTTGATTTTCAGACATACAACCACCTGCAGGACAAAAAGAGTCTCGATATTTCTGGCAACCTATATCCCAAATCAAAGCAACTGTACGCAGCAGCTGAGTTCAATAGTTTCGATGTAGGATATGCCCAGCCGTTTCTAAAGGATATATTCAGCGAAATGCACGGAAACCTTTACGGAGACATTGAACTCGGTGGTCCTTTTGACATGCTGAAGATCCGAAGCAATTCGACAAGACTGGAAGATGTTACACTCAAGATAGGATATACTGGCGTACCATACAAGGTCAACGGTCCGTTCCATTTAGATGAAACGGGAGTTTACTTTGACAACATAGCCGTCAGTGACCGGTTTGACGGAATAGGAACAGTAAACGGAAGCATCAACTACGACCATTTCAGGGACATTAAGTTCGACACCCGCATCAAGGTGAGCCAGATTGAGGCAATAAATCTGGGCGAAGACGATAACGAGACATTCTACGGTCATCTATTCGGCAGCGGAGACATCGCAATAACAGGTCCACTGCAGTCGATTGTGATGGACATTGATGCAGCAACCGGAAAATCAGGAAATCTCCATATACCTATAACCAGTTCCCTGACTTCTTCAAAAGGAACAAACCTGTTGAAATTCAAAGACCTGGATACTTATACGGAGATTGATCCGTACGAAATATTCGTACAAAGAACAACAGACGAAGACAAGTCTGAGAATGATTTCCTTGTAAGACTGAATGTCAATGCCGACCAGAATACTGAAGCCTTCGTAGAAATAGACAAATCTTCCGGAAATGTCCTGTCCGGAAGAGGAAACGGTCAGATAAGACTGGAAGCCAGCGAAGACATCTTCAATATCAATGGAGACTACACTCTGGATAGCGGTAACTACAAATTCGTCGCTATCGGACTGGTCAGCAGAGACTTCCTCATCCAGCAAGGAAGCACCATAAGATTTGCAGGAGACATAATGGACAGTTCTCTGGACATCGATGCCGTCTATAGGACAAAAGCATCACTCTCCACCCTGATATCCGATACGACGTCTGTTGCAAACCGAAGAGTGGTCGATTGCGGAATAAGCATAAAGGATAAGCTGAGTAACCCTCAGCTGAGTTTCTCAATCGAGATTCCTGATCTTGATCCTACCATCAAGTCAAGGGTGGAAAGTGCCCTGAGTACAGAAGACAAGGTACAGAAACAGTTCCTTTCACTGATTATTTCAAATAACTTCCTGCCTGACGAGCAGTCGGGTATCGTAAACAACACGTCCGCGCTTTATAACAACGTAACTGAGCTGATGGCCAATCAGTTGAACAATATCTTCCAGAAACTGGACATCCCTCTTGACCTCGGTTTGAAATACCAGCCGAACGAAAGGGGGAACGATATATTCGACGTCGCAGTATCCACACAGCTGTTCAACAACAGAGTCGTGGTCAACGGAAACATCGGAAACAAACAGTACTCGAGCGGAAATTCACAGAATGAGGTCGTTGGAGACATCGAGATAGAGATCAAGCTCGACAGGTCCGGCTCGTTCAGACTGAATCTGTTCTCCCATTCTGCTGACCAATATACCAATTATCTGGACAACTCACAGAGGAACGGAGTCGGAGTCACATACCAGACCGAGTTCAACACACTGAAACAATTCTTCAAGAACATATTCTCCAGCAGGCAGAAGAGACAGGCAGCAAGACTGGCTGAAGAACAGGCACGCATAGGAGAGGCAAGAACTGTCATATATATAGAATAATGGATAAGGGAAAACTATACCTGATACCGTCCCCACTTGGGGACAATGACCCGACTGAGGTGATTCCGGGTCCTGTACTTCTTTCGCTACAGCATTTCAGAACATTCGTGGTAGAGGAAATCCGCACGGCAAGGCGTTACCTCTCACGTGCCGGACTGAAAGGTAAGATCGGCGAACTGGAATTCCACGAACTGAATGAGCATACGGATTCCGCAACTGTAGAAAGCTATCTGAAACTTTTTGACAACGGGAATGATGTGGCTCTTATATCGGAAGCAGGACTTCCTGCTGTTGCAGATCCGGGTGCCCAGCTGGTTGCGCTCGCCCACTCTCACAATATCGAGGTCATTCCGGCAGTGGGACCTTCATCACTGATGCTTGCTCTTATGGCATCAGGGCTGAACGGACAGTCATTTGCATTCTGCGGATACATTCCTGCCAAAACAGATGAGAGACGCAGCAGATTGCGCCAGCTGGAGAAAATATCAGGGCAGTTGAAACAGACTCAGATATTGATCGAGACGCCATACAGGAATGACTCTCTTTTCAACGATATCCTTGCTGTATGCGCCCCTACGACAAAGGTATGCGTGGCTGCCAATATAACAATGCCTGATGCATATATCAAGACCAGAAAGGTCTCATCATGGAAAAAAGAAGGTTTGATAATAGGAAAAAGACCATGTGTATTTCTGATATTGGCATAATTGAACTGGAAGATATGCGATTCTGGGCATATCACGGATGTCTGGAGCGAGAAAAGAAGGACGGTAATCTGTTTCTTGTGGATTTCAAAGGAGAAATAGACATGAGGAAAGCGGCAGAAACCGACAATCTGGATGATACTGTGAATTATGGAGCCATCTATGATCTGGTCAAGTCTGAAATGGAGATACCATCAGACCTGCTGGAGCATGTGGCTGGAAGGATCGTAAAGTCCATCAGGAACAGTTTCCCTGAATTTACAAGATTCTCCGTAAGAATTTCCAAGAGAAGGCCTCCGGTAGGTGGACCGGTACAATGGTCCAGAATCACTTTAACTTCTGAGCAATGAAGACAGCTTACATAACACTTGGATGCAAACTGAACTATGCCGAAACCTCAACCTATGAAAGAAAACTCGTGGCTGAGGGCTTTGAGACCGTACCATGGAGCAAGGGAGCGGACATATTTCTCGTAAACACATGCACGGTAACTGAGCATTCCGACAAGAAGAGCCGCAATATCATCAGAAAACTGCATAGAATATCCCCTGATGCGCGCATCTATGTCACAGGATGCTATGCCCAGCTCAAAAAAGCTGAGATAGAAGCTATAGAGGGGGTAACAGCTGTTTTCGGTGCGGAAGAGAAAGGCAGGATCGTTCCTACTATTCTTGCAGATGTTAAGGGGCAGAAGGCAGACATATACATTCCCGGGACATTCTTCCCTGCATTTTCTTCAGGAGAGAGAACAAGGTCATTTCTGAAGGTACAGGACGGATGCGATTACAAATGCGCATATTGTACGGTCCCATATGCCCGCGGAGAAAGCAGGAACATTGCTATTGACGAAATTATTCCCCAGGCAGAGGCGATTGCTGCAGAAGGAATTGTTGAAATCGTACTGACAGGAGTGAATACAGGAGATTTCGGAAGAAGCACAGGAGAGACATTTTTCGATCTGATAAGGAGACTGAACGATGTTGAAGGAATCGAGAGATACAGGATTTCATCCATTGAGCCTAACCTGCTCACACATGAAATGATAGACTGGATAACTTCCGGAACAAAATTCCTTCCACACTACCATATACCGCTCCAATCCGGTTGTGACACCATCCTGAAGGCTATGGGAAGACGGTATGATACAGCTGCTTTTGCGCAGAAGATAGCATATATCAGATCCCGTAGCGAAGTTCCCGGCGGTCCCAGAGTATTCTTCGGTATTGACGTGATTGTAGGCTTCCCTGGAGAAACCGATGAACTTTTCATGGAAACATACAACTATCTCTGCAACGTAATCCGTCCGGCCTTCATACATATATTCCCATATTCACGTCGCTCAGGTACACCTGCGGCGGAAAGAAAAGACCAGGTACAGGACTGCATAAAGACCAAAAGAGTGCAGATGCTGGAAGAACTTTGCCAGAGACTCCACGAGGAATTCATCTTATCAAACAAGGGTATAAAAGAGAAAGTTCTGTTTGAAAGTACTGACAGAAAAGGGATGATGGAAGGATACACAGGAAACTATATCCGCGTATCCAGACCGTATGACCCTGACATGATTGGGAAAATCGCAGAAATTGAAATATAAACAGTTATGAGCAAGGCTAAACTGACTTTTCTTGGCACCGGGACATCTCAGGGAATTCCTATGATAGGCTGCGGCTGCGAAGTATGTTCAAGTACAGATCCTCAAGACAAGAGGCTCAGATCCAGTGTATTTGTCGAGTACGAAGGACTGAAGATCCTGGTCGATGCAGGACCGGATTTCAGATACCAGATGCTCCGCGAAGGCATCACAAACGTTGATGCTATCCTGCTGACACATAATCACAAAGACCACACAGGAGGACTTGACGATATCAGAGCTTTCAATTATCTGGAAAAGAAGGCGACTCAGATCTATTGTGAGAAATATGTCGAGGAGTCTCTTCGAATGGAATATTCATATGCTTTCGCAGAAAACAAATATCCGGGAGCTCCGGAATGGGAAGTACATATCATTGACGAGCAACCGTTTTCGATCAAAGGGGTCACGATTGTCCCTATACGCGGAATGCATTTCAGACTTCCCGTCCTCGGATACAGATTCGGAGATATTGCATATTGCACGGACATGAATCATATTCCTGAAGAAGAATTCTCCAAACTCGAAGGGCTGGAACATTTTATAATAAACTGCGTCAGGAGAGGAAGACATATATCACATTTCTCTCTTGAAGGGGCAATCGAAGTTGCAAGGCGGGTCGGAGCACGAAATACGTGGCTGACACACATGTCCCACCAGCTGCCGAAGCATAGGCTGCTTTCAGAAGAGCTTCCCGATGGTATAAGACCTGCCTATGACGGACTTGTGATAGATTTCTCCATGTAATCAACTGAATATTACAAGATTTTCACTAAATTCGACGGTTCAGATATCATTCCACAAGAACACAACAATAATAACACAGCTAAATAACTGCATTATGAAAAAAGAAATGTCCAGACGCTCGTTCCTCAGAATGGGAACGACTGCAGCAATGGGAATGGCCGTTGCTCCATCCATGATGATGGGACAGTCTAAGAAGAAAAAGAAGGCGGCCCCACAGCCACTTGACAGAAAGCTCAAGATCCTCGGAGTCGGTATCGGCGGTAGAGGAGCATCAGTGCTCAGAGGTCTCGAAACAGAGGAGATCATCGGGCTTTGCGATGTTGACTGGAAATATGCTGCTCATATTTTCGAACGCTATCCTAATGCGAAACGGTACAACGATTACAGGGTGATGTACGCAGAGCTTCTTGAAGAAGCCGATGCTGTCGTTGTTGCAACGGCTGACCACACACATGCAATCATTGCAGCAGAAGCCATCGCAGCCGGCAAACACGTATATGTAGAGAAGCCTTTGACTCATACGGTGTATGAATCACGTCTGCTTACAAAACTTGCAGCAAAACATAAGGTAGCCACCCAGATGGGTAACCAGGGAGCGTCAAGCAAAGGGCTGAGACTTGCATGCGAATGGATATGGAATGGAGAAATCGGAGAAGTAAGACGAGTAGAAGCGTTCACGGACCGTCCTATATGGCCTCAAGGTCTTGAGCGTCCTGCAGAAGAGCAGCCAGTACCGTCAACACTGAACTGGGAAGCATTCATCGGTCCAGCTCCAATGAGACCATATAATGAGATCTACACACCTTGGAACTTCAGAGGATGGTGGGATTTCGGAACAGGTGCTCTCGGAGACATGGCATGTCATATTCTTCACTGCGTACACAAGGGTCTTAAGCTCGGCTACCCTACCAAAGTCCAGGGAACATCCACGCTCCTTCTGAACGAATCATGTCCTAATGCACAGAAGATCAAGTTCACATTCCCAGCACGTGACAACATGCCAAAGGTAGCTATGCCTGAAGTGGAAGTGCATTGGTATGACGGTGGTCTGAAGCCTCTAAGACCGGATAACCTTCCAGACGGAGTCAACCTCAACACCAGCGGCGGAGGTGTCATCTTCTACGGATCGAAGGACACGATGATAGTAGGTTGCTACGGAGATAGTCCATATCTCCTTTCCGGACGTACTCCTGAGGCCCCTAAGGTACTCAGAGAAGTTCCGCTCGGACATATCCAGGACTGGGTTCGTGCCTGCAAGGAAGATCCTTCAGTACGAGTTCCTTCAGCATCAGACTTCAGCGAAGCCGGTCCATTCAATGAAATGGTCGTAATGGGAGTGCTTGCTGTACGCCTTCAGGACCTCAACATGGAGCTCGACTGGGATGGAGAAAAGATGGAGTTCACCAATATTCCTGCTGATGCTACCATCAGGACTGTCATCAGCGACGGCTTCACAATCAAGGACGGTCACCCAACATTCAACAAGACTTACACAGAGCCTGTAAACGCTCGTGAATTTGCAAAGGAACTCATAAAACACACATATCAGAACGGCTACAAACTTCCTGATATGCCAACAGAATAAAAATAAATAACATGAAAAAGACATTATTTGCATCAGCACTACTGATTATGACAGCATGTGGCAACAACCAGCAGCAGCTGGTCATCGGCGATCCTGAATTTACAGGCGAGCAGTCATTTATCGAAGTTAACGAGCCGGCAACTCCTAACTGCCCGGCATACGTAGTAATAAACAATCCCGAAGTCGAACTTTCCGCTTTTCCTGTTGACAAGGACGGATATCACGTGATCTTCAACGGAAACGAGAAGATGCAGGGATGGAGAGGATATGGAAAAGACCATATACCTTCAAGATGGGTTGTAGAGGACGGTTGCATCAAGTTCTGTGGCACAGGTATGGGTGAAGGACAGACAGCTGAAGGCGGTGACCTCATCTTCGCTCATCAGTTCCAGAATTTCATTCTTGAGCTTGAGTGGAAGGTTTCCAAGGGTGGAAACTCCGGTATCTTCTACCTTGCGAAGGAGACTGCAGTGAAGAAGGAAGACGGATCGTTACAGTATCAGCCTATCTACATCTCTGCTCCTGAATATCAGGTACTTGACAATGCAAATCATCCTGACGCGATGCTTGGAATTGACGGTAACAGACAGTCAGCATCATTGTATGACATGATTCCGGCAAAGCCTCAGAACCAGAATCCGTTCGGAGAGTGGAACAAAGCAAGAATCATGGTGTATAAAGGCACCGTCGTTCATGGACAAAATGACGCCAACGTTGTAGAATACCACCTTTGGACTCCACAGTGGACTGACATGCTTCAGAACAGCAAGTTCAGCGCAGAGAGATGGCCTATCGGCTTCGAACTTCTCAACAACTGTGGCGGCGCCGAGCGCAAAGGTTACATCGGCCTTCAGGATCACGGAGATGATGTCTGGTATCGCAATATCCGCATAAAGGTAATGGAGTAACACTTCCTGACTATAGCATAAAGAGGGTGACTGAAGTCATCCTCTTTTGCATCTATATTTTATACCGGCATTTTGCAGTGTGAAATGTTTCCCTTGTCATTGAGAAATCATCTGATACGAAAAGTGAATTAAGAACAATGATTCTGCTGCCTTTCGAAGAATTTGAGGCGTGGGTCCAAGATATTGCTGATAGTCGGTCACCTGAACTTAGAATGGGACAGTTCATTTACAACCTGTTGCATATGTCTTTTCCTGAACAAGTTGAACTGCCTGGAAAGTAAGTCGGGACCAGAAGACTTAGCTGTGAGGTTTGAGATCTGAATTCAGATAATATCGCTATATTGCACACATAAATCAGGATTTATCGTCATCCCCGACGAGGTCAGGACTTATCGTCATCCCCGACCTGTTCGGGGATCTGACAATTGGTTGAAACAATCAACCCCGAATGGCATGATTATTCTGAGTCTATTATGATGACAGATCCTGATAACCATAGATGCCCGGTCGAGCCGGGCATGACGTAACTGGTAACTAGAGCCGGGCATGACGTAACTGGTAACTATAGCCGGGCATGACGTAACTGGTAACTAATTTCGGATTTATCGAACAATGTCAACTGGTCAATTTTTCTTCAAGATTCTTCCAATTTTCCCTTTATACGTAGTGTAGTTTGTTCAATTCTTCCGATTTAGTAAATTTGCAGAGTCATGTTGCAGGATATAGAACTTTTGGAGAGCGGAAGTATCCTGGAAGGGCTCCGCTTCCCGCATAAGATAGAGAAGGTGACCCAGATAGTCATAACCGCCGGGCAGTTTTCCTGTCTGGTGGATTTCCGCATGTGGGCTCTGAAAGCTCCTGCGGTCGCTCTTTTTCTGCCCGGTCAGGTTGTCGAGTCTATAGATCTCGATGAAGATTTTGCCGGCTTCGGTATGGTGATGAATCCGGAATTTACGGATTCGTTGAATCTGCCTGTCAGCCTGCAGGAAAGACTCTTTATCAAGGATACGCAGTTCTATAGTGTTTCGGAAGAAGTTCTTGATGCCCTATCATCTGTGTACAGACAGATCTCCAGTCTGATGAAGCAGCCAGACAATCCATATAGAGAAGAAATTATAAGGCACTTGTTTTCTGCTCATTATTATGGCCTTGGATATTATATGCACGGTCTTCAGAGCCAGCCATCAGCAATGACTGCTCAGCAGGAAAAGTGTGAAAAATTCATGTCACTTGTTGCCGAGAATTTCAAGAGTCAGCGTGACATCGGCTTCTATGCAGACAAACTTTGCGTGACCAGCAAATATCTTTCGACAATGCTCAAGCAGGAGACCGGCATGACTGCGCTTGATTGGATTGAGAAGCACGTAGTCCTTTATGCCAAGAGTTGTCTTTCTTCAACATCGATGACCATTCAGGAAATCAGTGATGAGCTGGATTTCCCGTCACAGTCTGTCTTCGGCAAATACTTCAAGAGGGTCGAAGGTATGTCTCCAAAAGCATACCGTCAGTCCTTGTCGAAGGACTGATCAGAATGCCTCTCCAAATCCAAAACATAGGCCCGCAGTCTCCTTTCCAAATCCGAAATCCACTCTCAGGTTCATGTTGTGCTTGAATTCTACGCGAAGACCCACACCGTAGTTCGGCAGGATATTCTTCCATGCAAAACCTTTAAGTGACGGGAATACTGTTCCGGCACCCACCCAAGCCACGCATCCGAATCTGGAGGCTAAGTGCTGGCGAAGTTCTATCTGTGCACAGACCTGATTGGTGTCAATGAATCTTCCTGCGTAATATCCTCTCATTCTTCCCATAGCGCCTCCGAGTTCTTCACGCAGTATCCATGGCGCATCATGGCTGTTGAATTGTGCATAAATATCTCCTGTTATCAAAGCGCCTTTCCATATCGATTGGTATCCGCTCAGGATGAAAGATGTTGCCCAGTTCGTCAAATCTGCCGTACCCAGAAATTTAGGGTAAACAGTTTCACGAAGCAATAGATACAGGCCCTTCTGCGGATTGGTGGGATTGTCTCTTGTGTCTATCTGGAACGATGCTCCGATGCCCGTAAGATAATAGCCTATCTTCTGTCCTTCAAGATAAGTCCGGTCCAGGATTCGTGAGGCGTTTGTATGATTGAAGCTCATGACGGCTCCAAAATAGAAGGATTTCCCAAATCTGTAATTGTAGTCTGCATCTATCCTGAACTGTGTCCTGGTATATTCGGAGGTCGGATTCACCAGACAGGCTCCATGGCTTATTCCCCAGAAGTCAAGAACCTTTCGTGTAAACTTTGCACTGTATATCAACCGCGTCCTGCCGTCTGTGAAGTAGTTGGTCCCGTTGCCGATAAGGGAAAAGAAACCTTTCAGTGAGGCGTTTGCTCCGATCGTGACGTTTGACGGGGCCATAGTTGAATCCCTCATATCCATACGGTATAACCCAGTCGCAGATCCGCCGAATCCGATGCCGCCCTCTCTTGAATAGGACGGTGCGAGGGCAAAACTCACATCAAAAGGCTTCTCGTGTGTCCTGTCGATATTCCCATGAATCAGAGTCTGCCAATAGCGCTTCATAACCCCATCCTTACTGACTTCGGTGGAATCCTTTGCGTGAGATGGCGCTACGGTCATAATGAACAGGAATATGGCAATAATTATCTTTCTGTTCATCTCTTTCCCCATTTATACGAAAGTCCGACGGAAATGGTCTGCGGGTAAAGTGACACTCCTTGGGATGTGTTCGGCTGCAGTATGTTGTAACAGCATATCTTATATGAGAAATCTATGCCGATTCCCATTCCGAACTCATAACCGACGATGGCTCCAAGGCCTGACTGAGTGTCCTGGATCATAGGCTCTCCACTGGTGTGGATTTCAAGAAGGTCAACTTTCCTGTTGTCAATAGACCATTTCGCATAGCATATGAATTCGGTATATGGACCTATGCCGATAAAGACATGGTCTTCCCCAAATGTCTTTATACGACCAGTTACATATATGGGAATCTCTACGCCGAAGC
>SUYR01000016.1 GCA_015060335.1 Bacteroidales bacterium | reverse complement strand
TTGCCGCCGGCTTCCTTCGGATTCCACCTCACGACAGACACCCTTGCCTTTGGCTATATGCTTCCCGTCATTAGGGCGCATTAGGGACTTTCACCCGTTAGAACATGCCCATGCTGGGCGTACTACTAAAAGGCGATTCCCCTGTGCAGGGGAATCGCCTTTTCATAACTCGCTGACAGGCAACATTTTAGATGCCAGCTAACTTACTCATCATCTGAATACTCGAGGCTCTCCCAGAGATTATCCATCTGACGGCGGTCCTTTTTGGTAGGCCTTCCTGTACCTCTGTCCCGCTTGAGAAAGAAGGTCTCCACCGGAGCACGAAGTTTATCCAATTCGGATTGCGGAGTCTGATTCTCGACATATTCCGGAACCAGCTTCGGTCCCTGACGCTTATCTATCAAAGCAAGCACTTTATAAGTGTATGTCACAGCTCCCTTTCTGACCACAATGACATCTCCCGGCTTCACAGCCTTTGACGGTTTGACATCAGATCCGTTAAGACGTACCTTTCCGCCGTTACACGCAACAGTAGCCTCACTTCTGGTCTTGAACACCCTGATTGACCAGAGATATTTATCAATTCTTACTTCTTCCATTACGGATTAGCTGAAAAAGTTAAGTGGACTGCTGCCTTCAGGCGCAGATGGCTCGTCATCGAATGCACCATCCTCCAAGCCTTCGTAATCTTCATTGTCAAGGAAGGCTTCAGTCGAAAGGTCAATATATTCATCAAGATCCTCAGCAGGGCGTGTAACTGCCTCCAGAAGCAAGGTAGAACGGTCTCGAGGGACGAGATAGAAATCTGGCAATTCTGCAGGAATAAGGATAGTCTCACCCTTGGCAAACTCATAATTCATCATATAGGCCTCTCCATTTTCCTTAGTTGAAGGCACTTGAACTGAAGCACCTCCCTCAAGGCATATATATATTATGAAGCTCTCGAATTTCTCTGTATATATATGAAGCGGATCCGAAAGATGAAGCTTTGTCACATTGAACTGAGGTGACTCGACAAGTGTCTCGACAATCCCACCTTCGTCCTTATGGTCATGACAATGACAATGACATTCCTCATCATGACAATGACATTCCTCATCATGACAATCGCATTCATGAGCCTTACAAGGTGAGTTCGATGCCTCGTCACCCCACAGCGGTCCCTTTCTATATAAGCCGAAGTCAAATGGTCTATAATCGATTATATCAATCGCTTCTTCAAGATGCGTCTGACGGGATGTAGCCGGATTGAACTCCCTGCCCCAATCATACAGACGGAATGTCATGTCGGATGACTCCTGAATCTCTGCAATGAGAAGTCCTCCGTCCGCGGCATGAACTGTTCCTGGAGTGATATATATAACGTCCCCTTTCTTTGGATATATGACGTTCAGTACTTCCTCTACAGTACCGTTCTTACATCTGTCATAGAACTCCTGAGCTGTCATATCGCGAGTGAATCCGCAATACATCTTTGCGCCCGGCTTTGCATCCATCACATACCATATCTCCGCTTTTCCCAGAGAATCATACCTTTCTGCAGCAACCTCATCGTCCGGATGCACCTGGACTGAGAGTTTGTCATTAATATCCAGAAACTTGATAAGCAGAGGGAACTGACGGCCATAATAATTATATACATTCTCACCAACAAGTCTCTCAAGATATGTTTCCATAAGTTCACTGATAGTATTGCCGGCAAGCCAACCTTCTGCTACTACCGAATCCTCGATCCCCATATCGGCCAATTCCCAACTCTCTCCGATCAGGACATCAGATCCCAGAACAGACTCATTGCCATCGCTGTCAACCTCTACGAATTTCTTTCCCAGATCGTTAACCAGAGCATTTCCTCCCCAAGGCCTTCTTGAGGCAACAGGGATGAACTTGAAAGGATATAATTTCTTTTCCATATAGATTCATGTTTACAGAATGCAAAGTTAAGAGAATTCCGATTAGATACCATAAAAGTTGCAATCAACCGGTAAACTTTCTTGCAACGCCTGGCGCATAAATCACTCACAATCAACGACATACAGATATGCGATTCCCCTCAGACGGGGAATCGATTTTCTGTAAGCGGTTATGAATCAGCGTATTAGGTGACAGGACTCAAAAGTGAGGGACGGTAAAAGAGTGAGTATTCTGGTGGATTTGGTCCAGATATTGACTATGGAGAGGTACCGGGACACAGTGTCACGGCATAATTTAACAAATAGGAGAAAAATAATATGTTACCAGCAAAAAGAATCAACGGTCAGAACTGGATTCCTGACTTTTTCACAGACTTCTTCGAGGGAAACGGCCTCACCAAATTCGGAGGCTCTACACCTGCCATGAATGTAATTGAAGACGACAAATCATACAACATCGAGCTCGCAGCTCCAGGTATGTGCAAGAAAGACTTCGATGTGCATATCAGCAAGGAAGGTCACCTTGTTATCGAAATGGAAAGGAAGTGCGAAGAAAAGGAGTGCAAGAAAGAAGGGAAATATCTCAGAAAGGAATTTGCATGCACTAAATTTCACCAGACTTTAGCTCTGCCAGAAAACACTGACAAGGACAATATCGAGGCGACTGTCAAGGACGGTATCCTGTATGTAAAGATTCCTAAACTTCAGAATGTGAAAGAAGAAGCTGAGAAAAGAATTATTGAAGTGAAATAGTTCGGTCTCCGTATAATTAAAAAAGCCTTAGAAAATTCTAAGGCTTTTTTGGTGGGAGCAGAGGGAGTCGAACCCCCGACCCTCTGCTTGTAAGGCAGATGCTCTAAACCAACTGAGCTATGCTCCCTTTTCTTGCTTCTTTTGTCCGATAACTGCGTCAGACTGCGCATCTTCAGTCGGTCACAACCATCAGGTTGCTCCCTCCTTCAGAGCTTGTCTTCCTTGTTCTCAAACAAAACAAGCGGCGAAATATTCCGAAGAACTTTTCTTGCGGTGCGGACGGGACTCGAACCCGCGACCCCCGGCGTGACAGGCCGGTATTCTAACCAGCTGAACTACCGCACCATTTGTTCAGACTTATGCGTTTTTCTCGAACGCGGATGCAAAGGTACGCAAAAAATCTGAACTACCAAATTTTTTGCGCACTTTTTACAACATTTTTTCAAAAATTTCGCTATCTGAAGCTACTTTACAGGGTACTCATTCTGGACCATTTTGTGTAAGTCCCTAAGTTTGACAGAGATAGCACAAAATAGCAATCCAAGTAGAATAAGTCCGACTCCAGCTACAGTCAGGACGGTCACGATTCCTACACTGAACGGATCAAGCAGAACAAAGACAGACAATACAAGGAGAAGTATTCCGAGTATTATAAGCATTCCCCCACCGGACAGTTTGAAAGTATCCATATCTCCACCAAGAGAGATGATGATGAAACTGTTATACATAAGCCATAATCCCAGCATTATAGGTAAAGCCATCAATGATACTCCCGGATATACACAAAGGAATATTCCCAATATGACATCAAGCACACCGCCCACTATGAAGTAACCTCTCATCATGAGATAATTACCGCTCGTAGAAGCGATTATAAGCTGAGCCGCTCCTGTCAGAAGCATCAGGACACCGAAAAGAACACTTAGAGTGACATAGCTTTCTATCGGAAACACAAATACACATATGCCGGCTGCTACGCACAATAAGCCGGCAATGAACATCAGCCACCAATGTCTGATGGCACGTGATGCTCTTGCAGCCAGATTTTCAAAATGACGTTTCATAATACCAATTTTTAATTTTTCAAAACTAAAAGTCAAGTATCATGCCGACAAAAAATCCCCGGTCCAAGCCGGGGATCATATAATCTTATAGAAAATTTTGCTTAAAGCATTGCCTTTACCTGATTATAAACATTATCTGCAGTAAAACCAAGCTTCTCGTCAAGTACCTTGTACGGAGCCGAGAATCCGAAACTTTCGAGACCGAACACCTTTCCGTTGCTGCCTACCAGTCCCTGAAGATTGACAGGGAGTCCTGCCGTCAGTCCAAAGATCCTCGCACCCTTCGGAAGTACTGATTCCTGATATTCTTCAGACTGGTTACGGAAGAGTCCTTCTGAAGGACAGCTTACAACTCTTACCTTGACACCTTCTGCGCGGAGAAGAGCCGCGCCAGCCTCCAAAGTAGAAACCTCCGATCCTGAAGCCACCAGAATCACATCCGGATTTTCTTCTGATCCAGCTACTATATATGCTCCTTTTTCTGCCTGCTGATAGTCATTTCCTTCCGGTAGCATATCGATGTTCTGACGAGAGAGTATCAGTGCTGTAGGAGTCGATACATTTTCCATCGCCATTCTCCAACATACAGTTGTTTCTTCAACGTCTGCAGGACGAAGAACGAGAACGGAATTCTTACCACTATGATTTTTAAGTTTCTCCATCAGACGGATCTGAGCCTCCTGCTCTACAGGCTCATGAGTAGGTCCGTCCTCACCTACACGGAATGCATCGTGCGACCAGATGAACTTGATAGGAAGCTCCATCAAAGCTGCCATCCTGACTGCTGGTTTCATATAGTCGGAGAATACGAAGAATGTACCGCAGGCTGTAATCACTCCGCCATGAAGCATCATACCCATACATACGCATGCCATAGTGAGTTCCGATACTCCAGCCTGGAAGAATGCACCGCTGAAATCGCCCTTTACGAAAGCATGAGTCTTATTGAGGAATCCGTCTGTCTTATCTGAATTTGAAAGGTCTGCCGATGACACCACCATATTAGGGACCTGCTCTGCAAGGACGCCGAGAACTGTTGCCGATCCGTTTCTGGTAGGCGCTCCTGCCTTCTGCTGCACCTTGCTCCAGTCGACCTCAGGTGCATTTCCACTTAGCCAATCTGCAAGCTGAGCCGCTTTTTCCGGATTTGCAGCAGCCCACCGAGATTCTTCTGCCTGACGCTCAGCGGCAATTGCCTTAAGCTCGACCTCACGCTTTGCATAAAGTTCCTTTACTTCGTCATATACAACGAAAGGATCATCAGGATTACCGCCAAGGTTCAGAATAGTATTTCTGTAAGCATCTCCGCCGAGAGGTGCTCCATGAGTCTTGCAGTTTCTTTCATATGATTGATTATCCGCGGTTCTGGCTCCCTTGCCCATCACACATTTACCGATAATAAGTGTAGGACGGTCGTTTACAGACTTTGCCTCATCCAGAGCCTTACGGATCTGAGTACAATCATTTCCGTCAATGGTTATGACATGCCAGCCCCATGAGGTGTATTTCATTGCAGTATCTTCAAGCATGACTTCTTCGCATGTGGTAGAAAGCTGAATGTCATTTGAGTCATAGAACATCACGAGATTGTCGAGTCCGAGCGTTCCTGCCACACGGCCAGCTCCCTGAGAAATCTCTTCCTGAATACCACCGTCAGATATATATGCATATATGGTTTCCTTTGCAAAGGTAGGATTACCTGTCCTTGCATGAAGGAATTTTGCTGCCATAGCAGCTCCCACTGCGAACACATGACCCTGACCAAGAGGACCAGAAGTATTCTCAATGCCACGCTTCACGTCACGCTCCGGATGTCCGGGTGTAGGAGAGCCCCACTGACGGAACTCCTTAAGTTCATCGATTGAGAACTTACCTGCGAGAGCGAGCTGTGCATAAAGCATCGGTGACATATGGCCCGGATCAAGGAACAGACGGTCACGTCCAGCCCACTCCGGATTCTCAGGATCATACTGCAGATACTCCGAGTACAGCACGTTTATAAAGTCTGCACCGCCCATAGCTCCGCCTG
This sequence comes from Bacteroidales bacterium, assembly GCA_015060335.1. Taxonomy (GTDB): domain Bacteria; phylum Bacteroidota; class Bacteroidia; order Bacteroidales; family UBA932; genus Cryptobacteroides. The sequence goes on along the minus strand of SUYR01000016.1, from coordinate 58,680 downwards.
GATGACCGGATTTAGCTTTTTCAACCATTGAAGCTGCCAGAACACGGATATTGTCAGCAGCCAGATTCATTACTTTTGTGTCATTCATATGTTATACAGATTAGTTTGCCTTAGTATATCACACAAAATTAAGATTTTTTCCTGTCTTTTCAAGACTGGATTCAAAAAAAACTTATCTTTGTAAAAGATATGCGGAAATAGCTCAGTCGGTAGAGCATCAGCTTCCCAAGCTGAGGGCCGCGGGTTCGAATCCCGTTTTCCGCTCAACGGACCCCTTTCCATGATGCAGGCACCGGTGCCTCGATGGTAAGAGGTTCTTTTTTTACCGGATGCGTAAATGTTATGCGACGAGCATGCAGCGATATTCCGCCATCTGGATTTGAACGTGGCGCACCGTATTTCAGATCTCCCTTTATCGGACATCCCATATCTGCCAGCTGACAGCGGATCTGATGATGACGTCCGGTAAGCAGTTCCACCTCCAACAGGAAATAACGTTCTGTCTTATCTATATACCTATATATTAGTTTCGCAAGTTTGGCATCCTTCCGGACCGCACCCGGACGGCATATATAGGATTTATTCTGTTTTTCATTGCGCCACAGCATACCCTCAAGAAGCCTTTCCTTCTCTGACGGTTCACGACAGACAAGAGCCCAATAGACTTTCTTCACATCCCCATCCCTGAACATTGCATTAAGCCTCTCCAATGACTTGGATGTCTTTGCCAATACTACAATACCGCTCACAGGTCGGTCAAGGCGGTGTGGCAAGCCCATGAAGACCTGACCGGGTTTGACATCCCTCTGAGCGATAAAAGCCTTGTATGTCTCAGTGAGAGGTTCGTCAGAAGTCTTGTCTCCCTGCACTATTTCACCGACCTTCTTGTTTACGACAAGAAGATGATTGTCTTCATATAGTATTCTGGATGCAAGATCTCTGTATTCTTCTTCGGAAAGAGGCCGATACATCATGACATGTCTGTTTAACAATTTAGTGCAAAAGTAGTAAATATGTCATAACAGAAGGCATATTGTCATGAAAAAACTGACAAATTGACATATATTTTTCATCAAATGCCATTGGCACATCTTTAGTTAATATGTCGGCATCAGAACATGAAATAATAAATATTAAAAAGATAAAGAATTATGGGAAAAATCATTGGAATTGACCTCGGAACCACAAACTCATGCGTGGCAGTGATGGAAGGTAACGAACCTACAGTCATCATCAACAACGAGGGACAGAGAACTACCCCTTCAGTAGTAGCATTCACTGACGGAGGCGAAAGAAAGATCGGTAACCCTGCAAAGCGTCAGGCCATTACCAACCCTCACAAGACCATCTTCTCAATCAAGAGATTCATGGGTGAAAAGTACAGTCAGGTATCAGGCGATATCGCTCGCGTACCATACAATGTAGTGAAGGGCGAGAACGACACTCCAAGAGTGGATATCGACGGTCGTCTCTACTCTCCACAGGAGATTTCAGCGATGATTCTCCAGAAGATGAAGAAGACAGCAGAGGAATATCTCGGTCAGGAAGTGACAGAAGCGGTCATCACTGTACCTGCATACTTCTCAGACTCACAGCGTCAAGCTACCAAAGAGGCTGGTCAGATCGCAGGTCTTGATGTAAAGCGTATCATCAACGAGCCTACAGCTGCTGCCCTTGCCTATGGTCTTGACAAGCAGAACAAGGACATGAAGATTGCTGTATATGACCTTGGTGGCGGTACATTCGATATTTCTATCATGGACCTCGGAGACGGTGTTTTCGAAGTGCTCTCCACAAATGGTGACACACACCTTGGTGGTGACGACTTTGATCAGGTTATCATCGACTGGCTCGCAGCAGAGTTCGCATCTGAGAACGGCGGCATAGACCTCAAGAAGGACCCTATGGCTCTCCAGAGACTCAAAGAGGCAGCGGAAAAGGCGAAGATCGAGCTTTCAAGCCAGACATCTACTGAGATCAATCTTCCTTATATCATGCCTGTAGACGGTATGCCTAAGCACCTTGTAAAGACTCTTACAAGAGCTAAATTCGAGCAGCTTGCTGACAGCCTTATCCAGAGGACTATCGAGCCATGCCGCAAGGCACTTCAGGATGCAGGTATCAGTGCGTCTGAGATCGGCGAGGTTCTTCTTGTCGGCGGATCAACACGTATCCCTGCCATTCAGGCAGTTGTTGAGAAGTTCTTCGGCAAGACTCCGAACAAGAGCGTAAACCCTGACGAGGTAGTGGCAATGGGTGCTGCAATCCAGGGTGGTGTACTTGCAGGTGACGTGAAGGATGTGCTTCTTCTTGACGTGACACCGCTTTCTCTCGGTATCGAGACACTTGGTGGAGTAATGACAAAGCTCATCGAAGCCAACACAACAATCCCTACCAAGAAGTCACAGGTATTCTCAACAGCAGCGGACAATCAGCCGGCAGTGGACGTACACGTTCTTCAGGGAGAGCGTCCGATGGCAAAGGACAACAAGCTTATCGGCAACTTCATCCTTGACGGCATCGCACCTGCACCAAGAGGTGTACCTCAGATCGAGGTCACATTCGACATCGATGCAAACGGTATCCTCAACGTATCTGCAAAGGACAAGGCTACCGGCAAGGAGCAGAACATCCGCATCGAGGCATCATCAGGACTTTCTGAGGCAGAAATCCAGAGGATGAGGGATGAGGCAAAGGCTAATGAGGCTGCAGACCAGGCAGAGAAGGAGCGTATCGACAAGATCAACAATGCAGATGCAATGTGTTTCCAGACAGAGAAGAATCTCAAGGAGTATGGAGACAAGATTCCTGCAGAGAAGAGGACTGCTATCGAGAACGCAATGAATTCACTCAAGGATGCTGTAAAGGCTCAGAACATTGCTGACATTGAGAAATATAATGCAGAGCTTGAGGCAGCATGGCACGCAGCATCCGAGGATATGGCAAAGGCTGCGCAGGCAGGTCCTCAGCCAGGTGCACAGGGGCCTTTCAACGGCGGTCAGGCCGGACCTCAGGGAGCTGACGACCAGGGAGTTGACGAACAGTAGCAATCCGTCGACTACAGATATTATGACACGACGCAAGACTTTGATTCATAAGTCTTGCGTCGTGTCATAAATTCATTTCAAATTGAAGAAAAAATGTCACGACGCAAGAGTTTCCGCCGATACTCTTGCGTCGTGACATTTAGAGACTGCTTTGATGTCTGGAATTACTGCTTTATTGAAGTAGGGATTTCAGAGACACGGACGAATTCCTGCACGAAAGAAGGGTCGTCTGATGCTATCCATTCCATGGAATCCTTAGTGAGGTTACGCACAATGTACTTGTGAGCCCAGAATCCTTCGTCATAGTCATACATTCCGCTTATGACAGCTCCAAGCTCAGCGTTGGTCTCGATACTGAACTCCCCAGTGACAACATGAGGCATATCTGCCATGCTGTCAAAATTCTGATAGATCGTGAACTTGGTTTCCTTGCGGACAAGGTCCATATAGAAGTAAGATCCCTCTGAAAGATCGGACCCGTTCCATTTGACAAGCTGCCACTGTCCCGAAATATTATTCGGAGTGACATCAAGATACTCCACAACAGGAGTCTCCTTGTCACAGGACACTGCAAGCAAAGCCGCAGCAAATACAACAATCATTGATTTGATTCTATTCATATTCAGTTAATTTTTATTATTCTTTAACAGTGACAGTAATTGTCGACTGACTTGGAGGAACTCCCAACCCTTTGAGAATCACAAGGTTTCTCGTCCTTTCTCCGCCTTTTGCAGGATCGTATTCTATAACGATCTCCCCTTCTTCTCCAGCCACGACAACTTCCGGCTCGGACCTGAAGTTCAAACAAGGAGGCAACATTGCCTTTTCACACTGAAGTCTTACAGGCTTTCCGCTTACATTAACAAAAACACATCGCTCAACAGCCTCGACCCCTTTCTGCAGAACAATCTCAGTCCGTCTGAGACGAATATCACCCATCGGCACAGGATAATGTCCGGACAGGTCCGCTCCCCTTTCCACGTCCACACTAAGCCTCAGCACAGCAGACGGAGACTGTTCCCCACCTGTATAAAGGAATATCTTCCTTTCAAAACGTCCTGGATGTCCCTTGGGGTTATATCGCACCTTTATTTCCGCACTCTCTCCCGGAGGAAGTTCCATTCTCGTGCATGAGGCCGTTGCACAAGAACATGTAGTCACTAGTCTGCTGATCAGAACAGTATCCTTGCCGACATTCTCGAACGGAAACCCGAACACCTTCACTCCGTCGTCCTCTGTCATCGGCTCTGCAACTATAGATGTAGTCTTGAAAGCCAATGAAGCAGCATTGACGGAAAGGCGCGGATTATTCACACTTTCCAGCATTTCTCTGGGCACCACTTTCAACTGTGCCTGAGCAGATATACTCAAGCACATAAGAAGGGATATCAGAAAAATCCTGCTCATATCACTACAGCCAGCCGTTTCCTCCACCGGACTCGCGCACAGTGATTATGAACTCCTGAGTCTCAGTACCTGTACTTATGCTGGCCTTTGTCTGACCTGCCTTAAGTCCCTTGACATATATCTTACCTTCCCTATACTCCACAGACGCTATAGACTCATTCTCCACATTCAGAGTATAATTGCTGCCTGATATATACAAATCCGGATTATAAGCCTTCATGGCTCCTGTCTTCACGAATACATTAGGGAAAGTCATTGGCTGTCCTGCATCTTCTGATGCAATCGCCTTCAGGAAATTATACGCATTGACCTGTCCATGTCCCATCTTTCCAAGATAATCGCTCAGCTTGAGACTCGACTTATGAACAGTTCCCTGATCTGCAACATATTTATAATATATCTTATTCTCATCCACACTACATACTTCCCTTAAAGGATCCTTTCCGTCTGAAGTCCTGTAAGCTGAGTCGTAAAGCATCTGGATGACATCTGTAGCCTTGACATGTATTCTCTTATGAGCGGCATATGATAGTCCGAGTGCTACAACACCGGAAACATGAGGACATGCCATCGAAGTTCCTTCCATATATGCATATGCACCGGCTACGCCCTCGGCACCTACAACGTGGTCAAATTCAATTGCCGTGTTTGAAGGAATAGTAGAAAGAATACATCCTGCTGCTCCCTTGTCATGACCTACACCATATTCATAATAATAATCCTGATCACCACCTGGTGCGGAAATAGTTACACCAGTACCGTAGTTGGTATATACTGCCGGTGTAAAGTCCGGTGCAGTAGCTGCCACCGAAACATAATCAGGATATGCTGCTGGATAGCTTGCTGCCGGTGCATACTCGTTTCCCGCCGCAAACACAGCAATACCGCCCTCTACAACTCCGTCAGGCGATCCTGCATGGTGCACAAAGTAGTCCAGCGCCTTCTTTTCAAGCATATTGCTGCCTGTCCACTGATCGTCAGTAGAGAACTGAGGCGCCCAATCATATGGATTAGCCGCACCCGAAATATATCCCCAGCTGCATTGTAAGACAACTGCACCATTATCGGCTGCATATTTTATCGCCCGCACTTCATCAAGAAGAGTTCCTGCATAAGCACCGGCAAAAATCTGACATGTCATGATTCGTACTCCCGGACTGTCAGGCGAGCCTCCGGCAATTGAAGAAATTCCTATACCATTATCATTCTCGGCAGCAATTACTCCTGCCACATGGCTACCATGGCCTGTATCATAAACGCTGTCAGTTGAAATGACACCGGTGTTCTGCACAAAATTGTAGCCGTACTTATCTCCCTTGTAACCATTGCCGTCAGCGTCTATACGTGAGCGAAGTTCTTCGCCCTCATTCACCCACATGCTTGCCTTGAGGTCAGGGTGTGAGAAGCAGACTCCCTCATCGAGTACAGCCACGATTATTGATGGATGACCTTTCATGTCCGGATTTTCCCATACTTTCTTCATTCCGACATCTGCTCCCTCAAGGAAACCTGCAACTGCATTCTCCGGTTTCTCTACCGGAACCTGCTGAGCCGAACCATTATTGACAAGATGCCACTGATACTTGAGAAGTGGGTCATTCGGACCAGTCTGAGATACGCCCGCCTTTGAATGAGAGCCTGTAAAAGGCACTGCCTTCGCATCGGAAGCCCTCTTCAATGTACGATTATATTCGACACGGTTCACCTCTCCAAGTTTTGAAAGGTCAGCAGCCACCTTATCCACCGGATACTCTTCAGAGAAGCGTACTATATACCAAAGATGCAGACCTTCATGACGTGCTGTCTCTTCAGTACGCGAGTCAATAGGGAAAACTCTCTCGATCTGATATCCTTCGACAAGGTCAAGGACTTCATCCACGCTTAACACGCCAGAACGGCTTGCCGGAGAATCCGCTCCGCTTTTGGTCAGGCCGGCATCTTCAAGAATACGGCTTACTGAAGCGTCAAACTTGACGAACAACTGTCCCGGAAGGGCTTCAGCCACTGTCTGAGAGACCTTATCCTCTGAAGTCTCCGCATCAAGCGATCTCTCGTCCACCGAACAAGAAGCTAAAGAGACCGTCAGAAGTGACGCCAGCAATAATATATTATTTCCAAATTTCATTTTCTTCCTGTATTAATCTACAATATTGTATTCACTCCACTTCTTGTTTGCATAGATCTCATAGTAATAGTTGAGATTGGTAGGCACGTCATTGAAACCTGCAGGAGTACCGCCATTATCCATTGCCTTACCTTCCTGTGGGAAGACAAGCAAGAGAGGTACCCAAAAATCAAGTTTCGGATGATACTTCAGCCAATTAGGGATATCTCCATACAGTCTGTTAAGGTTGAACGAAAGGAAGTCTGTATTAGGGAGGACCTTAGGCACCTTGTTCTCCTGGAAGAACTTTATTCCGTCTGTACTCAACGAGTCCTTGAGACTTACCTCAAGATCATCTGCTGCGCCTTCTTCAACATCCCACACGTCAAATCCGGCATCAATGAGTTCCTTATCAGTAGGGAGGGTACCCTGAAGGAAATTCACAGAAAGTCTCAGTGTATCAAGCTGATCCCATTCGAGAAGCCACTGAGGGAACTTTCTCCTTCCCGAGGCATCTTCCTGACATTCATCCACAAGTCCTCCTATATCCTTTTTATTGGTATTACTCAAATCCGAAACCGCACTACGCTGGTTCGAAGTAAGGAACAAGGCCTTAAGAGACTCACACTTCCTCAGGACCTTCGGAACAGATGCGAAATTGTTTCCGGCAAGATCCAGATACCTGAGACTCTTCATATTGTCCATATTGTCCGGAAGCTCTGTAAGTCCATATGCAAAAACCGTCAGCTTCTTCAATCCTGTAAGTTCGCATATATCGTCACCAAGACTGAGGTTCTTGGTGCTTGAGTTCTCATTACTGAAGAAATAAAGTTCTTCTGCAGCTGTCAGGTATTTCACTGCATAAGGAATCGACTCCTGAGTGTTGAAGAACACAAAGTCCGCCGACTTCACACGTCCTTTGTTCTTGCCAGACTTGTGAAGGGTCACACCGTCCCATCTTTCCATCCTGAGACCAGTATCAAACTCTGACCAGCAGCCGAGGAAACGACTTATCGAAAGGAGGGCAAGAGAGTCACCTGCAGGCGTACCCTTGACAGATTCGATATCAGGTGCACTTCCTTGAGAGACATTGAGCTTATCTGTCTTCACCTCGCCTTCCACATCCTTTGCAACAAATCCCACCTCTACATCACGGACCTCAGCCGTAGGATTTACTTTCCACTCGAATCTTACAGTTACATTGCGCGGTCTTGCTCCCCTGTCAAGAAGTTCATCTATGTTATCAGGTTTCTTATAAGTAAGCCATGAATGTTCTGCCGGTATATCGACATCAAAATCAACATTCGTATTTACCACAACATCAAACTTACGTTTATCAACTGTGGCAAAATCCTTTATTTCAACCAATTGCTTCTTAAGGTTGATCTGGTGAGCGAAGCCGTCCTGAATAACGGAGAACTCTTTTGTCTGACCGCTTTCTGTCTGGATTCTCACAACATCATCACGAAGAGTATTTACGATCGTCGAGTCAATTATTATGCGACATTCTTCGCTTCCACGTCCGTTTGCAGGAGACACTGATATCCAAGGCTCATTCGCCATTGCAGTCCAAGGCTCACCTACAGTAAGCTTTATGGTACGGATACCGCCCTCCGGTCCGACATGAATTTCCTTAGAATCCAGTTCAAAGGAAATTTCCTCCTTCGGAGTACATGCGACAGCTGCAAGAGCCATCAATAAAAATATAATATATCTTTTCATATTCGTCGTTCCTCCCATTATTGCAGCATCAGGTCACAATTCAATATTTCCTGTGTCTTGTCATACAACAGGATATATGCTCCAGCCTGCCATGCATAACATATGTCAGAAGCATCAAAAACAATATTCGGGTTATCACTGATGTCAAGATAGTAGCATAGAGTCGATATTATATCGTTAACTACACCTATATCATTCGATCCCAAATAAAGTCCTCTCAAGCCTGTATGCTGATACACGCCCTCCGGCCATTGGGTCAGACATCTTTCACCCTTGTCATTTCTCTGTCCTCGTATGGCAAATACGGTAAGTCCCTTCATATCGAACTGTTCGTAAGGGAAGGTACTGAACCTGTTGTATGAGATATCAAGCCCATACAGATACGGAATGTTGCCTGAATGAAAATCGCTCGGTATGTCCTTCAATTTATTATATGAAAAATCGAAGGAAGTCAGATACACTGCGTTGTCATAAACAAAGGAGCTGTCGGGTATCTCTGTCATTCCGCATCCTCTCATGTTTACATATGCGATTTTAGAATCAGTGTCACGGAACATGACAGGATATACGGAGATCGGATTGTTGGCCAAAGTCAAAGTCTCTGCGTATATACCTTTGTTCTCACCCGTCTTGTTACCCTGTTCGTCATAACCGGCAAACCTGGTGATATTATTGTATGAAAAATCCACGGAAACCATACCGAACTTAGATTTTGCATCAAAGATATCAGGGAACACTGTAAGCTTATTATTTCTGACAGAGAACGTTTCCACATCAGCAAGTCCGCAGAAAGGTTCGCCATTCTCCGCCCTCTTAAGTTCAGTAATCTCATTATTATTGAGATGGAGCTGAACAAGATTGATATCTTTACCAAAAGCAGAGATCTCTGTTATCTTATTATCACTTAAATCCAGAAGTCCAAGACTCTTCATGGTCGAAAGTTTCTTGCCATCTACCTTTGAAAGGTTCGATTTATTCATGTAGAGTATCTGTATCTTCTTTGCAGACCTTGAGTCTTCGGCTGCAAGAGAGTGCAACAGATCGTTTGCCTCCTCTGAAGTCCAGTCCGGATTGTTCTGTGAAAGATTCAAAGAAACAAGCGAAGGCATGGCTTTGAGGGCTTCCTTTGGGTTCTTGAGTTTGCTGCAGTTATAGATCTCCAGGTCAGAGAGGGCAACCAAGCCCTTGTCCTTATCCATATCAGCAGGTTTCAGAGGGAACTCTTCAAGAAGACCATTTGCTATCGTAAGCTTCTCGAGCTTGTCAAGAGACCAGATTGCAGGATCTATTTTTGTGAGTCCGTTATAGAGTTTCCCGGCCACAGCATCCTTAGGCTGGATCTTCATAAGTCCTGTCCTGCGGTCTATAATCTGTTCCTCAGTCATCGTCTCATACATTGCAGTCTCAGGAATCACGATATCATGCTCCTTCAGAGCTCTTGCTATAGGCTCGCTGAACTGTACAGAAGGATACTTTGAAGCGAGATACTGCTTGTGGCGCTCCATCCTGTCTCTCGTACCGGACTGAAGTGTCGGATCGAACTCATTCTGATTCGAATCGTTATGAGTGCCGAGATAAAGCTCTGTAAGCTCTGTAAGCTTAGCAATCTCGGCTGGTAATTCGCCTCTGAATCCGAAATCGCTGACACTGATCAAAGCCACACGTCCGTTGGAATGCAGCGAGACACCTGGCTGGTCCCCCCAAAGATCGACATCCTTATTGAAGTCCCAGTTCGCTCCATCAGGAAAGTTCTCGCCGCTATAATACCACTTCGGTCCTTCAAGAGATTCCCAGATAGCTTTGAGAGCATAATAATCCTGAATATATTCATCTGACTGATAAAGTCTTACAGGGACATTCTGCTTTGACAGCTCATTATCCTTGACTTTAACTACTGCTTTTACATTATCATTTCTCTCCAGAAGTGAGCGTCCCTTCTTGTCATCATAGACAGCATAATAGTCTATACTATATTCTCCTGCCGGCAACGACACTACTGTATCACACACAGCCGTCGATGTGTAGGCTCCGTCAGAAGGATCGTCGTTGTCAACAAAATGCATAGAAAACTTAACAGGAAGTGCCCTGAACAATACCGGCTTATCATCCTTTCTTACCTGAATATCCACAGAAAGGATTTCATCAAATGTATATTCCCTCACTTTCTGACTTGCCTTAGTCTGAACAAATGCACTTGTATCCTTTACAAGAGTAAATTTCACCTTTCCCCTTTCTACTGTCTTTGCAAGGAGGTCATGTACGCACAAGCCTCCTGCAACAACAGTAAAATCTGCGTCAATCTGCGGGAATTTCGCCATCGTTCCCTCATAGATTGGCTCGTCAAGCTTTCCATAAAGCGTATATGAAATGACTTTGTAGTTTCCTGCCAGAAGCTTCATCTTGTCACTTCTCAATCCGTATTCTGCAGATTCGGCATCAAACGAATTAAGAACCAGGGTCTGGCTGATGTTACGCTTTCCGTCAGTGAAAAGGATTCCGATCTTTGTTGCCTCTGAAAGATAGTTCAGGACCTTTTCGTCGTCTCCCACCGCCTTTACCGGAACGTATGACGCTTCCTTGAACAATTTGAACTGTACGTATCCGTACTCCTTTTCCCTATAATCCGGCTCATCAAGTTCTGCACAACTGAACAGAAACAGAGAAATCGGGAGAGCAAATAAAATTCTGATATAGTCGTATATTCTCATAGTGTATCAATTCTTATTGAAGGTCAAGTTCGCAAATAAATACAAACAAAATGGCTTCCTGGGTACCGAATTGGATTACTTCCGACATATATTTATCTGTAACTTTATCCGGCATCTTCATATTGAATTTCGAGTATCCAGGATACACTCTTGTCTCAAAAGATGTCTTACCGAAAGTCAGAATACCCATTGTACTTCTCTCATTACTGGTATCAGGATATTTATCAATAAGACCATTATTGTAATCTTCAATCTGCTGGTAGATTTCCTTGTCAATGAACATCTGGTCATCTATAGTCACCATTTCAGGTCCGTTCTTTTTTCCAGCACACGAATATATCTGGCATTCTTTAGATGTATTGATTACCAGAGAAGTATTATTCTTGGTAAACTTCACGATATAAATCGGCGCCTGATGTTCCTTATACTTGATATATGTAGGACCTGAAACCACCTCGTGTATGGTCGCTCCGGCCATTTCCGCTGCCTGAGGATCTGCAAAGAATTCAGCAGAAACATCCTTCAAGACATCAACATCTGTCTTTGGTTCCTCCTTATATTTGCAGTGTACTATTGACAGCACCTTACCTGTCTCATCCTTGAACACGACATATCCGTCAATCTCAGAAGGAGCATCCTTGAGGAATATTGACATATCCATCTGTATCTGTCCATACAGGCCTTCACCAAGAGAATCATAGCTGAGCCAATGCTCGTCTGCGATTACCTCGTTGCCCTCTGCGTCAAGAACTGTTATGGTCTCGTATGCTTCCGTGATATAGAATGTCGATTTTGCAGTGGCCATTTCCTTGATATATGAGAGCTCATACTGCCAGTCCCGTGAGCCTTCTGCAAAGGTAAGATCCTTCTCAGGAAGCAGATCCGACTCTGCTTTCACAAACAAAAGACCGGCACTCTCACGTTCAGAAGCATCTGCTTCGAATGTAATATACTCGGCTGGACGGGCTGCCTGTACCACAGGGATCGCGTATGATGAATATTCCTCCTTGATACTCATCCTGTCTGCCGACAGAATCTCAGCCACATCAGAAGGAGCCGTTGCCGGAAGAAAGACAATCGTAGCGTTCCTATCCTCTGATCCGGCATATCGTGGAGCAGATATTGAAACTGTACGCGACTGAAGCACATCTGCATTATCAACATTATCCCATGCACCTACAACAACTGACAGCCATGGGGTTTCTTTCAGTTCATATCCGTTGTCTCCAAGTTCGAGAACAACTACTCTTGAAGATTCCGGTCCGAAAAAGTATCCCTGGACAGGGTCTTTGGAATAAACTCCATTATCATTATGCATATAGCATGCATGGTCGAAATACAAAGATGTATAACCACTCAGATTATGGATAAACTTATCCTGGCTGCCCGGAATCCTGACCTTGACAATCTTCTTGACATCATCTCCATGCTTGAAAATCACCTCTCCGTCAGTCGAAGTCATAGGAAGCTTTGAATTTACTCCATAGATTTCAACGGGAACGTCTCCAACTCTGGAGTCAACATTTATATCTGCCCGTGCCCACTCCGGCCATTCCACTGTCCAGTCATAATTTGACTTAACCTCTACTGGGAATGAATATCTCCTTTCGTTTTCATCCCACACAAGTTCTACAACATCATCCTCAGCCAGTGGTTTTGTATCATATATATATGCACCGTCAGCATAAGAGAATCTGCCATCTTCCGTCATTGCCACAGGATATACCTCAACTGTCCTGCCTTCAGCACGAAGAGTATATTCTGCTACAGTTCTTGTTTCCTCGCCTATTGTCATCTTGACCTCACACGACCTGAGGGCGAATGAAGGCTCTTCAGTTGTCCATATCGTTATGGTCTTAGGTTCCTTGAGAGAAACTCCGGAAAGAGTCTGAACCTTGAACTTTCCGTCAAGAATCTTGAACCACTCAAAACTCTCCACCGGGATCGAGATACTCCATCCTTTGTCCGGCTGGATTGTAAATGTAAGCAAAGTGCCTGGTTCTACATCGGTTTCCTTTACGAGTTCCGGAAAAGAGACCGTATCTTTATCCGATGAATCATCAACAGGGTCAGTCTGTTCACAAGATATTCCTGCAAAAAGTACTGCAGCCAAAGAAAGTAGGCTGAAAAAATCATATATTTTCTTATTCATAATCATATCCGGTTAATTATTACATTCCTTCCACTTTCTGAAGGCGCTCGGCCTCTTCATCACTGATCCATTCCATGATATTGTAGAAATGGCCTACGGTACCTACTGGTGTACCAAGATTCTCCACATAGAAATGTGCCCACAGATAGAGATATTTTCCACATGGATAATATATGGATTCCGCAGCCGGACTGTGAGTCACGAGAATACGGTTGTCTCCATGGGTCTGACCGAAGATAGAACCTTCGTCAGATGCAACCTGATCATCAGCCATTGTAACAAGCGGTTTCATTGGATCGTCATTGTTGAATGTCAATGTCACATCGTAACCGTCTGCAAGCCAGTTGCGGCAGATGATCGTATTGTCATCCAGTCTTTCAGTCCTGATAAGTCTCTGATAGGATCCTGTTGCGCTGTACTGATACAGGAACATGGAAGTGAAGATGCAATATCCCGTAAAGTCATTGATGTCCAGAGGACAGCTCTTCATCATGACAACTTTGGTATTCTTGCCATACAGCGGCATCACAAGCTTGTCATCCATAACAAGCTGCAGCTCGAAGCCAAGTGAATCCGTCACGTCAATATTGTTGTAGTAGCCGTGCACAAGCACATCTGCACGCAGCTCACCGGCCTTGATGGTAACCATATTGGACTCAAGACGATAGTGGTAGCGTTCTATGGCATTACTGCCCTTGTCAATTATCTCAACACCGAATGTCCTGTCGTAATCCCTCTTTACAGTTGACACTACCGGTATTGTGAAGGTAGTATCTATGACTTTGCCGGTTTTGTCCACAGTGCCTTTCGCCTGGACAGGATACAACGCCATAGTGTCTGCAAACATGATATATTCCGCATCGGAATATGTCACATATCTCTCATGGCAGCCTGCAAGGGAAATGGCTGCAACAAAAGCAAGTGTAATGTATCTGTATAATCTGTTCATATTTCCGATGATTAATATCCTGTATTCTGTCTGATGCCTGATCCCGGAGCCTCTACTTCATGCTGCGGTATAGGCCATACGAACCTATAGTCTCCTGCCTTGATGTCAAGTGTGCTGCCCGGTCCGTTCTGTGCTGAAGACTGAGTCACACGCTTGAATCCTTTGTTCCAGCGTTTAAGGTCGTTCAGACGGAAACCTTCCATATAAAGTTCCTTTGCCCTTTCATTGGAAATGACTTCCAGCCAGTTGCTCTCTGAAAGGCTGCTTGCAGATGCACCTCTGGCCTTTGCAAGAGTCCTCAGATCGGAAGTCGCCTTGCCGAACTCATTCTGTCTGCAATATGCCTCGGCACGAATGAGATACTGCTCTGCAAGACGGAGAGGTTTCGGCTGACACACATGGAATATATTATACGGAATGAATATATCTTCATTTCCGAAATACTTTACGAGCAATGTCAGGTTCGGATTTCCCTGATAGCCTGTCGGCAGAGTACGGAAATACGCCGTACGTCTTGCATCTGAAGAGCTGTAAAGACCTATCACCCATTCTGACGGCATATAGTCAGGATAGAAGTATGTATAGTCTGTATTGAAATTAAGGAACACCTGACCGAGTGCACCACCATAAGATGTGGTTGTAAAACCGATCTGCCAGATGATCTCTGTAGCAAGGTCATGTGTCCACATATAATCCACATATGTGTAAGCCCTTGCACCACCCTGTATCACATCTGTTCCGGTTGTATATACAGATGATGTAGATAGATCAAATGCCTTATTTTCAATCATCTTGGTAGAATAGTCAACGGCAGTATTCCAATCCTGCATGTAAAGTGCCACTCTTGAGCGTAGTGCATGCACGGCAGCCTTTGTGACATATGGATTGGTGTACCAGTCGTTATCCTCATCAAGTAGTTCTTCAGACTTTTCAAGGTCACGTACCACGAATGCGTAAGACTCCTTGAGGCTTGCCCTTCTCTGAGGCTTGGTTCCGAAATAAGTGCTGTCAAGAGCAACTCCCATCTGCTCATGAGCTCTATCAGGATCGTACGCCTCACAGAAACATTTTATCAGTTCTGCATACGCATTTGCCCTGGCGCAGTACACTTCTCCCGTATAGTAATCCAGATATGTGATATCATCGTCGTCAGTCAGACTTTCCCTGAGGTCTTCTACCTGATCGAGATAGAAATTACAACGTGCGATTACTTTATAAAGCGAGCCATAAACTGCTGTTATTTCTGAGTTGGTCGGACGGACATCCCACTGCCACAGCGGTCCATAAGTATTGGTATTTCCCTGAACGGCATGAACGAGATCAGCCTGGATGTCAGGCAGGATGGTCAGATAGCCGCTATACAGAGCTCCACTCATATAAGCCGAATAGATACCTGTCAATGTCTGTTCTGCATCTGAGAAGGTCTTCATGCCCTTATCCTCAAGAATTGCATCCCCAGGAAGCTTCTCAAGACAGGAAACCATTCCGAAGGAAAGCGCAATCACAGCAGCTGCCTTCGTAAATATCTTGTTTATATTATTCATCATATCTTTCATATCATTAGAACATCAGGTCCAGACCGAAAGTGAACTGGCGGGACATCGGATACTGGGCAGCATACAGATTGTTTGTGCCTTCAGGATCCAAGCCTGAGAAATTGGTGAATGTCAAAAGGTTCTGGGCCTGCGCATACACTCTGAGTCCTCTGATCACAACTGTCTTCTTCAAGAGACCTGAAGGAAGGTTGTATGAAAGCATCAGATTCTTCAGACGCAGGAATGAAGCGTCCTCAAGCAGACGGCTGTCAAACTCCGTAAACACACCATGACGTGGAATATCGGTGACATCACCTGGCTGTTTCCAGCGGTCAAGAAGTCTGCGGGACTGGTTGTATGTGGCAAAACGGCCGTTCGATTCGTCGAAATAACGGTCATTGTTGAGCATGTAACGGTCTGCGACCCAGCTGAACTGCGCACTCAAGCTGATACCCTTCCATGTAAGAGCCGTGCCGAAACCTCCCTGCCATGGCGCATGGAAAGTATTTCCGACAAGCACCTTGTCAGAGTCCTTGAGTTCGGTTGTCAGATTTCCGTCCTTGTCATACCAGAGTGCATCACCATTTGCAGGATTTACACCGGCATAGCGGTTGATGTAGAACTCGCCGAGCGGATGACCTACAACAAGTTTTGTATTGGTATTTGCAAGTTCGTATTCCTGAACGCCATTATAAAGTTCGGTGATTTCATTATGGTTATATCCGACATTGGCGTTTACATTCCACGAGAAATCCTTCAGCTGTAACACTGTTGCGTTCACATTGATTTCAGCGCCCATGTTTACCATGGCTCCTACATTATCCCACATATAGCCGTAACCATTCGACTGGGCGTAAGAAAGAGGCACGGACATCAGCATGTCTGTAGTTCTCTTTGCATAAAGTTCAAGGTCCACATTAAGTCTGTTCCAGAAACCGAAATGGAAACCGAGGTTTGAGGTCCAGGTGTTCTCCCAGGTAAGATTCTCGTTACCAGGCTGAACTGGAGCGACTCCTGAATCTCCGATATAGTCTGCACCTCCTGATATAAGTGCAAGGTGCTCATAATTAGGAATTTCTGAATTTCCGGAAGTACCGGTACTGAAAGATATCTGCGCCTGATTCATCCATTCACGGCAATCGAGCATGAAATCCTCATTGCGGAGATTCCACATGAATCCGACAGCTCCGAAAAGTCCCCAACGGTTGTTCTTACCGAAACGGGATGATCCGTCGGCACGGAGAGAAGCTTCTGCGTAATACCTGTCCGCATAGTTATATTCAGCACGTCCGAAGAAAGATACGCGGGAGTAGTCCGAGGTAGCCATGCTATCCCAGGAAGTGACTCTCGTACCTGTAGAGATATCTGTCAGATAGTCATTAGTCTGACCCTCTGACCTTACACTGAATCTCTCAGTATGATAATCCTGCCATTCATGACCGAGCAGGAAGTTGAAATCGTGGACATTGTCAATATCGAAACGATAGTTCAGAGTGTTTGTCCACTGAAGATTCAGGCCGTCACTCGAACTTCTTGAGGCCATACCTTCTCCGAGATTAGGCTTGTAGGAAGCAAATGACTGGCTGAAACCCGTAGTATGCGAGAAGTCGAATCCGAACTGAGTCTTGAAAGTAAGGTTCTTGTAAATGTTGAAATCTGCGAAAAGAGTGGAGAAAACCTTATACTTCTTGTATGCGAGAGGGTTGTTCTCAAGCCACTCAAGCGGATTCTGCCCCTGTCCTTTCCATGTACCGTCATTGATAGAAGCCAGAGAACCGTCAGCCTTATACGGATCCCAGTAAGGAAGCATGAAACGCGCGGCAGAGATAGGTGTTACGAGTGCGTAGGCTCCTTCATCCGCCTGCTGTATGTTCTGGTAGTTAAACATAGTGTTTGCACCCATCTTCAACCACTTTGCCATCTGATGTTCAAAGTTATACCTCAAAGAATAACGCTCGAACATAGAGCCTGGGGCCACTCCTTCCTGATCATAATAAGAACCTGAAAGATAGTAGTTTGTCTTATCTGTAGCACCCGAAACAGAGAGTTCATAGCTCTGAAGCATTGCTGCATCATTGAACACCACATCCATCCAGTTCACGTCTATCTTACTCAGATAATCATAATTCTGACCGGACGTCATTCCAATTTCCTTTTCATATTGAATACGCTCTGCTGTAGTCATAAGGTCCCAGTTGCCATGTGCGATGGCTGACCATCCCAGCTGAGTCCGGAAATTGATGTTAGGGCGGTCCATGTTACGTCCGCGCTTTGTTGTAATTACGATTACTCCGTTAGCCGCACGAGCACCATAAATTGAAGTAGATGACGCATCCTTCAGAACTGACATACTCTCTATATCAGCCGGATTGATCGTATTGAAGTCAGCTGCAGAAATCTCCACACCGTCAAGGATATAAAGCGGAGACGTTCCTGAATTTATCGAGTTGGTACCTCTGATCTTCATCGATGCGGAAGCACTTGGCTCACCGGTGTTGGACAAGACGGTAAGTCCGGCCACCTGACCCTGAAGTGCCTGATCGAAAGCCGCTGTCGGCGTGTTCTCAAGTTTTTCCGACTTGACGGTGGAAACCGAACCGGCAACAGTTCCTTTCTTTCTTACACCATAGGCGATTACAACGACATCGTCCAGTTTCATGGTCTCCGGCTGCATCACGACATTATGAGTAAATGTCTCTGCCTGAGGGACAACAACCTTTTCATCGTTGAATCCGATGCTGGAGAACGTCAGTTCCGTACCAGGCGCTACGGTAATTTCATAATCTCCATCAAGAGAAGTGACAACTCCGTTACCGTTACCATCCATGACAGCCACACCGATCATAGGAAGGCCGTCATCGGCTGAAGTGACCACTCCGCTGACTTTCACAGAAGTCTGGGAGAAAGCCGTCACGACGCCGATTGCCGATAACAGGATTGTCGAAATCAATCTTCTAAAATTTCTCATCAGTATCTAATATCTATATTTTGCAAAATCGTGCAAAGATACTGATTTATAAGTATTATTCAAATTAATTTATTCGGTTATGACACATAATCAGGTCATACAAGACAACTTAGCAACATTTTTAACACTTACAAATTGTAAGTACAAACATCAAATCAGTAACAGATAATAAGAAAATATAAAGGTCGGAGAAGAGGATTCCGACCTTTATACTATCAAATCAACTAAAATTCAACGACATAAGCCTCTCCTGCATCCCAGCCTCCGAACTGGATCTTCGCAGCCACCCCTCCTGTGACATAGTCAGTATCAGGAGGCAGAAGCGAGCCAAGATTTGAGATCGTAACATCTACAGAACATGTTGAACCGGCCTTCAGACCGTTAATAAGAGGTATTCTGTAATAATATGTTGTGTAATCTATCACTACTGCAATATAAAGGCAGGTATGTTTATCTGTCTCATTAGGTTGGCAATACAGGCGATATATAGTAGAATTGAAACCACCTACATTTATATCACCGCTGCCATATTTGAACATGTATTCATAGCACGCACCCATCTCACTCTTGCCGACAGGCTTTGTCTTGGCAGCATCAGCATACCCGTCAGGATTCACCATGACAGACGACTCACCTGCAAGCGTCTGCACAGTATTGGCGTTACCCAGATACACACAATTGACAGACATTGTCTTATATTGCGAGGCCAGATTACATGTAATCTTTCTCAGAACAACTCGTGAAACAAGCCATTTCACAGCTATTGTAGGCGACGCCGTCTTTCCTGCCTCAATCTGACAATCAGCTTTACCCATCATCAGCAAACCCTTTCCGGAAAACGACCTGTCGGAGAGATTGTCCGAGAGAGCCAACAATCCCTCTTCACTTGTCACAGATGATACATCCGGTCCATTAACAATTGCATAAACTACCTTATCTCCGACAGGCAGAGCAAACTGGCACTCGTCAGTCATAGATTCCAGACTCATACTGGCATTCAACGCCCCTGTCACCTTATCAAACACGAGAACATCCAATTTCTTTACTGCTTTCTCGTCAGATGTGGTATTGGTATAGTCTGTCAGACTTTTCAAAACCAAGTCATCATAAACGACACTCACGGACAAATTACCTTTTCCCGCTTCTTCAACCGACCAGTCTCCTGCATCCTTAACAACCTTGCTGCATCCCGTAAACACAGACAGAAGACCCACAATGAAAATAATCTTCACCGTTTTCATAAAATTTTTGTTTTTAATTAGTTAATAAATTGAAATTCAACGGTATTCTTTATTCCTGGAATACCATAGTAAGCACTTACAACATCACCTTTTATGCAGACTCTCTTCCTCAGAACATCCGGATTGTCTACAAGGTTCAAGGCATCGCGAACCTCGCCGGATGGAAGTTGTACTGACACACAGGCATCGCGGCTGACAGTAGATGATTTAGGACCGAGAAGAAGATTTGTCCTGGATTTGAAGGGACCGGAAAACGAGGCAGAAGACGAAGTCAGATCACCGCCTACGATATATCCGCTGACCCATACATCTTCCTTTTCTGCAGAAGATCTTGCCTGCGCTACAGTCATTACATCCTGTCCCTCATCTGACTGCCCACCTATGACATATTCATCCCGATGCCATACCCTTGAAGTATCCACTGACATTCGAAAGACAGATCCAGTCTGTTCGGATTTCACTGATACAGAAACCTTTATAGTAAGCATATCTCTCGGAGCAAGTTCCTTGGTCAGCAATATTTCATCCTTACCTGAAGAACTCATCATCAGAGACACATCCCCTGCCGGAAAGTAGGCTGTACGTTTTTCCCGATACGAATAAAGAAGCTTGCCTGACGAGGACTTGAGGAATAGCGATGCATCCGGGCAATGGGTCAGGAAATCAGAAGACACATCGAGAGATACTCCGGCATTAAGTTGCGTACAGTCAAGCTTCACGACCGTACGTCCTTGCGCAGCTACCACAACACACTGCTCGTCACCAAATTGAGGGGCATCGAATGCAGGTAAAGCGAATTCCCTCGAAATCACTTTCACGACATAAGAGCCCGGAGCGACACTTACTGATTCCGGACAATCACCGAACGGTCCATCATAGACAACTGTCCCCTTGGCACTCCTTACAGTCAGAATGAAATCACTTGTATCCGGCAATGACAGAGACGATTTTGTCTTAGCAGACCATTCATCTTTGAATGATATACAGAGCAAACCATCTACACTATCTTCTTCTGTACCAAGCCGTCCACAGGAAACCGTCTGCAGGAGAAAAACAAATAGAAAAAAGGTCGATACTGACCTGAAAGAAAAAATATCCATCCGCCTCAAAATTTATGTCAGCGACATTGCTGACAGGGCAAATGTATATGGAAAGAGCCGGTAAGGACATCAAAAAAAAGAAAAATATTTTTTTTACTTTTTTTATGTGATTTTATTGCTGAATTTTTCTTTTTCAATAGGTATTCTCATAAAAATTACTACCGAGTTTAACAGACATGTATAAAAATTCACGTGGCTGTCACAATCACTGCGACAGCCACGTTACTTAACCTAAACTTAAACTATGAAAAACTTCGACACAAAGATAAATAATTCTACCAATTTATCAATCAAACTGCTCGAATTTTAGCATATTTTAGTATCAAAATCTTCTCTCCATGCTCATCGAAACGGATTCTTGCCTTCAAATCCGTCAGATCTCCGGAGATTTCCAATATCACCCCGAAGCCAAAACGATTGTGTTCGATCCTTTGTCCCGCCTTTAGCTGAAGTATCGGAGTGGGAACAAAGTCTGCATCAGACACACGTTTTGGAAGAGCCTGAGGTCTTGCCACCGGTCTCGGCGCTGACGGCTGCTGAACTGAAGGACGAGCCGGCGCAGGTCTACGTTCCACTACAGGTCTTGACGACTGGCCATAAGTGTTGCCGAACCTTGAAGATGACTGCTGTTTCCAAGCACCGAAGCCGGACGGCTTGATTTCCGTCTCATCAGAATCTGCTGCTCCAGGGTTGCTGACATACTGTCTATCTATCTCCCTGACAAAGCGGCTTGGAGAATTGGACTCGTGTTTGCCATGCCTCATTCTGGTCTGAGTAAATGAAAGCTGCAGGACCTTTTTCGCTCTGGTCATTGCCACATAGAACAAGCGTCTTTCCTCCTCTATTTCACTATCAGACGAAAGGAAACCACCGGAAGGGAAAATGTTCTCCTCCATTCCCACCACAAAGACATACGGGTATTCAAGGCCCTTGGAAGAGTGCACCGTCATAAGACTTATCTTGTTGTTGTCATCCTCACCATCTTCAACATCCACAGCACTCAGCAGCGAGACATTTTCCAGATAATCGTTCAAAGTAACTACAGGCATATCAGAGGCCGCAATTTCTGTATTATCAGGAACCATTCCTTCAGCCTGCATCTCCTCAAAGATTTCATTCTGTCTTTCCTCTATGTAACTCTTCACACTATTCAGCAACTCCTCGACATTGGCTGTTCTGGCCTGACCTTCGATACTGGTATCACTCTTATAAAACGGATATATGCCGGTTTCCATAGCTATTGCAGAAGCCACCGCATAAGCGTCATCTTTATGAGCACGCACTGCCAGCAAAGACATCATTTCGCAAAACTCCCTTATTTTCTTTATAGCAGGCGGCTTAAGGCCAAATCGTTCCAGATCGTCCGCAAATGCCGCCTTAAAAAGAGATGTCTTATGTTCAACAGCTGCATTCATGAGAGCAGTCATCGAGGTATCTCCAATACCACGCGCCGGCTTGTTTACAACCCTCTTGAATGATTCGTCATCATTTACGTTCACAGCCAGCTTGAAATACGCCATCACATCCTTGACCTCAGCTCTTTCAAAGAAAGAATTGCCGGAATAGATCATATACGGCAGATTCCTTTTCCTCAGAGCCTCCTCCAGGGCACGAGACTGCGCATTCGTCCTATACAAAATAGCAAAATCCTGATATTCAGCACGATCTGATTGAATACGCGCAACTATAGACGAGGCAACAAGCAGAGCTTCTTCCTGTTCCGTGTAAGCGGAAATCAACCTGATCTTTTCCCCTTCCTCCCCTCTCGAATAACACTCCTTAGGAATTCTTGCGGAGTTCTTCGCAATGACCGAATTCGCTGCATTCACTATCACCTGTGTAGAACGGTAATTCTGCTCCAGGCGGAAGATGTGATGCTGCGGATAATCCTTCTTGAAATTGAGGATATTCTCGATCTTGGCACCTCTGAACGCATAGATGGACTGGGAATCGTCACCTACGACGCACAGATTCCCATGAGCCTGACTCAATTTCTTGAGTATAAGATACTGAGCGAAGTTTGTATCCTGATACTCATCCACCATAATGTACTTGAAACGGTTGGAAATAGACTCGAGCGCTGCAGGATTATCACGCAGGAGGATGTTCATATTGAGAAGTATGTCATCGAAATCCATCACTCCTGCCTGCTTGCACTTGTACATGTAGAGGTCGTAAACATCCACTATACGAGGTTTCTTTGCCGCCGCATCATTCTGAAGCGCTGTAGCATTGCGACGGTATGCGGATGGTGACACAAGATTGTTCTTTGCCATGGAGATACGGCTCAGCACATCCTTCGGCTTATACACCTTGTCATCAAGCTGAAGTTCCTTGAGACATGTCTTGATGGCGCTCACCGAGTCACCTGTATCATATATGGTAAAAGAAGACGGATAGCCTAACGATTCCGAGAATTCACGCAGAAACCTGATGAATACAGAATGAAATGTACCCATACACAGTCTTCTTGCCTTCCTTTCCCCCACCATCAAGGCTATACGCTCCTTCATTTCCGAAGCTGCCTTCTTGGTAAAAGTCAATGCCAGAATCTCAGAAGGATCACTTCCCTTCTCAAGAATATATGCAATCCTGCTTGTAAGCACTCTGGTCTTGCCAGAGCCTGCACCCGCCACAATAAGCACCGGTCCTTCAACACAACTGACGGCAGCACTCTGCTCCCTGTTCAGTCCCTCTAAAATAGTACTTGTCCCATTTTCCATAATGGGGACAAAATTAACAGAAACATTCCAATATCACAGCACTTTTGACAAAAAGATATCAACAGGCAAAAAAGGAAAGATTTACTTCGTAAATAGCAAAAAAATGACTAACTTCGCGGGCGCAAAAATTAGCGTGTATAAGAACAATTAATTATACTCTAAATAATTCTATAATGTCAAACAACATCTATTTGAAAAAGGGTCTTGACCTCCCGATAAGCGGCGAGGCTGCCCAGACCGTCAGAGGGGTGATTGTTCCGGACGTTGTGGCTGTGAAACCTACTGATTTCAGAGCTCTCGTACCAAAGCTTCTGGTAAGAGAGGGTGACAGAGTCCTCGCGGGAACGCCCGTACTGGCCGACAAGATGTCCCAGAACATCCTTTTCGCATCTCCGGTAAGCGGAACTGTAGCAGAGGTTGTAAGGGGCGCAAAGAGAAAGTTGCTTGAGGTACGCATCAAAGCTGATGCACAGCAGGAATTTGTTGATTTCGGAGTAAAGAAGGTGGCAACCATGTCTGCCGAAGAGATCAAGGCATCTCTTCTTGCAGCCGGTCTGTGGCCTTCACTCGTTCAGAGACCTTACGGAATCATTGCAAATCCGGAAGTAAAACCTAAAGCTATCTTTGTTTCCGCATTCAACACTGCACCTCTTGCAGCTGACATGGAGTTTGTCCTCAGAGACGAAATCGAGAACATCCAGACTGCCATCAACGCCCTCAACAAACTTACAGACGGCGGTGTGCACATGTCACTCAATGCGGCAAACTATTCAGGTACTCCTTTCCACAAGTTCGAGAATGTAATTCAGCACACTTTCGAAGGAAAGCATCCGGCAGGTAACGTAGGAGTTCAGATCCACCACGTTTCACCTATCAGAAAGGGCGAGACAGTATGGACAGTTTCAATGCTCATGCTCGCTGCCATCGGAAAGCTTTTCAATACAGGAAAGTACGATGTCAGAAGAAAGATTGCAGTGACAGGTCCTATGGCAATCGAGCCTGCATATGTAGAGTCATATCCTGGCGCATCAGTCAAGTCACTCAAGGCATTCTACGATCCATCTCTTGACCTCAGATTCGTCAGTGGTGACGTACTTACCGGAACAAACGTAGGCAAGGACGGTTTCCTCGGATTCTATGACAACCAGATGACTATCCTCGAAGAAGGTGACAAGTACGAGATGCTCGGATGGGCAAAGCCTTTCAGACCTGCCCTCTTCAGTGCATCACGCACATACTTCTCATGGCTCACCCCTAAAAAGAAGTATGACATGGACACCAAC
This sequence comes from Bacteroidales bacterium, assembly GCA_015060335.1. Classification (GTDB taxonomy): domain Bacteria; phylum Bacteroidota; class Bacteroidia; order Bacteroidales; family UBA932; genus Cryptobacteroides. Next base: position 33,741 of record SUYR01000016.1, on the reverse strand, counting down.
CTTCACGGTGGTCCGCGTGCATTTGTCGTGAACGACGTGTACGGCAAAGTCCTTCCTATGGACCTTTATCCGGTATATCTTCTCAAGGCATGTCTGGCAAACAACATTGACGACATGGAGAAATTCGGTATCTATGAGGTACTCGAGGAAGATTTCGCACTTTGCGAATATGTATGTCCTTCAAAGATCGAGATCCAGCAGATCATTTCTGACGGTATCGCTCTCATGTTGAAAGAAATGTGCTAAAAGCTTTGAATCATGAATGTATTAAGAAATTTAGTAGATAGAATCAAGCCGACCTTTGAGAAAGGCGGCAAGCTCGGATTCCTTCATTCGACATTCGACGCTTTTGAGACATTCCTCTTCGTCCCTAACACTGTGACCCGCCGCGGTTCGCATGTAAGAGACTGCGTCGATCTGAAGAGAGTCATGATTATGGTTGTGCTCGCCCTTGTTCCCGCAATGCTTTTTGGTATCTGGAACACTGGTTATCAGCACAAGCTCGCGTTCGGTCTTACTGACTGGACTTTCTGGAATGTTGTCCTTTACGGTCTGGCAAAGGTACTTCCTCTGTATGTTGTATCATACCTTGTAGGTCTGGGTATCGAGTTCGTTTCGGCTCAGATCAAGGGCCACGAGGTTAACGAGGGTTATCTCGTATCCGGTATGCTCATTCCTCTCATCGTACCAGTTGATGTTCCTCTCTGGATGCTTGCAATCGCAGTAGCATTTGCAGTCCTCATCGGAAAAGAGGTATTCGGCGGTACCGGTATGAACATCTGGAATCCGGCCCTCCTTACCCGTGCATTCCTCTTCTTCTCATACCCAAGCAAGATGTCAGGTGACACTGTATGGACAGGTGGAGTTGACAGAGCAGTCAACGGCGACGGTATGCCATTCATGGGCGGCAACGGCCTCGTGGACGGTTTCTCAGGTGCAACACCTCTCGCAGACCCTACACTTGCCAACCTCGAGCCTAAGCTTCTCGATATGATTCTCGGAACAATCCCGGGATCTGTCGGTGAGACTTCAGTGATCGCCATCCTCCTCGGTGCAGCCCTCCTTATCTGGACAGGCGTTGCAAGCTGGAAAATCATGGTATCATCTGTTCTCGGAGGTCTTGCAATCGGATATCTCGGATATGCAGTCGGAGCTACAGATCTCCCTGGATATTATCAGCTCGTAATGGGTGGTTTCCTTTTCGGAACTGTATTCATGGCAACAGACCCTGTAACTTCAGCTCAGACTGAGTGCGGAAAGTGGATCTACGGATTCCTTGTAGGTGCTCTCGCTGTTACAGTACGTATCTGGAACCCTGGTTATCCTGAAGGAATGATGCTTGCCATCCTCCTCATGAACACATTTGCACCTCTTATCGACCACTATGTAATCGAGGGATCGATCAAGAGAAGAGCAAAGAAGGTAAAAATCGCTTAATATATATAAGGTATGAATACAAACAGTAATACATATACAGTAATATATTCGATCATCCTCGTGGTGGTGGTCGCTGCGGTTCTTGCCTTCGCTGCAATGTTCCTCAAGCCTACCCAGGATGCCAATGTAAAGAAAGACACAATCGGTCAGATTCTTACTGCAGCCACTTTTGCTGATGTAGCAGACGCCGAGATCCTCAATACATACAAGGCAGAAATCGAATCAGCCATTCTCGTAGATCTCGAAGGCAACAAGGTCGGAGAACTTGACATAGAGTCATGCGAAGTGTACGGAACATCGGATCTCAAGAAGCAGATCGCTGCCGAACAGAAAGCGCTCCCTGTCTATATATTCAAGAACGGCATAACAGTAGTTCCTTGCTACGGTGCAGGTCTTTGGGGACCGATCTGGGGTTATGTAGGTTTTGAGAAGGACCTCAAGACCATCAAGGCAGTACGTTTCGGACACAAGGGAGAGACCCCTGGTCTTGGAGCAAAGATCTCTGATGAGCCATCATTTGCAGAGGCTTTTGTTGCAAAGACAATCGGAGAAGGCGAAATCCTCTTCGAGATCGCAAAGCCAGCAAACCGTCAGACTGAAAACAATGGTGTCGATGCCATTTCCGGAGCAACAATTACTTCACAGGCTCTTGGAAAGACACTCAATCAATGGTTCGGATTCTACAAGGAGTATCTTGCAAAGAATGCAGAAACAGAAGTGGTTGACGTTGTGTCTGAAGAAGCAGAAGTTGAACCAGTTAACGCAATGGAGGAATAAGATATGGGAAATATTAAAGAAGCATTTTTGACTCCGATATTCAAGGGCAACCCTATTTCTGTCCTTGTCCTCGGTATCTGTTCTTCACTTGCAGTAACTGTCCAGTTGAAGGGCGCATGTGTAATGGGACTCTCTGTGATCATCGTTACAGGACTTTCCAGCCTTATCTGCTCACTTTTGAGAAACACTATTCCTAACCGTATCCGTATCATCGTCCAGCTCGTTGTAGTAGCGATGATGGTGATTCTTGTAGATCAGATACTCAAGGCATATGCATATAGCGTCAGCAAGACCCTTTCGGTTTACATCGGTCTTATCATCACCAACTGTATCGTAATGGGTCGTATTGAGGCATATGCTCTTGGCAACAAGCCATTTGCATCTCTGATGGACGGACTCGGAAACGGTCTCGGATATGCAATGATCCTCGTGATCGTAGCATTCTTCCGCGAACTTCTCGGAAGCGGTACACTCTTCGGATTCCAGGTAATCCCACAGGCTGTGTACGATTTCGGTTACGTAAACAACGGTCTCATGATCCTGCCTCCGATGGCGCTCATCCTTCTGGGATGCGTGATCTGGGTTCAGAGATCAATTCAGAAGGACCTTCAGGAGAAATAACACATAACTAAAGAAAATTATGGCAGATTATATTAGCTTATTTGTAAAGTCGATCTTCATCGACAATATGATATTCGCCTACTTCCTTGGTATGTGTTCATACCTGGCGGTATCTAAGAATGTAAAGACAGCAAACGGTCTCGGTATTGCCGTTATCGCTGTGCTCCTCATCACTCTTCCAGTAAACTGGGTACTTAACGAGTACATCCTTAAGCCAGGTGCTCTCGCATGGATGGGTGAGAAATATGCAAGCCTCGATCTGAGCTTCCTCAGTTTCATCATCTTCATCGCAGTCATTGCAGCTATCGTGCAGATTGTGGAGATGGTGGTCGAGAAGTTCCTTCCGAACCTCTATTCTCAGCTTGGTATCTTCCTCCCGCTCATCGCAGTGAACTGTGCCATCCTCGGTGGTTCACTCTTCATGCAGGAGAGAGATTTCGTCAGCTTCGGTGAGCCTGTTGTATATGCTCTCGGCTCAGGTATCGGCTGGTGGCTTGCTATCGTAGCTCTTGCCGCTATCCGTGAGAAGATGGCATATTCACATGTTCCTGCAGCACTCAAGGGTCTTGGTATCACATTCATCACTGTAGGTCTCATGGGTATCGCATTCATGACATTCATGGGTATTCAGCTTTAATATAGGAGGACACGATTATGACGCAAACAATACTTTTTGCTGTGATTGTCTTCGTGATTGTCACACTTATCCTGGTCGCACTTCTCCTTTTCATCAAGACGAAGCTGACACCATCAGGAACTGTAAAGATCAATATCAATGAGGGAAGCAAGATCGTAGAGGTAACCCCTGGCGGAAATCTTCTCTCAACTCTCGCAGAGCAGAAGATCTTCCTTCCATCTGCATGTGGTGGAAAGGGTGCATGCGGACAGTGCAAGTGCCGCGTTACCGAAGGTGGCGGAGAGATTCTCCCTACAGAGGTAGGTTTCTTCAACCGCAAGCAGATAGCTGCAAACTGGCGTCTGGGATGCCAGGTCAAAATCAAGGAAGACATGTCAATCGAGGTACCTGCTTCTGCACTCAGCGTTAAGAAGTGGGAATGCGAGGTGGTTTCAAACCACAACGTAGCTACATTCATCAAGGAGTTTGTTGTAAAGCTTCCTGAAGGTGAGCACCTCAACTTCCAGTCTGGTGGATATATCCAGATCGACGTACCTGCAATCACTGTCGATTACAAGGATATCGACGTCGATGAGCAATACAAGGCAGATTGGGAGAAAATGGGTATGTACAACCTCAAGATGGTCAACCCTACTCCAACAGTACGTGCATACTCAATGGCATGTTACCCTGCAGAGGGAGATATCATCAAGCTCAATGTACGTATCGCTACCCCACCGTTCGACAGAGCTGCCGGCAAGTGGGTTGACGTTAACCCTGGTATATGTTCATCATATATCTATTCACTCAAGCCTGGCGACAAGATCACGATTTCAGGTCCTTACGGTGAGTTCTTCCTTCCAAAGGATCTCCCTGCAGACCAGGAGCTTATCTTCGTAGGTGGTGGTGCAGGTATGGCTCCTATGAGAAGCCACATCATGCATCTGTTCAAGACAGAAAAGACTAACCGTAAGGTTAACTTCTTCTACGGTGCACGTGCACTTAAGGAGGCATTCTATCTTGATGATTATCATGCGATCGAGAAGGAATTCCCTAACTTCAAGTTCAATCTTGCACTTGACAGACCGGATCCTGAGGCTGATGCAGCAGGCGTACCTTATGTTGCAGGTTTCGTACACAACGTCATGTTCGAGACTTACCTCAAGCAGCATGAAAATCCGGAGGATGCACTTTACCTCATGTGCGGCCCTCCTATGATGGTCGGCGCGGTTGTAAACCTCCTCGATTCACTCGGAGTACCGCCTGAGAATATCCTTTACGACAACTTCGGAGCATAATCCGGATATATCAATAAGCAAAAAACTGTCGTGGCTCGCGGAGCAGGAGCATAGATTGATGCACCGCCCACCCACGACAGTTTTATTATTTATTCCTATTCCGATCAGATGGAAAGGAACTTCAGATCTGCCTTTTGCACAAGCAGAACCAGAAGTACTGACAGAGGTAATGTAATGAGAAGGCAGACCCAAGGGATCAGATAAGGTCCCACAAGAACAGGAAGACTTGTCTTGTAATAAATAACCTCAATTATTATCTGATGAAAAAGATATACTCCGAATGAGATGGAACTGCAGAACATGACCCAGGACGGTATAGAAGAACTGTTCTGCATAATCCTGTATGAAAGCAGGAAAAAGAACAATGTACCGGAAAGAGCATAGGCAAATATCCAGTATCTCTTCAACAGGGGCACAACAGAATAGAGCCAGAAAGAATCTTTGGAAACCTTCAGCATAGGGAGACACATCTCATATGCAATGAACAAGGTAAGGTAAACCACAAAAAGTACGGTCAAAAGCAGATTGTTCCTGCACAATTTTCTGCATGATTCCTGTCTTCCGGAGAGGATTATTCCAAGATAAAAGAAGAACAGATAATAAAGAGCCTTGTCAAGCCTGAGAGGTATATTTACCGTACTTATCGCTATCGCTCCTATAAGAATCAGAAATTTATATTTATCGCTCATTCCGGATTTATAGAGCAGAAAAGCAAGAATAAAGCACCAGAACAGCATCTGAAGGAACCACAGGTGACCGGCTCCACTCAGAACTCTATAAGCCACGGTGAAGAAATCCTTGTTCCAATAGAATATAAGGGCATACAGCACTCCAAACACAAGCGAAGGAACAATCAGACGCATCAGCTTATTTGTAGCCACCGACTTCAGAGTAAATTCCTTCTTCTGTACAAGAAGCTGGTATCCGAATATGTATCCGGACAGCAGGACAAAGAGTTCCATAGTGAAACTGAAAGATGTAGCCGCTATCCACTTGTAAGTAGCACAAGGTACATATCCTTCAAAAGGACTCCATTTCCCCCAATATACTGTAAAACAATGAAGGACCACCACAAGAAATATTGCAAGCGGTCTGAGAACATCCACTTCACTAAGGCGTCTTACAGACAGATATTTCTCCATACTTCAATTTGCTATTGAATTTTAGATAATCCCCATGAATAAACCTCGTCAATATAAGGAGTGTTTATTCCCGAGTCATGAGCAAGTTCCCATATATATCTCAAGCCATATGGAAAGTCTTCTGTAAAATATCTGCTTTTGAAATCAGGCACCCAGCCTTGATCGTTCCGGATCATAGGAGATGTAATACCCTTGAATCCCTGGATTGAAGAAAGTTTTGCTGCCAGAGATTCCGCATCGTGACTTTCGTAATATTCAAGAATCGGTGGAAGATAGCCTTCAGTTACAGGCAGGGCCTTCAACAATTCAAAGAATTCCGCATCCATCCTGATAAGCATTTCTGCCGCCTCCACAGTCCATTCTTCATAGAAATTTATCATACGCGGATAAACCCGTCCCTCGTTTTCCCTACCGAACATGGTATAAAGTCTGGATGTATGAAGAAGCGGATTACTATTGGTCAACGATGCCTCATAGAAGTTCTTCAACAGATGAACAGGACGCTCAAACCAATCGGAAATCAAATCCGCAAAAGCGGCTTTTTCTGTATCAGAAACATTTTCTACAGCTATGTGATAGCATGGCTTATATCCGAGAAGATTTGCCGACCTGCCATATTCCTTCACTCGAGATATGAAAGGGACCCTTTGAAATCCCCATAAGGGCTGTGAAGCAGGTAGTATCTTCAATGCCTCAAAGAAAAAGCCTGTCGATGAAAATACACTTCCCACATACGTATCTGATCTGAGATATGGTTTTATTGCCTCCAAGGACGGTGAAATCATGAAGCCGGGATAACAGAACAGCACTACATCGGCATCAGGTATTACATCTGCTGCCTGAGATCTTGCCTTAGCGATACAGCCATGAAGGACCTCAGAGTCCGGAGTATATACATCTACATGTCCGGTCCATTGTTCCGGTCTTCCGGAAAGCACATATACTTCTGCCTTCTGCTTTGCAGAAAGCCATCCGGCTATTACATGACCAAGAGAGCCACCGCCACAGATACATATCTTTTTCATATCAGAATGATTTTAATGCAGAAACAAGCATGTCATTATCCGCCATGTTTCTGATTGCAAGCCTTATATAATTCCTGCCGTCAAATACTTTCTTTGTACTGCAGTCCTTTATAAGGATATTGTGTTTCTTGAGAAGGCTGACTGCCAGGCCATGAGACGTATAAGGTGGAAGGACCTCGCATAGGAAATAATTGGACTGGCTGTCAAATATCTTCAGGAACGGTATTTCATCCAGAAGAGCCTTGAATCTCTCACGCTCAGCCATGAATTTACCTGCTGCCTTTCTGTAATCCGCCTCATGTTTTGTATATATCTGCATGAAGAACTCTGCAAAAGAATTCAGATTCCAGATAGAAACATCCTTCTTTATGAAAGCTATCAATTCCGTATCTGCCGAAGCCATTATGCCAAGTCGCAATCCAGGCACGCCGAATGACTTTGAAATACTTTTGACAACTATCATATCCGGATATCTTTCAAGAATATCGTTCTTGAGCAAGGTATTGTCCGGGAACTCTGATGCAAAATCCACGAATGATTCATCAATGACCAGACGGATACCTTTCTCGGATGCCCAGGAAGCCAGCCGCAATACATCATCGTACGGAATATAATTGCCTGAAGGGTTATCCGGATTGATAATCAGAAGGTTATCTACCTGATGTGTGGAAAAATATGACATCACATCATCCGCAGTATAATGAAAATCCTCTGTCTGAGGCACATATATTTCAAGATTATCCGCAGACCTGCGATTAGGATACTCTTCAAAAGTAGGATATATGACGCCAAGCCTGCCCTTGAGATTTTCCATCAGGCTCTTTATAAGTTCGGCTGCTCCATTGCCCGGTACTATAAATTCCTGTCTCACTCCGAAGCATTTGCCGGCAAGAAGAGAATTCACATACATTCCAGAAGGATATTCTGTCAGAAGCGTCTCGAAATTGGCCTTCATCTCATCCGTCAGACGTCTTGACGGGAAATATGGATTCACCAGATAACAGTAATCCAGCATATCAGGGAATCTCCAGTAACCTCCGAAGCGTTTCATATATTGCTTCAGATGTGACTCCTCCTCGGCAAACAATGCTTCAGCAATATCCAGGTCCTGCACATCATCTATCTCATACCATTTTTCATTGGTTATAGGCAAGGCCTTCAGCTCTGAGTTCTCCAACATGCAGATCACACGAAGAACCTGTTCATAATACTCATTGTTTCCAAGGGCTGAACAATATGCATCCAGGAACGGCAGATATTTGTTGACCATGAATTCCTTGCTGAACTTATAGATGTTCACGGTCTTGTAATAATAATCAACATCAGAGTACTTGAACGCCTTCTTGGTAATGAAGTTGATGATATTGTTGTCTTCATCAATCCTGACCATCGTTCCGTCCATCCATGTCTGATATTTTGCAACCAGAGCAAGATTAGGATAAGGATTGTCGAGAATCAGCGAGAACATCCTGTCATCGAATATGAGGTCCGATTCCAGAAGTATCGTATCATCCTCCACAAGCTGTTCACGGGCAAGGGCAAGTGAATATATATTGTTGGTCTTGTCATATATCGGATTATTGATGAAGACAATCTCAAACTTGTCATTGAATCTGTCGCCTATATAGTTGACAAGCTTCTCTCCCTCATATCCTACGACAATCACTACCCTCTTGAGATCAAGTGCCGACAACTGACCCAACAGACGGTCAATCAGAGTGACACCGTTGACTTCGACCATACATTTGGTATTACCCTTTGTAAGTTCTCCCAATCTACGACCCATTCCGGCCGCTAAAATAACTGCCTGCATATATTTATCTTATATAATTCAATTTGAAACACGCCTTGACGAAAATCTGCTGCCAGAAAGGTAAGAGATTGGTTTTTCCAATCGGTGTATCGGATATCATCTTCCTCATCTCAGGATAACTGTCGAAAAGTCCCAATCCATATCTTATCGAACACCATGCAGCGTGATAGAAAATCCTTCCCACACACTCCCTGACAGGACTTGACTGGACCTCATCGCTGAAAGCCCTATACAGATCCAGCATGTTCATTGAAGCATAGAGACGTTTTCTTGGCCGGTTCTGACGTGTAAACGACGCCATATTAGTTCTCCTGTAATGATACAACGGAACATCCAGATGGGCATAACTCTTTGCATAATACACAAGCTGAGTCATCAGGAAGACATCCTCGAACATTCCGTACTTGGCAAAGAACACTTTATTGTCTGTATATACTGACCTCTTCGTACATTTGTTCACAGCGTACCCATATGCCTTGTGGGTCATTATATCCCTGACAAACCTGTCTTTTTCTTCAATCGTATAATGACGGTTGCCTCTTACCCTTGTTCTGTTCTTTTCCTCCTTGAAGACCTTGAAGGTTATGATGTCACTGCCGGTCTGCATGGCTTTTTCCGCGATTCTTTCTACTGTATCAAGTTCGATCCAGTCATCCGAATCAACGTGAAGGATATAATCTCCCGTAGCATGTTCCACACCTGTCCTTCTTGCAGCCGGAAGTCCTTCATTCTCTTTGTTGATGATCAGGATGGAATCCTCCAGATGAGTATATTTTTCCTTGATAAGTTCATCCAGGACGGTCATGGAATTATCCTTTGTACCGTCATTGACAAAGATGAACTGTATGGCGTCGTATGTCTGCCCCAGAACAGTATCTGCACACTGACGGATGTATTTCTCTACTCCGTAAACCGGAACAACTATGGTAAATGTAGGTTTCTGCATTTCTTATATCTCAAATCGTGATTTATCCGGAAAACGCGCCTCGAACATATCTGTTATAAGATTTCTATACGAAACAAACTTGTTCTCGTCCAACTTTACATCATTGATACAGAGAAGCTTGCGTTCAGGTCTGGCAATACTCTTTCTCAGTCTGCCCTCTGTCGTAGCTGCCAGAGAAATATGACGACATGAAAGCCTTTCGTTGACAACAAGTCCGTTATGATACATATAGCTCAGGAACAGTGTCATATTTATATTGCCGTCATTTCTGACTCTGGACAGAGAAGAATACACTGCGTCTTTCTGCAGCTTGGAAATTTCCTCTGATTGACTTCTCAAGACAGGGATACACGCATGCTGAGGCCTTATGAAACTGACGGATGAAGGCAGTCCAAGCGCCTGACGTGCCAGTCTGTCGGAACGTCTCACATGACGTTTATACATCCCTGATATCAGGAAATGCCTTGACATCCCTATCACAGCCCTGCCTTCACGGAAAAAATCCTCCGGACGACATGAGGCAACAGGGAAAATATCATCATTGAAATACAGATATTCCTCATCAAGTCCTTCGATCCTGTGAAGGAACATCTCTATAGTCGTACTGTTGAAAGTCGGAAGATATTCTGAAGGAATGATATCGCTGTGAAGGACTATATGAAGATTCTCCCTGTCCGCCCATTCAGGAACCTGCGAGGGATGCGACACCACCAGATATACATTCCTTATGAAAGGCATATTCACCTCAATACCTCTGAGCAGATACTTCAGAGTGCCCCAGTCACGGAATCTCTTCTGCAACACCGGGACATCTGTATATTTCTGATAGTCCTTCTGCCAGACTGGATCGTTTCCGTCCACATATGTGATTACTACATCCATTTTGCTATTCGCCGAATATTTCCTTTATATATATAGGGTAATGCAATGACTTTCTGATCTGCTCCTGCGAAGGAAGTTTTCTCCAATCTCCATAAATATTGGTCAGATACGCATCTGTATTACCAGGCACCGGGAACTCAACCCCTTCAAACTCCATCTTTGAAAGAGGGAAAATATCCTTCATGAAGAACTTGCTCTTATAAAATCCTGCTCCAAGACTGATACGGTACTCGTCGTTCGGATTTATTCGTCCGATAAGACGGCATATAGGTATCAAAAGTCCGAAATTGATAATCTGGACAATCTTGATCGCCATATGTCTGAGGAAACTGTTCCTGATATACTGGGTCGGATGCTGCATATTCAGATAGAAGAACTTCGCCAGATGAGAAGCAAAACGTGTTGACTTCTCTATACAGAAAACGTCCAATCCAACTCCCTGATATTTGAAATACTGGGATCTCTGATCTGTGGACATCACAGGATCTTTCTTCTTACGGAATTTACCGAAAGCGTTGACATGGTCAGGATCTGTCTTGATGCATTGGTAGAAGTACTCTTCATTATCCATCTTGGCAAGAATCTTCTCAAGTTTCCTGTAATCCTTCTTCAACATGGACACATCCATGTCGTCATCCCATGGGATAAATCCCTTATGACGGGCAGCTCCAAGCAGCGTACCGGAACACAGCCACCATTGTATATCGTTCTTCTCACAGATTTCAGCGAAAGCCACCAGGGCCTTCATCATTTCCTTCTGATCTTTTCTCAAGGTCGATCCTTCAGGATTATATACTCTCATATTTTTCTGATTTGTTTTCATTTTCGCGCGCTGGCGCACATATTTCATCAAAAAGGAGTCTCCATTTTTCGGCTATAGACTCCGGCACATACTCCAGTCTCTTGGCTACAGAGTTCTTCCTGACCCTTAATTTCTCTTCTTCCGGCATTGAGACTATTGACAATAATATCCGGGCATATTCATCTTCATCATAAGGAGACACAATAAAGCCGCATTCCTTATCCGGAGACAGCACTTCTCTGATACCTGATGTGCATCCGAACGCTATGCAGATACAGCCTTGTGCCTGAGCCTCTGTCAAAGCCAACGGCCAGCCTTCTGTCTCCGATGTCAAAGCGACAACGGATGCCTTCCTGTAGTAATCGGCAACATTTGTCCTTCTTCCTTCAAAAGACACTCTTTCAAGAGACATATCTGCTGCCATCTGCTTGAGTTCCTCCCAATTCTCTCCGTCCCCTACAAGTACAAGACGCCAGTCAGGCATTTTATTCTGCACCTTGGACCATATCCTCAGAAGACGGTCTATTCTCTTCGACCAGTTCTCAAATCTGCCGCAGAAAAGCAAGATGTTCTCCTTTTCATAATTCACGTCATCCACAGAATATTCGGGATTCTCTATCGGATATATATGAGAATGCTCCGGCTCAATCCCAAGTCTCTCTTCGGTCTCCAGCTTATATGGCTTGCACAGAACAGTATAAGCATCACACCCCTCATACTCTCTCAAGGTACGGCTGACCGCCTTTTTCATAGCCAAGGTACCATCCTCATACCTCTTCCTGTTATACAGGTTCCAGATGAGTTTTCTCACAGCACCTTTCTGCCTGCGATACACGATAGCATGTCTCTGCCAGAAAGGCTCTCCATGACATGAAACAATGGTCCTGACTCCTGTCCTCTTCTTTATATCATCAATACCCGGAATAGCTTTTGTAACCTGTACAAGAACATCAATATCATCCTCTACAATATAACGTTCTATCTCCCGCGCCCTCGCAGACGGAACAGCCTGAGTAGGTATCTTGCGCAAGGTAAAGGTCTTCCTCATGTCTTCAGTCATCAACCCCTCAGATATTCTGGAAGCATAGACATAGACCTCATAACCTTCAAATGCCGAAAGATAGGCAGCAATATCTATCGTGACCCGTTCCGCACCTCCAGCTGGGAAATTATTATGTATGAATGCTATTCTTGTCATACTATTCCATATGCTTGAGTATCACCTTTCTGACATTATCAGAAACCCTCTTTGCCGCGTCCGTCGCAGCTTCAAGCTGTTCGGCGATATTCTTGTATTTTATAACCTGTATGGCATCCTTTTCATTATTGAAGATAAAACCGATATATTCCTCATAAGTATCATCAGCTGCGTGCTCAAGTTCCGTGATACGCTCACATTGCATCGCTATCTGAGCATAATTCGCCTTGATATCTCCCAGATATGACACCATCTGCCTCAATGCATCAGCCTGAGCATGAATATATTGTGCAAGATCAGCAATCTGAGGGTCTATCCTGTCCGGACTATACAGGTGGAACGACTTGGCAGAATCATTGATGTGGTCCAGAAGTTCATCCATACTCATCGCTATAACCTGTATGTCTATCTTCTTGAGTCTGGTCATGAACTTCTCGGAAAGCTGTTCATGCAGCTCGGTAAGCAAGGCATCACCTTGCACCTCACATGCTTTCACTTCTTTTTCGAGACTTCTCCATTTAGGCATCTCCATTGTTTCCATCATCGCACAAAGCGTCTTTGATGCATGCTGGAGATATGTAGCCTGCTGAGCAAATACGGGCAGATAGAACTGACCTCTCTTAACAATCTTATTCAAGAGTTCCATAATCATGATTCTCAATCGTAAACAATCTTTCAAAGATAAGATTTATTTCCATTACTAAAGGCAAGAAAGACATAAAATTTATTTTACATCAGTCAAAAAAGATTTTAGGTCACATAAAATAAATCTGCGAAACATAAAATAAAGCAAAAATCCGCATTACTTTTTTTATGTTCTTGCAATGATTCGGATCGAGCCATATAGATTTGCCGAAAAAACATGAAGCGGCTGATGGCTATATCGACTTTAGTGATTTGGGGCGCATATCATTGCGACGGACAGGAACGTAACGTAATCGGGACGGATCTGGTATCTGCATTGACTTCCTGCGGCATAGCAATCCATTTCGGTCACGCCATAAGTGACAAATGGTCTGCAGAAGCAGAGGCCTGCGTCAATATCGGAAGATTCATAAAAGGACCGGAGGCAAAGGAAACGGAACATTGGAAAGATCTTTATGGAAGCGAACTGATATATCCGTCATCCGTCTCCACATATCTGACAAAGGCCAGCATATCATTCTGCTTCTGGCCACGCACTGCATTTGACGGTCCGGCTCTCATCATCGGAGGACAGATAAAAGACAGAGGCAGCCCAGACATGAGGATCGGCTTCGGGTATTTCTGCAGGATATGGAAGGGATTGAAAGCCACTCTGTCATACACAGCCGGCATTCTGGAATGGTTTGAGAACGGACATCCGCCTGATGACGGTCTGAAAATAGGTCTTGCATATGTATTTTGATATAAAAAACGGTCGGGAATAATCTCTTCATCTATTCACTTGCTACCAATCATGAACTTAAGGTTAATAATATCTGTTCACAAAGTCCTTTTCCTGGACATTTCTCTAATTTTGTTCCCGACCTTCATCTCAGGATGTTCAGAGAGTGTGCTTTCCTCCAACGTCCCTTCATTTATGGACACATCGTTGCTCATAAATGAATTCCGGTCATCGCAATCCTCCATAAACGAAGGAAGCACACTCGACATCCTTGTCTTTGACGACGACAAACTGAAAAGGCTTGACTCATACCAGAGACACGAAAACTTCAGCGGACCTGCTCTATATACAAGATCCACTGGCGGGGACAAGATCATATTTCTGCTTTACGGATCCGAAAGTGACAGATACAGATGGGCAGAGATAAACTCATACAGTTCATTAAGCAAGATATACTGCAATCTGGAGGACGAGAACAGAGAAAGCGCCGTCATGACAGGTCACTGCAGATGTGCAGCCGGCGGTTCAAGGATTCCGCTTCTATTGACTCCGCTATCCGGCATTGTCAACATCAGGTCACTCAGATGTGATTTCAGCGGAACAGAATATTCGGGCTCTGAGATGACTCAAGTGAAGGCGTACCTGACCAATGTCAATGCTGTGAGCGGGATTGTTCCGGAAAAGAACCAAGGACCTGTAAGACTGATAAATGCAGGAATGCTGAACCCTTATGACGTCCGATGCTTTTCAGACACAAGTCTCATTTCACAGTATGTGGCAGACCGGCTTGGAAGGAGTGCTGTCAGACTTGAGAAAGGTTTCATGTGTTATCCGGACCAAAATGCAGGAAAGACACGTACCAGACTTGTGATAGAAGGAAAGATCAATGGGATGACATACTATTGGCCTTTGACAGCCGGGGGCGAGATGGGGATAGAACGGAACATGACATATAATTACAACATCCTCATCCGCAGGAAAGGTACCACAGATCCCGACACGCCTGTAGAGCCCAAAGATATTGATATTGAACTGAATATAAAGACATGGACAGAAAAGGAAAATTATCAGGTGCGTTTCTGATCTGTATATTCCTATTGGTCTCTTCATGCAGCCAGTTGGAGCAGAAAGCTGAAGTGATGATCAGGCTGACATGTTCCGAGGCTGTTACAAGAGCATTGGCTGCGGACGAAGAAATGATTTCAAATGTATGCCTGATGATATTTGACAGTACGGGATCTCTGGAGTACAGTTCTTACACGACAGATTCTGGCAGTTGCAGGATATCTCTTCTCAAAGGAGAACGCTACAGTTTCTATGCATTTGCGAATTTCGGATATAAGATCAGAGCCGTCACCTTGGAAGAATTGAAGCAGACAGAATACCATCTTGCTTATCCTGACGAATACAGAAGCGGCCTGCCCATGTATGCCGCCAGTGACATCACCATAACTGATGACAATATAGTTGAACTCAAACTGGAAAGGCTCATGTCACGCATCAGCATCAGAATGGACAGAAGCAGACTGTCGGAGGGGATTTCACTCAAGGTAAGTTCTGTAAGGATCGGCAACTGCCCCAAGAAGACCAGGGTTCTTGCAAAGAATCGCGTGGAAAGCATTGATGACTGTTTCATCACCGGTTTCTCTCATAAAGGTGACGAATGCATTCCCCTGAACACGGAAGACAGGAACAGGATAAGTGAAGAAATATCCCTATACATGTTTGAGAACATGCAGGGGCAGTTTTCTGACACTCCAATCGGATCGGATGAGGAAAAAGTGTTTGAAGAATATGACAGACGGAGACAGACATGTTCCTTTGTGGAAATAGGCTTGGAATACTCTTCCGAGGAATGGATAAGCGCAGACGTTCCCTTGATCTATCGTTTCTATCTTGGCGACGGCAGGAACAGTCTGGATATCGAAAGGAACTGTCACTACCATATAACCATCTGTCCTGAAGATGACGGGCTGAAGGGAGACGGCTGGAGAATCGACAAAAGCGGTCTCGAATATACCGGAAGCACTTCCCTGGTAAAATACCCGTCAGAATACATAACAGGAGACATAGGCGATAAAATCCACCTTGGATGCAGATTGACACCATCTTCCGCTCCCTTCGACATCGGCATCGAGTATCTTGAAGATGACAAATCCGAAGGAATATACGATTATGAAATAGACACTGACGGACACGGCGTCACATTGACACTTACCGGTCCGGGACGGGGCCTCATTTACATGGAAGCGGGCAGCCCGATAAACGAAGCCGCCCTCTTTATGATAGAAGTCAATCTTCCTGACTGAGAGTACAGCTACTCTGCCAGCTTGTCCAGACAAAGTTCTATAAGCTTGCGTACCTGAGGCTTGTAGTCAGGATTCGATGCCTTATGATGGCGATGAGCAATTATGCAGCACACAGTACCGGCATTATGTCCAAGATGAGCAGCAATACCAGCAATTGCAGAGCCTTCCATCTCAAAATTCGTAACCTTGAGATTGCCAAAACGGAAACTCTCAAAAGTATCAAGCATGTCCGGCATTGCCAGAGGCATCCTCAATACCCTTCCCTGAGGTCCATAGAATCCGGATGCGGCTATTGTCATTCCCGGAAAAGTGCAGTCCCGGAATTTCTCGCTCATTTTCTCTCCCGCCTTTACGAAATACGGATCGGGCAGATGGCTGTTCCAACCAGTGTGTCTTTTGAATGCATCCTCTATATCCTTCATCGCTATCTTGTCCCTGTCGGCATACCAGTTGAGCAGTCCGTCACATCCTACTGAAATATGCGAGAACACAAAGCCCCCGAGAGGTATTTCCGGCTGAATGGCGCCGGAGGTTCCTATACGAAGAATATTAAGGGAACGATGCTCCGGCTTGACCTCTCTTGTACTGAAGTCTATATTTGCAAGAGCATCCAGCTCGTTCATCACGATATCGATATTGTCAGTCCCGATTCCTGTAGAGAGCGCTGTCATCCGGACACCCTTGTATCTTCCTGTCACAGAGACAAATTCGCGGGATGCATGTCTGAATTCCTTCTCTTCGAAATATTCTGCGATCATATCCACTCTGCCCGGATCTCCGACAAGTATGACATTGTCAGCAAGTTCTTCAGGGCGAAGGTGAAGATGAAACACAGAGCCGTCAGTGTTGATGATAAGTTCTGATTCTGCTATTCTCATAATCCAAAACAATTAGTCAATCCCCAAATTTAGCATATTAAGTCTAAATTTCCTAAATTTGCCGTTCAATAAACAACAGATATACCATGTGGAAGAAAGCACAGACATATTTCATCGGTATCGCCACACTGCTGATAACTTCTCTGTTTTTCTGCAGACTTGCTACAATCATTGCAGCCGGAGGCGAAGAACTGTCAATTATGTATTATGAAAAACTGCCGTACATAGTCATGTTGATCATGCTGCTCACAGCTGGTATCTGCTCTGTGTTCTGCCACAAGTTCCCGCTTCTTCAGGCAAGGGTATGCATGCTGTCAGCCTTGATGCTGATCGGTTTCCAGATATGGCTTGGAGTGGATTTCTTCAGATTCCACAATGAGATGGTATTCTCCCCTACAATAGTTTTTCCTCTTGTAAGTGCCATACTTCAAATAATGGCTGCCCGCAAGGCACTCATTGACGGAATGACCCTGCAGGCAGTAAAAAGCTTGAAGAAAAACCGAAAGAAATAATCAGACCTTCCTGAATGCCACACAGGCATTATGTCCACCGAAACCGAGAGAATCCGATATGGCAATGGTAAGATCTGCCTCCACCGGATTCAACGGTGTATAATCCAGATCGCACTCAGGATCGACATTATCGAGTCCCAAAGTCGGAGGAACTACGCCGCTGCGTAGAGCCATAACCGCCGCCACAGCCTCTATCGCGCCTGCTGCTCCCAGAAGGTGACCGGTATGTCCTTTAGTCGAGCTGATATGTGCCTTGCCTGCATCGTCTCCCAATGCAATCTTGAAACTTTTAGTCTCAATGACGTCATTAAGTGCCGTCCCCGTGCCGTGAGCATTTATGTAAAGACAGTCTTCTGAAGAATATCCCGCCTCGTCGAGAGCCATCTTTATCGCTCTGGACTGCGTCGAACCGTCAGGACGCGGCGCCGTGACATGATATGCATCACATGTATTACCATAGCCGCACACTTCTGCCAGAATCTCTGCGCCTCGTGCCTTCGCATGTTCGTATTCCTCCAGAATCAGCACCGCTGCTCCTTCGCCCAGCACGAAGCCGGACCTGTCCTTATTGAAAGGAAGAGAAGCCCTTGAGGGGTCCTCAGAACGTGAAAGGGCCTTTGCATTGGCAAATCCGGCAATTCCTATAGGCAATACAGCCGCTTCAGACCCACCTGCAATAATCGCATCCGCATACCCATGCCTGATGGCACGATACGCCTCACCTATAGTATGAGTGGATGTGGCACAGGCAGTCGAGACAGGAAGGCATGGACCGCATGCATTATTTCTTATCGCCACATTTCCTGCAGCAATATTGGAAATCATTGTAGGGACGAACAGAGGGGACACCCATCTCGGACCTTCATTAAGAAGTTTTTCAGTTTCTCGCATCTGAGTAGAAAATCCACCGACACCCGAACCGATGTAAACTCCAAGCCTTGCAGGATCGATATTTCCATCCTCAGAGGCATTCAATCCTGACTGACGCATAGCCTGCCATGCCGCAGCCACAGCATAGATAGTAAACTTATCCTGTTTACGTGCAAACGGAGGCTCTATACCATAATCAGCCGGATTAAAATCCTTGACCTCAGCCGCTACCTTCGCCGGAAGTTCATCTATCGGAAACGATTTTATGAAATCAATACCACAGACGCCCTCAAGAAGGTTTTTCCAATACTCTTCGACATTATTTCCAATAGGCGTAACCACACCTAAACCTGTTACTGCTACTCTTCTGTCCATATATATTAAACTTTGGCAAAAGACAAATGTAAGAATTTTTCATTAAATTTGCCGCACTAAACCTGAACGGCACAACATAAGTGCCACAATTAATATGAATAAAAAGATCCCACAATATCTGTTGGGAAAGTACCAGCTGATCGGTACGGTGACCTTTTCCGTGCTCTTCGCTTTGGTATACCTCAACATCTCCATACCCTTCTCTGACACCGCATGGTTCGGGCTCGGAGATTCGGTAATGTTCCTGTTTACATTAGTATTCGTAGCAATCTCCATCCTTACGCTTATAGTAAGCAGAATGCTGATGTACCAGTCTAAAAGATATTTTGACCTCACATTCCTTACATACACACTTTGGTGTATCATCGAGATCCTTACCATCGCCGGCCTGTACACCTATCTGACAGTCGATGTGATCGACACTGACGGTACCCTATTGGAGACAATGAGAAAATCTGTAACCAACGGATTCATAGCTCTCGGCATACCATATTTAATATCGGGTATGTACTTTGCGATCATCGACAAGAACAACACCATCAGACTGATGAACTACGAAAACGTTGTCACCGATGAGCCTCAGAAAGCAGACACCAGCTTGAAGAAGATCACCCTTTTCGACAACAGCGGCACCCTGAAGCTTTCAGTAAGCCCGGACAATCTATACTATGTAGAATCAGACGACAACTACATAAAGGTCTGGTACACAGACAGCAAGGGACATCTTCAGAATTACATGCTCCGCTGCCGTCTCAAGACAGTGGAGGACAGTTTCAAGGGCAGTGAACTTGTCCGATGCAACAGAAAATACATAGTCAACCTATCTAAAGTGAGCATGCTCCGCAAGGAAAACGACGGCTACGTCCTCGACCTCTGCAACGAGAGCATCCCCCCACTCCCGGTAACCAAGACCTACACCGACTCCGTCCTCGGCTACTTCACAGAGCAGCAGCCGCTGATGGATCCGATCGAGTAAGGCCGTAGAAGAAAATACATATCCACACGACACACTTAGCAGCCTGCCAGCTAACAGGCAGTCCCTCAACCGATTACAGAAAATCGATTCCCCTGCAGCGGGGAATCGATTTTTCACAACACCTTAGGTGTCAACACTTTAGACGACAGGCGAACTAAAACGCAAGACCTAATCGATACTGAACATGAGGGGCGAAATATAAACCTCCATTGTAAACAATCTTGGGGCCCACTGTAAATTCTTGAAACCAGAGTTTTCCAAAGGATCTTCTGATTCCATATGCCGGTGTAAAGCTTACTTCAAGGGTATGAAAAGCACTTGCCCTCAATCTCATCGAAATAAAGTCTGATGAGTTATTATAAGTTCTTCTGCCACATTCTGCACGTTTGGCTATATTGGAGTACCATCTGGATTCAAATGATAGTCCAATATTCATCATACCAGTAAAAGACGTAGTCTGAGGTGTAGATGCTACAGCAAAACCAGCAGGGACCAAGCCGGCTCTACCTATAAGAGTCCATCTGTCTGCGACTTTTCCTTCATATGAATACTCCAGTCCAAGAAGAGTAGTAGAAACAGAGTGATTTGACCTGATATTATACTCGTAGGTAATTACATCGTGAGGTCTTTCTTCTAATGGCTTTATCTTAGCCGAAGTTGTAATTCCATAAAGCAAAATAGAGATTATCAGTAATATACGTTTCATATTCAGTCGCAATTTTGTTACTAAGATGCATACGACTTACATTAAGTTGCAAATATGCATAAGGGGGAGCAGAAAGATAAATCAACCAAAACACGTCATCACGTCTGCCATCTAACCCTCTATCCCACAACCGATTACAGATATACGATTCCCCTGCAGCGGGGAATCGATTTCCCACAACACACTGGATATCAACACTTTAGGCGACAGGCAAACTAGTACATTCTGCTCCGAAGTCACAAAATACGCAACAGAAACAACATCGTAGTCTCAAATGCGATGACTGACACCAAATCCTAACACCAGATTTTTTGGCACTTCGCTGTGCCCCGGGGTGCAGGAATCGACACCCTGGGGCACACCAAGATTGTATAACAAACACAAAACCAATTACTTACAATAAAGATGCGTGCCTTGGAGTACTTAAAATTGCACCCCAGGGCACGCTTTCATAGATCACGACCGAAATATCGAAACAACCGGAATTTTACGTTGAGCCGCAATGATTTCTTTGAGATAGTCAGCAGAATATCAAGCACTTATAAAAACAAGACAGAGGGCGGAAATCCGTCCTCTGTCTGCTTGTGCGGGCGAAGGGAATCGAACCCATACGCCTCTCGGCACCAGATCCTAAGTCTGGCTTGTCTACCAATTTCAACACGCCCGCGGCTTTTCGTTGGAAAAGGGAATGCAAATGTACGACAATTTATTGAATTTGCAAATTATCAGAAACAGATTCCCAGACGGATACTGAAACTAAGGGCAATATTCGGATGATATGAATTGAACCAGTGCCACAATTCGAAGCCATGATGATAACCGGTGTCGGCCTGATTTCCGATGGCGTAGCCGCCGCCTACCCAGAAATCCGCAAGAAATCTTTTATAGACATACTGGTATCCGACTGTACCAAGCAAAGCTCCCATATTTGCCAATGTCCTGGCCCTGTCACGTTTTCTGTCATATGTATAATGTGAATACATGACTTCAGGACGGAGATAAAAGCCTTTGAGGGAAATACCGTCAGAATCCGGCAGGAAGAACTTATGACCGTATCTTACTGTGAAGCCAAGCGGGTTGTTGTGATATTTGTCATATCCTGCACATATCAGACTGGTGCAGATCTCCCCGCTCTGACGTACTTTAGGGAATGCCCTTTCATACGAGACTTTCGTGCTTCCGCTAAGCCATGAAAGGAATGTAATCTTGACAGAATTAAGATAGTCAGGTTGCGATTTTCGTTGTGGCGCAAGAGACGGCTCCGCCGACGCTGTCATGACAGAAGCAACACAAAAAGCTATAAAGAAAACTGACAGTTTCTTCATAAGGAACAGTTTATAGGTCATTAACAAAAAAAACGCGTAACACTTAGTAAGATGTTACGCGATTTAGTAGCGGGAGGAGGACTCGAACCTCCGGCCTCCGGGTTATGAGCCCGACGAGCTACCAACTGCTCTATCCCGCGATATTGGACTGCAAATATACGGACAATTTTTGAAAGTGCAAATTTTTTTTGCAAAAATTTAGATTTTCAGACTCCCTTCAGCCGCTCGTAATGACAGTTCGTGGAGCAAAAGAAAGGTCGCTCGTGGTCGGCTTACCGCTTAAGCTACAGAGAAAACAGCCTATCGGATAAACTCCAAAATTTCAGAAATATTGTCCTTGCCGAATGTCTTCTGCTCTCCTGTCGAGAGATTCTTGATATTGATCACACCATCTGCCACCTCGTTACCTCCTACAATGGAGAGGAAAGGTATCGACTTCTTGTCCGCATAGTCAAACTGCTTCTTAAGTTTGGTCTGCTCAGGATATATTTCACACGAAATACCTGCCTCGCGCAATGACTTCACCACAGGGATAATATATCTCAACTCATCCGATCCCATATTTGCGAAGAGAAGTCTTGTTGTAGATGTCACCTCCGAAGGGAATTTATCCAGTCCCTTAAGCACATCATAGATTCTGTCGGCACCGAATGATATTCCCACTCCTGACATATTAGGGAGTCCGAATATACCTGTCAGGTTGTCATAACGTCCTCCGCCACAGATACTTCCTATAGCGTAGTCCTTTGCCTTGACTTCGAAGATAGCTCCTGTATAATAGTTCAGACCACGTGCCAACGAAAGATCGATCTCCACATCACAACGCACTCCGGCAGCATCAATATATCCGAAAAGTTCCTCGAGTTCATCAAGGCCCTTCAGACCGGTCTCAGACACGATTCCGGAAGCCGACTTTCCGCTCATCAGTTCTCGCATCACTGCTATCTTCTCTGATGTACTGCCCGAAAGCGTAAGCACAGGACGAATCACAGCAATCGCTTCTGCAGTAAGTCCCTTTTCTGCCATCTCCGCCTCTACAGCCTCGATTCCGATCTTGTCGATCTTATCGATTGCCACAGTGATGTCAACCACCTTGTCAGGGAAGCCGCATATTTCAGCCATACCTGTAAGTACCTTACGGTTGTTGATCTTGATGCAGACATTGACGTCGAACAGAGTGAACACCCTGTCAACAATCTGGACAAGTTCAAGCTCGTTAAGCTGAGAGGTCGAACCGATCACATCCACATCACACTGATAGAATTCTCTGTAACGTCCTTTCTGAGGGCGGTCAGCACGCCATACAGGCTGTATCTGAAACCTCTTGAACGGGAAAGTTATATCATTCTGATGCTGGACTACAAAACGGGCGAAAGGCACGGTAAGGTCATAACGAAGACCTTTCTCGCAGACTTTCAGAGAAAGGGCCTTGCTGTTATAGCCGTCCTCGGTTCCTTCTACACGATACTGGTCGTAATCTATCTTGGAGAAAGCGTCACCGGAATTAAGTATTCGGAAAAGAAGTTTGTCACCTTCTTCTCCGTACTTTCCAAGCAGAGTGCTCAGATTCTCCATGGAAGGAGTCTCGATGGGAGCATAGCCGTAAGTCTTGAAAACTGAACGGATTGTATCAAATATGTAGTTACGTCCTGCCATTTCTGCAGGTCCGAAATCTCTTGTACCCTTTGGAATTGATGGTTTCTGTGCCATTTTAATCAAATTTATCTTGCAAAGATAACAATAATTACTCTTATAACAGCAAACAGGATATTGATTTTGAATGAAACTTTTTCTACCTTTGGGGTTCAAATTTCAAAAGAGCCTGACTCTATGGATAAAACTTTATACCTGATTGACGGACACTCCCTCGTCTTCAAAATGTATTATGCCTTTCTGAGGCATCCTATGATCAATTCCAAAGGAGCAGACATGTCCATCCTGTTCGGTTTCACCAAATATATCCTGGAACTGATAGAGCGGGAGAAACCTTCTCATCTGGCAATCGCATTCGACCCGCCGGGAGGCACTTTCAGGCACGAGATGTACGCCGAGTACAAAGGGACAAGAGACGCCACTCCCCAGCTGGTGATTGACGCATTGGAGCCACTTTGCGAGCTGTGCGAGGCAATGAAGATTCCGGTGCTGATGGTAAAGGGATATGAAGCGGATGATGTGATCGGATCTATGGCAAAAAGAGCCGAAAAGGAAGGATTCAAAGTCTATATGGTGACTCCGGACAAGGATTACGGCCAGCTTATATCAGAAAACATAATCCAGTACAAGCCAGGCAAGGCCGGCGGCGAAAACGAATTGATAGATTCCAAGAAAATTTGTGAAAAATATGGCATAAACTCACCTGAGCAGGTTATAGAGATCCTTACGATATGCGGAGATGCGTCAGATAATGTGCCGGGAGTCAAGGGTGTAGGAGAAGTCGGAGCAGGAAAGCTCGTGGCTAAATACGGGACCGTAGAAAACATCTACGCGCATATAGACCAGCTGACTCCACGACAAAGAGAAGCTTTTGAAAACTCAAGAGACCACATCGGGCTCAGCCATGAACTTGTTACCATCAAGACCGACATACAGCTTGACGTGAACACCGAGGACATGACCGTAAACTGCGAATACGACCCTCTGGTGGCTGATCTTTTTGAGAAATATGAATTCGGATCGCTCAGAAAATTCATCGGAAATATCCAGCCAAGCAGACAGGAAGAGAAGAAGAAGCTCGAAGTAACTGATGCAACTCCGTCCGAGGTGTGCCACAGAGCCATACAGACTGGATGCTGCGCCATCATGTGCGAGGGAGAACAAAGCGGATTCCAATGCGGTGTCAGAAAGATCACAGTAGCTGCAGTCGGATCCGGAGACGACTCATGTATGACAGCTTCGGGAAATATAGACGATTTCAAGGAAATCTTATCAGACGGATCTGTCGAGAAATATGGCTATGACCTCAAATATCAGATGAATCTGCTCAGCTGCAACGGCATTGCGCTTAAAGGCAGGCTGATGGACATAGAACTGATGCACTACCTCGTAAATCCGGAAAAAAGTCACAAATTAGACATCCTCACGAAGACATATCTCGGGATAAACCTTGACGAGCAGTCTGGCGAGTCCAAGCAGGAGGTCGCATTGTCACTATTTGACGATATATCCGAAGACAGCGACATCAGCCATGACATCGAAACGGCAGCTACTCTTCTGCTCGGTCACAAGATATGGCAAGAGATGGAGGAAATGGGGCTTCAGCAACTGTACAGCACAATGGAAGAGCCGTTGCTGAAGGTACTTTCAAGAATGGAGCAGAACGGCGTGGAGATAGACCTGGCCCAGCTTCGCAGATATTCTGCCTCATTGTCTGTGGAACTGAATGAAATACAGGAGACAGTAAGGAAGATGGCGGACGAGCCTACGCTGAACATTCTCTCCCCTATCCAGATCGGAGCACTGATATTTGAAAAACTGAAGCTGGACCCGAGCGTCAAGCCGAAAAAAGGAGTAAGATACAGCTATCCGACAGATGAAGACACCCTGAGCGCACTCGCAGACAAGCACCCTATAATCAACAAGATACTTGAATACAGGGCTGTCAGAAAATTGCTATCCACATATATAGACCCGCTGCCGACATATGTCTCACCTGTAACGGGTAAAATACATACCACATTCAATCAGGCGCTTACCGCCACCGGCAGGCTGAGCTCATCCAAGCCGAACCTGCAGAACATACCGATACGCACCGAGAGAGGCAAGGAGATCCGCAAGGCATTTGTGCCAAGCAGAAAGGGAGGACTGATAGTCTCTGCCGATTATTCCCAGATAGAATTGAGGATCATGGCTCATCTGAGCTGCGACAGCCATCTGATCAACGCATTCAGGAACAATCAGGACGTACATGCGATAACGGCAGCACAGATATTCGGCATCAGCCCGGAGGAAGTGACAGCAGACCAGAGGCGTATAGCAAAGACTGCCAATTTCGGCATAATGTACGGAATCTCGGCATTCGGACTGTCTCAGAGGCTTGGAATTTCCAGAGTCGAATCAAAGAAACTGATTGAAGACTATTTCGAGAAATTCCCGGCAATATCTTCATTCATCGAGGACACATTGGCTGCGGCCCGTGAAAACGGCTATGTCGAGACACTGTTCGGACGCAGGAGATACCTGCCTGACATCAATTCATCCAACGGTACAGTCAGGTCTTTGGCAGAAAGGACAGCCATAAACGCACCAATACAGGGAACTGCCGCCGATATCATAAAGCTTGCAATGATCAATGTGGACAGAAGACTCCGGGAAGAAGGTCTGACAAGCAAAATGATACTTCAGGTACACGACGAACTTGTATTCGACTCCATACCGGAAGAGATTGATACCGTAGAGAAGATCGTGGTGGAAGAGATGGAAAAAGTAATGACACTATCTATACCTTTAACAGTAGAATGTAACCATGGAAACAACTGGCTCGAAGCTCACTAACATGCCCGACGCCGATCTGGTCAGGCTGGCATTGGAGCAGAATCAGGCGGCATTCATCGTACTATATACACGATACAACGTAGGAGTACGCAGTCATATATCCCGATATGTCGCACAGAAAGAAGACATAGAGGACATCTGTCTCGAGAGTTTTCAGAAAGCTTTCAGCCAGATAGGGACATACAATACCGAATACAAATTCTCCACATGGCTGTACCGTATCGCACGCAATACTGCTTTCGATCACCTCAGCAAACATGACAGAGAGAAAAACTATATGCCGACAACATCCATCAACGAAGACATCACCGAATTGAAGGAAATCCCTGCCACAATGCATAATCCAGAGGAAGACATTATCACCCAGCAGGAGTATGACAAATGGCTGAACAATATCGAAAAGCTCAAGGGGGACTACCACATCGTGGCAAAGATGAATCTGATAGACAACTTCGGATATAAGGAGATTTCAGATGCCCTTGATATGCCTATCAATACAGTCAAAACCAAAATACGCAGAGCCAAGGCGATGCTGCTGAAGATGATGGACTATTCCGATGAACTATTATAAATATCAGACCATGACATTTCAAGAATTCATTGATATAATAAATGATAAATTTCCCGAGGTGACAGACCTCCAGAGAGAACAGTTCCGTCAGATGGATGAATTATACAGAGACTGGAACTCCAAGATCAACGTGATTTCACGCAAGGATATGGACGAACTGTATCGTCACCATGTTCTGCATTCTCTCGGAATTGCCGCATACCTGAAGATTCATATGCCGGATGTATATGACAGGCTTCGGGGCGAGGGGCCTTACAGTCTTTCAGAACCACTGAAATTACTTGACCTCGGTACTGGCGGAGGATTCCCTGGAATTCCTCTTGCCATAATGTTCCCTCATGCAGAATTTACACTATGCGACTCTATAGGTAAAAAGATCACTGTCGCCACAGAAGTCAGCAAAGCACTGAAACTCAGCAATGTAAAGGCCGTCAATGCGAGAGCCGAGAGCCTGCCTGAAACATTCGACTATATAGTATCCAGAGCCGTCACATCCCTCGACAATTTCATGCCATGGGTAAAGGGCAAATATTCAGAAGGGATACTCTATCTGAAAGGCGGAGATCTCGCTGAAGAGATATCGACTGCAATGGCAAAGAACAAGATGAGGAAGGGGTCTGTACATCAATGGAGCATATCAAATTGGACAAATGACCCTTTCTTTGAGACAAAGCAGGTCATATATATAGAAAAGTGAAAAATATTTTGCAATTAAATTCAAAAATGCTACCTTTGCACTCCCAAAAGTGGAAATATAAAAATATCTAGATATGAAAAGAACATTCCAACCATCACAGCGCAAGCGTCGCAACAAACATGGCTTCCGCGAGCGCATGTCGACTCCAAACGGACGTCGCGTATTGGCTGCTCGCCGTCGTCGCGGCCGCAAGAAACTGACTGTCTCATCTGAGGACAGGTGGTAAGACTACAGGAAACCCGACCGAGAGGCCGGGTTTCTTTGTTTTTAATTATATTTGCATTGTTAAACGGACTTACATATGAACAGAACAATCATCACAGTGGTCGGCAAGGACACAGTCGGCATCATCGCCAAGGTATGTACCTATATGGCAGACAACCAGATCAACATTCTGGATATCTCACAGACCATCATTCAGGGTTTCTTCAATATGATGATGATAGTTGATACATCCAAAATGACTATCGACTACGCCACCATGACCGACGAGATCACAAAGCTCGGCGCGCAGACCGGCGTTCAGATCAAATGTCAGAAAGAAGAGATTTTCGACAAGATGCATAGAATCTAAAGGAAATACCATCATGATCAACATACACGAGGTCATCGAGACCAACAACATGATAGAGCACGACAACCTTGACGTACGTACTGTCACCATAGGTATCAGCCTTCTTGACTGTGCATGCAGTACTGTTAAGGAGACATGCGGAAAGATTACCGAAAAAATACTCAGGATTGCCGGCAATCTGGCTAAGACCGCAGAGGATATTTCCAAAGAATATGGTGTGCCTATTGTAAACAAGAGAATATCCATTACTCCGATTTCACTTGTCGGCGCATCATGCTGCAAGACTCCGGAAGACTATGTTGAAATCGCCAAGACACTTGATGCTGTGGCAAAGAAGGTGGGAGTGAACTTTCTTGGAGGATATTCTGCAGTGGTATCAAAAGGACTTACAGAAAGCGACAAGTTGCTGATTGCCTCTATCCCACAGGCTCTTTCATGCACAGAAAGGATATGCAGCAGCGTCAACATAGGCTCTACTAAGACAGGTATAAACATGGATGCGGTACGTCTTATGGGAGAGACTATAAAGGAGGCGGCAAAGTTGACTGCCGACAAGGATTCATTCGCATGCGCAAAGCTTGTAGTACTGTGCAATGCACCCGATGACAACCCGTTCATGGCAGGAGCATTCCACGGAGTCACAGAGGCTGACGCTATAATTAATGTAGGAGTCAGCGGTCCTGGAGTGGTAAAGGTAGCTCTCGAAAAAGTCCGTGGCGAAAGTTTTGAAGTTCTTTGCGAGACAATCAAGAAGACTGCGTTCAAGATAACACGTGTAGGCCAGCTGGTGGCACAGGAGGCTTCACGCAGATTAGGAATTCCATTCGGCATCATAGACCTCTCACTCGCCCCTACGCCTGCAATCGGAGACAGTGTAGCTGAAATTCTTCAGGAAATCGGCCTCGAGAAAGCCGGCGCACCCGGAACGACAGCCGCTCTCGCTCTGTTGAACGACCAGGTCAAGAAAGGAGGCGTTATGGCGTCGTCATATGTAGGAGGTCTCAGCGGGGCATTCATACCGGTAAGTGAAGACCAGGGAATGATTGATGCTGCAGAATGTGGTGCCCTTACTATTGAAAAGCTTGAGGCGATGACATGCGTATGCTCAGTTGGTCTGGACATGATAGCCATCCCTGGCAAGACTCCGGCAAGCACAATTTCCGGAATAATAGCAGACGAGGCTGCAATAGGAATGATAAACCAGAAAACTACGGCAGTAAGAATAATCCCTGTAGAAGGAAAGGATGTAGGAGATTCTGTAGAGTTCGGAGGTCTTCTCGGATATGCTCCTGTAATGCCGGTGAACACATACAGCTGCGAAGCATTCATATCACGTCAGGGCCGCATACCTGCACCCATCCACAGTTTCAAGAACTAATATGGAAAATCACGAAAAATTCATGAGAGAAGCCCTGCGTGAAGCAGGCTATGCTGCAGCCGAGGACGAAGTACCTATAGGAGCTGTCATAGTATGGAACGGACGGGTGATTGCAAAAGGGCACAACATGACAGAGCGTCTTGCCGACCCGACTGCACATGCAGAGATGATAGCCATCACAGCCGCAACCGAGGCTACCGGAGGCAAATATCTCAATGAATGTACACTATATGTGACTGTGGAGCCGTGTCCTATGTGCGCTGGGGCGCTTGCGTGGTCCCAGATAGGAAGTGTTGTCTATGGAGCATCCGACCCCAAAAGAGGATTCTCCCAGTTCTCCCCTTCCCTGATGCACCCTAAGACCACCGTCATCTCCGGAGTACTCGCACAGGAGTGCAGCAGTCTTGTATCAGAATTTTTCAAAAACAAACGTTAACAGCGTACTATGGAATGGCTTGAAGGACTCGGGCTGATGGGTCTGTTTATCGGAACCTTTCTGGCGGCGACTATATTCCCGTTCAGTTCAGACGCCCTATACCTTGCAATACTTGCTGCGACCGGTAATCCGGCAGGCTGTCTCATAGTCGGCACACTCGGTAATTGGCTGGGAAGCGTGCTGACCTACTGGATAGGCTGGATCGGCAAATGGGAATGGATTGAAAAATGGTTCAAAGTCAAGCCGGAAACACTTGCCAGACAAAAAGCCAAAATCGACCGTTATGGAGTCTGGCTTGCCCTGACAGCATGGATCCCGTTCATCGGTGATGTCATAGCCATAGCCCTTGGATTCTACAAGACCCGTCCTATGTGGACCATGGTCCTGCTTCTTATCGGAAAGTTCGCACGTTTCCTCGTCTGGAATCTTATATACGGACTATTTTAAGAATAAACCCTGAAAGTTTCGCTCACGCGTCTTTCAGGGTTTGATCGTTTTGGTTGAGATACCAGGATTCGAACCTGGACAGACAGAACCAAAATCTGTAGTGCTACCGTTACACCATATCTCAATTCCGGCTGCAAAGATACAACAATTTTGTATTTCTGCAACCTAATATATTACAGACCCAGCTTCTTGAAGAAGTCATTGCCCTTGTCATCCACAAGGATGAATGCAGGGAAATCCTCAACATGGATCTTCCAGATAGCCTCCATTCCAAGCTCAGGGTACTCTACACACTCGATGCTCTTGATGTTGTTCTGAGCAAGGATAGCTGCAGGACCTCCGATAGAGCCAAGGTAGAATCCGCCATATTTCTGACAAGCATCAGTAACGCACTGTGCGCGGTTACCCTTCGCAAGCATGATCATGCTGCCGCCATGGCTCTGGAACAGGTCAACATAGGAGTCCATACGACCTGCAGTAGTAGGGCCCATTGAGCCACATGCCATTCCAGCAGGAGTCTTCGCAGGACCTGCATAATAGATAGGATGATCCTTGAGATACTGAGGCATTTCCTCTCCCCTGTCAAGGCGCTCCTTGATTTTTGCATGAGCTATGTCGCGGCCTACGATGATTGTACCGTTGAGGCTCAGACGTGTAGAAACCGGATACTTTGTAAGTTCTGCAAGAATATCCTTCATAGGCTGGTCGAGATTGATCTTCACAGCCTCGCCCTCGCCTGCCTGACGGAGTTCCTCAGGAATGAGACGTGCAGGATTGTCATCAAGTTTCTCGATCCAGATACCGTCCTTATTGATCTTCGCCTTGATGTTGCGGTCAGCAGAGCAGCTGACTCCGAGACCTACAGGGCAGCTTGCACCGTGGCGTGGGAGACGGATGATACGTACGTCGTGAGCGAAGTACTTTCCGCCGAACTGCGCGCCGAGGCCGATCTTATGAGCCTCATCCAGGACGAGTTTCTCAAGCTCGACATCACGGAATGCGCGTCCTGTCTCGTCACCTGTCGTAGGGAGTTCGTCATAGAACTTGGTTGAAGCAAGCTTCACTGTGAGCAGGTTCTTCTCAGCAGAAGTACCACCGATAACGAAGGCAACGTGGTATGGAGGACATGCTGCTGTTCCGAGAGTCTTCATCTTGGCTACGAGGAACGGAACGAGAGTCTGCGGATTGAGGATCGCCTTTGTCTCCTGATAGAGATATGTCTTGTTTGCAGATCCACCACCCTTTGTCACACAAAGGAAGTGATACTCAGCGCCATGAGTCGCCTCAATATCGATCTGTGCAGGCAGGTTGCACTTGGTGTTTACCTCATCGTACATTGTAAGAGGAGCATTCTGCGAATAACGGAGATTCTCTTCAGTATATGTCTTATATACTCCGAGAGAAAGAGCCTCTTCGTCGCAATAACCTGTCCAGACCTGCTGTCCCTTCTCGCCGTGGATGATGGCAGTACCGGTATCCTGACAGAATGGAAGCTTGCCTTTACATGCCACCTCTGCATTGCGGAGGAAGGTCAGTGCCACATATTTGTCATTCTCTGAAGCCTCAGGATCATTAAGGATCTTGGCTACCATCTCATTATGTTCAGGACGAAGCATGAACGAAACATCACGGAAAGCCGTATTAGCCATCACTGTGAGACCTTCCTTCTCGATCTTCAGGATCTCATGTCCCTCAAAATCGCCTGTACTCACATACTGCTCCGAACCCGGAATCTTGTAATATTCAGTCTTGTCCTCGCCAAGCTGAAACATTGGTGCATACTTAAATTCAGCCATTTTTGTATAGTATTAGTTTATATTTCAATCCGTCATCTCGAGAAATCTCAAGACATCATGCAAATATAACAAATATCCCGGACCACATCCACAAAAACGCCCCTTTTATTGGACGGCAGGCTCATTTTAATGGTCTTATCCACGAAAACCCCCGTTTTCATGGACAACAAAAAGCCGTCAGCAAAATTGGAATTTAGTTACCAGTTACGTCATGCCCGGCTCTAGTTACCAGTTACGTCATGCCCGGCTCGACCGGGCATCTATAGTTCATCAGGATCAGTCATAATAGACTCAGAATAATCATGCCATTCGGGGTTGATTGTTTCAACCAATTGTCAGATCCCCGATCAGGTCGGGGATGACGGTAAAATTCCGATTTACCGGAGCAAATATATGAAACATTTACGAGGGAATCATCCATTGTATCGCGCTCTGGCACATACACATATTAATTTTGCCTGAAACTAATATGAACCTATTATGATACCAGAAGGACATACAGTTGAAGACATCTAGAAGAGAGAACAGATAATCTAAATCATGCAAATTTCATGGATGAGGAAAGCCAACCCAACCCTATCTTATCAATGGGCGGCTAAGCGAGGATTTTCATTTGCATCTTTTACCAAACCACCAGCCATAACTGACTTGTATTGTGACAATACCACTTGTTGATATATAGCCGGTAATCATTACTTTGTTAAAATAATAGTCAGCTCCGACGCCAATCAATCCCAAGGCAGTGAATCTGTCTTCAGAATGATAAACATATAAGTCTCTTTGATGGGCAGGAGCAAAGCCACCCCTTGCAAAAATGTTTAATCCTTCTACATTCGAGAAGAGACTGTAATCAGCAATGGCTCCAACATACTCGAAGTTCGGACGGACAAATGTGTCGGGCGCATCATCTTCGAAGAAATAATCCACCATTCCTTGATTCATAATTCCTGCTTCAACACCCCATCTCCACTTTGTATTCTGGACTGCCTTATTGAAGCCAATCGTTAAACTCATCGTTGGGTCGCCCCCACCTGTATAGCTTGTACCTCCAAACCCCATTGTACCCCCGATTTGCCATTTATATGGATACTGTGCATAAGCAGCCAAAGAAACCAGGAGAAAACTAGACAATAACACAAGGCGTTTATTCATATTAACTACAATCTAATTATAAAACAATAATCCTAATCATCGCTAATTCTAACATATACTGCAAGATTAAACCGTTGAATTCCGATTTGTCTGTGTAAATATACGAAACATCCCACAGAAAACAATCCATTTATCGCGCTCTGGCACATACACATATTAATTTTGCCTGAAACTAATATGAACCTATTATGATACCTGTAGGGCACACAATTGAAGACATCAAGAAGAGAGAACAAATCATCAGAGACTTTTATCGAGAGTGGAAAGAGAAGAATCCTTCGCAGAGGAAGTATAACCTTTCACTTAAGGAGTACATCAACATCAG
>SUYR01000015.1 GCA_015060335.1 Bacteroidales bacterium | reverse complement strand
GGTCAGCCGAGCTTATTTCTTTGCTTGCTACAAGCGAAACAAATTTATTTGTTGAGCGCAGTAGCAACGTCAACGGCGCAAGCAACTGTACAACCTACCATAGGGTTGTTACCGATGCCGAGGAATCCCATCATCTCAACGTGTGCTGGAACTGATGAAGAACCTGCAAACTGTGCGTCAGAGTGCATACGACCCATAGTGTCGGTCATACCGTATGATGCTGGACCTGCTGCCATGTTGTCTGGGTGAAGTGTACGGCCTGTACCTCCACCTGATGCCACTGAGAAGTATGGCTTGCCTGCGAGCACGCGCTCCTTCTTGTATGTACCTGCGGTAGGATGTTGGAAACGTGTAGGGTTGGTTGAGTTACCTGTGATCGATACGTCAACACCCTCGTGCCACATGATCGCTACACCTTCGCGTACGTCGTCTGCACCGTAGCAGTTTACCTTTGCACGTGGACCGTCGCTGTAAGCGATGCGGCGTACTTCCTTGAGTTCACCAGTGAAGTAGTCGAACTCAGTCTGTACATATGTGAAGCCGTTGATGCGGGCGATGATCTGGGCAGCGTCCTTTCCGAGACCGTTGAGGATCACGCGGAGAGGCTCCTTACGTACCTTGTCTGCCTTTGCTGCGATCTTGATCGCACCTTCTGCTGCTGCGAATGACTCGTGACCTGCGAGGAATGCGAAGCACTTTGTCTCCTCGCGGAGGAGCATTGCTGCGAGGTTACCGTGGCCGAGACCTACCTTACGGTCGTCAGCAACAGAACCAGGGATACAGAATGCCTGAAGACCGAGACCGATAGCCTCAGCAGCCTCAGCAGCGTTCTTGCAGCCCTTCTTGAGAGCGATTGCACATCCTACTACATAAGCCCATTTTGCGTTCTCGAAGCAGATAGGCTGAGTCTCCTCACATGTCATATAAGGATCGAGACCATACTGATCGCAGATTGCGTTTGCCTCCTCGATGGAAGCGATACCGTTCTCGTTGAGTACAGCGAGGATCTGCGCCATACGGCGGTCCTGGCTTTCGAATTTTACTTCTCTAATCATAGTCTTTCCTCCTTATTATTCGTGACGTGGGTCAATGTATTTAACTGCACCGGCCTCCTCAGAGAAACGGCCATAAGTTCCTGTTACCTGCTTGAGAGCCTCATTAGCGTCAACGCCCTTCTTGATGAGGTCCATGAAGCGTCCGAGGTGTACGAACTGGTATCCGCAGATCTCATCGTTCTTGTCGAGTGCGAGAGTCTTGATATAACCCTCAGCCATCTCAAGGTAACGAGGACCCTTTGCGAGAGTACCGTAGAGAGTACCTACCTGTGAACGGAGTCCCTTTCCGAGGTCCTCAAGACCTGCACCGATCATAAGGCCGCCCTCAGAGAATGCTGACTGAGTACGTCCGTAAACGATCTGGAGGAAAAGCTCGCGCATTGCTGTGTTGATTGCGTCACAAACAAGGTCTGTGTTAAGAGCCTCAAGGAGAGTCTTGCCAGGGAGAATCTCAGATGCCATAGCAGCTGAATGAGTCATACCTGAGCAGCCGATTGTCTCAACGAGAGCCTCCTGGATGATACCTTCCTTAACATTGAGGGTAAGCTTGCAGGCACCCTGCTGAGGTGCACACCAGCCAATACCGTGAGTAAGGCCTGAGATATCAGTAATCTGCTTTGATTTTACCCACTTTCCTTCTTCAGGAATTGGAGCCGGACCGTGGTTAGGGCCCTTCTTTACGCAGCACATCTGCTGCACTTCGTGTGAATAAACCATAATAGTACTATTGTTTTATAAAACGTTGGTCTAAAAATCACGCAAATATAGTAAATTTTCGCAAAGGGTAACAGGAAGTTTCATTATCTTTGTAAAAAGATTCCCGGTCAAGCCGGGAATGACGGTGAAGGGAATGATGGTGAAGGGAATGATGGTGAAGGGAATGACGGGAATAAGATTTGACATTGAAATATGAAATTCAAGATAGATTCGGAATACAGACCTTCGGGAGACCAGCCTGCAGCCATAAAAGGTATATGCAATGCCCTGAATCAGGGCGTTGATGCTGTTACGCTTCTTGGTGTGACCGGTTCCGGAAAGACCTTTACAATGGCCAATGTCATTGAAAAACTGCAGAGACCGGCTTTGATCCTGAGTCACAACAAAACCTTGGCCGCCCAGCTGTATGGCGAGTTCAAATCTTTCTTTCCCAATAATGCGGTAGAGTATTTCGTTTCATATTACGACTATTATCAGCCGGAAGCATATCTTCCGGTCACTGACACATATATCGAAAAGGATCTCAGTATCAACGATGAGATAGAGAAATTGAGGCTCAGTGCAGCATCTGCGCTGCTTTCAGGAAGACGTGATGTGATTGTAATATCCAGTGTATCATGTCTTTATGGTATTGGTAACCCGGAAGACTTTCATAGCCAGACAGTGAAGGTCAGAAGGGGAGAGCAACGCAGCATGACCAGATTGCTTTATCAGCTGGTCGATGCCCTGTATTCCCGTACGGAAACTGACTTCAAACGTGGTACGTTCAGGGTGAGGGGAGACACAGTGGATATCTGCATAGGATATGGCGAAAATGCAGTGCGTATAGAATTCTTCGGAGACGAGGTTGAGCAGATATCTGTGATTGACCCTCTTACAGGTGCTTTTATTGACGAATTGGATGAGATATCCATATATCCTGCCGGCAACTTTGTGACGACCAAGGAGAGAAGTACAAAGGCAATAAGCCAGATACAGGATGATATGATGGCTCAGTGCGAATATTTCCACGAGATCGGAAAGCATCTTGAGGCAAAGAGACTCAAGCAGCGTGTGGAATACGATCTTGAGTTCATCAAGGAGATGGGATATTGCCCGGGAATCGAGAATTATTCAAGATATTTCGACGGCAGGAGCGAGGGAATGCGCCCGTTCTGTCTGATAGACTATTTCCCTAAGGATTTCATTACATTCATAGATGAAAGTCATGTGACTCTCCCTCAGATTCGTGCGATGTATGGAGGCGACCATTCACGAAAGACCGTGCTTGTGGATTATGGCTTCAGACTCCCTGCAGCAGCCGACAACAGACCTCTGAAATTTGATGAATTTGAGGCTATTACGGGGCAGAAGGTGTTTGTGAGTGCCACACCGGCGGATTATGAACTTGAGAAATCTGAAGGTCTGGTGGTGGAACAGGTGGTCAGGCCTACCGGTCTTCTTGATCCTCCGATACAGGTGCGTCCTACGAAGAATCAGGTGGATGACCTTCTTGAAGAGATCCGAAGACGAGCAGAAGTGGACGAGAGGGTGCTTGTGACCACTCTTACCAAGAGAATGGCAGAGGAACTTGACAAATATTTTGAAAAGATGGGAGTCCGCTGCCGCTACATCCATTCTGATGTCGATACCCTTGAACGTGTTGAAATCATAGAGGATTTCAAGAACGGACTCTTTGATGTGCTTATCGGAGTAAATCTCCTAAGAGAAGGGTTGGATATCCCGAGTGTATCGCTTGTGGCCATACTGGATGCAGACAAGGAAGGATTCCTCAGAAGTGACAGGGCCCTGACCCAGACTGCCGGACGCGCTGCTCGTAATGTCAATGGACTTGTGATAATGTATGCTGACAATATTACGGATTCCATGCAGCGTACTATTTATGAGACAGATCGCAGACGCAGCAAACAGATGGAATACAACAAGTTGCATGGTATCACACCGACTCAGGTCGCAGTAAAGAGAAATGTACTTGTGGATGAGGCTGGAACTGATGACAAGCAGAGAAACCAGCGTCTTGCAAATAGTGTCAACGGACGTGTAAGTGCCGCCAACTCATACGACGATCCTACATATATTCCGGATCCTACCGACCTCGGAAAGGGAAGTGTCAGCGTCGGACTTGGCCATGACTCAAAGCGAGAGAGCAATTCGGCATATGTGGACGGTTATCTTCAGGCAGACCTTGCCGCAGTCCTTCAGGATCCTGTCATAAGGTCTATGTCCCGTCCTCAAGTGGAGAAGGCTGTCGAACAGGCAAAACACAACATGCAGAAAGCCGCAGCCGACCTCGATTTCATGGCCGCCGCCAAATATCGTGATGAGATGTGGGCTCTTCAGCAGTATCTGAAAGTCTGGAAGGTGTAGTTTACTTGCAGACCATGATATCCAGAATCATATTGTCGGTATTCTGCATTCCTACGGAGCCGATGCGTCCGAGATTCTGAATGGTCTTCTCTATGTCGTTTTCGATGATGCCGTCGTGTGCTGAAATGCATATGCCTTCGCGTGCAAGTACGGCAGACTGAAGTGCAGATGACACTCCTGAGGCTACTTTCATTGCACATCCTACCTTTGCTCCGTCACAGACCATTCCGGTGATGTTTCCGATCATGTTCTTGATGGCTGCACAAATCTGAGAATAATCTCCTCCGCGCAGGTAAACAAGTCCGCAAGCTGCTCCAGTTGAGGCGATTACGCAGCCGCAAAGAGCTGAGAGCTTGCCCAGATATCCTTTGATATGTATGGCAATCAGATGACTGAGCACAAGGGCTCTGGCAAGCTGCTCATCAGTTGTGCCATATCTTATCGAATATGCAATTACAGGCATTGTGACGGTGATTCCCTGGTTGCCGCTGCCGGAGTTGCTCATAGCAGCCAGTGTACATCCTGCCATTCTTGCATCTGATGCTGCAGCGGTCAGAGCCATTGCATAGCTTAGAAAGTCCTCACCGAAGACTTCGCGGTTGCTGTCGAGGCTGATTGCATAGCCGACACGCAGACCATACTTTCCTGACATTCCTTCAGCTGCAAGTGCCATATTAAGAGTGCGTGACTCAAGTATGAATTCTATATCTTCATATGCTACTGTAGATGCAAATTCGAGGATTTCCTGAACAGTAAGCGCATAGTCAAGCGTAGATTTCTGCTCAAGATCCTCGCTATGCGTCTTCCTGCCTGCAGTAATTACGACGTTTCCGTCATATCCGGTCTCTACAATATTGTCATGGTCATTTTCTATTATTGCATATGCCGAATGACCATCATATTCGACAGTGGCCTTTACATATAACTTGAGATCGGTATCAGCAATATCAACTGATACAAGACCATCATCAACCATTTTCTTGGAATATTCCACAGCCGCATCGCTAAGGTCGTTCAGCACTTCCAGTCCATAACATGACTTTCCGCACGCGGCTCCGAGTGCGGAGGCTATATGCAGACCTACCATTCCTGTGCCCGGGATTCCGACTCCCATTCCGTTCTTGAGAATATTGCCGCTTACTTCTGCCTTCAGTTTATAGTTTCCGCACATCCGCCAGCCGGAACCATAATTCTTTTCAAGTTCCTCCACTGCCTTTGCAACAGCAAGAGCAACTGCTATCGGCTCAGTGCAGCCGAGCGCAGGCTTAACTTCCTTACGTATAAGTCCGATGATTTCTGATTCGCGAGCTGTCATTTCTTCAGATATTCTAAAGTGTTTGATATCAGTTGATTGATGGTCTCTGTGGAATGTATTGCTTCAATAGGGAATCCGTAGCTTGCGCATCTGTATCCCTTGCCCTCATAAGCTATTCCCGCCGGTATGTTGCTGTCGGAGTATCTGCATACGATCTCCGCCTGTCTTGATGCTGGTGTCAGACCGTCAGGAGACTCTACGCAATATATGTCAGGATTCATTTCACCGACAATCCTTATTGCAGGAATACCCGGGATCGCTTTGTTTGCTACCGGTTTTACCATACCTGTTCTGCTTGCCTGGCCAGTGGCAATCTGATATCCGAGAACAGTCTTTGCAAAATCTTCAGTGTCAGCCCGATAGGCGCTGTCCAACTGTATCGGATATATTGCATCCCATATGTCTGTGGCTATGTACGATCCGCTGACAATGAGATTTCTACCCTTTCCTGCAGCTCTTTTCAACGCGTCCTGCAGCTCTCGAGGGAATACCGTAAATCTGATCTCCTTGCCTGATGGGGTGCTTACCTGTTTTCCGCAGATCAGATCTATTGTCCAGGCATCGGCATATGTCAGCGAATCTGCCGCAAATCTTTCGTTGCTGCATGAGTAGAAAGCATGTCCTGCTTCAAGAATAGCCTTTCCATGTACGGCTGTAAAGTCAAATGTATTTCCTGCTACAATGTTTCCTGCAAGATCAGAATAAGATGCTCCGAATCCCTGTCGTACGTTTGTTATCCATTCATCTGAACGTCTGAAATTATACATCTCACCGATGAAAGTTATATCCTTCTTGTCAGGAACTCCGCTGTCGAGTCGGTTGTCAAAACCGGCTCTATCTTCTCCTTCAAAGTATGCAGGAGCGCTGACTCTATCAAAGTTGTTGACAATAAGCACTTTGTCGTTGCTGATAGGCTCATAAGGTACACCTATGCTGACTATCTCTGAAGGGAAACTCCTGCCACCGTCATTATATGCTTCTACCTTGAAACTCATTACCTTGCCGGGAACTATGGCAGTCTCGAAGCTGCAGCCGTCAACTACAGTACCGTTGTCGAAAGCTCCTTCTCCGATACGTTTATAGACAATATAACCAGTAGGATCTGCAGTCGGCTCGATTGGATCTTTTACAGGTGACCAGCTCAGCCGGGCTTTGCCACTCTGGCTGAATGTGACTCCTACAGACGATACCGGAAGCGGCTGTACCGTGTATTCCACACCGAAACGGTAGCTCAGATATTTCAGCATGCCCTTATAAATGGCTCTGCTGACTGTAAATCTGAATGAGGGATCAAGCCCGAATTTCATATCAGCAAAATTCTGATGCGACAGAAGTTCAAGCAGCATAGCCGGACATGAAGGAGTGCGGGATTCCCTGTATCCTCTGTCCCATATAAGCCTTCTGTTCCACAGACTGTCATGACATGAACGTATGTCATCAACAATCTGTGTCTGAACAAGTTCCGAATACATTCTACTTGTCATCCTGCTCTCTCCGCCCGGAAGATTGGTCTTCCCTTCTGACTTGTACGTGTATATGGCAAGTGTACCTACTTTCGTGTCGTCCGGTCTTGTTCCTGCATCTGTATGAAATCCGAGTGACAGATCTACAGGTATTCCAAGTCCGCCCTTTTTAGACGGATTGACTCGTGAGCCTCTGGAAATCCATTCCACCCAGTCACCTCTGGACATGAAGTCGTCCCTATAATCGTTATCTCCGTTGTTCTGATAATATACTGTGCTGTCTGCTCCCGCCCATTGCAACCAGTAGCGTGCACCTTCTGCGGAACGGGGAAGTCCGGATATTGTAGGCTCTATTACTATGGCTGTAGTGTCGTTTGATGGCTTGCCGGCTCTTGCAATATTACCCATTCCACCACCGAATCTTACCGCATCTGCTGTTACTGTGGCACCGACTTCCATTCTGTAACCCTTGGGAGTGCTGTTATCAAGCATTACATAGCAGTCAGACCCTTCAGCAAATTCGAACGTTCCGAGGTATATCCAGGTGCTTCCACCCATCTTCTGGTTTACAATGAATTCGCTTGTACCGCCAAGGTGCTTTACCGTGTAATGCGCTGAGTTCGTGCTGTTTGGAAGTGTCTTATATGATATATATACAGCATATTCACCCCTCTTTGTGATGTCAGGACTCCAGCGTACGGAAGCTGTAGTCTTTGAGTTGGGAGCAACACATGCAACCGACCTTGCCGATCCGAGTTCAAATGGATTTTCCAGATCGAAGTATATGTCCTTTATATCTGCAAAACCGGACCCGGCATCTTTCCATTTTCCAGTTTCCTTGTATGATCCGGTACCTCGTGTGCCACATGACTTGTCATTATCCACTATCACCTCATTATGCTGGGTGTCTCTTTCGCGAGGCAGCAATACGTATGCTCCGGCATTTTCGAGCATCGGGACAAGATAGGGAAGTACATATCCCTGAGTGTACATGTCTTCGCATGTCTGGAACAGGCAAGGTCGTTGCCATTGCCACAGTTCCGCTCCCTGGTCATAGTAACGTCCGTGGCTTTGCCATACGGCTATATGTCTGCCGTCAAGCCCTTTGTCATATGACAGGGCACCGACTTTCTCTACAATCTGTCTTGATTCTGACGGGGATTTTACCTTATGTTCCGTATCTGATGGCTTTCCGTCGTATTTAAGCCTCGGAGTTACGAGTTTGTCGAGATTTACCTTTCTGCTGTAGATGTTTCCCAGTCTGTACCTCCTGTATTCTTCCGGAAACAGGCTCTTGAGGGTGTTTCGGAACCATTTGACATCGTCTTTGTGCCAAGGATAGTCCCCGACTGATTCTGTGAAGTAAAAGTCAAGGTTTCCACCTCGTTTCATTACGGTCTTGAGCGATACGTTGCCGCATATGCCTGTCCGTTCTGTAGTCAGCACGGCGAGTGAATCGCAGACTGGCTTGAAGTCCTTGACTATTTTGCTTTGTGCCTGTCCAGCAAGACACAATCCGAGTATAAATGCTAATGATATGATAGTCTTTTTCATCCGGTCTTTCCTAAACTATAGAGCCTGCATGTCTGTGAGTTTCTTGTAATAACCGTTAAGGGCAAGAAGTTCGTCATGTTTTCCTCGTTCCACAATACGTCCTTCATGCATCACGCATATCATGTCTGCATTCTTGATGGTTGAAAGACGGTGTGCGATGGCAATTGTAGTTCTTGATCCGGTAAGTCTGTCAAGT
The DNA here is from genome assembly GCA_015060335.1 of Bacteroidales bacterium. Classification (GTDB taxonomy): domain Bacteria; phylum Bacteroidota; class Bacteroidia; order Bacteroidales; family UBA932; genus Cryptobacteroides. Next base: position 58,480 of record SUYR01000015.1, on the reverse strand, counting down.
GCTTCCTGTACAAGCTTTTCTGATTCGGTATCCAAAGCAGAGGTCGCTTCGTCGAGAATGAGGATCGGAGGATTCTTCAGAATGGCTCTGGCAATGCTTATGCGCTGTCTCTGACCGCCCGAAAGCTTTGAACCTCTGTCTCCGATATTGGTCTGGTAGCCCTCTTCCTTTTCCATGATGAAGTCATGTGCATTGGCAATCTTTGCTGCTGCCACCACGTCTTCCATTGTTGCACCCTCAACTCCGAATGCAATGTTGTTGAATATGGTGTCATTGAAAAGTATAGCTTCCTGATTCACGTTTCCGACTATGCTTCTGAGGTCCTTGATCCTGTAGTCCTTTATGTTTTTTCCGTCAAGTTCGATAGTTCCGCTGCTTACATCGTGGAATCTTGGTATCAGATCTACCAGAGTGGACTTTCCTGAGCCGGACTGACCCACAAGTGCGACCATCTTGCCTTTAGGAATGGTAAGGTCGATGTCGGTAAGCACCTGCTTGCTGTCTTCGTAAGAGAAACATACATTTCTGAAGCTGATGCTGTCGTTGAATCCCTCAAATTTTACTGGGTCAGCAGGCTCCTTGATAGGATTGTCTGCAGACATTATCGCTTCAAGTCTTTCTATTGAGGCAAGTCCCCTTGGTATGCTGTATCCAGCCTTTGAAAACTCCTTGAGAGGACCGAGCACGCTGTAGAGGATGACCATATAGAATATGAATTCAGGTGCGTTGATAGGCGAAGAGTTGCTGAGAATCAACGTGCCTCCGAACCACAGTACTATCATAATCATGCATGTTCCCAGAAATTCGCTTACAGGATGTGCAGAGGCCTGTCTTGTAGCAACTTTGCTGACTGCTCTTCTGTGTTCGTTCGCCGTATTGGCAAATCTTGCTTTCATCTTGTCTTCTGCAATGAACGCCTTGATGATGCGAAGTCCTCCGAGCGTCTCGTCAAGCTGAGACATGGTCTCGCTCCATTTCACCTGTGCTTCAAGTGAACGTCTCTTGAGCTTCTTTCCCAAAGCGCTCATTCCCCATGCCATCAGAGGCACAACTGCTACCGTAAACAGGGTCAGCTGCCAGCTTGTTGCAATGAGTGTGGCAAAATAGAATGTTATCAGTATCGGATTCTTGATAAGCATGTCCAGCGAACTGGTGATCGAATATTCCACTTCGTTCACGTCACCGCTCATTCGAGCTATTATATCTCCCTTCCTGTTCTGCGAGAAATACCCGATGTTAAGTCCCATAAGCTTGTTATATACCTGGGTCCTGATATCTCTTACGACTCCGGTCCTCAATGGAATCATGACTGCAGAAGAACCGAAATAGCAACCGGTCTTCAATGCTGTCATAAGCGCCATGAAAAGACCTATGATGATCAAGGTGTTGGATCCTCCGAATCTGTCGATGCACTCTGTCATGTAGTAGTACATGTTGTTCATGAAGATGTCCTTGATCGGCTCTGAACTGTCCCAAGGGATGAATTCATAAACCTTCGTATCCATCTTGAACAGGATCTGAAGGAGAGGAATGATCAGCGTGAATGAAAATATATTGAAAATTGCTGAAAAAACATTCAATACAACGGCCCAGGCCATATACTTGCGGTACGGAGCCGCATATTGTTTAAGAACCCTAAAGAATTGTCTCATGTCAGTTTAGTTTAATATGGAAGGGTTGGCACCTTCAACACAACTTACAAATATAGACATTTTTGGGCAAAGAGGATGATAAGATTGGAAAAAGAATTATATCTTTGTAGGAAATAGAATGATGAATGAAGGTCATAAAGACAGATATAGAGGGTGTTGTGATAATTGAACCTGATGTGTTCGGAGACAGCAGGGGATATTTTCTTGAATCGTATTCTGAGAAGGAATTCAACAGTAATGTCAGGCAAGTAAGGTTTGTGCAGGACAATGAGAGCCGTTCTCATTATGGTGTGCTTCGAGGCCTGCATTTCCAGAAACCTCCTTATGCCCAGAGCAAGCTGGTGAGGGTTGTGAAAGGTGCGGTTCTGGATGTGGCTGTCGATATAAGGAAGGGCTCTCCGACATTCGGTAAATATGTTGCCGTCGAGTTGTCAGAAGATAATCATCTTCAGTGTTTCATTCCACGTGGATTTGCTCATGGCTTTGCTGTGCTGACTGATGATGTCGTATTCCAATATAAATGCGATAATTTCTATGCACCTCAGAGTGAGGGTGCCATTGCCTGGGATGATCCGGACCTTGGCATCGATTGGAAGATTCCTCAAGACAGGCTGATACTGTCAGAAAAGGATAAGGCGAATCCAAGGCTGAAGGATGCAGGCTGGCTATTTGATTATAACGAAAATCTATATTGATTTCATATGAAAGGTATTGTCCTGGCTGGCGGATCCGGAACCCGCCTTTACCCTATAACAAAAGGGGTGAGCAAACAACTGCTCCCGATTTATGACAAGCCGATGATTTATTATCCTATATCTGCGTTGATGAAGGCGGGGATAAGGGATATTCTTATCATATCTACACCCGATGACCTGCCAGGTTTCAAAAGGCTCCTTGGAGATGGCAGTGATTACGGTGTGGATTTTTCATATGCAGAGCAGCCTTCTCCGGACGGACTGGCTCAGGCATTCATAATAGGTAAGGAATTCATCGGAAACGATTGTGCCTGTCTTGTTCTGGGAGATAATATATTCCATGGTACCGGCTTCGGTGATATTCTTAAGCAGGCGGTTCAGGATGCTGAACAGAATAATTTGGCGACAGTATTCGGATATTGGGTAAGTGATCCGGAAAGATATGGTGTGGCAGAGTTTGATGCAGACGGAAGATGCCTTTCGATTGAGGAAAAGCCGAAACATCCGAAATCAAATTATGCTGTCATCGGTCTTTATTTCTATCCTAACAAAGTCGTTGAAATTGCAGAACATATAAAGCCATCCGGCAGGGGAGAACTTGAAATCACTGATGTCAACAAGGCATTTCTTGAAGACGGAGAACTGAAAGTAAAGGCACTGGAGAGAGGATTTGCCTGGCTTGATACCGGCACTCACGATTCCTTGTCAGAGGCATCTACATTCATAGAAGTAATCGAGAAACGTCAGGGACTCAAGATTGCCTGTCTTGAGGAAATCGCTTTCAGACACGGATGGATCAGTGCTGAGAAAGTCAGGGAACTTGCTCAGCCTATGCTGAAGAATCAGTACGGACAGTATCTTCAACGTCTTTCTGAAGAAAAGATATAGGAACCGGCTATATGAACATTCTTGTTACAGGAGCTAACGGTCAGTTAGGTAGGGAGTTGCGTATTGTTGCCGAACGGAGTGACAACAGGTATGTCTTTGCAGATATCGTTCCGGCATCAGGACTTGATACGCTGATTCTTGATGTTACGGATGAAGCAGCAGTCTGTGCAGCCGTCAGGGAATACAATATAGACGTGATTGTGAACTGTGCTGCATATACGGATGTCAACAAAGCTGAGTTCGACAAGGAAAGGTGCAGAATTCTTAATGCAGATGTTCCCGGTATTCTTGCATCTGCAGCCAAGCTTGTCGAAGGACTCCTGATACATATTTCCACAGATTATGTCTTTGACGGACGCTCAGACAGGCCATATCGAGAAGATGATCCGGTATGTCCGGAAAGTGTTTACGGACAGACGAAATCGGATGGAGAAACTGCCGTAAAGGACTCTGGTTGCAGATATGTGATCATCCGCACATCATGGCTGTATAGCGAATTCGGGAAGAATTTTGTCAGGACAATTCTGGCTCTGACTTCGGAAAAACAGCAGATAAAGGTAGTTGCAGATCAGACGGGTACGCCGACCTATGCCTTGGATCTCGCAACGCTTATCTTTGATATTATTGAAAATGACAAGGCAGAGGGGAATGAGGGTGTCTATCATTATTCCAATGAAGGCGCATGTACATGGTATGAGTTCGCAAAGACCATTGCGGTGTATTCCGGACATGACGGATGCGAAATTCTTCCATGTAGTACAGAAGAGTTTCCGAGTCCGGCAAGAAGACCTTTGTTTTCTGTACTGGACAAGTCAAAGGTCAGGTATGTATTCGGTGTCGGAATACCGCAATGGACGGACTCCTTAAGGAAGTGTTTGAATAATATAGCAGAATGATATGGGATTCAGAAGGAATATCATGATTACGGGTGGTGCTGGATTCATCGGCAGCCATGTTGTACGTCTTTTTGTCAACAAGTATCCGGAATACAGGGTCATCAATGTTGACAAACTTACTTATGCCGGTAATCTCGCAAATCTTTCAGATATTGAGGATATGCCGAATTATGTGTTTGTCAAGGCTGATATCTGCGATTATGACATGATGCTCTCTCTGATGAAGGAGTATGATGTGGACGGAATAATTCATCTGGCCGCTGAGTCTCATGTGGACCGTTCGATAAGTGATCCGTTCACATTTGCCCGAACAAATGTAATGGGTACTCTGTCACTTCTTCAGGCAGCAAGACAGGTGTGGACGTGTAGACCTGAGGGATATGAAGGTAAGATGTTCTATCATATTTCCACCGACGAAGTCTATGGTACTCTTGATATGACTCATCCTGAAGGTGTTGTTCCACCTTTTAATACGGTAGCATCATCTGAGGAACATCTGGCATATGGAGTTGATTTCTTTAAGGAAACGACAAAGTATGATCCCCATAGCCCGTACAGTGCAAGCAAGGCTGGTTCGGATCATTTCGTAAGAGCATACCACGATACATACGGCATGCCGGTAATTGTTACGAACTGTTCGAATAATTATGGTCCATATCAGTTTCCGGAGAAGCTTATACCGTTGTTTATCAATAATATACGGAAAGGAAAATCCTTACCTGTATATGGAAGGGGAGATAATGTGCGTGACTGGCTGTTCGTAGAGGATCATGCACGGGCAATAGATATGATATTCCATAAAGGAACACCGGCAGAGACCTATAATATAGGTGGTTTCAACGAATGGAAGAATATTGACCTGATAAAGGTTCTGATCCGGACGGTTGACAGGCTTCTAGGAAATCCAGAGGGTCACAGTCTGGGATTGATAACTTATGTCACAGACCGCCCCGGACACGATGCCAGATATGCGATTGATTCGTCCAAACTTCAGAAAGAACTCGGATGGGAGCCGTCCCTGCAGTTCGAAGAGGGTATCGAAAAGACTGTGAAATGGTATCTGGATAATCAGGAATGGATGGATAATGTGACATCAGGAGAGTATGAAAAATACTATGACCTTATGTATAAGGACCGTTAGAGCAGAGTCTCTAACCAATGGTATATAAGTACTGTGCGTCTTCTGATGATTTCATAGTCAAGACTTTGGGCATCGTCTGTCGTCTTGTTGGTCTTCATGGTGATTCCTGATGTGAAGAATACAGCAGGAATATTGTTTTCCACAAAAACTTTCTGATCGGACAGTCTGTAGAATACGTCTGTAAATGTCTTGCTGCCATAGTAGCTGAAGCACAGGTCCATATTGATGCCATGATACATATTGCATGCTTCAAGATTCAATCTTTTATCCTTCGGCAGAGAGTTGTTGCCGAGCATGAGAAGATAGTCAGGACGGCTGCTGTGCACAGGTGAAAGAGAGCTTCCAATCTGGTCTATATTGACCATTGCTGTGATCTTTTCTTTCGTAATTGCATCTCCGGTGATGGGATCTTTCAGCATGCTGTAGTCAATCATCTTCCACATTGAGGCAGAACCGGACATTCCCATTTCTTTTGCATCAAACGCCACAAAAATTATATTGCTGTCATATACCTTTCCCATTTCTTTCATGGCCCCGAACATTTCAGCCAGCGATGTCAGCACCGCTGTGCCGGATGCATTGGCATCTGCCCCGGGAAACATCTTTCCGTTCAATACGCCAAGATGGTCATAATGAGCTCCTACAATGATATATCTTTCACGTGGCATCGACAGAGCACCTGGCATCATTCCTATGATATTGTGTCCGTATGTCCCTGTCGGGGTTACAAAATGACTTCCATATCCTTCTGTCACAGGAAGAAGTCCGGCGTTCTCGAACTGTCTGCTTATCCAGAAGGCAGCTTCGACAGCTCCCTTTGTGCCTGTTGCCCGTCCGTTGCATAGAGAATCTGTCAGAAATGATATATCACGATACAGGCTTTCCATACTGATTCTGGAAACTGCCTTTTCTGTTTCTCTTTTCCAGTCACCTTGGGCTGTTGCCGTGATGCAGAGCATTACGGCAAAAAGAGTAAATATTGCAGATTTGGCAGATTTCTTCATCATTTTTGTTCACTTATTCTTATCTTTGTAAGTTAGTGTTTTTCGGGCTGCAAAAATATGAAAAATCAGCCGTATTAGGAAAATTTATGAGCAGACTTGTCAAATATTTTGTATTTACGTTCTTGCTTGTCATCGCAGGTGTACACGATATTCGTGCCCAGTATGACAAGGACGCGTTCTTCATGCGTGGACGAAGAGCGTTGGCAGACGGCAAATATGCTCAGGCTATCGAGAATTTCAATGTTCTTGCACAGCTGGATACGGCGGATTACTGGAATTATTTCTTCAGAGGAATCGCAAAATACAATCTTGGTGACCTCAGGGGAGCTAAACGCGATTTCGACCGTTCTGTAAGGATAAATCCCGTATTTACATCGGGCTATCATTACAAGGGTATTACAGACAGCCGTTTCGGTGATTATGATTCTGCTCTTTTCAATTTCCAGAAGGCCTTGGAACTGCGTCCTGGCAATGTCGGACTCTACTTCAGCCGCGGAGTTACATATTTCCTTTCCCAGCAGTTCGACAAGGCTGTTTCTGACTTTGACTTCTACATCAGAAAGGAACCTAAGGATCCGTCTGCATATCTGAACAGAGGAGCTTCATGGCTTTTTCTCGGAGATACCCTGAAGGCGATGAACGACTACAACAAGGCGATCAGACTTGACCGTTTCGATCCGGAGGGTTATGTCAGAAGAGGCCGCCTCTATGCGGGTCAGCGCAAATATGAACAGGCTATATCCGATATGAATACTGCGATAGAACTGGATACAACCAATACTTTCGCTTATTTCAACAGAGCTCTGATGTATTATGAGCAGCAGAATTACAAGGCTGCAATGAGTGATCTGAACAGGGTGCTCAAGGATGAGCCGGGCAATGCCCTTACCCTTTACAACAGGGGACTGATCAGTGCCAATCTGGGTGCCTATGAGGATGCTTTGAGTGATATGGACAGGGTCCTTGACATCAACCCGGACAATGTGCTGGCTCATTTCAACAGGGCGTCAGTCCTTATTGAACTGGGAATGTATGAAGATGCTCTTGATGACTATGACAGGGCTATCGAACTATATCCGGACTTTGCAAAGGCATATATGAATCGTTCATATGTGCATCAGCTTCTGGGTAATGCCAAGGCTTCTAAGAAAGACTACGATACAGCTCAGAAGAAAGTACGGGAATATCGCGAAAAGAGCGCTTCCGGAAAGACTTCCTTCGCTGATACTACTCAGAAATACAGCTCTTTACTTGCATTGGATGCCGAGTTTGCCAAAAAGGACTTCAATGACGAGCTCTTACAGCACCGTGATATAGACATAAAGCTTCGTCCGATGTACAGGTTCGTCCTTACAGGCAAGAAGGACGATACCATGTATGCTTTGAGCCAGGGATATGAGAATCCTCTCATTGTCCGTTTCAAGAAATCTCTTCCTGTCGGTGTAGATGTTTCTAACGAGAATGTTTCCCTTGCTGATGCGGCACTGTCTGAAGCAGAACAGGCTGCATGGAAAACAACCTCGCCGGATGCGGAGGAATATTTCCTGAGGGCCTTGTATGAATACGCCGGTAAGCATTACAACTCTGCGCTGAACTATTATACTCAATCCATCGATTATCGGGATAAGGAGTCTGGTATCGAGGGCCTGTACAGATGTTTCTATCATATAAACAGAGGTGCTCTCAGGGCTGAAATGATTGAATTCATTTCTTCGATTGAAAGTAATGTGCAGGTGCTTTCGATGGATGATTCAGGCAACACCAGGGCGAGAGTAAAGGATCAGGTTGTAAGAAGATACGACTATTCAGATGCTGTCGCCGATATGAAGGAGGCAATGAAGATTGTTCCTGATCTGCCATATGTTTATTTCAACCTCGGAAATCTTTACTGTCTTTCTTCGGAGCATGTAAATTCTATTGAAAATTATTCCAAAGCCATAGAGCTGTATCCGTATATGGGCGATGCGTATTTTAACAGAGGGCTTGTACTTATCTACTTGAAGGACAAGGAGAAGGGATGTATCGATCTTTCGCGTGCAGGAGAGCTGGGTGTGCAGGATGCCTATGGTGTGATTAAGAAATATTGTGAAGATGAAAAGTAACGAAATAAGATTCATGAGTCTTTCCAGCGGGAGTTGCGGCAACTGCTATTATCTTGGGACATCCGACGGAGGGGTTCTCATAGATGCAGGTGTGAGTTTGAGAAGGCTCAAGAAGACATTGATTGAGAACGGACTTGATATGGATTCCTTTTCCGCAATTCTTGTGACTCATGACCATCTTGACCATATAAGGCATCTGGGTTCCTTCTGCAAGAAACTTTGCAGACCGGTATATACTACAGATGTCATACATGGGGCATTGGCAAGACATACCTTTACGGCTCCCACGATAGCTCCATGCAGAAGAATTCTTGCAGAAGGAGAATGGAATGATGTAGCGGGAATGAAGGTCAGATATTTTGTGGTCCCTCATGATGCTACGCAGACTGTAGGATATGCAATTGAAACTGCAGGACATAAGTTTGTGATAATGACTGATATAGGGCGAATGACAGATGAGGCTGTAGAATATGCACGTCAGGCAGACACAGTGGTGGTCGAATCAAATTATGATATGGATATGCTGATGAGCGGGCCATATACATACGAATTGAAGATGAGGATCGTGCAGGGATGCGGTCACCTGAGCAATGACGAATGTGCCTCAGCGGTAAAGCGGTTCTGGCATAAGGGACTACGTAATATTTTCTTATGTCATTTGAGTGAAAACAACAACACCCGCCAGCTGGCTTCTGATTGTACTGCAGCTGCGTTGGCTGAAATGGGCGTTGAGAAGGGTACTGTGGCACTCAGATGTCTGCCGAGAGAATACCCTTCACAGCTATATGTACTTTAACTGATGATCATATGAAACTCTTTAGAAGAAAGACAGATTCAAGACAATCCATGAGGTTGAGACTTTTCTTCAGTCTTGGGTCACTGGCTGCAATCCTGTTGCTGTCCGGTGTCATATCTATCATGGAATACCGTCGTATGAGCGATTATGTATCTGATCTGATCGCGTCAAATATAGAAAGTATAAATCTCTCACAGAGACTTTCTGACATGACTCAGGAATATGATATGCAGATGCTTGAGGTGGTGCTGATGAATGACATCTCATTGATGCCTGAATTTGACCTGAAACTGTTCCAGTCTCAGGCGGATTCCTTAAAGAATGCTGTGACATCAGTCGCCTCGATTCCTTTTGTAGATACGGTGTCTCGGTCATTCGACGTTTTCATGAAGACGTCTTTGAAGTTCGATGAGGTCTTTCTTGCTGATACTGTAGATACAGGAGAATGGTTTTTTGGTACTCTTCAGCCGTGTTACAATAAGTTCCGAGGCGATATTCATGTTCTTAACAGGGCCATTCATGAGGAGTTGATTGGAAATTCAGCTGATTTTGATGCCGGTTTCTACAGGAGTATCATCCCTGGCATTGTTTCCGTCGGCGCCGGTCTTCTGCTTATTCTGTTGCTGATGTATTTCATTCTGGTGAATTATGTCAATCCTATATATAAGATGTCAACCGGAGTGGATGACTACAGGGCAGTGGCAAAAAGATACGGATACACTTTTGACGGGGACGATCAGCTGGCAAATATCAATGCCGGTCTGACGGAGATAATTGAGGAAAACCTTGAATTGAAGAGCAGGGTAAGGGGTCTTAGACATCAGAGAGACGAGATGTCAAGTAAAACAGAGGATGTAGAGTAGGATGAATGTCAAGGCCATATCTGTAAACATAGGCAGGGCTCTTCTTGTAAGTGCCTTGTTCATGGCGTTGTCGTTGGTCGTATCTCTGATATATGGAAGGGATGCCGGTTTCGGACCGCTTCTGATAAGTTTCATCATTACTCTTCTTGTCGGTCTCTTCCCGTTCATATTTGTGAGAAATATACCGACACTTTCAATGAAGGACGGTTTCATCACTATTGTTGTTGCTTGGATTCTGTCATTTATATTCGGAATGCTGCCTTTTGTTCTTTATGGGGGAGAATTCACGCTTGTAAATGCTTGGTTTGAAAGTGTTTCCGGTTATACGACAACTGGCTCCACAATATTGAATGATATAGAAGCACTTCCAAAGAGTATACTTTTCTGGCGCTCGTCCACGCATTTCATCGGTGGCTTGGGAGTAGTTGTCTTTCTCCTTCTTGTCATACCGGAGGCGAGCCCATACAGGCTGAAACTTACCAATATGGAGCTTTCGGCCTTGTCAAAGGATGGTTACAGATACAAATCCAGTAAGGTGATATGGATCATCATAATGGTATATCTCGGACTGACAGTGACTTCGACTCTTGCATTCTGGGTAGCCGGTATGTCGTTTTTTGATGCAATTAATCATTCTTTCAGTATTGCTGCGACAGGTGGTTTCAGTACGAAGAACCTTTCGATTGCTTCCTTTGATTCACGACTGATTGATGTTGTTGCCTTGATATTCATGGCTGTGGCTGCGATTCATTTCGGACTGCTGTATGCCGTGTTTGCGACCCGCTCTCTTAAACCGCTCAACAATACTGTCGTAAAATATTATTTCAGTACTATCATATTGACGACAATATTGATTTCCTTCTCACTTATACGTGATGGAAATTATGATTCTTGGGGCAGGGCTTTCCTTGATGCTTCTTTCAATGTAGTCAGCTATATGTCCACAACAGGATTTGCTAACTGTGACAATTCCAAGTGGCCTTGGCTGGCCGCTGTGGTGCTTGTTTTTGTGTCAATCCATTGCGGTTGCTCCGGCTCTACAACCGGCGGTATCAAGATCGACCGTCTGCTTATATCTTTCAAAGCGATTTCCAACGACATAAAGAAAAGACTTCATCCGTCATCTGTGACTCAAGTCAAGCTCGGACCTCATTCTGTTCCTGATAGTGCAGTTGCGTCAGTGACGATGTATATAGTTGTGTATATGCTCCTGACATTATTCTCGATAGTACTTGTGATGATGTTCGGAACAGATCCTGCGGAAGCTGTTTCCGGTGTCATAGCTTCTATAGGCAGTGTCGGACCAGGAATAGGGGAAATAGGAAGTTTCGATAACTATTCCGAATCTCTTGTTTCGGCCAAGCTCATCTATTCGTTTGATATGTTTCTCGGCCGTTTGGAAATATATCCTGTGCTGATTGTATTCTCAATGATTTTCAGGAGAGGACAGTAATGGGGCATAAAGACTTTCTATATTCCGGTTTTCTTTCAAATCTCAAATATGAACCGACAACTTGTCAGGACAGCCTGCTTAAGACGATAGCTGATTTTGTCTGTTCGGATGACTCTGATATTCTCGTTGTCAACGGATATGCGGGAACAGGAAAGACAACAGCCATATCATCTGTCATAACCACTCTGAAACAATATCATACCAAATGCGTTCTTCTGGCTCCTACCGGAAGAGCGGCGAAGGTACTGTCTTCATATGCCGGTCAACCTGCCTTTACCATACATAAGCATATATACAGGCAGAAATCTGTGGGCGGTGACGGTTTCGGCCAGTTTTCACTCTATCCGAACAAAGACAAGGAGACTCTCTTCATCGTCGATGAAGCTTCACTTATCGGAATCGATGCTGGCCAGCAGCAGTCTTCTGTGGCCTTCGGTAGCGGAAATCTTTTGGATGACCTGATATCTTATGTGCGTTCAGGCGTAGAATGCAAGGTTATACTTATCGGAGATTCAGCTCAGCTTCCTCCTGTCGGTATAGATGCTTCTCCCGCATTGATGAAGGATTATATGAATATGCATGGGGGAGTAAGATGGGCAGAATTATCTACTGTAGTACGCCAGCAGCAGGAATCTGGTATTCTGCATAATGCTACATTGATAAGACATCTTCAGCGGGAACTTGATTGTGGACCGGGGATAATGGAACTTTGTGATCTTGGACTTGAAGTCGAAGGCTTTGAAGATATCGAAAGGATCTCCGGTGGCGATCTGATAGAGAAGATTTCGGATGCCTATTCGTATTATGGTGAAGATGAGACTGTCATATTGTGCAGGTCCAATAAAAGAGCCATAAAGTATAATATGGGAATCCGTTCTACGGTGCAGTTCAAGGAGGAAAGGCTTGTTAGGGATGATAAGCTGATGATTGTGAAGAACTGCTATCAGTTTGTAGAAGATGTGGAAGGAATGGATTATATTGCAAACGGTGATATAGCAAAGCTTCAGAAGATATCAAGATTTGAAGAACGATACGGATTACATTTCGCAGAGGCAAGGATTTCCTTCCCGGATTATGACGATCAGGAAATTACTGCAAAGGTAATACTTGACACCTTGGAATCAGAGAGTGCAGCTCTTACATATGAGCAGTCGAATGCTTTGTATCAAGGAGTAAATGAAGATTATTCACATATAACAGTGAAGAAGAAAAGATACGAGGCAGTACGTGAAGATCAATATTTCAATGCCCTGCAGCTGAAGTATGCCAATGCTCTGACATGTCATAAGTCTCAGGGAGGCCAGTGGCGTTGTGTCTTTATAGACAATGCGTTCTGGCAGGAAGAATTGACCGTTGATGATCTGAAATGGCTCTATACAGCTATTACAAGAGCGACAGAAAAGGTCTATCTGGTCAATTTTAAGGATGAACTTTTTTGTTAAACTGTTTGTATTTGAGTAAATTATAGTTTATGAAAAAATATATATCTGTATTTCTTTTATCTGTATTAGCGACTTTGGCTTCAGCTCAAGTGTTCAATCCAGTTCCACGAGCATGGAAATGGACAAGTAATGAAAATGTGATATTCACATATGACGGTACCTATACTGATGATTCAGCGTTCTGTATAAATGCTAAGACTGGCAAGCAGCAGCAGGATGTCAAGGCTCCGGAAAAATATTCGGACTTTCCTATGAGACCTGCAGGCGCTGTCAATCTTACCTATTCTCCCGACTCTACGATGCTGGCGTTTACAAGAGACAATGACTTGTATGTGGTAAATATCGCAGACGGAAAGGAGACACGTCTTACTGATGACGGATCGGATGTCATTCTCAATGGCTATGCATCCTGGGTATATTATGAGGAAATCTTCGGACGTCCGACCATGTATAGGGCGTTCTGGTGGTCTCCTGACAGTAAGAAACTGGCTTTCTACAGGTTTGACAACTGCAATGTGCCAATGTTCCCCATATATTCGGCTTTTGCAGATCCTGAAGGTGCTGCTTCCCAATCCCAGAGTCCTAAGATTACAGATCTCGCTCTTGGGGGATCGGTCAGTCAGACCAGATATCCGAAGGCCGGACAGATGAATCCCCTTGTATCAATAGGAATGGCTGATGTCGCATCGGCAGATATTACATGGGCAGATTTTGACTCGTCTCTGGATCAGTATTTCGGCCCTCCGTTCTGGACACCTGACAGCAGGGAGTTCTTTGTGCCACGAATGCCTCGTCTGCAGAATACGATTGATATTTATGCAGTAAGTCCACAGGATGGTACAAAGCGTCATGTTTACAACGAGACATACAAGACATGGCTTAATTGGGTCCATTCTGCAGTTTTCACGAATGAAGGTCTGTATATGGTACGTGAATTCGAGACCCAATGGCAGCAGATCTATTTCCTTTCTTATGACGGAAAGACTTTCCGAAGACTGACAGACGGGACAAACTGGTCTGTGAATATCCTGCGTGTGGATGAGAAGAAGGATGAGGTGTATTTTACCGCAAAACGCGATGCTTCAGTACGCCAGGCAGTATATAAGGTAAATTCTAAAGGAACAGTTACTGCATTGACAGATCCGGCATATAATGCTGTCGGAGTCGTCTTCTCTCCGGACGGAAAATATTTTGTCGCTTCGTATTCAAATTCACGTACCCCGGTAAAGGTTGCGATATTCCAGACCAATGGTGGAGGAATCACTTCCTACGGTCATGGAGGCGATATTGAGAAATGGAATACTATAGGACCTGTCATGCAGAAACTCCGTCCGGGATTTTATGGGCTGAAGGGAAGGGTTGTCGCAGACATGAAAGGCCCTGAGTATAGAGAATCAGATTATGCGTTGGGCGAACTCGTTCATATGACAGTAGAAGACGGATTCACTCTTCCTGGAATGATTGTCTATCCAAAAGGCTTCGACTCTTCAAAGAAGTATCCTGTACATGTGGATATATATGGTGGCCCGGATACTCCGATGGTACGTGACAGGTGGATCACTCCTGACGGATCAAATCAGTGGTGGTCTGATAACGGGATCATACAGATTACTGTTGATCCTCGTGCAGCCGGACATAATGGTCGTGAGGGTCTTGATATGATATACAGACAGTTGACAGTCAACGAAATAAAGGATTTCTGCTCGTGGGCAGATTGGCTCAAGTCACTGCCTTATGTCGACGGCGAGAAGATAGGAGTCGAAGGATTCTCTTTCGGAGGAACCATGACTTGTATGCTTCTTATGCAGGCGCCTGACAAGTTCCATTATGGAATAGCTGGTGGTGGTGTATATGACTGGGCTCTTTATGATTCCCATTATACAGAACGTTATATGGATACTCCGCAGAACAATCCTGAAGGATACAAGGTGTCAAAAGTACTGAACTATGTGGAGGGATATCCTGTAACATATGAGTCTGCTGATAGAGATGATGTCATGCTCAAGATTACTCATGGTACCGGTGACGATAATGTGCATCACCAGAATACTCTTCAGCTTGTTGACGAACTGCAAAAGAGAGGAAAGAAATTTGACTTTATGATATATCCTGACGGTATGCATGGGTACAAGGGATATCAGGGAATCCATTTCAAGTCAGCAAACCGTGAATTCTGGAAGAAATATCTGCTTGGTGAGTAAGCAGATATAAATATAAAATTAAGGGTGGATGTCGATGACTTCCACCCTTTATTTTGTCAGTAATCTGTCGATTAGAGAGCTGGACCAGCTGCTACGAGAGACTTACCAAGGTCGTTTCCAGTGAACTTGTTGAAGTTCTTGATGAAACGTGCTGCAAGATCCTTAGCCTTCTCCTCCCACTCGCAAGCGCATGCGTAAGTGTCGCGTGGATCGAGGATAGCAGGATCAACGCCAGGGAGTTCTGTAGGAACTGTGAAGTTGAAGTAAGGGATAGTCTTGGTAGGAGCCTTATCGATAGAACCGTCGAGGATTGCGTCGATGATTCCTCTTGTATCCTTGATAGAGATACGCTTACCTGTACCGTTCCATCCTGTGTTCACGAGATATGCCTTAGCACCAACCTTCTCCATTCTCTTGACGAGCTCCTCACCGTATTTTGTTGGGTGGAGTGAAAGGAATGCTGCACCGAAGCAAGCTGAGAAAGTAGGAGTTGGCTCAGTGATACCACGCTCTGTACCTGCAAGCTTAGCAGTAAATCCTGAGAGGAAGTAGTACTGAGTCTGCTCCGGAGTAAGGATTGATACTGGAGGGAGAACTCCGAATGCGTCAGCTGAAAGGAAGATAACCTGCTGAGCGTGAGGACCCTTTGAAGGAACAGCGATGTTCTCAATATGGTCGATTGGGTAAGAAACACGAGTGTTCTCAGTTACGCTCTTGTCAGCGAAATCGATCTTGCCCTCTGCATCAACTGTAACGTTCTCAAGGAGAGCGTCGCGACGGATTGCCTTGTAGATATCTGGCTCAGAAACCGGATCAAGGTTGATGACCTTTGCGTAGCAGCCACCTTCGTAGTTGAATACTCCCTCGTCATCCCAGCCGTGCTCGTCGTCACCGATAAGCAGACGCTTAGGGTCAGTTGAAAGGGTAGTCTTACCTGTACCTGAAAGACCGAAGAAGATAGCTGTGCTGGTTCCCTCCATGTTTGTGTTTGCAGAGCAGTGCATTGAAGCGATGCCCTTGAGAGGGTTGTAGTAGTTCATGAGAGAGAAGATACCCTTCTTCATCTCACCACCATACCATGTATTGAGGATAACCTGCTCGTTGCTCTTGAGGTTGAATACTGTTGCAGTCTCAGAGTTGAGTCCGAGCTCCTTGTAGTTGTCAACCTTTGCCTTTGCAGCGTTGAATGATACGAAATCAGGCTCGCCATAGTTTGCAAGTTCCTCCTCTGTAGGGCGGATGAACATGTTCTTTACGAAGTGTGCCTGCCATGCTACCTCCATGATGAAACGCACCTTAAGACGGGTAGCCTCATTTGTTCCGCAGAATGTATCGACTACATAAAGCTTCTTAGCTGTATTGAGCTGCTTGATGGCCTTTGCGCGGAGGTCAGCCCAAGCTTCCTCAGAGCAAGGTTTGTTATCATTCTTGTACTCCTCTGAAGTCCACCATACAGTGTCCTTACTTGCTTCATTCATTACGAAGAATTTGTCCTTAGGAGAACGTCCTGTGTAGATACCTGTCATTACATTGATGGTATCAAGCTCTGTAAGCTGGCCTTTCTCGTATCCCTCGAGGCTTGGATCAGTCTCCTCTGCGAAGAGAACCTCGTAAGACGGGTTGTGAAGAACTTCCTTCACGTCGGTAATACCGTACTTGGTCAAATCAATTGTGCTCATAATTTTACTAAAATATATTTAAGGTTTAACTCTTTCAGTTATATCAGCGCAAATTTATAATTAATTTATGATATTTCAACATCTGGCAGCAACAATTTTTTGTTACATTTGCATTGATGTTGCGCCGTTATGAAATTATCATACCGAAACAGGATTTGACCATATGACAGCACTTGAAATATTGAAGGAATATTGGGGTTATGACTCCTTCCGTCCGAAGCAGGAAGATATCGTGAATTCCGCTTTGGAGGGTAGGGATGTACTTGCGATCCTTCCTACCGGTGGTGGTAAATCAGTCTGTTTTCAGGTGCCTTCCATGATGCGTGACGGAATAGCGCTTGTCATATCTCCGTTGATCGCTCTGATGAAGGATCAGGTGCAGAATCTCAATGCCCGGGGCATCAAGGCACTTTGTATAAATGCAGGCATGACTCATAGAGAGGTTGAAAACACACTTAGCAATGCTCTTTACGGAGATTTCAAGTTTTTGTATGTGTCACCGGAACGTCTTGGTACCCAACTCTTTCTCAACTATGTGACGGAAATGAACATTTCCTATGTCGTTGTGGATGAAGCGCATTGTATTTCTCAATGGGGGTATGATTTTCGTCCGGATTACCTGAATATCGGAAAGCTAAGAAGTCTTGTTGATGCTCCGGTGATAGCTCTTACAGCAACGGCAACTCCTAAAGTTGCAGAGGATATCATGCAGCGGCTGGGCTTTGAAGCCCCCAACCTTGTACAGAGCGGCTTTGAACGTCCCAATCTTACTTATATCGTCCGAGAATGCGAAGACAAGCTGGGGCAGCTGCAGAATATATGTTCCAGCATAGCAGGTACAGGGATAGTCTATGTCCGAAGCCGTAAGAAGACCGAGGAACTTTCGGCGTTCCTTAATGCATGCGGAATAAGTTCATCCTTCTATCATGCCGGTCTTGGAACTGACTCCCGAAACGACAGACAGAAAAGCTGGAAGGAAGGACGTATCAGAGTCATGGTCTGTACAAACGCATTCGGAATGGGTATAGATAAGCCGGATGTCCGTTTTGTCATTCACTACGACCTGCCTGACAGTCCGGAATCATATTTTCAGGAAGCCGGCAGGGGAGGCAGGGACGGAAAGAGAAGCTTTGCAGTCCTTCTATGGAACGGAATCGATATCAGGCGTATGAAGCAGATATCAGCTGTCTCTTTCCCTTCTCTGGAGTATGTGGAGGATATATATCATAAGATACACGCCTTCTATGAGATTCCTTATGATACCGGTGCCGGCCGTCAGTTGAAATTCAATCTTGAGGAATTCAGCAGGAAGTTCGGTCTGCAGCGCCAGATGGTCTATCATTCCATTGTATATATGGAAAGGACAGGTCACTGGACATTTTCAGAAGACATCGATATAAATACCAAGGTGCAGATCATAGTTTCCAGAAACGATCTGTATGACCTATGGTTTGAAGATGTCCGCATGTCACATCTTCTTGAACTGATCATGAGACATTATACCGGAGTGTTCTCATATCCGGTACCGGTTGATGAAGAATATCTTGCACAGAAACTCGGAGTGCAGGTCCCTATGCTGCGGCAGCTGCTTTACAAGCTCTCTCTTGAACATGTGATAAGATATGTTCCATGCGATCATGCTACAGTCATATATCTTCATCATGACCGTCTCAGACCAAAGAATCTTAATCTTGATCCTGAAAGGTATCATCTCTTGAAAAGTGCCTATGAAGAAAAGGCTCAGAAGATGATTGACTATATACAACAAGAAGATACATGCCGAAGCACGTATCTTCTTGAATATTTCGGTCAGACGGAATCAGAGGACTGTATGTCCTGCGATATCTGCCGTCTTAAGTCCAAAAGAGTCTGATCATCCGAGTATCTTGTCGAGGCGGCTGAAAATGCTCGAGCGGAGTTCCTTCAGTTCATTGACCTTAGCGCGGTTTTTCCTTGCTGCAAAATTACATGTTCCGATAAACTTAAGGAAGAGTCTTATGTAGTTCCATGCCAGAATAAACATGATCGGGAATGCAACGAAATATCCGAGTGCCCACCAGAATCCGGCAAATATCCATATGAAGATAATAGGGATGATGAGACAAATAGGCACTGATATAAAGGCACTTACAGCTACGTTGAACGAGCTGTAGAACATCTGGTCCTTTATGAGTTTCTTGAGGAATATCTCAGGAATGATGAACAGTAGTGCTGTAGGAATGATTGAAACTATGAACAACGGCAGCAGTATCAGCAGGCCGAGACCTCTCAGAGCTGCAGCACCGGCACCTGATTTCTTCTGGAACAACCAGTCTCTTATCTTCAGTTGCTTGATGCCGTTTTTCAAGGTTTCTGTATCCTTGTAAATTTCAGCCATTTCTTCCGGATGTTCCTCAGATGCTTTCTGAAGTGCATTTACGAGACTTTGGTCAGAAAGAAGCTTTGACGGAAGATAGTTGAAGTTGAATCCATGCTCTACAGCATACTTCTTTCCGTATTCGTTTTCGCGAAGGAAATCGATCTGGTCGTAATTTTCAAGATCATCTACATGCAGCATCATTTCCTTGATCGCCTCTCTGACAACCTTGTTCACTTCCATCATTGTTTCACGAGGTGCTTCCTGATACTTTTCATAGTATGGCTGTAGCGAGATAGGCTTGCCGAATCGGATGAGCATCTCGGTCCTTGCGTGGAAATAGTTGGAGTAGTGGTTGCAAGACGGAAGAATCATCAGGTCCTGCTTGAATTCCATTTTTTCAGCTGCTGCAAAAGCGATTCTGAGGTATCCGAGCTTGAATCTGCCGAGCCATCGCTTGTCCTGATGGTCAGCTTCCGGATAGAGCATCAATGTCTCACCGTCATTCAATGCCTTTTCGGCATCGTCGAAGGTCTCCTGATTCTTGGAAACCGCAGACAGACCTTCGTGGCTCATTCTGTATGCAGGAAGAAGTCCCATGGCTCTGAGAGCCTTGTTGAATATCGGATTCTTGAATACGTTTGCACGTGCGATGAAGTTCATTCGCCTGTCTGTCAGCTGAAGGCACACACAAAGCGGGTCGTTGAGACAGTTCTGGTGGTTGGAAACCACAATCAGAGGAGTACCGTTGGTAGGTACGTTCTCAAGTCCCAATACATGTTCCTTTCTGAAATATAATCCGGAATTTACATACTGCAGGTATGCGCGGAAAGCTTTGAGAAACAGTGAATGTTCTCTTGGTTTGTTACGTCTCATTATAGTTGAATTAGGTTTAGTACGTTCTGCAAAAGTAATATTTTTCTTTTAATTTTTCAAGTCGCTTTCAAATGACCAATAAAATATGTAAGTTTGCAGATATTGATTTATGTATATTATGGACAGAAAAATCCTAATTGTTGACGATGAAGCGGATATCCGCGATATTCTTCAGTTCAACCTCGAAAATGCCGGTTTCAATGTGGAGACAGCCTCTTCTGCTGAGGAAGCTATGGCGGTTCTCTCCAACAGACATAGTCTTATTCTTCTTGATGTCATGATGCATGGCATGTCGGGTTTTCAGATGGCTGCCAGATTGCGTGAAGAAGGCAATATGATACCGATAATCTTCCTTACCGCGAAGGATACTCAGGATGATCTGCTGACCGGTTTTTCGACCGGAGCTGACGACTATATTCCTAAGCCGTTCTCTATTCAGGAGGTGATTGCCAGGGTGACTGCGGTCATCAGACGTACTGAAGCGGCTTCACCATTGCAGACACCGAACAGCGACATAGTTAAGGTAGGAAAGGTTGAGATCGACATTCAGAAAAAGACTGTACTTGTGGAAGACCAGCCAGTTCAGTTCTCCAAGAAAGAATTCGAAATATTGAGTCTTCTTGCTTCCAATCCTGGTAAGATATTCTCGCGAGATGACCTTATTACCGAGTTGTGGAAGGATGCCCCTTACGTTCTTGACCGAACAGTGGATGTCCATATAGCAAGAATAAGGTCCAAGCTTGGTGCGTGCAAGGTGTATCTGACCAACAGGTCCGGCTATGGTTATACGTTCAATCAGGTAGACTAATCTTATGGTTTTTCTCTGGCTTTTCATACTTGCAGTGGCTACAATCATATTGGTAGTCGCTCTGCTCATGCGCTATCTTAGGGAAGAAAATCTCAGAAGTGACAAGAAGAATTCTTTGCTCAAGAAACAGATGACGAGCAATATTGCCCATGAACTCCGTACCCCGGTGACAAGTATCCGCGGATACCTTGAGACTCTTCTTGCATGTCCTGACATGCCTCATGAAAAGAAGAAGGTTTTTCTTGAAAGGGCATACAACCAGACTCTCAGACTTTCAGAGCTTATCAGTGATATGGCATTGATAAGCAAGATCGAAGAAAAGTCATCCAATTTCAAGAAAGCGGAAATCGATTTGTACGATATTGCAAAGGAAGTCTTTGATGAATTCAGTGAAAGGACGAATGCCGGTAATATAAATGTCGAGAATAAGGTTCACCCTGGAGCAATGATGAATGCCAACAGGACCCTTATCTATTCGATTTTGAGAAATCTTGTAGAGAACAGCTTGAAATATGCCGGTCCTGGTATTACCGTTCATCTTGAAAGCCTATATATTCCGTCAGACAAGTGTCATTACATAACATATTATGATACGGGTACCGGTGTTGCGGAAGAACATCTTGAACGTATCTTCGAGAGATTCTACAGGGTGTCTGAGGGACGGACCAGAGATGACGGAGGATCCGGACTCGGATTGTCTATAGTACGCAATGCCGTTGACTTTCACGGTGGAAAGATAAAGGTCTCCAACAGGGAAGAAGGGGGACTGATGTTTCAGTTCACTATTATGAGGGGATAAGGTATTGCAAAAAAAATGAGACTTCGCCGCTCTCGCGGGGACGTCTCACACTAACCACATAATTAATAACACTAAAACTAATAACCGGGTGCAAAGGTACGGACTTTGGCGACATCTGCAATATTTTCCAGGTTAATAAAATGTTACAAATTCATACATGGGCTTCAGATATGTTCTGAGGCCTTTTTTTAGATGTTGACTTATGCAATTATTTTTGGTCACATACTTGCATATATGAATAAATGTCCTAAATTTGCATTCTGTTAATCACGAGGTTGTAATGTTATTCAATCAATATATAACAGGTATCGGTATCGGGATGTCTTACGGCATTACCACGGTTTCTGGTATTACAACCATTACCCCATTGGGGTTATAGTTTTCTTTTTGCCGTAAGGTGCTGACAAGGTTTCAGACGACGGCGCAGTTTTCAGAGATTATATTTATTTATACGGACTGGCTCTCAAGCCGGCAGGTTCCCCTTTTTATTCCTGTTGGCTGCAAGCCGCAAATATTGATAGTATGAAAAAGAATGTTAGGGTATTTGCACCTGGTACAGTTGCAAACATGGGATGTGGTTTTGATGTCATGGGTATGACTCTTAATGGAGTAGGAGATATCGTCTCAGTCAGTGTAAGCGAAGGAGACGGTCTTACTATAGAAAACAGGAGCAGTGTTGACCTTCCGACTGAATTGGACAAGAATGTTATCACTCCGGCAGTAAGAGCTTTGATGAATGAGTTCGGAGAACCGAGGATGATAGAAGTTGTTGTTGAACATAAGATATCTCCAGGCAGTGGAATCGGTTCAAGTGCGGCGTCGAGTGCAGCTGCAGTCTATGCACTGAACGAGGCTCTCGGATGTCCTTTTACACCGGAAAAGCTGGTGGAGTTTGCAATGGAAGGAGAAAAACTCATAAGTGGAGGAACTCCACATGCGGATAATGTGGGACCTGCCATTCTTGGAGGTGTAGTACTGATGCGTGGATATGAACCTCTGGATATAGTCAGACTTCCTGTTCCGGACAATTTCTTCTGTTCGGTGGTACACCCTGATATAATGGTAAGTACAAAGGACGCACGTGCCGTTCTTCCAAAGGATATTACACTCAGACTTGCAGTGAAGCAGTGGGGTAATGTTGCCGGACTTGTTGCAGGACTTGCTCTTAAGGATGTGTATCTGATAGGAAGGTCGATGGTGGATTCTGTCATAGAGCCCCACCGAAAGGCATTCATCCCTGGTTTCGACGAACTTCGATCAAAAGTTCTTGCTACAGGTGCCCTTTCAGTAAATATTTCAGGTTCAGGCCCTTCTGTCTTTGCTGTTTCCCCAGACATGGAGACAGCATCCAAGGTTGGAGAAGTCATGAGCAGACATTTTGCCGATATGGGTATTGGATCTGACCTGTATGTGGGTACTGTTTCCAATGAAGGTGCAAGAGTATTGAATTCGTCGTTGTCATCCCGTTAATCTGAAATATCATGAAATATTATAGCACAAGAGATAAATCTCATTCAACTCCTTTTTCGCTGAAAGATGCAGCTTTTGCCGGACTCGCTCCTGATGGAGGCCTGTTCGTTCCCGAATCCATCCCACAGATCGATATGACAGAAGTTGAAAGACTTGCTGATATATCATATGCAGATATGGCTATATATCTGGCTCAGACGGTGTTTGATGATATTCCTGCTGAGGATATGGACAGACTCGTACGTGATGCGTATGATTTTCCGATTGAACTCAATTCCATTGCAGAAGGCCTGTATAATCTGGAACTCTTCCATGGACCTACATATGCATTCAAGGATTTTGGTGCCCGTTTTATGGGAAGGATGCTTGGATATCTGGGTGATGGAGAGCAGATTACTATTCTTGCGGCTACATCCGGAGATACAGGAAGTGCTGTAGCTCACGGGTTTTATGGTGTAGAAAACGTTCGTGTGGTGATACTGTATCCCGACGGAAAGGTCAGTCCTCTTCAGGAGGCTCAAATGACCACTTTGGGCGGAAACATACATCCTTTGAAGGTTGCCGGCAATTTTGATGACTGCCAGAGACTTGTGAAGACAATGTTCAAGGATAAGGATCTCAGGAGCAAAGTACGTATTACTTCGGCGAATTCAATAAATCTTCTGCGTTGGCTGCCTCAGTCGTTCTATTATTTCTATGCATATTGCCAGTGGAAGAAAAAGACAGGCAAGGACTCTCCTGTGGTAGTGGTGCCAAGCGGAAATTACGGAAATCTTGCTGCAGGTATGTTTGCAAAGAGAATGGGACTTCCTGTAAAAAGCTTTGTAGCAGCATCGAATGCAAACGATGTAGTACCTGAGTATCTTGTAACAGGTGAGTATCGTCCGCGTCCGTCGGTAAGGACCGTAGCCAACGCTATGGATGTAGGTGATCCGAGCAATTTCGAAAGAATGCTTTGGCTTTGCGATGATTCGTATGAATCGATGACTTCTGAGATAAAGGGATTTTCTTGTACCGATGCTCAGATTCTTGATGCCATCAGGGAAATATACGACTCATATGGTTATGTTTCGGATCCTCATAGCGCAGTAGGTTATCTTGCCACCAGACATTATTCTGCTGACGGATTCTGGCTTTCTACTGCACATGCAGCCAAGTTCTGCGAGGTCATACAGCAGGCAATTGGTCGTACACCGGAACTTCCGTCAGGTCTGGCAGATGCTGTTGAAAGGGAAAGGGTGTTTACTGAAATATCTTCAAAAG
This sequence comes from Bacteroidales bacterium, assembly GCA_015060335.1. Taxonomy (GTDB): domain Bacteria; phylum Bacteroidota; class Bacteroidia; order Bacteroidales; family UBA932; genus Cryptobacteroides. Next base: position 34,096 of record SUYR01000015.1, on the reverse strand, counting down.
ACAGTGATCTTGTTGACTTTCTTCTTTAGGAAGGTCAGCAAGATCCGTTTTTCTTGAACCATTCCGTCAGCACTTTGACGTAATGTTCATTATGCAGGTCAGTACCATAGAAGGAAACAATACCTTCCGAGATGATATTGCGCACGTTCTGCTCGACCGTGTCTCCATAAAGACCGGCTAAAGAACCGTAGTTGCACTGTATCTTTACTCCTGCATCTACATATGACATCAGTTCCCTGTGGCTGAGGTAAAAATATCTTTCAGGATGGGGGAGTATTGGCGTCAGACCCATTGAAATGATTCTTTTGAATTCTTCAATCGGCTTGATGTCTTTCATCTGTTCCGGCTTGCTTATCGGAAGTTCCATAAGGATGTACTTATCTTCGATAGGCATGAGCCAGTTCTTTTCCAGTACTTCCGGCCACGTCTGGGGTACAAGCCTGTATTCCGCAGACATCCTTATTTCAAGGTCGACATCATTCGATTTCAATTCTTCCTGGAGCAACTCAAAAGCAGGTCTGATGGTGTCTGGAGTGTTGCGATGTAGATTTGTTATATGAGGAGTGCAGGTGACCCTGTCAAAACCCCAGTCCTTCAATGCTTTGGCAAGCATTAAAGAATCCTCTATGCATGTCGCTCCGTCGTCCAGGGCAGGGAGAATATGGCTATGATAGTCTATTTTCATAACTTATCCTATGAATTTCATCAATTCCTGATATACCAGATGAACAGGGAAACCCATGATGTTGAAATAAGATCCTTCGATCTTCTCTATTCCGATATATCCGATCCATTCCTGAATGCCGTATGCTCCTGCCTTGTCAAATGGTTTGAAATTATCTATGTAATAATAAATCTCGCTGTCTGTCAGGTGTTTGAAGAATACTTTCGCAGTGTCACTGAACGTGCTGTGTCTTTCAGAGTCTCTTAGAGTGACTGCTGTTATGACTTTGTGCGGGCGTCCTGAAAGCAGTTTGAGCATCTGGTAGGCATCCTCCCTGTCGCGGGGCTTTCCCATGACCTTGTCTTCACAGAGGACAAGGGTGTCTGATGTGATCAGAATTTCGTTGTCCTTCAATTCACGGTGAAATCCGAAAGATTTACCCTCTGACAGCACTTCAGGAATCTTTTCATGAGGAGTTTCGTCAGAATATGTTTCTTCGAAATCATTGCAGGTGTCCACCTCGAAATCGATGTCAAGTCCTTGGAGCAGCTCTTTTCGTCTTGGGGATGCACTGCCAAGTATTATCTTCCTGTTCCCTATATTCATGTCATTTATAATTGAGGGAGACAAATTTAGTGAATTTTCTATCAGTTGTCTCCGATAAATATTAAATTTGTCTTCCTAAAATTGAAATACAGATGAAAAAGTATTTATTGATTTTATCGGCAATCCTGATATCAGTGCTATGCCAGGCTCAGCAGCTTGAATGGTACAATCCTGAGAAAGCCGGATTTAATGTTATGCAAGGTCAGATTCTACCTTCTGAGCAGAGGGAGTGCATCTATCACAGGCTTCCTGTAAGGTTCAAGGACTCTATCAGGAGTAGGGTATGGAATCTGAGCAAGATGTCTGCAGGTGAGACTATCTGTTTCAGTACAGATTCAAGGACTATAAAGGTCAAATATACTCTTAGTCGAGGACATTCCATGGCTCATATGCCGGCAACGGGTGTGTCCGGCATGGATCTGTACACCCGTGATAAGGACGGAAAAGAGGTTTGGCTGAAGGCAAATTACTCGTTCAAGGATACTTGTGTATATACCTATGGTCCGATTGAGCTGGAAAATTCGGATGACAGATATCACAGTTATACCCTTTATCTTCCACTGTACAATGAAGTTTCCTTTCTTGAAATAGGAGTAGATGAAGGAGCAAAGTTCCGCTTTGAGACTCCGTCTCAGTCCCGACCTGTTGTGGCATACGGAACATCCATATGTCAGGGAGCCTGCGCTTCACGTCCTGCGATGGCCTGGACTAATATTCTTCAGCGCAGACTTGACAGGACAGTGGTGAATCTTGGATTTTCAGGCAACTGCATGATGGAAAAGGAAGTTATAGATATTCTTGCAGAAGTTGATGCCGCCGTATATATCTTTGATGGTATGCCTAATCTGTTTACTGTTCCGGCCCCAGCATTGCAGGATACATTGGTCAAGGCGGTGAGAAGATTAAGGGAGAAAAGACCGGATACACCGATAGTACTGACGGATCACTGCGGTTATCCGCATGGAAAGGCAGTCAAGAAGGCGAGAGAAGAAGAAAAACATGCTTTGGAGTCCCTTGAAGCCGCATATAGGCAGCTTCTTGATGAGGGAATCGACGGGATGTACCGACTCAGATATGAAGATATAGGAATGCAGGCGGAGATGACAGTAGAAGGTATCCATATGTCGGATTATGGCATGACTGCCTATGCAGACGCATACGAGAGACTTTTGAAGAAAATACTTAAAAAGTCTCCCGGCAGGACTGTTGTTTCAAAAAGGTCCAGAACGAACTGATTGCCTCTATCAGAGGAGTTTCTTTACCAGTTTGAACATATTGTAAGGCATATATCTGAAAGGCAGGTCTATCCATGTACCGGTAGCAATCACCGATCTGGTATGACTGAATGCCTCGAAGCTGTCTTTGTCGTGATATCGTCCCATTCCTGAGTTTCCTACTCCTCCGAATGGGACATTTTCGTTGGCGATATGCATGATCACGTCATTGATGCAGCCTCCTCCAGATGATGTCCTATGTATGATATCCCATCCGTCAGACTCTTTTCCAAAATAATAGAACGCGAGAGGCTTTTCTCGGGATGTCACGAAATCAATTACCTGCTCTTTGAAATCATCGCCTTTCAGAGTGATGACAGGGAATACAGGACCGAAGATCTCTTCTGTCATGATAGGGGAGTCAAGATCTGCATTCTCAATCAGAGTCGGCTCGATGAAGCGCTGTGATGCATCGGTGGCGCCTCCGTAGATAATGTCTCCATCCTTGAAGTAGCCTGTCACTCTTTCAAATGCCTTGTCGTTTACCATTCTGACATAGTGCTTATCTGCCTTTATATCCTTACCGTGCAGATTTCTGACCTCTTCTGCAAATGCCCGGACAAATTCATTCTTCACATCTTCGTGTATAAGGATATAATCTGGAGCTATGCATGTCTGTCCGCTGTTCAGGGTCTTTCCCCATGCTATCCTCTTGGCTGTTACAGCTATGTCTGCAGTCTTGTCGATTATGCACGGACTTTTTCCTCCGAGCTCAAGCACCACAGGAGTCAGATATCTGGCAGCTGCTGCCATTACGGTTTTAGCCAAAGCCGGGCTGCCTGTGAAGAATATAATATCCCACCTCTGCTCAAGCAGAGCGGTGTTTACGTCTCTATGACCTTGTATTGTGGTGATGTATTCTGGTGCAAATGTCTCTGAAATCATATCCTCGATGACCTGGGATACTGTCGGTACATATGGAGATGGTTTAAGGACAGCAGTACATCCTGCTGAAATGGCTCCGACCAGCGGATTCAGAAGCAGTTGTACAGGATAGTTCCATGGAGATATGATAAGTGAGTTTCCAAGTGGTTCCTTTACGACATAACTACGTGAAGGAAAGAGCTTCAGTGGCGAAGATGCCTTTCTGCGTCTGGCCCATCTGTCTATATTCCTGATGTGATTACGGATCTCTCCCTTCACTATGCTTATCTCTGTAAGGTATGCTTCTTCGTAAGATTTGTGCAGGTCTTTCCATAGTGCGTCCGTAAGCGCTTTTTCCCATTTGTCCATTGCAGAAGCCATCTTTTTCAACATAGATTTGCGGAATTCTATATCAAGGGTGGCTCCGCTCCTGAAAAAATCTTTCTGGGCGTCCCTTATGGATATGATCTTGTCCTTAGGCATAGTCTCATTCTTTATCATTGTTCATTATGCAAAATTACACAATTTCATCAATTCAGGATGCTTTTGCGGCAGGCTTCTCCGCTTTTCTCCCTGTGAAATTGTCCATAGTGTGATAAATGCCGAAGACCTGGCCGAAGAAGAAGTCGAATACCCTTGTGGGGAGTACTGTCTGCCAGAATCTTATGAAATGGAAGCCGAACGGTATTCCTTTGAATATCTTGTTCCTTTCTATTGCTCGGATGACTTTTCTCGATACATATTCTGGCTTCAATATAGGGATGATTCGTGATTTTACACCATCGAACATGCCTGTATTTATATAATATGGAGCGATTGTAGTGACATGTACATTGCTTTTCATATCCTGCAATTCTATTCTGACTGAGTCTGACCAGCCTATAACTCCCCATTTGCTTGCTGCGTAAACTGACATTTTAGGATTTGAAAGCATACCTCCGGCAGATGCTATTGTGCAGATATGCCCTCTGTTTCTCTTCAGCATGTCAGGAAGTACTGCGCGAGCTACAAACATAGGTGCAATCGTATTGATTTTCATCGTTCTTACAATTTCATCCTCTGTCTGATTGTCAAAAGTCTTGTTGCTTGTAATGATGCCTGCGCTGTTGATCAGTATGTCAATATCTCCACATTCATTTACGGTCCTTACATAGGTCTCGTTCACTTTCTTGTTGTCGGATACGTCCACAATATATCCCCAGACCTTGCCAAGCTTGCCCAGTTCCTTTTTGGTCGATTCTATGTTGATCGGATTGATATCCCAGATTATAAGATTTGAAGCTCCTTTTTCCAAAGCCATTCTACCCATTATCCTGCCGATTCCTGATGCTCCTCCGGTAATGAGCACGTTTGCGTTTCTAAATTTCATAACTACATACATTAATTTCAGATCTGCAAAATTATCTCAATAAAAATGCCGTCTGCGAAAGGCAGGCGGCAATGTCGTAAAAATCGAAAGTATGTAGTGAAATCTGTGATTCTGTGGCGAAATATCCTGGCTGTGTGGTAGAAAATCAGAATTTTTTCTTGTAATCCTGCACGTCAAGTTTCCATTCTCCATGCAGTTTCATTACCATTTCAATGCATTCTCTGGCGCATCCCTTGCCTCCCGGTCTTGTGCTTACCAGATCTGCTATCTCCTTGACCTCATCGACTGCATCAGATGGAGTGACTCCGCATCCGCAGGCTAATATTACCGGAGCATCCGGCAGGTCGTCTCCGAAATACATCACTTCCTCTGCTATCAAGCCATGCCTGTTACAGAAATCCTCAAAGTCTTCAATCTTGTTACGTGAGCCAAGATACACATCCTGAGGGTTGATACCACAGGCCTGAAATCTCATCTTTATACTTTCAGACCTGCCTCCTGTAATGATTCCAAGATGATATCCATGCATAATTGCCATCCTCAAGGCGAATCCGTCCTTGGAGTCAAACGTCCTGTAGAATTCTCCGTTCAGGTCTGCAAAGAGACCGCCATCCGTCAGTACTCCATCAACATCAAAGACAAATGCCTTGATTTTCTTCAATTTAGTCTCCATGCCAGATTATGATTTTGCTCCTCCTCCGAATCCTCCCATAGGGAATGTAGCTTTCTGTTCACCTCCTATGGCAATCTGACCATTCTGTGTCTCATATTTGTTGATGTTGTCCTGGAGAGCAAGAAACAGCCTTTTTGCATGCTCTGGTGTCATTATGATCCGGTTGCTGACTTCTGGTTTGGGAAGTCCGGGAAGCATAGTGGCGAAATCAATGATGAACTCGCTGTGTGAATGAGTGATAATCGCAAGATTGGAATATGAGCCCTTGGCCACATCCGGTTTCAGTTCGATGCTGAATTCTTTCTCGTTTGCCATTGTATATAGTTTTATTATTAGTCTTCATAACGCTTATGAATGCGCTTGTCATGCAAATTTAATGAAAAATAACAGTATATTTGCATCTTCATAAACAAATGTAGATGAATAAATTCAAATTCTGGTTCAATAACGCACGACCGATATCCTTGCCTCAGAGCCTTCTTCCTGCGCTTACTGCAGTTGCACTGTCATATGGCAGTCAGGAGTTTTCATGGATATGTGCGATTGCTTCTGTTATAGGTGTGATGTTCCTTCATCTGTCACTCAATCTTCTCGATGACTGGTTTGACTATAGGAACGGATCTGCAGAGACCCGTGTAAAAGTCGTGCACGAGGGCTTCAGAGGTCGTATGCACAAATATCCTTATCTGACTTCAGGAGAAGCTACTTCACGTCAACTTGTGATTGCAATTCTGTCTTTCCTTTCAGTTGCAGCATTGATGGGTGTCATAATTCTTGTCCAGCGGGGATGGATGATCTTAGGCTGGGTAGCCGTAGCTCTTGTTCTTGGCGTCTCATATTCAGGAGGACCGCTGAAACTGGGATATAGAGGTCTTGGGGAACTCGTGATATTTCTTATGTTCGGCCCTTTGATGATGTCTGGTGTGTATTATGCGATTACTGGTGGTCTGGACTGGAAGATAACATGGCTGTCCATCGCGGTTGGACTTCTGGTTACGAATATTGTCTATTCACATTCTGTTCTGGATTCTGTCCCTGATGCGAAAATGGGCAAGAAGACAATGGCACATCTGATGAAGACTCCCTCTGGACAGATCGCTTTGTCTGCTTTGATGAATCTCCTGCCATATCTTATGGTGGTGACAGGAGTCATACTCGGGCAGCTGCATCCGGCATATCTTGCTGTGCTTCTTGTTTCTCCTGTCTCTGTATGGCTTGTCGGTTCCCTTAACGATTTTGTCCATGAAAGAGAGGTGAAGACAGAACCGAAACCATGGATGGGACCGATGGGGGATTTCGACGGATACAGAAAGGCAGGCATCGACTGGTTCCTTTTACGTTGGCTTACAGCAAGAAACATTGTAATGATGTTCTGCCTATTGATTATAGTAGTGAATTTGATATTTGGATAATATGAAGAAGTTGTTTTATCTGGGCTGGTGGTTTCTGAGGGCTCGTTTTTTCGGACGTCGTGCTCCTTTGCAGACAGTTCTGTTCATCTCTGACATATGTAATCTCAGGTGCAGGCACTGTAGCGTATATGAGCTGAAGAATCCGCATAATATGACTTACGAACAGGTTCGTGAGCATCTTCAGTATTCTTATGATCTCGGATCGAGATTTGTGGATTTTGAGGGAGGTGAAGTTACGATTTGGAAGGATGGCGACAAACGTATCAACGATCTGATTGACCTTGCAAAGGAAATAGGTTTCTTCTCATGTACCATTACTACAAATGCCCAGCTGCCTTTTGCAGGAAGCAAGGCAGACTCTATCTGGGTGAGCCTGGATGGTACAGGACATTTTCATGAGGAAGTCAGAGGCAAGGGCACTTTTGCAAAACTGGAAAAGAATATTGCTGAATGTGGTCACAAGCATCTGAGTGTCAACATGGTAGTTAATACACTTAATTATACGGATGTCTATAATACAATCGAGTATGCTAAGAATAATCCAGCTATTGAGCAGATATCCATCAATTTCCATACTCCTTTTGAGGGAACAGAGTATCTGGCTTTAGATCTGGATAAACGTGCGGAAATTATCGACAAAGTGCTGGAGTATAAGAAGAAAGGCTATCCTATAATGAACTCTAAGTCAGGTCTTAAGCTGATGAAAACCAATAAGTTTGAGAAAAGATGCTGGGTGACTAACTTTATTTATCCCGATGGTAGCAGAGGCTTGTGTGTAGGTAATGGTACGGACAAGTGTAACCAGTGCGGTTTCTGTATGTCCGGAGAAATGGCTTCTGTATTTGCCTTTAAGCCGGATACAATATTTGCCGGTCTCAAGCTCCGCGCATGATTATTTAGGTCAACTTATGCCGCATTTCGATTGAATGTCGGCGAAAATTCTTATATTTGTACGATATTGTGCTTTTAAGAAAGCATGATGTCGTACATTTGATTTTTAACGGAATTAAGATATAGATTATGGAACTGCCAGCAAAGTACGATCCTGCCTTGACGGAGGATAAATGGTATGCCTATTGGCTTGAAAATAATTTTTTTCACTCGGAACCGGATGAGAGGGAACCATATACGATAGTGATCCCGCCACCAAATGTGACAGGAATCCTTCATATGGGTCATGTCCTGAATAATACACTTAATGATGTTCTTGTTCGCAAGGCGAGAATGGATGGAAAGAATGCATGCTGGGTGCCTGGTACTGACCATGCTTCAATAGCTACTGAAAATAAGGTGGTTCAAAAGCTTGCTAATGAGGGCATTAAAAAAGAAGATCTTACAAGGGAAGAGTTCTTGGAACACGCTTGGGAGTGGAAAGAGAAGCATGGTGGCATCATTCTTAATCAGCTTCGCAAGCTCGGTGCGTCATGCGATTGGGACAGGACGAAGTTCACGATGGATCCGGAATTGAGCGATGCTGTCATCAGCACTTTCGTCTATTTCTACAATAAGGGTTATATCTACAGAGGCGTGAGGATGGTCAACTGGGATCCTGTAGGACTTACAGCTGTGAGTGACGAAGAAGTTGTACATAAGGATACAGTCAGCAAGTTCTATCATCTGAGATATTTCATATCGGATGGCAACGGCAATCCTACTTCGGATTATATCATTATTGCTACTACACGTCCTGAAACCATTATGGCGGATGCTGCAATCTGTATCAATCCGGAGGATGAGAGATATCATTGGCTTAAGGGTAAAAAAGTTCTTATTCCTTTGATTAACAAGGAGATTCCTATTATCGAAGACAGCTATGTGGCTATGGATTTCGGTACAGGATGTCTTAAGGTTACTCCTGCTCACGATGTAAATGACTATGAGATAGGAATGCGTCACAATCTTCCTGTTCTCGATATAATCGACGATCACGGACGTCTTAACGAAAAGGCTCAGATTCTTGTCGGAGAGGACCGTTTCGATGCCAGGAAGAAGATCGTCGGCATGCTTCAGGAAGCAGGAAATCTCGAAAAGATGGAGGATTACACATCTCCTATCGGATATTCTGAAAGGACCAATGCGGTTATTGAACCAAGGCTTTCGATGCAGTGGTTCCTTAAGATGGAGGCTTTGGCAAAGGACGCTCTTGAATCAGTGGAGAGCGGTGCTGTGAAGCTTATACCGGACAAGTACCGTAATACATATCGCCACTGGATGGAGAATGTACGCGACTGGTGTATCTCCCGCCAGCTTTGGTGGGGACAGCGTATCCCGGCATACTATCTTCCTGATGGTCAGGTGGTAGTAGCGGAAACTCCTGAGAAGGCACTGATTGAAGCTCAGAAGATCGATGCCGCGCTTTCAGCTTCTGACCTTCGTCAGGATGAAGACGTTCTCGATACATGGTTCTCGTCATGGCTCTGGCCGATTTCCGTATTTGATACCAATAAGGCAGGTCATCCTGAGGCTGAGCCAAACAAGGATCTTGCATACTATTATCCTACAAATGACCTTGTTACAGGTCCGGACATCCTTTTCTTCTGGGTGGCACGTATGATCATGGCAGGAAACGAGTTCATGAATGATGTTCCTTTCAGAAATGTATATCTTACTGGTATTGTCCGCGACAAGTTGGGACGCAAGATGTCGAAGACGCTTGGTAACTCTCCTGATCCGCTTGAACTGATTGCAAAATACGGTGCTGATGCAGTCCGCCTTGGTATGTTGCTCTGCAGTTCTGCCGGAAATGATATTCTTTATGACGAGTCTCAGATCGAACAGGGAAGAAACTTCAATAATAAGGTATGGAATGCCTTCCGTCTCGTGACAGGGTGGACAGTCGATGCCGAGGCTAAGCAGCCAGAAGCTTCATCAGTGGCGGTAAGATGGTTTGACAATAAGCTGAGCCAGGTGATTGAGACAGTAGAAGACCATTTCAGCAAATTCCGTATCTCGGATGCTTTGATGACAATATACAAATTCTTCTGGGACGATTTCTGCGCATGGTACCTTGAGGCCGTCAAGCCTGCTTATGGCGCCGGTATAGACAAGGTTACCTATGATGCGACACTTGGATATTTCGATGCACTTCTCAAGATGATCCATCCGATAATGCCGTTTATTACTGAGGAACTTTGGCAGAATATGGCTCAGCGTTCAGAAGGGGAGACTATCATGAATCAGCGTTATCCACAGGCAAAGCCTTATGATGTGGAATTCATCACTTCATTTGAAATGGCATGCGAGGCAGTGGCTGGTGTGAGAAATTTACGCCAGAGTAAAGGTCTGTCTCCTCGTGAGACTCTTGACCTGAAGATCAAGGGCTCTTTCCCTTCTGAAGTACTTCCTGTTGTGGTGAAGCTTGCGAATGTAAGTGTAGGAGAGGCTGACGGAGACCTTTCTGCCGCTCAGAGATTTATGGTAAGGACATCTGAAATGTTTGTTCCTCTGACGGGTCTTGTAAATGTCGAAGAAGAGATTGCCAAGATTGAGACAGAACTCGCTTATCAGCGTAAATTCCTCGACAGCGTGCGTAAGAAGCTCTCTAACGAACGTTTTGTCGCTAATGCGCCAGAGGCGGTAGTAGCCGTCGAGAGGAAAAAAGAGTCGGATTCGCTTTCAAAGATTGAAAGTCTTACTGCTTCTCTTAATGCATTGAAAAACAACTAACAAAACAAATATGTTTGCAGCTATAACAAAAATGTTATAACTGCAAACGTATTCAAATTCCAAATTTAGTACTATGAATACGTTATTTGTAATGCCATTGGTTATCCAGGGTTGGGAGTGGATCATTATCGCACTCGTTGTTCTGCTTCTTTTCGGTGGAAAGAAGATTCCTGAATTGATGCGTGGTCTCGGTAAGGGAGTGAAAAGCTTCAAGCAGGGTATGAAGGAAGTGGAGAGCGAGATGGATGAGATCAAGAAGGATATAGAATCGGAGGAAGGAAAATAGAACTGATAAAAGTGGCAGCACAGGCTAAGGAGATGACTTTCTGGGATCATCTCGAAGATCTTCGCAAGAGTGTCTTCAGAATGGCCGCTACCCTTGTCGGTGTTACGGTCGTTCTGTTCTTCTTAAAGGATTTTCTGTTTGATGATGTCATACTGGCCCCTACGGAAAAGGATTTTTATCTTTATCGTCTGTTGGGGTTGGATTTCTCTTTGTCTCTTGTCAATATCGAGGTTTCTGCTCAATTCATGATACATATGAAAGTTACCTTCATATGTGCCGTGATTCTTTCTTTCCCTTATCTTGTGTACGAATTGTGGAGATTTGTAGCTCCAGCCTTGTATGAGCGAGAGAAAAACGCTGTAAAAGGAGCCTTTACTTTTGCCGGCGTATTGTTCTATACCGGACTTGCAGTAGGATATCTGGTCATACTTCCTCTGATGATTAATTTTTTCGCCGGTTATCAGGTTAGCGCTGATGTACCGAATACATTTTCATTGAGCTCATATATCTCTTTGTTTACATCGACGGTTATGACTTTCGGAATTGTATTTGAGTTTCCGACAGTCATTGCAATACTGTCAGCCCTTGGGATTGTGACAAAAGAAGGACTTAAGGCTTATAGACGGCATGCTGTATGTGCGGTGGTAATCCTTGCTGCTCTCATCACTCCGTCGGGGGATCCGTTCTCTCTTATGATCTGTACCGTGCCGCTGTATCTCCTGTATGAATTCAGCGTGCTGATATGCAGAAGCCGGAATCCGGAAATCGAAACTGTGGAGGATGAGGAATGATATCGATAAATAATCTTACAGTAGCCTATGGAGGGTTCACCTTGCTGAATGAGATAAATTTTCATATCAGCGAGAACGATAAGATAGGACTTGTAGGTAAGAATGGTGCAGGAAAATCCACTATTCTGAAGCTCATCTGCGGCTTCCAGAGTCCTACTTCAGGAAAAGTAGCTGTCCCTAATGGAGTGAAGATAGGATATCTCCCTCAGATAATGGAACATCATAGAGGGCGCAGCGTCATTGATGAAGCTATGACTGCTTTTGCAGATATGTTCGAGCTGGAACATGAGCTTGAGGATATAACATTGCAATTGGCAGAGAGAGATGATTATGAGTCAAACAGCTACCAGGATCTTATCGTAAGGATGAACGAGGTAAATGATGCACTTGCATATACCCGTTCGGACAATCCTCAGGTACAGGCAGAGAAGACTCTTATAGGCTTGGGATTCAAGTATGAAGAGCTGACAAGACCTACGGAGACCTTCAGTCAGGGCTGGAACATGCGTATAGAACTGGCGAAGATCCTGCTCTCGAGTCCGGATGTGCTTCTGCTTGATGAGCCCACCAATCACCTTGACATCGAATCCATCGAATGGCTCGAAGGATATCTTAAGGAATATAAGGGATCGCTGGTGCTGATCTCTCATGATAGAAAATTCCTCGATAATGTCACGAACAGGACTGTGGAAATCATGGTGGGAAGAATCCATGATTACAAAGTGCCGTACAGTAAGTATCTGGAACTTAGAAAGGAACGTCTTGAACAGCAGAGGGCTGCATTTGAGAATCAGCAGAGAATGATTGAAAAGACGGAAGAGTTCATCGAGAAGTTCCGCTACAAGCCGACAAAATCCAATCAGGTGCAGTCCCGTGTAAAGCAACTGGAAAAGCTGGAGCGGATAGAGGTTGACCTCGAAGACAAATCTGCTCTCAGTGTGAAGTTCCCTCCTGCTCCGCGTTCTGGAGATATTGCATACAAAGGAGTGGATCTTAAGGTTGGTTATGGCTCGAAAGTCGTGTTTGATGATGCTCAGATTGAGGTACGGCGTGGTGAGAAGGTTGCCCTCGTGGGCAGAAACGGAGAAGGAAAGACCACTCTCATGCGTGTGATCATGAGGGAGTTGGAGCCTATGTCAGGCGAATCAAGGACAGGCCATAATGTAAATATCGGATATTATGCTCAGAATCAGGAAGATATCCTGAATAAAGAAGATACGGTGTTCGGTACTCTTGACCGAATTGCAGTAGGTGATATAAGACTTAAGCTACGTGATATTCTCGGAGCCTTTCTTTTCAAAGGAGAAGATATTGACAAGAAGGTTGCAGTTCTCAGCGGAGGTGAAAGAGCTCGTCTTGCTATGGCGAAACTTATGCTGAGACCATATAACCTTCTCGCATTGGATGAGCCTACAAACCATATGGATATCCGTTCCAAGGATATTCTCAAGCAGGCACTTAAGTCATATGACGGTACTTTGATAATAGTTTCTCATGATAGAGACTTCCTTGATGGTCTCGTGGATAAGCTCTACGAGTTCAGAGACGGAAAGGTAAAGGAACATCTTGGGGGAGTCCAGGAATTTCTGGAACGTAGAAAACTGGAGAATCTCAATGAATTGGAGAGACATTACAAGCCTGTTGAAACAAAGCCTGCAGAGGTAGTTCAGAAGAAGGAGGAAGCTAAACAAGAGTATCAGATAAAGAAGTATTTATCTAAAGAAGAAAAGAAGATAAGGAATCGTATATCATTCTTAGAGAAAGGGATAGAGGCGATAGAAGAAAAAATGAAGGAGATAGAGACTGTCTTGATGAATCCGGGACCTGACGATGATGTCATGGAGCTTACAAGATCATATCTCGAGAATAAGAGAGAAATGGACTTCAAGATGGAAGAGTGGGAAAAACTTAATGAACAGTTAGACTAATCATATATGGAAGAAAAGAAAATGCAGTATCTTTTCGGTATGCATCCGGTACTTGAAGCCGTCAAGGCCGGCAAGAAATTCGACAAGGTGCTTTTGAAGCAGGGATTGGAAGGTCCGCAGTTCAGGGAATTGCTCGAACTCCTTAAGGGAAACGAGATTCCTTTTCAGTTTGTACCTGGAGAAAAGCTCAACAGAGCTGTGCGTGGGGCGCATCAGGGAGTCCTTGCTTATATCTCTCAGATCGATTATGTTGATATTGAACAGCTTGTGAACAATGCACTGGGCAGATCAGAGAATCCTCTTTTGGTTATTCTTGACGGAGTAAGCGATGTCCGTAATCTGGGTGCCATTGCCCGTAGTCTTGAATGTGCAGGAGGCTTTGGTGTGATTGTTCCGGCCAAAGGAGGAGCGGCAATCAATGCGGAGGCTGTAAAGGCTTCTGCTGGTGCCTTGATGAGAATGGATACATGCAAGGTGTCAAATCTGAGAGTTGCTGCTTATTATCTCAAGCAGAGCGGATTCAAGCTGATTGCCGCTACAGAAAAGACAGATAATCTCATATATGATGTGGATATGACCGGTCCGTGTGCAATAATCATGGGGTCGGAAGGAAAGGGTATTTCACAGTCAATGCTTGAACTTGCAGATGAGAAGGCAGCAATACCTATGGCTGGTGAAATAACTTCTCTCAATGTATCGGTTGCATCTGCTATACTTATGTATGAGGCTGTTAGACAGAGAATTATAAATCACTAATTGAACAAATTATGAAAAGGACATTCTTAACATTGATTCTTGCAGTTCTTGCAACTGCCACAATTTCTGCACAGCAGAATGTTGTCCAGAACAAGGAACTTGACAGTTTTTCAAGCGTTATTGTCGGAGGAAAGTTCTCTTTCAAGTTGAAGACATCTCCTACATATTCCGTACGTATTGTGTCTGATGAAAGAATAGCTGATTTTGTCCGTCCTACTGTGAAGAACGGAGTTTTTACAATAATTCTTGATGAAAAGAAGTACCCGGCAGAACTTAAGAAGGCTCTTAAAGCAAAAGGAGCGGTAGAGCCATATCTTGAAGTGGAGATATATGCTCCATATATCAAGTCCCTTGATGTAAAGGAGAAAGCAGTGCTTCTGGATGCCGACGGTATAAAAGTGGATAATTTTTCTCTGGTCACAAGCGGAAATGCAAAGGTGAACAGCCTTTATATTGATTGCGTAAGTGCTGAACTTGATTTTGGCGGTGGCAGTCAGTCCAACGTGACTGTGGATGTAGATACAAAACTCAGGCTCTCTGCTGAAAATACATCTGTGAATAATGTCAATCAGAAAGGCGGAAACTCTGAGCTGAAGGTAAAAGGCTCATCTACAACGAATCTTAAAGTTGAAACTGTAGGAGTTGACATTGAAGCTGCTGGTGGGTCTAATGTCTATATCTCAGGTATAGCATCACTTCTGGATGTGGAATCTGCAGGTAGCTCGATGATCGATGCTGAGGCTTTGGAAGTCAAGGAAGGTAACTTCCTGCAGTCAGGCTCAAGTAAATGTCATGTAAATGTGGAGGACCGTATGAGGGTCAACCTTACAGGAGGATGCATGCTTACATTCAAGAGAACTCCAAGAATTGAGGTTGAGCGTATCGTAAACTCTACATTGATCAAGGCTGACGATCCAAAGAGGAAATAAATATGTTTGTCCTTGACTCTCATTGCGACACTCCCTCACAGATCATCCGTGGAAGAGATCTCTCAAAGGACAATCCTATGGCGCACGTCGACTTTCCCAAACTTAAGAGAGGGGGAGTCGATGGTGCTTTCTTCGCCCTTTATATTTCGGCTGAATTGACAGGTGATGCGGCTTTCGAGTATTACGGAAGACTTTTACGTGGAGTTCACGAGACCTTGAACGTAAATTCAGAACACGCAGTACTGACTACGTCTGAACAGCAAGCTCTCATCAACAAGGAACTCGGATTGTTTTCTGTATTTCTTGGCTTGGAAAACGGTTCGCCTATAGGAAAGTCTTTGGACAGATTGACTGATTTCCATAATCATGGAATCAGATATGTGACCTTATGCCATTCGGCAGATAATGAAATATGCGATTCGTGTGCTTCTACAGTCAAGACCTGGAACGGTTTGAGTCCGTTCGGTCGTGAAGTGGTAAGGGAAATGAACAGGCTGGGTATGCTCATAGATGTTTCGCATATTTCTGATGACTCGTTCTATGATGTCCTGAAATATTCTTCAAGACCTGTCGTCGCCACTCATTCCTGTTGCAGGACTTTGGCAGATCATCCACGTAATATGACGGATGATATGATTCGTGCTTTGGCTGCTGAGGGTGGGGTAGTTCAGATCAATTTTTATCCGGTATTTCTTGATGCCGGTTTCGGAAAGCTGCTCTCTGGGTCGGAGGTCATGAAGCGTGGAGAAGACGTTGAAGCTGCATTCATATCAGATCCCTTCAATGATGAGTACCGTTCAGAGTGGTTCAAGGTCTTGCGAGAATTACAGGAACTTGCGCGTCCTTCGTATAAAGTCATAGTTGATCATATAGATCATGTTGTCGATCTTGTCGGTATAGACCATGTCGGCCTCGGGTCAGATTTTGACGGAATAGCTGTTACTCCTGAGGGTCTCGATGACATATCCATGATTCCTCTTCTCTTTGACGAAATGCGTCATCGAGGATATTCTGAAACTGATATTGAAAAGATAGCATCAAAAAATTTCTTCAGAGTCTTTTCTGCTTCTGGTGCAGTACAATCATTGTAACAGCAATCAATATCAGTGAGATGCCGGTTATGGTGCTGATTCCAAGATGCTCATCAAGGAAAATCACCCCAAGAATCACTGCGGTCAAAGGTTGCAGTGCACCAAGGATTGAAGTAAGAGTCGGACCTATTCTTCTTACAGCCTTGACTCCTGTGAAGTTTGATACCATAGTTGCCCACAATCCAAGTCCGAGTATATTCAGCCATGACTTAAGGTCCTTGACAATAGTTATCTGACCTTCGAAAATTATGGCGCATACTATAAAGTATGCAGCACTCAGCAGCATTATCCAGGTAGTGAACTTGACTGCTTCAATCTTATCGGCCTTGCTTTTCTTCATGACTATATAGTAGGCTGCAAAAGAGAATGCAGATATCAGGGAGCAGGTGAGACCAAGCCTGGTATTTCCGCCAGTCACAACAGCTGCATCACTGTTGGCCATCAGATATACACCGACTATCGACAATATGATTGCCAGAACATTTACCCATGAGCGGTCTTCTCCATATATGATCATCATGCATAGTGCCACAATGACCGGATACATGAAGTTTATGGTTGCTGCAATTCCGCTTGCTATATTTGCATATCCGATCAGAAGTGTGATCGATGTTATTGATCTTAGCGCACTAAGAAGAACTACCTTCCATACTTCATCAATCGAATTAAGTTTCAGTGATTTTTTCTTGCATACCGCATAGATCACAAGCACAGTTGCTGCAATCAGCCATCTATAGGAGAGTACATCAAAGTGAGATAGCCCGGCAGCAATCAGTGCAAGGCTGAAGAGGGGAGAAAAGCCGAATGAAGCGGAAGAAACAGCAGCATAGAATAAGCCATTGATGGTTATTCTTCTACGTTTTTTCTCATGATGGTCAAGAATATGTGACATTTCCCTATCTTCTTAATTATCAGGTATTTATATCTTATATAAGAATTTACTATAATTAACAAAATTAATGTAACATTTTTGTTTTAAGCTATAACAAAAATGTTAAATACGTTGTTGCTTAATGTTTTGTTTCTAAAAGTATCTTTTTACGTATGGCATCAAGCGCAAAGGCAGATGAACGCTCAATATTACGTTCTCTATCGCCTTTATACTGTACCTTGAAAGTCTCTGTACCCATCTGTGAACTGACTCCGATCCATACAAGACCTACAGGCTTTTCTGCACTTCCCCCGCCAGGACCGGCTATGCCTGAGGTGGAGACCGAATAGTCACTTCCTGTCAGTCTTCTGATTCCTTCTGCCATGGCAGCAACACATTCACTGCTGACTGCTCCAAATCTGTCTATGATTGCAGCTGGTACGCCGAGAACTCTCTCCTTTACACTGTTTGAATATGCTGTGATTCCACCGAGGAAATATCTTGAAGACCCGGGAACAGATGTCAGAAGTTTGGAAATCGTACCTCCTGTACATGACTCGGCAGAACTTATGGTCTTATTGTTATCTGCCAGAAGCCTTCCAACGCATTCCTGCAGTGTATCGTCGTGTTCGGAGTACAGGTAATCGCCAATGATCGCCTTAAGTTTGAGAATCTCTGTTTCAAGAGCATTCTCTGAGGCATTGTAGGAAGACAGCCTAAGTCGCACTCCTGTAAGCTGATTCGGCAGGTAGGCAAGATGCATGCCCGCGGGAAGGGAATCTTCCCAGTCTTCTATCTTTTTGGAAAGAGCCGACTCCGCCAGTCCGAATGTCATGACAGTCTTATGGCAGATATCAGATATATTGTTATTGGCTTTAATATCCTTTATTACATCATTCAAGGACCCTATGGCTTCATATGGCACGCCTGGAAGCGAATATAGTGTGGCTCTATGTCCATATCTGGACTCGGGAAACCGAAATACCATTATTGGAGCTGTTCCCAATCTGTTTGGAATCACTTCGCACGTGTCAGGAACAGAGGCCTGTGCAATGTTAATATCCAATATATCCAAACCTCTTGCACTCAATATCCTGTGAACTATCTCAAGCTGGCGTTCGTCTGTTTTCCAGGTTGTTGCTCCGGATAGTTCTGAGAGTACTTTCTTGGTTATGTCGTCTTTGGTCGGTCCGAGTCCTCCTGTCACTATAACTATTCCGTTCTTCTGCAATTCCTTCTCCAAAGAGTCTATAATCATATCATGGTCGTCTCCGACTGATATCATCTTGTCTACCTTAATACCCGCTGATTCAAGAGCTTGCGATATATGAGAGGAGTTAGTGTCAATAACCTGTCCTATAAGTATTTCGTCTCCTATTGTGCAGATTGATGCCTTTATCATTTCTTCTCTTTAGATGGTTTTACAAAACTCTCAAGATGCTTTATTATTTTCTTTACAAGTGCAGGACCCTCATAGATGAATCCGGAGTAAATCTCGACCAATGATGCTCCCGCGTCGATCATTTCTTTGGCATCTTCAGGTGACATGATACCACCGACACCTATGATAGGGAGCTTACCCTCAGACTTCTCATGTACATATCTGACAAGCTCAAGGTTCTTTTTATGAACAGGAGCACCAGACATACCTCCGTTACCGATTTCCTCAATCTTTTCCTGTGAAATCGTAGTAAGCCCGTCACGGCTTCGAGTTGTATTTCCAGCCACTATACCGTCAATGCCGGAACGGAGACAGTAGCTTATTATATCGTCAAGCTGCTCTTTTGACAGATCTGGCGAAACTTTAAGCAGAATAGGCTTGTAGATGTCGTATAACATTCTGAGATCCAGTAGTTTATCTACTATATCAGAGAGGAATGAAATATCCTGAAGGGAAGTAAGTCCTACAACATTAGGGCATGAAACGTTCACGACAAACATATCAACAAAATCGTACAGAAGGCCGAATGATGTTTCATAATCCTTGGCTGCATCTTCGTTTATACTGCTTGTGTTCTTGGAAATATTTGCTGCAACAATTACTTCAGGACGCACCTTTTTAAGGTGTTCGACAGCATTCTTAACACCTTTATTGTTTATTCCGTAGCGGTTTATTATTGCCTTGTCTCCAGGGACCCTCCAACATCTTGGTTTTGGATTGCCATCCTGTGGCTTTGGAGTAAGAGATCCGATCTCCACGAAGCCGAAACCGAAGTTTGCCATATCATTATAAAACTCTCCATTCTTGTCAAGTCCTCCGGCAAGACCTACCGGATTGGGAAACGTAATTCCGAATACTTCTTTTTCAAGTGAGGGAGAATCTTTCTTATATATGGCACGTAAAATAGGATTTACAAACGGTATATATCTTATGATTGACAGGAGGGAAAACAAGATATTATGAGCCGTTTCCGGATTGAATCTGAAGAGAATTGGTTTCAAGATATGCTTATACATGTCGCAGGATATTTATAGTTACATTATACAAATATAACCAATTTCAGCATCATCTCAGTTAAAAACATCGATAAATATTAAAGTATTTAGCCCAAATATAGCTATAGCGCTGTAAACTCTTGAAAAGTATTATCGTCATAAAAAACGATAATTTTATTGGCTTTGCGCTGAGTAGTAGTGTTTTGTGTAATATTATCTGATGTTTTGATTGAATTAATGTGCGCCTCAGATACTCCTGGATCCTTATCAGTGCACGAATCCTGCATCTGTGGAACGGTGTCTAAAGCGGCAGGCGAGTCATCCAAGTAATCAAAAAGCTGTGGTTGTTCGTCTTCTCCGTTACGCATTGTCTGACGGTCTGAGTCGATAATCTCTGCAACACTCTTATACATTTTACCCTTGCCCATCATAAGCCATTCTATATTGAGGTCGGGGAATGCTGACATTATGGCTGTGATGAAATCATATCCCGGCTTATTTCTTCCAGCCAATACGTGAGATACACTTGCACGAACGACTTTGATCCTGTCTGCGAACTGTGATTGTGTGATATTTTCAGCAGCGATGAATTGTTTAAGACGATTGTTCATGATTGTTACTTATGTTTTTACAAATGTAGCTAATAAAAATTAGAAATCAAAACGAAGTGCTGATGTATAAATGTAAACAGTGGTATAGGACAGGAGATAAACACATATATTGATGATTGAAATAAAAATATACAAATAGCTGATAATACTACATTTATGTGATATAAAAATATCAAAATTAATCCCTTTTGGGGGTATTTGGTGGGAAATTGCAGGAAATTACATTATAATCATTAATAAATACATTATATAAAACAATATAAGTGCTTGATTATGAGAGATATATTAAATATAAAAACTAAATATAATTTAATCTTATATCACATTTGTTGAAGATTATAAATGTGTATCTCACAGATATAGAATTTGATTAGAATTTACAAATATACCAACATTGTTTAGAAATGTAATTTACAAATGTAATCAAATTTTGTAAACGAGATATGAAGGGTTGAAATTTCAGAATAATCGAATAATTGTGTACTTTTGCACGCTTTTACATAAATACGAAAATCTCGACATGATACCAGATATAAGAATAGAAGATTTCAACTATGTCCTTCCAGACGACAGAATAGCAAAATATCCTCTGCAGCAAAGAGATGAATCAAAGATGTTATGTTATAAGAATGGAGTTCCGGTGGAATACTCATTCAAGGATATCAGCGGATTACTTCCTGAGGGATCACTCATGGTTTTCAACGATACCAAGGTAGTTCCTGCAAGATTACATTTTCAAAGGACTTCAGGTGCGCATATCGAGATTTTCTGTCTGGAGCCGGTTACGCCGGAAGAGTATGTCACTATGTTCTCTGTCACTGATTGTTGCCGTTGGAAATGTATTGTAGGAAATGTCAAAAGATGGAAGAATGACACTTTGAATCTGTATAATCCTTCTTCTGATCCGGTAATATCTGATATGGGACTTAAAGCGGATCTGATTGAAAGGAATGGTGAAACATCTATAGTAGAGTTTACATGGAAAAATGGTGCACCATTTTCAAAAGTACTTGAAATATGTGGTTCTGTTCCTATTCCTCCATATCTGAACAGAGATACAGAAGAGATTGACATAGAACGTTATCAGACACTTTACGCACGTTTCAGAGGATCAGTCGCAGCACCAACTGCCGGATTGCATTTTACTGAATCTGTGCTTGATTCGATAAGGGCCAGGAATATTGATACAGAGACAGTTTGTCTGCATGTGGGAGCCGGCACTTTTCTTCCAGTAAAGAGTTCTTTGGTTTCTGAACATACTATGCATCGGGAACCGTTTGTCGTTACCCTTTCATTTATAGAGAAACTTTTGTCGAGACAAGGCAAACTGATCGCTGTTGGTACTACGTCAGTAAGAACATTGGAGTCTCTGTATTATATAGGCATCAAATGTATTGAGAACGGCTGTCCGTCAGATGTCGGACAGTGGGAGCCATACAAGAATGAATACTCATATACAACAGAGGAATCCCTTTCTGCATTGGCAGGGTATATGAGGGATAAAGGTATGTCTGAGATACAGTTAGGTACCTCCATAATAATAGTTCCAGGTTATCAGTTCAAGCTTGTGGATATACTCGTGACGAATTTCCATCAGCCTCAGAGCACATTACTGCTGTTGATCTCCGCATTTGTAAAAGGCAATTGGAAGGTTATATATGATTATGCGTTGAAAAACAGTTTCCGCTTTCTGAGTTACGGTGACAGTTCTATTCTTTTCAGGGATTGACATGTCAACCTCTTGATTATTAACAGGAAATTTGTAAATTTGCAACTGTACGAAAATTTAAACTTATGTTAGACATGTCAGAATTTGAGAGCATCAGTCCTTATACTGATGCCGAGGCCGCGGAAGCATTGTCGAAACTGGCGGAGTTTCCTTTGCTTGCACAGGTGTCTCAGCAGTTCTTTCCTGAAGAAAGTCCGGAATTTCTTAAGAATCTTCTAAAAAGCATAAAGACTATAGACGACTTCCAGATCTTGGTGATGCAGAAGTTCGTGCGCTGGGTGCTGGAGCACACAGCAAAGAATTTCTCTTATGATGGCGTTTCCAATATCAATCCGGATAAGAAGTTTCTTGCTTTGTCAAACCACCGTGATATCATTCTTGATCCTGCTATCACTCAGCTGATTCTGTATAATAACGGCATCCCTATGACGGAAATTGCCGTTGGAGACAATCTCATCACCAACAAGACTATTGAATATCTTATCAGATCCAACAGAATGATCAAGGTCGTGCGTGGTATTTCAGCGCGTGAGCTTTATCTTTCATCCAAGCTTCTTTCAAGATATATCAGACTCAATATCACGGAGCAGAGAAGTTCTATCTGGCTTGCTCAAAGGCAAGGAAGGACGAAGAATGGTTATGATATTACAGAGCAGGGTCTATTGAAGATGCTCGATATGAGTGGCGAGGCTGATTTCAAGACTAATTTCGAGGAACTGAACATTATCCCGATGAGTGTGTCATATGAATACGAACCTTGTGATATACTTAAGGCGAGGGAACTTGTCATTTCTCGTAAGCGCAAGTATGTAAAGGCTGAAGGAGAGGATTTCAACAGTATTGTTACCGGTATAATGCAGCAGAAAGGAAGTATTCATATGAATATCGGTTCTCCGCTTACTTCAGAAGAAATAGCTGCAGCAGCACAATGTGACAAGAATGACCGTTATCAGCTTATAAGACATGCAGTGGATCAGAGAGTAATAGATGGATATAAGCTTTGGAAGAACAATTATGTTGCATATGATATAGCAAATCATTCCTTCAAATACTCACATTTGTATGATGCTTCGGATGTTGAGAGGTTTGTTTCATATATGGAGCATAAGCTTGACACAATTGAGCCGGAGATCAACAGAGAGGATCTAAGACGCATATTTATCGATATTTATGCTAATCCGGTATATACAAAAGAACTTTTGGCAAAAGAGAAAGCTACAGGAAATATTCTTCTGTAAATAGAAAAAGCGGTCTGATGACCGCTTTTTCTATTTGTTCTTTATGTTGACATCCAGCTGAGGGAATGGGAACATTATTCCGTTTTTAGGCAGCTCGTTATAAATCTGCTCGGTCAGGTCGAATTTTAACGGCCAGTAGTTGTCTGACTTGACCCATATTCTTACAGTGAATTCTACGGCACTGTCATTAAGGGAACTGAGAGCAACAAACGGATCTGCAGGTGCCCCGTGTTCGATAGTAAGACTTCGACTGTCATCCATTATGAGTTTCATCAGAAGTTCTTTTGTTTCGGATGACGAACATCCGTATTCCACGCATACAGTGATATCCAGACGCCTCATCTGTCTGCCTGAATAGTTGTTTATCACATCGTTTGAAAGTATTCCGTTTGGAATGACAATGACCCTGTTATCTGTGGTTGTCAATTTGGTACTTGTGATATTAACCTCGGATACGGTGCCGGAATGTCCTTGAGCCTCGATATAGTCCCCAGCCTTGAAAGGTTTGAAGACTAGTATCATAAGTCCTCCGGCAAAATTCTGCATTGTGCCGTTTAGAGCCATACCTATTGCAAGGCCTCCACCTGTAAGTATTGCAGCGATCGAAGATGTGTCGATACCTACTGTACCTATAGTGATTATGATCAGTATTATTGTAAGTACGATGCTTACTATACTTTGAACGAAAGAGGCGATAGCTGCATCTGTATTTCTCTTTTCAAACGACCTTCTCAGAATTCCTTTGATTCTTCTTATGAGCCAGGCACCTATAAAATATATGAGGAAGGCAGCGATGAGCTTCAGTCCGAAGCTGACGCCGGCATTGACCATATCCTTCAACAGTTCGGTGGTAGGAGTCGTAGTTACTTTTTCTACAAGTTCAACTATTCCTGTCTGCACTGCGTTGAGTGTATCTGGTTTTGGAATACTATCTACAGGTGGGAATATATTTAATGTTTTCATTGTTTATTCTGTTGATTTATTGTTTATAAAACAAATATGTTTTACCTTATAACAAATTTGTTATAAGGGTAATTTATAGATTTGCTATAAGATACATCATGTAAAATGCCCCCATTAATACAAGAATGCTGCCCTCGACGCGGTCAAGTCTGTTTTTTCTGAAGGTATAAGCGCTGATTAGAATGAACAGTCCGCTTATAAGGACAGCTCCAAGATCAACGTATGACATGCCTTTGAATGAAAGAGGGCATATGAGTGCAGATCCACCTAATATCAGAAGGATATTGGAAATATTGGAGCCGAGAATATTTCCAAGTGCAAGTTGGCCTCTGCCCTTGACTGCCGCTACAATACTTGTGGCGAGCTCAGGCATTGATGTTCCAGCTGCGAGTACTGTGACTGCTATGAATTTGTCAGATACTCCGAATCCTTTTGCGATTTCAGTAGCTGCATTCACGAACAGCCTGCCTCCGAAAATAAGTGCAGCAAGGCCACCTATTATCAGAAATATTGATGCTGTAGGTGAATATGACCTGATGTTGTCCTCTTCTTCGCCTTCTCCGCTCTGATCGGAACGGAAGGATATCCACATGTACCATGCAAATATGGCCAGAAGAATGATGCCGTCAACTCTGGAAAGAATATTTTCACCATGTCCGAATATGCTTGCATTCATTCCAAGCAGAATCAGCAGAACTGTGACTCCGATATTCAGAGGTATATCTTTCTTGAGATTGCTTTTTGTTATTGTCAATGGAGCGATGATTGCGGTTATTCCCAGAATCAGCATCGTATTGAATATGTTGGAGCCGACAATGTTACCGATTGCCATGTCGGCATTTCCTTTGAAAGCAGAAAGAAAACTGACAACCATCTCAGGTGTTGAAGTGCCGATACCTACTATTGTAAGTCCGATAACAAATTCACTGAGACCGAAACGGCGTGCAATACTTGAAGATCCGTCAACAAGATAATTTGCACCAAACAGGATGAGCAGAAGGCCGGCAATGAGGATTGCGATTTGTAAAAGCATGATTTTTCTTCGTTTTAAGGCGGGCAAAGTTATTAAAAATATCCCAAATTTATTATATTTGTAGGCAT
The DNA here is from genome assembly GCA_015060335.1 of Bacteroidales bacterium. Classification (GTDB taxonomy): domain Bacteria; phylum Bacteroidota; class Bacteroidia; order Bacteroidales; family UBA932; genus Cryptobacteroides. Next base: position 8,838 of record SUYR01000015.1, on the reverse strand, counting down.
TAGATATATGTAAACATTGCCATGAAACGTCTGTTGGTACTTCTGCTGTTTGTTCTTTCTGTAACTGAGGCATTCTGCAATGACTCGCTTACTGTCGTATACCGTATAAGATTGGATCAGGATATAGACAGATCATCACAGAGGCTTGTGACACTTGGTCTGGAAAAGGCTGAAAAGGCTTCTGCTGACTATGTGCTGCTGGATCTTGATACATATGGAGGTGCAGTTGATGCGGCAGACAGCATAAGGTCGGCCATTCTGGTTTATGAGAAACCGGTAGTTGCATTTATCAATATGCAGGCGGCCTCTGCCGGTGCATTGATTAGTATAGCCTGTGATTCAATATATATGAAAACGGGGTCGTCAATAGGTGCTGCTACTGTTGTCGATCAGAACGGCAAGGTGATGCCGGACAAGTATCAGTCATTCATGCGAGGCATGATGCGTTCTACCGCACAGGCTACCGGGCGTGATCCGAAAATAGCTGAATCCATGACGGACACGGCAGGTGTATTGACATTGACACCTTCTGAAGCTGTTGAAGTGGGTTTCTGTGAAGGTATCGCCGAATCTTATGAAGAGGTGGCGAAGATATTGGCATCAGATGGGGACTATATAGTAAAGGACCTGAAGGATGATATGTCTTGGCTGGATAAGCTGATCCAGTTTCTTCTGCATCCGCTGCTTCAGTCAATATTCATGATGATGATTGTTGGTGGTATTTTCGTAGAGATACGTACCCCTGGCATAGGTCTTCCGCTGATTACAGCCGTAGTAGGAGCACTGCTGTATTTCGCTCCTGCATATATAGGACATCTTGCAGAATATTGGGAGATTCTTCTGTTTGTTGCAGGTCTGATTCTTATTGCACTTGAGATATTTGTGATTCCGGGGTTTGGAGTGGCTGGGATAAGCGGTATCGTCATAGTGATCGTATCACTTGCGCTGGCTATGGTGGATAACGTCGAATTCTTCAGATGGGACGGCACTCTGAATCTTCAGCCCATCGTACGTCCGGTCTGCATCGTGGTACTGTCAGCTTCTGCAGCAGTATTCGGGTCTATATGGCTTGTAAGAAAACTATTTGCTACCCGCTCTTTCGACCATATTGCTCTTAGACAGGAACTTAAGGCTTCTGATGGATTTACAGGGGTTGTTAATGGGTTGGAAGTAATTGTTGGTGAGTGCGTTACAGTGTTTACTGATATGAGACCTTCAGGTAAAGTGATAGCTTCAGACGGTCGTGTTTATGAGGCCGCCTTGAAGTTTGGAGGTTATGCATCAAAAGGAGAGAAACTTAAAGTAGTATCTTCAGAGCAGGGCAGGTTATATTGTGATAAACTATAATATTTATTTTTATTGATTTTCTCCTATGAAGAAATTGGTAAGATTTGCCGCAATCGGTCTGCTGGTAGCAGCTGCGGTATTGACAGTGATCTATAGGGCTGTCAATCAGGTGCCGTCATCGGAACTTCCGTTGAATGAGCAGGTTTATGAGATCTTTACAGAAGGCGGCTGCCTAAGCTGCCATTCCGCTGATCCTGAGCTCCCGTTCTATGCAAAGATTCCTGTTGCCGGGGATATTGTGATGACGGATGTGGATTCCGGTTACAGGGCATTCGATATGACTAAGTTCATGGAAGACCTTAAGGCAGGAAATGAGGTGAATGCAGTTGAATTGGCAAAGGTCGAAAAAGTCGTACTTGATGACCGTATGCCGATGCCTAAGTACTACCTAGTACATTGGGGCAGTTCATTGACTCCGGCTAAACGTGAAATTGTTCTGGACTGGGTCAGAAAAATGCGTACTGCCATCTACAATGACGGACTGACAGGCGACAGAGCAGCTGAGCCTGTACGCCCTATTGACAAGGTGCTTGAATACGATGCCGCAAAAGCCGCTTTGGGATATGCGTTGTATCATGACACACGACTTTCTGTCGATAATACTGTTTCCTGTGCTACCTGTCATGAACTTCAGAATGCAGGTGTGGATAATCACCAGTATTCACATGGAGTGAATGATCAGCTTGGAGGAGTGAATGCTCCTACAGTATATAATGCAGTATATAATTTTGTACAATTCTGGGATGGCCGTGCAAAGACTCTCGCAGATCAGGCTGCAGGTCCTCCTCTCAATCCTGTCGAAATGGCTTCGGAGTCTTTCGACCAGATTATTGCCAAGCTCAAGGCTGACAGGAAGTTTGCAAAAGCCTTTACCGAGGTTTATCCTGACGGACTTACTGAGGCAAATATCACTGATGCAATAGAGCAGTTCGAGAGAACTCTCATTACTCCTGATTCTCCATTTGACAAATGGCTTAGAGGTGATGATGATGCGATTACAGCTGAACAGCTCGAAGGATATGAATTGTTCAAGAAGTATGATTGTGCAACCTGTCACGCAGGACAGAATCTTGGTGGTCTGACTTATGAACTTATGGGGCTTCGCAGACATTATTTTGCTGAACGAGGTCTTGAACTCACAAATGAGGACAATGGACGTTTCAAGGAGACAGGTGTCGAACGTGACAGACATAGATTCAAGGTACCGGGTCTGCGTAACATAGAGCATACTTGGCCGTATTATCATGACGGTACAAGGGAAACTCTTGAAGAGGCAGTCCGAGATATGGGATTGTATCAGAGCGGAGTCAACCTTAGCGACTATGAGGTGGCATCTATCACTTCTTTCCTCAAGACACTTACAGGAGAGTATGACGGAACACCGATAACGACCTCTAATTCACGTGATGAGATACACGGTCACTAATAAAGGAAACGGTTCCTGAAACATTTAGTTTTAGGAACCGTTTTTCTTATCTGCGTCTCAACGCCACTACATTTTCTACATGGTGGGTGTGAGGGAACATGTCAACAGGTCTGACGGCTGTAATCTCATAATCCTTACATAGAATTTCCAGATCTCGTGCCTGCGATGCCGGATTGCAGCTTACATATACCATGCGGTCTGGAGCTGCATTCAGTATTACCTTTGCAACATCCGGATGAATGCCGGCACGAGGTGGGTCCAATATGATGACATCAGGACGGCCATGTTCTTCTACAAATGAGTCAGTCAGAATGTCTTTCATATCTCCTGCGTAGAAGTCGCAATTGGTGATATTGTTGTTTGCAGCATTGATCTTAGCATCTTCTATAGCTTCAGGAACATATTCTATTCCAACTACTTTAGATGCCAGACGAGATACGAACTGAGCTATAGTACCAGTTCCAGTATAGAGGTCATAAACAACTTCTGAGCCGGTCAGTGCCGCAAATTCGCGGGCTACGCTGTATAATTTGTAGGCCTGTTTCGTATTGGTCTGATAGAATGACTTCGGACCGATCTTGAACTTCAGTCCCTCCATGTATTCGTATATGGCATCTTCTCCTTTATATAGGACGCATTCCTGATCGGAAATCGAGTCATTTGCTTTTCCGTTGATTACATAGAAGAGGGATGTGATCTGTGGGAATGCCATAGATACTGCATCAAGAAGTGCTGTTCTGGCTTCTGCATCTTCATAGTAGAAACATAGGATGAGCATGACATTTCCTTCCTGAGTAGTACGTACTATCATGTTTCTCAGGAAACCTTCGTGTTCACGTATATTGAAGAAGGTCAGACCGTTATCGAGTGCATATTTCTTGATGAACAGACGTATCTCGTTTGACGGATCAGGCTGAAGATAGCAATGTTCTATATCCAGTACCTTGTCAAAGAAACGTCCTACATGGAAACCGAGTCCGTATTTTTCCTTTTCTGAGAGGACCTCGGCATCTTCATTGTCGAATATCCATCTGCGCTGAGAGAATGTGAATTCGAGCTTATTCCTGTAATATGTAGTCTCATCAGAACCGACGATTGGTGAAATCTCCGGAACATCAAGATGTCCTATGCGTACAAGCTGATCATATACCTGCTGCTGTTTGGCCTGCAGCTGCATTTCATATGGAAGTGGCTGCCATTTGCATCCTCCACATACGCCGAAATGTTTGCAGAACGGCTCAAGACGATGTTCAGAAGGTTTGACCATACGGAGAATGAAACCCTCCATATAGTTCTTCTTCTTTTTGGTGACTTTTACATCTACAATATCACCAGGCACCGCAAACTGTACAAACAGAACTGTTCCGTCAATTCTGGCCAACGCCTTTCCTTCTGCTGCAACAGCTTCTATTACAACATTTTCCAGTATTATTTCCTGTTTCTTTCTTGCCATATTTATAAAATTAAGCAGCCCATAACAATATGGGCTGCAAAAATATCAAAATTAACTGAATTTATGAAACTTTATATTTAAGCAGGTCTTGAGAAATATTGATGATGAAGTCTCCCATTTTCTCAAGTTCGCTAATAATATCCATGTAATAAACACTGGTCTGATAATTCTTGTTTCCGGTTTCGAGATTCTCGATCTCTTCGTCGCGCAGATAATTTCTCTGATTGTTGATGTGGTCTTCTGCAGCACAAGCATTGGAAATATTGTCGAGATTTCCGCTGTCTGCCAGATGGAGGTTCTCAATCATAGCACCATATGCCTTATCTACCAGAGTAATCATGAAATTAATCTTCTTAAGATCATCAGCATCAAATGATTTCTTGTGAATATTCTTTCTTGAAAGTACTCTGCTTATTGCTTCACCTGAGTCTCCAAGAGATTCAAGTTCGCTGATTATCTTGTACATAGCCTTGATCTTGAACGAAGTGGTTTCGCTGATTTCCTCAGCAGATACGGCGTTAAGGAATGCTGCTATCTCATAATCTATCCTGTCTGAAATTTCCTCGTACTTGACAAGTTTCGCACGGTATTCCTCGAATCTGTCAGGGTCAGTTTCATTGACTGCCGAGCTGACATATCCAAGACCTCTTCTTGAAATTTCTGCAAAATGGATGATTTCCTTAAGTGCCTGTTCTGTAGCAAGTTCTGGTGTTGCAAGCGGACCTGCAGAAATATACTTGAGTCTGAATGCCTCGTCTTCTTTCTTCTTTGAATCCTTGATTACCTTGCATACTATCTTTTCAATTATCGGAATAAACCAGATCAATATCATCGTGTTTATCGTGTTGAAAAGGGTATGAAGCATAGAAAGTCCATATAATGCAGATGTCTGCGAGTCGGTCTGCATTCCTTTTTCCACAGTAATTTCAAAGTTGTCAGCTGCAGGATTCGGAACTCCGAAGATGCCTGATGTTATGGCACCTATCATCTTGAGTAAGAATGGGAATGTAGCCAATGCCCATATCACTCCGAACACATTGAATACAGTGTGTGCAAGTGCAGCTCTCTTTGCGGAAGAATTACCTACTGCTGCTGCAATATTGGCGGTAATTGTTGTTCCGATATTTTCACCGAGTACCATTGCACATGCCATGTCAAACCTTATCCATCCCATATTCAACATAATGAGTGTCAAGGCCATAGTAGCTGATGAGGATTGAAGTACCAGAGTCAGAAGTGTTCCGAACACAAGGAATATCAGTACTGATCCGAAGCCATGTCCCTGCCAACCCTTTATGAATGAAAGCACTTCAGGAGTACTGCTCAGATCCGGAACGGAATTCTTCATCATGGAAAGACCAAGGAACAGTAGAGAAAAACCGACAATCAGTTCGGAAATGTTTCGTCTCTGGCTTTTCTTTGAAATCGAGAGGATGAAACCCAATGCCATCAATGGAATAGCCAGAATTGAAATGTCGGCTTTGAATCCGAGCCATGCAACAAGCCAGGCTGTTACTGTGGTACCGATATTTGCACCCATAATCACGCTGATCGCCTGAGCGAGACTAAGCAGTCCTGCATTCACGAAACTTACAACCATTACGGTCGTAGCACTTGATGACTGTATGACAGAGGTGATGCCGAGGCCAGTCAGGACTCCTTTGAAAGGAGATGATGTCATGGCAGACAGGAAACTGCGCAGTCTGTCACCGGCTGCTTTCTGTAGTCCGGAACTCATCAGGTTCATTCCGTAGAGGAACATACCCAAGGCTCCTAAAAGAGTAAAGATCTGTAAGATTCCCATAGTATTATAACATTTGTGTTTTTAGCAGGTATATATTATAGGCGACAAAACAAAGGAACATGAACAGGCCGCCGACTCTTGATATCTTTCCTTTCCTGCATAGTACCATCGGCATCAATGCAGCAAATATCATGATAATATAATCGACTATTGTAATTTCAGGTGATGTCAGAGGAGTAACCTGTGAACTGATGCCCAGGATAAGTCCTGCATTGAATATATTTGACCCTACAATATTTCCCAATGAAAGGTCTGCATTCTTTTTAATAGCAGCTGTAATGGATGCAGCAAGCTCCGGCAGGGAAGTGCCGCAAGCAATCAGAGTGATGGAGATAAATCCGTTATTCACACCGAATCTTCTGGCCAGACCGACAGCCGTATCGACAAAATAGTCGCAGCTCAAGATCAGTAGGCCAAGACCTCCAATAGTCTTCAATACAGAAATCCATACATTAGGAAGCAGTGCTGGTTCCTTTTCTGATAATTCCCCGATTTCAATCTGCTGGCGTCCTCTTTTCAAGGATATATACATGAACGCGACGAATACCGATATGAGAATCAGTCCATCGATTCTGCTGAGAACCGGATCTTGCACGAGGAAGAAATTGAATACAAGCATAGTCAGCAGGATTGAAATTCCGATGCAGAACGGTATCTCAAATTTCATACTTTCCTTGCTGACAGCAAGAGGAAATAACATAGTTGTTATACCCAGTATTCCCAGAACATTAAATATATTTGAGCCAACTACATTGCCTATTGCCACCTCAGCATTCCCTTGAAGTGCACCAATGAAACTTACAGTCAACTCAGGCATTGAGGTGCCTACACCGACAATTACGGCACCGATAACGAAATCGGATATCCTGAATCTCCTTGCAATTCCAACCGAACCCGAAACCAACAGGTCGGCACCGATTACAATGCCGACCAAGGTGAGTATCAATACAATATATGTCATTACTTCAGGATTTCAGATATGTTCTCATATGGATGTTCATACAATGCGGTACAAGGTTCGTATTTGTATGGAACATATTCGTGAAGCTGAACATAAGATTTGCCGAGTTTCTGATTGTGATAAATATCCAGTCTGATTCCGTTACCTTTGTTGATTTCAGCAACGTCAGACTGGCATAATTTTGATGTAATTGCCTTTGATAGTTCAGTCTGTCTGGATTTGTCGAAATACATTTCTTCCTTGTTGAATCTAACGCCTGTTTCATCCTTATATCCGCTTTTCAGAAATATCGCAAGTATAATTCCTGTGAAGATCATGAAGAAACCCAGAATGTTTATTGATGTTGATGTCGGAAGTGCGACAAGTACAGATCCTAATACTACGAGAGATGTGAATATGACAATATCCTTGACAGAGCGAACCCTGTTAAAATTCTTTTCCATAAAGTAATCGTTTAATAAGTTGATTTATAATGAGTTATAGGTGTAATGCGGAGCGCATACACAAATAGATGTAATATTGACACGGCATTATTTTGACCTTGTCTTACTCATTAAATGATTAATTTACAGAGACTTATAAAAAATCGACAAGTTTCGCAGAGCCCGGTAGGGAAGAGGTTGACGGTAAGCTGATATGACCTGATGAAATATTCTCCTACAGGCTTTCCTGAAGTATAGAACAGATATCTGTTTGAATTTCTTTGAGTGGTAGGTCTTTTGGAGACAGTTCTTGTCTGAGAGTGTGATAGGAGATTTGACTGCCGTGGAGTCAGAATCTTCTGTTCTGCAGGACTGATATGAGAATCATGCACATATTCTGATATCAGATCTTGAAGAGATTCTGCATGGCTGTCTGGGGCAAAGACATCTGCCGCATTTAAGAATGCAGTAAAAAGTAATGAAATTACAGATATGAGCAGTGTCCTTTTTGTCATAATAATTCAATGACGCAAATTTAACAAATTTGATGCTACAATAAAAATTATTTCAGATGATTTCCGATTTTCTCTTCATAGGGCAGCGGGAGAGTTATTCTGTATTGTTTGGTTAACATAATATTGATTATATAACCGATATTTCGGGAAGGGGAGACACCGAAAAAAGAAGAAATGCCCCACATCACAGTGATGCGAGGCCTGATAATAATTCTTGCTAGATTGGCTACTTCTTGTAGTGCCCGAAAGCAGATAGAACTAGAACTTCAATAACTTCATCATAGATACGATACACAAGTCTGTGCTCATGCGTTATACGGCGCGAATATTCATTCCCGTCATAACCCTTAAGTGGCTCAACTTCTTTACTGCCTGAGGTGCTTTCTTGCTCAGTTCCTTAAGGTCCTTCTTTGCGTCGTTAGAAAATACTATTCTATACATCTCAGTCTTCATTAATCATTGGACTAAGGAAGCCATCAACACTCTCCCCTTCCTCCATTTTATGAACCTTACCCTGTTCATACTCCTCAATTCCGCGCCTGATTTTAGCCTCCAAAGTGGTACACGTTAATTTTAGTGATCAGTTGGATTTCCAGACCCAATATTATAACTTTACACCGATAAATCGGAATTTACCGTCATCCCCGACCTGATCGGGGATCTGACAATTGGTTGAAACAATCAACCCCGAATGGCATGATTATTCTGAGTCTATTATGACTGATCCTGATGAACTATAGATGCCCGGTCGAGCCGGGCATGACGTAACTGGTAACTAAATTCGGATTTATAGAACTCTATGGATTTTAAGACCTTCGGCAATATCGGATCACCAACCCTGCTTCTGATCCCGGGCCTGGGAGTCTCATACGAGATTTTCCTGCCTCTGATCAGCATGCTGGAAGATAGG
>SUYR01000040.1 GCA_015060335.1 Bacteroidales bacterium | reverse complement strand
TCCGAACATGCTCTTCCGCGACCCTCTTCTCTATCGTATCATCCACGCACATCACCACCGTACAGGTGACAAGTGGTGCATCTATCCGATGTATGACTACGCTCACGGCCAGTCAGACTCTATCGAGAACATCACACACTCGATCTGTACCCTCGAGTTCGATGTGCACCGTCCTCTCTATGACTGGTTCATAGAGAAGCTCGGCATATTCCCGTCGCATCAGTACGAGTTCGCAAGACTCAACCTTACATACACAGTCATGTCAAAGCGCAAGCTTCTTGAGCTTGTAAAGAACAACTTCGTAAGCGGCTGGGATGACCCACGTATGCCTACCATCTGCGGTATCCGCCGTCGTGGCTACACTCCTGAATCAATGCGTATGTTCGCAGAGAAGGTAGGAGTCGCGAAACGTGAGCAGCTCATCGACCTTCAGCTCATGGAGTGGTGCGTACGTCAGGACCTTAACGAGCGTTCAAACCGCTACATGGTTGTTCAGGACCCTGTCAAGCTCACCATCACCAACTGGGAGTCTGGCAAGGTGGAGTGGTTCGATGCACCTCTCAATCCTGCTGATCCTGAAGGTCCTTCACGCAAGGTACCTTTCACCGGAGAGGTATATATCGAAAGAAACGACTTCATGGAGGAACCTCCTAAGAAATATTTCCGTCTCAAGCCGGACGGAGAAGTTCGCCTCAAATATACTTATATCATCAAGTGCCAGGAAGTTGTAAAGGATGCTGAGGGCAATATCGTCGAGATCAAGTGTACCTACGATCCTACTTCGAAGCCTGGAGCAGGCGAGTGGCGTTCTGTAAAGGGAACCATCCACTGGGTATCTACAGCTCATGCGAAAGAACTCGAGCTCCGTCTCTATGACAAGCTCTTCACTGAGGCTCAGATGGGCCAGATTCCTGAAGGTGAGGACTACAAGAACTATCTCAATCCTGAGTCGCTTGTCGTGGCAAAGGGATATGCTGAGCCAGCCCTTCTTGAGGACAATTCAGGCATAGCGGTGCAGTTCGAGCGTGTCGGCTACTTCTTCAAGGATCCTGACTCAACTCCTGACCACTTCGTGTTCAACAAGACAACCGCACTCAAGGACAGTTTCAAGTTCTAGGGCGTTGACATCTGAACTACATAAGAAAACCGCAATATTGATCGGTCTCGGTACGATTTCATCATCGTACGAGACCGGTTTGCGTAATAGCAAGGGCATCGATTGCAGATATGTCTGTGATATCGCCCCTGATGCCGTTTCCAGAGCTGTCTATCTGGATAAGGAATATGTATCAGACTATCTTCCTTTGTTCAGAACCGGAAAGGTCGATTTGGCGATAATAGCAACACCTCCGGATACCCATGCAGAAATCATAAGAGATTGTCTGGACTATGGAGTATATCCGGTAGTGGAGAAGCCTGTCGCTCAGACGCAGGACCTTGTGTCGGATCTGCTTCAATCAGACTGCCGCTTTGAAGTCATTTTTCATTGGCTTCACGGCAGTGAGGTGATCTGGTTTGCAGAAAACGTGTCATTGAAGGAGGTGAAGAACATAAAGATATCGATCAGGGATCCTTATGCTGACAGAGGCGGGCGTATAAGACCGGAATTTCATAATAAGTTCGGCTGCTGGCTTGACAGCGGAGTAAATGCTCTTTCACTTCTGACAAGATTTGTCGATCTGAATACTCTTGTACCTGAATCTCTGTCATTTGCAATGGATGAGGCCTCTGGACAGCCTTATCGTGCTGCTTGCAGTATGCATTCGGGAAAGACCATGATTGAGATGGATATGCGGTGGGATGTTGATGAAAACCATAAGTTCACAGTCATTGAGGCGGATGGACATGAATATGTGATCGACCATACGGCTCAAGCTGTGATCTGTGATGGTGTACTTGTCTATCGGGACAACGTGATGCCACGTCTTCAGAGACATTACTTTAACTTCTTCGTCAATTATCCTCAGTCTTCGACAGATTGGGATACGAATTTGCTGATTCATAGAAAATTATACGAAGCCTATGATTACCAGGATCAAAGAAATATGGCATAATGTCACTCAGCATATCCTGAGGAGTCTATATGAACTTCTTTTTGGAAATGAGGCAAGAAAAGGTGCCCTCATTCATTTTGCATACTTATGTATTCTTGTCTTTCTGATCTTCTTATGTACAAAAGGTGAATTTTCATTCTGGCCGGATCTGCTTGCAACGGTGGCTGCATTCCTGATAAGTGCCATCTTTATCTATCTGAGCCGTTCGTTGCTTCAATCATTTGAGGACAGGCAGAAAGTCAACTATGATGATTCCTTCATGAAAGAATTATATGGAGGCCTTCCTGATTCCATTGAAGGTGAAGCTGAAACAGGATACCATCGTCAGTTCATGCTGGGAGATGATATATGCCAGGTCTATTACGACTGCTGTCTTGACACTTCATCCCATGGTGACGACTTTTCTGTAGTAATAGAAGACCACCCTGAGAAGAAATTCGTATTGGATAAGTTTATAAGGGAGAACTGTCTTGAGATAATGAAAGCCCACGAGAACAGTAATTTTCACAATTGGGATACATTACGACTTGACGGTTATGAACTGGAAGATTCAAATGTGGTCATTAAGACGTCCAGAAGCAATTATATATCCCATATGTTGACCAACAGGGCAGTAGATTACAAGATTGCGGATGAGCTCTCTCTTCGTCAGCTTTTCGAGTATCGTGAAAAACTTACTCCCCTCGAATCTTCTCTCTTCTCAAATCATCTTGGAATGATCGGCATGATCATGCTTGACGGGGGGTACACGCTTTTCCCTCATCGAGGCAAGACCAGTACTATATCCAAGAACATGATTACGTCCGGTGTGGCAAAGCCTATGCTGCTGAAAAAAGATCCGGAATGTTCTCTTTCATCCGGGCCGTCAAAAATACCGTTTGAGGAATATATGCTCAATGCTTTGCCTGATGCCATGAAAATCACTCCAGATTCCCTTGCAGGACGTAATGTCTCTGTCAGATTCCTTGGCTTCGGTAGAGATGTGTATGAAGGCGGCAAGCCATCCTTATTCTATCTTATCAGAGTGAATATGTCAGTTGATGAATATTTCGCTTGCCACAAACAGTTTACGGACTCTGGCAAGGCAACCAAGATGGATCATAACAAGAAAGTCTATGTAGTCAAGTACGATACGATAAGGTGGCATAGACGTGGCAGTTTCCTGTCTTTCTTCTATCTGAAATCTTCTGGTGCCAGATTGAAGGAGAAATATATTCAGCCGGAGAAGAACCTTCTCTGCAATCTCTACCATTACACCCGCTTCCTTAAAAATAATGACATAGCATGAGATGTCGTGGATTCTTTTCTGATATTTTAGACTCCTAAACAAATCAAGGCTGCCCGCATGGGCAGCCTTGATTTGAAATATTGCTATAAATGATTTATTTTGCCTTGTATGCGTCGATTCCGCTCTGGAGGAACTGTACAAAACCATCGATAGAGAGGTCATAGCCTCGTACCGGTACAAGCATTTCACCATCAGGGGAGAGAAGCACATAATTCGGCTGTGCGTTCACGTCCCATTTGCTGCGGGCGATATATGAGTTCGCGCGGCCGAGGTCTTTATATACCTTTCCTGTTTCAGCATCGGTCACCCAGTCTTCCTTGTCAAGCTTCTGCTTGTCGTCATTGTAGAGGGCAACTATGACAAATTCGTTTCTGAGCATGTCGAGGACTTTAGGGTCGCTCCATACTCTTGCCTCCATCTCGCGGCAGTTCACGCATCCGTGGCCGGTCACATCGACGAATATAGGCTTTCCGGCTTTCTGTGCCGCTTCAAGACCTTCATTCAGAGTGAAATAACCCTGTAGTCCGTGTGGAAGGTGAAGACCGAATTCAGAGCTGGTAGAGCCCTGAGACTCATTTGAAGTCACTGCAGCACCCTGACCGATCACGAAATCTTGAGTAGAGATCGGTGGCATATAGCCTGAGAGAGCCTTGAGAGGTGCACCCCACATTCCTGGTATGAGATATACTACGAAAGAGAATACTGCAATCGCAAGAGTAAGGCGAGGCACCGAAAGATGCTCTACAGGCTCATCGTGCTCGAAACGGATCTTGCCGAGAAGGTAAAGACCGAGAAGAGTGAATACAACGATCCAGATAGCGAGATATACCTCTCTGTCGAGAATTCCCCAATGGTAAGTCTGGTCAGCGACACTGAGGAACTTGAGACCGAGTGCGATTTCAACAAATCCGAGGACAACCTTTACTGAGTTCAGCCATCCACCGCCGCTCTGCTTGAACTTCTTCAGGAGAGAAGGGGAGAATGCGAGTACTGTGAATGGAAGTGCAAATGCAAGCGAGAATGCGAGCATTGTCACCATTGGCTCCCAGAATTCACCCTGAGTGGACTTGATTAGGACTGAACCTACGATAGGACCGGTGCATGAGAATGACACGAGCACGAGGGTAAGTGCCATGAAGAATACACCTGCAAGACCTTTCTTGTCAGATCCCTTGTCGCTCTTGTTTACGAGAGACTGTGGAAGGGTGATTTCGAATGCTCCGAAGAATGAAGCGGCAAACACCATGAATACTATGAAGAAGATGATGTTTGGAAGCCAGTGTGTGGCAAGCCAGTTGAAGATGTCTGCTGTCACTGCATCACCACCGATGATTCGGGTGAGAAGGATGATGACAGAGATCGGCACTGTGTAGAGGAGTACGATGAAGAGACCGTACATTCCGGCCTTGAAGCGGCCCTGAGCCACGCTTCCCGAACCCTTCATGAAGAATGAAACGGTCATAGGAACCATAGGGAACACACATGGAGTCAGGAGCATTGCAAATCCCCAGAGGATGGCCTCGAGGATAAGACCCCAGATCGATCCTTCGCGCTCTTCAGTTTCCTCATCTCCGCTCGAAATGACAGTTGTTTCGTTGCTGTCTGAAGCCGCTGCAACAGCTGTGCTTTTACCGACCTTTACATCGAAATCATAGTATTCAGCCTTGCAGGCACCACCGGTACATGCATTAGTGAAGATTGTACCTGTAAACGCAGCATTGCCTGATGTGACTTTTACATCCTGCGCGATGATGATCTCATTGTAATAATGCTTTGCCGGATCTCCGAATTCGTCCAGTTCTTCCTTTGGAGTACTGAGCTCATAAGGCTTGCCGACAAGTTCACCTCCTTCAACGGCAGGATCCATGACCTCTGTTGCCGAAAATTCATCGGTGAGTGTATAAGTATGGTAACCTTCAGCCACTTTTCCCGTGAATACGACTCTATATACGTCACCGTCGAGAGCCTCTACACTAGGAGTCCATGTCACAAGCTGTGATGGAGTGAGCTGGGCAAAAGCTGCAGCACTGATAAGAATTGCTGCAAGCATTGTCATAATTCTTTTCATTACCGGTTATTTAGTATGTTATTTAGCAAATGCGACTGATCTTGTCTCACGGATAACTGTGATCTTGACCTGTCCAGGATATACCATTTCTTCCTGAATCTTCTTTGCGATTTCTCCAGACAGTGATTCTGCGTCCTGGTCTGTAACCTGATCGGCTCCTACGATCACTCTGAGTTCACGACCCGCCTGGATAGCGTATGTCTTTGTCACACCCGGATAAGACTGAGCGATGTTCTCCATGTCCTTGAGTCTCTTGATATAAGACTCAATTACCTCGCGGCGTGCTCCAGGACGTGCTCCTGAAATGGCGTCACCTACCATTACGAGAGGAGATATGATCGATGTCATCTCAACTTCTTCATGGTGAGCTCCGATAGCGTTGCATACTTCAGGCTTTTCCTTGTACTTCTCGGCGAGTTTCATACCGAGAATTGCATGTGGCAGTTCAGGATCCTCGTCAGATACCTTTCCGATATCATGGAGAAGGCCGGCTCTTTTTGCAACCTTAGGATTGAGTCCGAGCTCTGAAGCCATTGTGGCACAGATGTTTGCGACCTCGCGGGCGTGCTGGAGAAGGTTCTGGCCGTATGAAGAACGGTACTTCATTCTACCGATGAGCTTCACGAGTTCGATGTGCATGCCGTGGATTCCGAGGTCGATGCAGGTTCTCTTACCTGTCTCCATAATCTCATCCTCAAGCTGCTTCTGTACCTTTGCCACGACCTCCTCGATACGTGCCGGGTGGATACGTCCGTCAATAACGAGCTGATGAAGTGCCAGACGCGCAACCTCTCTTCTTACAGGGTCGAATGCGGAAAGAAGAATCGCTTCCGGAGTGTCGTCAACCACGATCTCGACTCCAGTCGCAGCTTCAAGTGCACGAATGTTTCTACCTTCACGTCCGATGATTCTTCCCTTGATCTCATCACTCTCGATATGGAACACTGTAACCGCATTTTCAATAGCGGTCTCGGAAGCAGTTCGCTGTATTGTGTTGATTACAATGCGCTTGGCTTCTTTGCTTGCTGTGAGTCGTGCCTCGTCCATCACGTCATTGATATATGACTGTGCCTGAGTCCTCGCCTCGTCCTTCATGCTTTCCATGAGCTGGTTCTTTGCATCGCTGGCAGTCATGCCGGCAATATCCTCTATCTGTCTGATGGCTTCCTGGCGGAGCTTCTCGTATTCTTCAGATTTGCGTGTTGCGATTTCTACCTGAGCCTTGAGGTTTTCTCTGATGGCATCTGCTTCCTTGTTCTTACGTCCAAGTTCGGCATTCTGCTGGTTGAGACTGTTCTCCTTCTGCTTCAGACGGTTCTCCACATCATTGATCTGCTTGTTCTTTTCGTTGATGAACTGCTCATGCTCACTCTTGAGCTGAAGAAATTTCTCTTTTGCCTGAAAGATCTTTTCTTTCTTTATCCCCTCTGCTTCGATCTCAGCTTTCTTGATGATTTCCTCCTTCTGTCCTTTCAGTAATATCCTGCGGACAATTATGTAAGTTCCGAGCGCTGCTACCGCACCGATTACTGCGCACAAAATGTTGATAATGATACTCATAATATGTTATATATATGTTGGTTTTAGTTCCACAAAAAATGACCAATCCGCTATCGCTGCAGATTGGTCAAGTAGTATAATAAAAAGCCGTTAGCCAGTTTGTCAGAAAATCTTAAAAAATAAGATTTAGGCTCCGGATCGGTTCTGAAATCCTCCGTCCCGCATAGCGGAATCCCCATAAGGGTCACATAGGTCCGTCATCCCCATCCGAGTTCGCCCGGTTACTTAAATAGTGTTGATTTCAGCAAAAATAAGTAACTAACGGCTGTTTTTATCAATATTGTCAAGATAACCGTCAAGCTCTTTGGCAAGTGCCGTTTCTTCATCTTCCATAGTCTTCATCTGCTTCTGAAGCGTGATGTTTGCCATACACACATTCAGTGTCACGAATGAAAGGATTTCCAGTATCCCTTTGTCAGGAAATTTTTCCTGATAAAGGGCAACCTTGCGGTTGATGTCGTCGGCAGCCTTTCTGATGACCTCCTCCTGCTCAGGAGAAGACACCTTCAGAGAATAAGTGCGTTCTGCAATTCTTATGCTGATGCTTTGTGCCATATCATCCCTCCATTGCTGAGATGCATCTGTCGATTTCCTTGATGAGGCTGTCTATCTTCTTTCTGGCCTGCGTTGAATCTTTTCCACCTGCCATGAAAGCTTCAGTCAGCTTCAGGTTATCAATCTGTCTCTCTAACTCAATAATCTGCTGTTTGTAGGTCTCGTTCTGCTCCTCAGCCTTCTGAAGGGCGGTCTGAAGCCTTTCGCGCTCCATTTTCTCCTTTTCGTAAGCTGATATCAGCTGCTTTATTTTCTGCTTTACATCTTCAAGCATGGCAAAACGTTTTAACCCACCTTGCAAAAATAACAAACTGCTTTGATTTCTCAAAATATTATTGTCAAAATCAAAGCAGTTTGTCAGTATTCTAATCCTTTAGAGGACTTCTACGGCTTTCATGCCTTCTTCGATAGCGGCTTTATTGAGTGCGATAAGGTCGCTGTAACGAGCTGGGATGCATTTTGCAAGACCCTTGTCAATGTTGTCGAATGACACGATCGGCTTCATCTTGAGGTATGCTCCCATTACAGCCATATTATAAACCTTCGAGTTGCCGACCTGCGCCGCAACATTGATTGCGTCAATGCGGCATACGGTGATGTCCTTTCTGGTAGGCGGATTGATGATTCCGTTTGGATCATATACGAGGAGACCACCTGGCTTTACAGCTGCCTCGAACTTGTCGAGAGACTGCTGATTGAGGATGATGGCTGTGTCGTACTTGGTCACGATAGGGGAACTGATCTTCTTGTCGCTTACAATTACACATACGTTAGCGGTACCTCCACGCATCTCAGGACCGTATGAAGGCATCCATGTCACCTCCATATCCTGCATGATGGCACAGTAAGCGAGAATCTTACCCATTGAGAGGACTCCCTGTCCTCCAAAACCTGCAATTATTATCTCTTCTTTCATGATTACTCTTCTTTTAATACGTCTTTGATATCTCCAAGAGGGTACTTAGGGAACATATTCTCTACCATCCACTTGTTAGCTGCTACAGGGCTCATCTTCCAGCCTGAGTTACATGTCGCTACGATCTCCACGAATGAAAGACCGATGCCTTTCTGACTGTATTCGAATGCCTTGCGGATCGCAGCCTTTGCCTTGCGCGCTGCCGGAGCAGTGTGTACGGCCTGGCGGGTGATGTATGCTGTACCGTCGAGCTGTGCGATCATAGGAGCAAGCACGAGAGGGAATCCGTTGAGCTTTGCGTCACGACCGTAAGGTGTGGTAGCTGTCTTCATGCCGAGAAGTGTGGTAGGAGCCATCTGGCCGCCGGTCATACCATAGATACCGTTGTTGATGAAGATCACTACGATGTTCTCTCCACGGCTGCATGCATGAATGATTTCTGCGGTACCGATCGATGCGAGGTCACCGTCACCCTGATATGTGAATACGTATTTCTCAGGATTGAGTCTCTTTGTGGCTGTAGCGAGGGCAGGAGCACGTCCGTGAGCGGCCTGCTGCCAGTCAACGTTGAGATAGTTGTATGCGAATACCGAGCAGCCGACAGGGCTGATTGCGATGGTTTCCTCCTGGATTCCCATCTCCTCGATTACCTCTGCCACAAGCTTATGTACTGTTCCGTGTGAACATCCAGGGCAGTAATGGAGCACATTGTCTGTAAGAAGGGGAGTCTTCTTGTAAACGATGTTCTCGGGTTTCTTGATGTCTTCTATATTCATGTCTCTAATTATTTCAGGTTGTTGAACTTCTTGAACGCCTCTACGATTTCGTCAGGTGTGTAGATGTTTCCACCCTGGCGGCCATAGAATCCTACAGGGCATCTGCCGTTGACGGCAAGTCTTACGTCGTCTACCATCTGACCGAGGTTGAGCTCGATGCTCATCATGCTCTTTACCTGTCCTGCGAGCTCCTGGAGCTGCTTTACAGGGAATGGGAACAGGGTTACAGGCCTGAGGAGTCCTGCCTTGATGCCTTCCTCGCGGAGCTGGTCAACTACAGCCTCGCATATTCTTGCCGAGCAGCCGAATGCCACAAAAAGGTATTCTGCGTCTTCTGTCTGATAAGTTTCATAAAGGACTTCATTCTCCTTGATCACCTCATACTTTGCTGCAAGCTTCTGGTTGAATCTTTCCTGTACGTCTGATTCGAGAGCGAGCGATGTGATGAAGTTGTAGTCTCTGTCCTTGCTCTTTCCTGTAGTGGCCCATGGAGCGTCTGCCTTTACCTGCTCGGCAGTTCTGCGTGGCTTTTCAGGACGAAGCTCGACCTTCTCCATCATCTGTCCTACGATACCGTCAGCAAGGATGATGACAGGTGTGCGGTACTTGAATGCGAGATCGAATCCTGTGTCAACGAAGTCGTACATGTCCTGTGCTGATGCCGGAGCGAGTACGATGGCGTTGTAGTCGCCGTGTCCGCCGCCCTTTACGCACTGATTGTAGTCACTCTGGCTTGGCTGGATGGTTCCGAGACCAGGGCCGCCGCGCTGGCAGTTCACTACAACACATGGGAGCTCTGCTCCTGCGAGATAGCTGAGGCCCTCGCACATGAGGCTGATGCCTGGAGAGCTTGAAGAAGTCATGACCTTCTTGCCACAGCAAGCGCCGCCATAGACCATGTTGATAGACGAAGTCTCACTTTCTGCCTGAAGTACAACCATACCGGTAGTAAGCCATGGTCTTTCCTTCATGAGAGTCTCCATTACTTCAGACTGCGGGGTGATCGGATAACCGAAATAACCGTCCGCACCGTTGCGTATTGCCGATATGGCAATCGCTTCGTTTCCTTTCATCAAAATTTTCTCTGCCATATCCCTTAGATTTTAACTCTGTAAACAGTGATTACCGAATCAGGACAGACGATAGCGCAGTTTGAACAACCGACGCATGCTTCACCGACCATTTCGGCATAATGATAACCCTTGCTGTTGACCATCTTGGAGAGCTCGATGCTCTTGGTCGGACAGTTCTCGACACATACTCCGCAGCCTTTGCATTTCTGTGCATCAACTTCGATAGCTCCTTTGAATGCCATTATTAGTTAGTTTTAAAGTGTTTATGATTTTTGAGTCATTTTGCTTATGAAATGTAACGTAAATGGGTGTATTTTTTGATAATCGGTCGAAAAATGCCCATTTCGCAAAAATCGTTTCAAATTTAAACAAAACATCTGAAATAAGCATAATTTTATGATAAAAAATGTATAACTTTGGAAACTTTAATGAAATTATTATGGGTAAGATTTTGCTTAGAAACATAGTCAATGGAGGAGTCGCTTCCGATATCCTCATTGAAGAGGGGAGGATCAGCAGGATCTCTGCGGCTGATAATCAGATAGATGCGTCTGTTCTGACAGCTGACGGAACAGAGGTGGTGGATTGTACAGGCAGAACGGTGGTTCCGGGTTTCGTGAATATGCATACGCATGCCGGAATGTCGATGATGAGAGGTATAGGAGAGGACGTTGCATTCCATGAATGGCTTTCCAATATATGGAACGTGGAGGCTGATATAACTCCGGAATATGTGTATCATGCCACAAGAATGGCATGTCTTGAAATGATAAAGACCGGTACGACTACATTCAATGATCATTATTGGTATTCTCCGATGGCTCAGAAAGCCGCGGCAGAGCTTGGACTAAGAGGGGTCTTTGCGTATGTAATTTGCGATAAGAACGATCCCGATGAGGCAGAACGCCAGAAAGTACAGTGTCAGGAAATGTATGAGGTTTCCAAATCCTGGCCGTCTACTGCGTCCTTCGCCATAGCTATCCATGCCATATACTCCGTAAGTGAGCCTATGATCCTTTGGGCTACCGATTTCGCCCGTAAAAACGGTCTGAACATTCATATACATGTGTCTGAAACGAGAAAGGAAATCGCCGACTGTAAGGCTGAACATGGAGGGATGTCCCCTGTTGAATATCTTGACAGTCTCGGTGTGCTGGGACCGGACGTGATAGCTGCCCATACCCTCTGGGTGTCGGAAAAGGATATCGAGATACTAGGAAAGAGGAGAGTGAACTGTGTACACAATGTGAACTCCAACCTTAAGCTTGCATCAGGATACCGTTTCCTTTACAACGAATTGCGTGATGCCGGTGCGAACATCTGTCTCGGTACAGACGGATGTGCTTCTTCGAATAACCTTGATATGCTCGAGACGATCAAGACTTCTGCTATGATTCAGAAAGCATGGAGGGATGATCCGACTGCGATGCCACTTGATGAGCTGATGCAGATGTCCTCAGCCAATGCTGGAAAGGCTCTCGGAATCAATATCGGAAAGATCGAGGAAGGGGCGCTTGCAGATATCCTTATAGTAAACACAGATAATTACAGCTTCATGTCACCTGGCTCGTTTGAGGCTAATCTCATATATTCCGCACATTCGGACTGTATCGAGTCTGTAATCTGCAACGGATGTTTTGTAATGCGTGACAGAGTGGTTCCTTTAGAAAAGGAGATTCTTCGTGAAGCTAAAAAACATATGTCTTAACTATGGATCCAAGAGTAGAAAAAATCATGAAAGCCGCTGATTATATCGCGGCAAAACTGGATGGACGCAAGCCGTTTGCTGGTATCGTGCTCGGAAGCGGACTTGGCAAATTGGCAGATAAGATCGAGAATCCTACAGTCATTCCTTATAAAGAAATTCCAGGCTTCCCTGTTTCAACTGCTGTAGGACACAAGGGTAATTTCATTGCCGGTGAGCTCGGAGGCAAGTTTGTCGTTGCAATGCAGGGTCGCTTCCACTATTATGAAGGCTATCCTATGGAGCTCGTCACACTTCCGATCCGTGTAATGAAAGTGCTTGGCATACAGTATCTTTTCGTGTCCAACGCAGCCGGAGGTGTCAATTTCGACTTCAAGGTGGGTGACCTTATGGTGATAACGGACCATATCAACCATCTTCCAAATCCTCTGGTGGGACCGAATCTCGAGGAATTCGGTCCGCGATTCCCTGACATGACCCGCCCTTATGACACGTCACTCAGGAAGATGGCCTTGCGTATTGCCGATGAACTCGGTATCGTTCTCAAGCAGGGTGTATATTTCGCAGGTACAGGTCCTTCCTACGAGACGCCGGCCGAGTACAAGTATTTCAGGCTCATAGGTGCTGATGCTGTGGGAATGTCAACGATCCCTGAAGTGATAGTCGCTCGTCACTCGTCCATTCCTGTTTTCGGAATGTCGGTCATCACCAATGAAGCACATGATGATTATGCAGAGGACTATGTGAACGACGGCGATGATGTGGTGGTGGCAGCCAATGCGGCAGCCGACAGGATGACCCTCCTTTTCACGAAAATCATTTCCGAACTCTAATCTTCGACACCTAAGCTGTTGATTATCATCCGTATAAACACAAATCGCTGCTGTCGAAACACAGCAGCGATTTATATTTAATCAAATGTGAGTCAGGGACTTAGATGCCATTGATCTCGTCAGTGAAAAGAGTGCTGAGAGCATCGGACGGCATGACAAGGTCACCGCGTGGAGAAAGACCGACTGATCCGACCTTAGGACCGTCCGGCAGGCATGATCTCTTGAACT
>SUYR01000014.1 GCA_015060335.1 Bacteroidales bacterium | reverse complement strand
GGGGTTCAATTTCATCCGGAATACACAGGAACGGTTCTAAATCCCAATCCATTGTTTATGGCTTTTGTCAAGAGTATAATATCTAAACACCAATAATTATGTGTGGAATTGTAGGATACATCGGAAATAAGAATGCAGCACGGATATTGTTGAACGGACTTCACCGTCTGGAGTACAGGGGTTATGACAGTGCAGGTATGGCATTGGTCAACAACGGCAATCTGAATATCTATAAATGTGCAGGTCGTGTAGCTGATCTGGAAAAGTATATTGAAGGGAAAGACACCTCTGCTACAATCGGTATCGCACATACGCGATGGGCCACGCATGGAGATCCTAATGAATGCAATGCTCATCCTCACTACCCCAACAAGCACCCCAACAAGTACCCCAACAAGTGTCATCCCAGAGAGCGAAAATGTTAAGCGTTTAATTAGAGCTATTGCGGAGAAACAGCTATCGGTAAAGGAGATGATGGCTGCAGTAGGATTAAAGGATAGACCAAATTTTATCGAATATTCTCTTTCTCCTGCTACGCGGGAAGGATATGTTCGTATGCTTTACCCTGACTCTCCGCGTCACCCTCGCCAAAAGTATTTATTAACTGTTAAGGGGTTAGCTGCATATAAGGAACTTTCGAGATAGCATACCACTCCAATAGTTTAACATTAAATTGTCTTTAATATATGCTCCACTATGATGCATCGGACCAGTCAAAGTGGGCGGGAATCTCAAATTGGTTCTTTGAACAGGCAAAAATCTTCAAATTGGTTGCAAGCGGTATAGATAAGTAGGAACTGATAAATGCCAATATATCAGTAGAATCCCATGGTCGGCAAATACAAAGAATCCTCTGCGGTAACACAGAAATGCCTGACCCTTGAAGCCAACATTGCCATCTCCGTTGATAAGTTCAGCCACAGCGGAGACGATGAGGTCTCAAGGGATTGTCGTGAGGTATATGGAATAATTCCCAGTTGGTCAGTACCGCTAACCAACTGGGAAGCGACTCACTCTAGGGATATAGCATATTATTTTGCTGAGAATGTATAAGTTATTGTGCCTGAACGATTCTCCTTGTGATTATAATTATAATTGAAGTCTGTCCTCAAAGCCGCCTTCTTACAGGCCTCAATCACGTCTTCATTCGTAATACCTGTCACACTACGCACGTTAACAGACGTTACGTCGCCAAGAGTAGCAACTGAAATATTCAACACGACCTCGCCGGTCTGGTTTCCGAGGAACTCCGGTTCCTGTACCCTACCTGAAACATACCTGTCTTCAAGACGATACTTTGTTGACACTACAACCTTCTGCTTTGCCTTCTCCCTTGCAGCTTCCCTCTCGCTTTCTTCTGCCCACCTGATAAGATAATCGAAAAGAGTATTTCCCGAAGTTGCCGGCTTTGCTGCAGGCGCAGCAGATTGCTTTATGGGCTTCTTGTTACATATCTGCTGAACAGAATCTATCTTTACCCATAGGTCGGCATTCTCCTGCCGCAGCATCTGGATCTGCTGGAAATTCGTATATGAAACATACAAGGTACAGCCCAGCATGACTGCAACAAGGAGCAAAAGCAAAGTATTCCCTTTCATATCACTGAAGATTTAAAGATTGAGACACAATATCTGCAAATATACAAATAATGGTGACAGCGAACCTAATGGTATATGTAATTTAAACTTATTGGTTAAATTTGTCACATACTATGAATATTGGATCCGCATTATGGAAATCACCACGCTGTTGGAATACTCCGACCGCTCTCAGCTCAGGGCATGGCTGCAAGAGCACCACTCCAAGGAAAAGGAGTGTTGGGTCGTCATGAGCAGAAGCAAGACACCAACAGCAGGCATACTTCCTTACTTAGATGTTGTGGAAGAAGCCCTGTGCTTCGGTTGGATTGACAGTACTCTGAAGAAACTTCCGGACGGTCGTCTGGCTCAACGTCTCTCCCCTCGCCGTGCCAGAAGTCATTGGACAAAACTCAATCTGGAAAGATGCATGGATCTTGAGACAAGAGGACTGATGACAGATTCCGGAAGGCAAGTATATCTCAGACAAAGGAAGAAATCAGACAATCTTCCATCTGACACGCCAGATGCCGTCTGAGTAAGAATGGCTGATGATCTTGAATGTGCCAATTTCGCTGGTATTCCTGACATGCGCACCGATACATGCACATGCATCGTAATCCCCTATTCTCACAATCCTCAGAGTCTGGGATGCATCATCGGGAAGCTTGCTGAGATCCACAATACCTGCAGCCGAGTCACGATCCATGAATTCTATGGTAACATCAAGTTTTTGGGAAATTATTTCGTTTACCTGAGACTCTATCTGTGACACCTGTTCTGCTGTAGGTTCCGCATCAAGAAGATAATCACATTTGGATTTCTTCTTCTCCACATGAGCGTTACGGGAACGAGGACAGCCGAACATCTTGACCATAGTGGCGTTAAGAATATGTTCAGATGTATGAGATGGCTCGTGTTCGAGTTTATTATGCTGATTCAGTACTGGTGTTTCCATGGCATATATTCATTTATAGGCAAAGATAGAAAAAGTCAATGAATATGATTATCAATCATTTGTTTTAGAAATAAGATTGCTTAACTTTGCCTAAGTAGTTAAAATATTGTTCATAAATGAAGAAAATAGCATTAAAGCAGATCTATCACGAAGGTATAACAATGCAGATTCCTGAGATATGGAAGGCTGAGAAAGAGGTCTACGATGAGGCTGACGGTACCAAGTCATATAGTCTGAGCATAGCTGCAACTGGTAAGGATATAAGGAGTATAGATATCAGCATAGGCATGATTCCGGAAGGATCTGACGCGTATATCGAGGCCAGCAGGACATATGAGGAAGTGGTGAGCGAAGAGGACCTCAAGAATAATGAAGAACCGATACTCTGCTTCAAGTTTCAGGATTATGATGCTTACGGATTCGACATCTGGACTGAAGACGGACTGCCATGCTTCTTTTTCTGTATTGATGTACAGTCAAAAGGTGTATCCAAACTTCTGACTGTACTTGTAACAGCACAAGACAATGATAAACTGGAAGACATGATGGATTTTGTAGAAGAATATCTTGAAGTAGATTAAATTAAAACATGTCCGAATAAACATAGACCCCGAAAGCCACATGGTTTCCGGGGTCTTTTGTGATACTCCTATGGCATAGTTTGTGACTCTTTGCCTATCGTTAATTTATAATTATTATAAACTATGAAGAGTAAGATCACAAATAAAGATGATGAATCCCTGATATTCGGATCCGAACAGATGAGGGAACCAGCACCCTCAGAAACGCTCCCCAAGCATAAGACACCTGCTTCGATAGCATATCAGATTGTAAAGGATGAGACCTTTCCACAGACTCAGCCAAGACTGAATCTTGCCACCTTTGTCACTACCTATATGGACGAGTATGGTACAAGACTGATGAATGAAGCTGTGGGTATCAATTATATAGACGAGACTGAATATCCTCGTGTGGCAGTAATGTGCGGCAGATGTATAAATATGATAGCCAATATGTGGAATACACCAGAAAAAAGCGAGTGGAAGACGGGAGCACCGGGCATAGGCTCTTCTGAAGCGTGTATGCTTGCAGGAGTAGCCGCATGGCTGAGGTGGAGAGCGCGCAGAAAAGCTGCAGGAAAGCCGTTTGACAAGCCCAATCTCGTGATGAGTTCTGCATATCAGGTGGTATGGGAGAAGTTCTGTCAGCTATGGCAGATTGAATTGAGGACAGTTCCTATAACCAATACACACCCGACGCTTGACATTGAGCGTACTATAGAGATGTGTGACGAAAACACTATCTGTGTCGTTCCGATAGCCGGTGTAACATGGACGGGAATGAATGATGACATCGAAGCATTGAACGATGCACTTGAGCAATACAACAGAATCACCGGATATGAGGTGCCAATTCATGTAGATGCCGCATCGGGAGGTTTCATCCTTCCTTTTCTGAATCCTGAAAAGAAATGGGATTTCAGACTTAAATGGGTAAAATCCATATCGACATCCGGACATAAATACGGTCTGGTATATCCAGGATTAGGCTGGGTCATCTGGCGTGACAAATCATATCTGCCTGAAGAAATGTCATTCAGCGTGAACTATCTTGGGGCTAATATAAGCCAAGTAGGACTGAATTTCTCAAGACCAGCCGCACAGATTCTTGCTCAATATTACAATTTCATACATCTGGGAATGGAGGGATATCGTGAAATTCACTCAAATTCAATGGCGATTGCTCAATATTGTCATGACGCCATCGGCAAGATGCCGTGTTTCAGAAATTATTCCGATAGACTGGATAATCCACTTTTCATATGGACTATGGAACCGGAATATGAGAAAAAGGCAAACTGGACACTGTTCGATCTTCAGGATAAACTGATGCAGAGCGGATGGATGGTGCCTGCCTACACAATGCCGAAAGACATTGAAGAGATGGTGGTCATGCGTATTGTAGTGCGTCATGGAATGTCTCGTGACATGGCTGATATGTTGATCCAAGATATCAGAAACGCAGTCAGTGAACTGGAGGAACTGCAATACCCTACTCCGTCACGTCTCGCCGCGAAGAAACAGGAAAAGAAGAAAGGACGCGTTTTCACTCATTAGAGAATCATCCGGACACTTAAAATGAAATGATTATGGAGACTAAGAACAAGGCTTTCAAACTTAGTGTAATGACCCTGGCAATCATGAACATTACCGCAGTAGTAAGTCTCAGAGGATTGCCGGCAGAAGCCATTTACGGCCCATCATCTGCATTCTATTATCTGTTTGCAGCAATAGTGTTCCTGATTCCGACCGCAATGGTAGCAGCTGAACTTGCTGCTATGTTTTCAGACAAGCAGGGCGGTGTATTCAGGTGGGTTGGAGAAGCATTCGGCGCGCGCACAGGGTTTCTTGCCATATGGCTGCAATGGATCGAATCAACCATATGGTATCCGACAGTCCTCACATTCGGAGCCGTATCATTGGCGTTCATTGGTTTCAATGATTCTGCAGACGCTGTGCTTGCCTCGAACAAAGTGTTTACATTGATCGTTGTGCTGGCAATATATTGGATTGCAACATTCATTTCCATGAAAGGACTTGGCTGGGTCGGTAAAATCAGCAGAATAGGAGGAATGGTAGGTACCATAATTCCGGCTGCCCTGCTCATTGTGCTCGGTATCATATACATATGTACCGGGGGACATAACTACATGGATATGTCACAGGGATTCTTCCCTGATCTTACAAAAATGGACAATCTGGTACTTGCCAGCAGCATATTTCTGTTTTACGCAGGTATGGAAATGATGGGTGTACATGTCATGGATGTGAACAATCCTTCGAAAAATTATCCGAAGGCAATCATAATAGGTTCATTGGCCACAGTATGCATTTTTGTACTGGGAACATTTGCGTTGGGATTCATAATTCCAGCAAAGGACATCAACCTCACACAGTCACTTCTGATCGGTTTTGACAATTACTTCAGACACTTCCATATATCATGGGCAGGTCCGGTAATAGCCGTAGCACTGATGTTCGGAGTATTGGCAAGTGTGCTTACATGGGTATCCGGCCCGTCAAAAGGAATCTTCAGTGTGGGAAAAGCCGGATATCTGCCTCCATTCTTCCAGAAGACCAACAGTCAGGGTGTCCAGAGTAATATTCTGCTTGTTCAAGGAGGAATTGTGACCCTGCTAGCTCTACTGTTTGTAGTGATGCCTTCCGTACAATCATTTTATCAGATATTATCACAGCTGACGATTCTTCTTTATCTGATAATGTACATGCTTATGTTTGCTGCAGCCATCAGGCTGAGATACAAGATGAAAGACACTCCAAGGCCATTCAGGCTTGGCAAAGGGAATGTCCTCATGTGGATCATAGGCTGTGTAGGATTCTGCGGTTCTCTGCTCGCATTTGTATTGAGTTTCATCCCACCAGGTCAGATAGCGACAGGAAGCAGCACTGTCTGGTATTCCGTACTGATCATCGGCTGCTTGGTGATGGTAGTAATCCCATATATCATCTACGCTATGAGAAAGCCATCCTGGAGAGATCCAAAGGCAGAATTTGCCCCATTCCATTGGGAAGAAAAGGCAAACAGGTAGATCAGAAATCGCCTACATGTTCATGCAGCAGTTTTTCGAGGTCTGTTCCAGGCTGATAGTATATCGCAGGAAGGCCGGCAGAGACTGCTGCATCAACATTATTTCTGGAATCATCGATAAATAGCATATCTTCAGCGGGAAGAGCAATATCAGCCATGACTGCCTTATAAAAGTCCTCCGAAGGCTTAAGCATCTTCATCTTATAAGACATATAGCATTTTCTGAACAAGGTCTCCATCGCAGCTCCGGCCTCCAAGAACATTTCCAAAGCTCTTTTTGCCGCAATAGGATTGTTGTTGCTGAGCATATACAGGTCATATTTTTCAGACAGGCGTCTGAGTATATCTATCTTATAGGGAGGAATATGTGACAGAATCCTGTATAATGCATGATCCACATCGTCATACGTTACTCCCGGATGAGATCCGGCAATTACATAATCCCTGAAGTCGTCAGCCTCCACAAGTCCTTCTTCCATTTCTCCGATGATTCCCTTCTGATGACACGGATCCAGAATCTGATCGATTTCTGCAAATCCGAGTTCGTCTCGAAATGCATTTCTGCAGGCATCCATGTCCAGGTCAATCAAGACGCCGCCCATATCAAATATCAGTGCCTTCATATCCTAAAGATCAAGTCCCATTATATAATCCGTCTTATAGAATCCGTTGCCGATAGGAAAGTCCTCCTCGAGAAGTACCCTCATACCAATATGCCTATAAAACTCAACAGACTTGTTAAATTTATTGACATTCAGCTCAATACGCGCAGGCATATCACCCACCTGATCCTTCACATGAGCGATTACTCTATCAAACAGGCTCATACCTACATGCTTGCCTTGCGAATCAGGCATTACATAAATCTTATGCAGGTGGAACACTTCCACGCCATTTCCGTCTGCTCCTTCATACTGAACAGAAACATACCCGCAGGTCTGCTCTCCATCATACGCCAGGTAATAATTATGTCCTTCTTCCAGCTGCTTTTCAAGATTAGGCATGGAGTACATCCAGTCCATCATATATTCCATCTGTTCCGGAGAGAGTATTTCCCGATATGTATGACGGAATACCACCTGAGCCATATCATGAATCTTCTGCAGATCATCTACACCTGCCTTAACAATCTTTATCATATTTCAAATACTGAAAAACAGAGCAAATATAGTTATAATTTAATTTTTTACTACCTTTGAAAAAACATCAAAAACGACCTATGAAGAAATCCTTTAAGATAGGACTTTTGGGAAAAATCCTGATCTCCATTGCACTCGGTATCGGTTTCGGACTTATCCTTCCGGAATGGTGTGTCCGTATTTTCAATACATTCAACTCGGTTTTCAGTCAGTTCCTCGGATTTGTAATACCTCTGATTATAGCAGGGCTTGTAATACCTGCAATAGCTGACATAGGGAACAAAGCCGGAAAGATGCTGCTGCTGACTGTAGTAATCGCATATCTATCGACTGTCATTGCCGGACTGACTTCATATTTTACAGGAGCAGCGCTCTTTCCTTCGATGATAGAGCCAGGAGCTGTGGAACAGTTTGCAGACAACTCCGATCCCGCTCCGTATTTCAGTATAAGCATTCCCCCTCTGATGGGCGTGATGACAGCACTTGTACTTGCATTCATGTGCGGTCTTTGCCTGGCAGTCACCCAGCATAAGGTGCTGATGGATGCAGTCCACGGTTTCGAGGAAATTGTAACAATGACCATCAAGAAGGCAATAATTCCCCTTCTGCCACTTTACATCTTCGGCATATTCCTCAATATGACATATGTAGGAGAAGTATTTGCTATACTTACAGTATTTATCAAGATAATAGGCATCATATTCTTGATACACATCGGAATACTGATATTACAATTCTGCATAGCAGGAGGCATGGCAAAGAAGAATCCGTTCAGACTCCTTCTTACAATGCTGCCTGCGTACTTCACAGCACTCGGCACCCAGTCTTCTGCCGCTACTATCCCGGTAACATTAGAGCAGACGAAGAAAAACGGCGTATCTCCTGACGTTGCAGGATTCACGATACCTCTCTGCGCTACAATCCATATGTCAGGCAGCATGCTCAAGATCACAGCATGTGCGCTTGCTTTGATGATCATGCAGGGAATGCATTATGATCTGGGAATGTTTGCAGGATTCATCTGCATGCTTGCAATCACAATGGTAGCAGCCCCTGGAGTACCGGGTGGAGCAATTATGGCTGCTTTGGGAGTACTGAATACAATGCTGGGCTTCGACGCGGAAGCCCAAGCACTTATGATTGCTCTTTATATTGCTATGGATAGTTTCGGAACTGCCTGCAACGTAACAGGCGACGGAGCTATTGCCGTCATAATCGACAAGCTCACAGGTCCCGGAGAACAACAGTCCTAATGGATATTTCCCGCAAGATACTGGTCATATGCGGTCATATCTATGAGACCATGTCCGGACAGACAGAAAAGGATGGTCTTCTCCTCGCCTGTCTCCTTGCATTTTTCCGCTTCCCTGATGACTGCAGCAATTGCGTGGCATGACTCAGGAGCCGGAATTATGCCCTCTGTCTTTGCAAAGAGACATCCTGCCTTGAATGTTTCTGTCTGCTCCAGATCCACAGCTTCCATATAGCCGTCCTTCAGCAATTGAGAGACGATTGTACCGGCACCGTGATATCTGAGTCCTCCGGCATGAATATTAGAAGGCTGGAAATCATGTCCGAGAGTGTACATAGGAAGGAGTGGAGTATATCCGGCCTCATCACCGAAATCATATTCGAACTTTCCCTGAGTGAGTTTCGGACAAGATGCCGGCTCCGCTGCAATGAATCTTGTATTGCGTTCTCCACTGAAATTGTGTCTCATGAAAGGGAATGCGATACCTCCGAAGTTTGATCCACCTCCAAAACATCCGATTACTATATCTGGATACTCTCCTGTCAGTTCCATCTGCTTTTCAGCCTCAAGACCGATAACTGTCTGATGGAGAGTGACATGATTCATTACAGACCCCAATGTATATTTGCATCCCGGAGTCATCCGAGCGAGTTCGACAGCCTCAGAAATGGCAGTACCAAGGGATCCTTGATGATTAGGAGTACGGGTAAGTATATCCTTTCCGGCACGGGTTGACATCGAAGGAGAAGGAGTCACAAGAGCTCCGAACACCTGCATAATGCTTCTTCTATAAGGCTTCTGCTCATAGCTGATCTTCACCTGATATACAGCCGCCTCGATTCCGAACACTTTTGCTGCATAGGAAAGAGCTGCGCCCCACTGACCTGCTCCGGTCTCAGTGGTAACATTGGTAACACCTTCCTGCTTGCAATAATACGCCTGCGCCAAAGCGGAATTGAGCTTATGCGAGCCTATAGGACTCACACTTTCGTTCTTGAAATATATATGAGCGGGAGTACCCAACGCCTCTTCCAGACCATATGCCCTCACAAGTGGAGTACAACGGTAATTGGCATATCTCTGACGTACTTCATCAGGAATATCGATCCACCTGTCAGTCTGATTGAGTTCCTGGCTGGAACATTCCCGGCAGAAGAGTGATGACAGATCATCCACCGTTACCGGCTCCTTTGTCTTAGGGTTGAGCATCGGCATCGGTTTTACGGGCATATCAGCCTGAATATTGTACCATTTCTGTGGAATCATATCTTCCGACAGCATGAATTTCTTTTGTTTCATAGCAGTTCGTATAAATAAAATAAAAAAAAGACCATACCATACGGACAGTCTCACACCAATTATATATATAACACAAAACAAGCGAGCCTGACCGAATCAATCAATCAGATGCCACCATCGAAGTGAAATATATGATGAGCAGTTGTTCATTTCTGCAAATATATACAATTTATGACGAAAAATATACCATAATGCAGTAAATTTGCACTGATGTATGAGAATATTGCATATATAGCCCTTCTGGCTGCCGGTGCAAGCTTTGTTCAAAGGACAACAGGCTTCGGATTCGGCATATTCATAATGACAGTACTCCCCTTTCTGATGCCGTCATACGGGGAAGCTACAGCCCTTTCCGGTCTGCTTGCACTTACTACATCTTCATTCATAGTAATAAGCATGTGGAAGAAGATAGTCTGGAAAAGACTTGTCCCTATTCTGATTACATTCATATGCGTTTCTGCTGTTGCAATCTGTTTTGTGACAAGGATCGAGGGACGGATGATGCGAATGATTCTTGGTATTATGCTGATATGTATCAGCCTGTATTTCAGTTTCTTCAAGGACAGGATCAGGCAGATGATCAAGCCCGGTCTGCCCTGGCAGATAGGTGCAGGAACCTTAAGCGGAATCATGGGTGGCCTGTTCGGAATGCAGGGACCTCCTGCTGTATTATATTTCATAACATCTGAGCCGGACAAGGAACATTATATGGCAATGACCCAGATATATTTCGTCATCGGAAATCTCATGATGACTATTGTCAGGGCATGCAACGGTTTTCTTACGCATACAGTGGGAACATGCTATCTGTACTCACTTGTGGGCGTAGCCATAGGAATGGTGGCAGGAAACTGGGCATTCAGTCATATTCCCAATAGGATATTCACCTATATTGTATATGCCTATATAGGCATCAGCGGTTTAATCATTCTTATTACTGCATGATATGATCAGAAAAGATTCAATAGTCGGACATCTTGCATGCTTTATAGCATATGCAATTTTCGGATTCAACATAATCGTCTGCAAAGACCTGACAAGCGGCAATCTGATTTCTCCGCTTGCAATCTTCTGCCTCAGATCCATCGGAGCTGGAGGATTATTCTGGATCATCTCACTTTTCATGCCCAAGGAAAAGATTGAAAAGAAGGATTATATCAGGATATTTGCAGCATCAATGCTCGGCTTCTTCACCTGCCAGATTACATTTCTGGTTGGAATTCCGCATATAACCCCTATGGACTGCTCGATACTGACTGCCATGTCGCCTATATATACTATGGCAATTGCAGCTATCGCCATCAAGGAACCTATATCATGGCAGAAGGCAGGCGGAGTCGCAATCAGTTTCGCAGGAATTATCTATCTGATAGTCAGCAAGACGGGAGGATCAGGAGGTCCGGCCGAGACCACAATGTTCGGTATATTCATGATAATCCTGAACAGTCTGAGTTTCTCGATGTATCTGGGAATATTCAAGCCGCTTATATCCAGATATTCGGTAGTGACATTCATGAAATGGATATTTCTATTTGCATTTGCCGTTTCATTCCCGTTTGCAGGCAAAGAGGTGGCAACGCTCGACTGGTCAGCAATCCCGAAGATACAGATAGCAGAACTGGCATACCTGATCATCTGTGCCACATTCATAACATATTTTCTCATCCCGTTCGGACAGAAACGTATCAGACCGACCCTTGTGAGCATGTACAGTTATGTTCAGCCGATAATAGCCATCGTAATCAGCATCTGCGTAGGAATGGACACCCTGACCTGGCAGAAAGTCCTTGCCGCCTTCATGGTGTTCGGAGGTGTCATAATAGTAAGCTACAGCAGAAGCAGGGGTGAAAAATAAAACCGGCCCGCTTGTGCCAACATAAGACACACTTATATGTTTAGGTAATACATTTGATAATCATATATCTAAAAAACATACCGTTCAGGGATTTTTTTCGGAATAATGTTTCAGACAGCACAATAGGGGAATTATAGTTTCATCTGTCATTACGAGGAACGACAGCAACGCGGCAATCTGTAACATACGGTATATCAGATTGCCACAGCTTCAATGAAGCCTCGCAATGACAGATAAAACTATTCTATTTATCAAACTGTGAATTAATTTGCTGGAGTAAGTGCATAAAGTTCATATGTACCTGGCAAATATGTTGACTCTGCTGCAGTACCTGTGTACGCATATGTCTTACCATCTACGTGGAATGTAAATGTAAGTTCAGTAGCAACAACTTCTTCTGGTGAAAGAAGAAGATTAAATGCGAAAATCCCGCTTGCGGCTGATCCAAAATAGTCTGTTTCTACAACAGTACCATTAGCCCCGAATGAGAACTCGACTGCCTTTGCAAGTTCACCGGAAACCTCACCAGTCTCAAGGTTGATTGTTGCATTCTTTGAAGCGATGTTCTTTTCACCAGCTGTAATTACAACCTTAGTCATAGTCTTTTCAACACACTCATCGGCAAGAGTTGCGCCGTACATTGTAACTGCAGTGTATACTGGAGTGAAGTTGCCGAGAGCGAGAGTATCAGCCGACGCCTTAACAGGCTCTGACTTTGCATAACCGAATGAATACTTAGGCTGCGGAGCCATCCAGTAAGACATCAAAATTGCATCTGCAAAAGTTTCCTGAACTGTGATATCAGGAAGCGGTACCGCAGTATAGTCTTCAACAGAAGCCGAATAAGGTGCATAAGCATAAACAACGTTATCACCCTCTCCATAAACGGCAGCATTTGAAGTAGCTACTAGTTCAACCTCACCGACTGAGATTGGCAAGCCAAATTCAACATACTGTACTGTCTGCTTAGGTGAGTACTCAAGATTCTTCTGAGCTTCTGCACCTTCAACGAAAACTCCTACGTTTGTACCTGGCTGCCATCCGTATGCACCACAGTGAGAAGTTGATGTAAATTCACCTTTAAGAGCCAATGTTGCGGGACCATCTGGTGTTGTCTCCTCACATGATACTGCGAATGCTACTGCAAGCATTGCGCATACTGAATAAAAAATCTTTTTCATTGTCATTTGTTTTGATTTGTTAAACTTTGATTTTATTAATTGAATTAGAATTCTGCTGTGTAATTTGTAGCCCAGACGATATCTTTGATATCACCAAACCCTCCTACAGTTTTCAAAACCAAGTCTGCAGGAATATTATCAAAGACATCTGTCATAGTTTTTGTCTTGACATCGAGGATAGAGATATTTCCATCGGACTGTCCGACAGCAAGCCTCCAATTTGGAACTGTACTATTACCACCATAGGAAGCAAATTCACAATCCAATGGTGAGGATGCCACGGCGACAATCTTTGCAGATGCTTCGTATATCAACTTTGAAGAGTTAAGTTCCATACTATAAGCATACAGTTTATTATTTCCGTCAGTATAGTAGAAATATGGATTTCTGCTGAAATCACTTGACATCTTGATAATGCTGCCAGAGTTCATAGGACCGTCTATCGGTCTGATGGAATTTCCTACAATTGTATGGTCTCGATAAGATAAAGGACTTACATCGAAACGATAAAGATAGAAATCACCATTACCGCCAAGATCTATCACTGCGGCATAGACGCTACATCCTTGACTAACCTGTTCTCCCGTTTCCTCGTCTGTATAAATATAGGTTTCACTTTCATAAGCTCCGATTGCATGACATTTTGTATTAATCCCCATATCATTAACCTTAGGCACAGAAGGGTCAAAAGTCTGAGTCTCATCATAATGCTGGAACTCAATAAGTACCGGCTTGTACGGATCAGGATTACTACTATCATACCAGTTCCCGGGAGTAAAGGCAAGGAAACGACCATTGAGTTCGTCATACATAATAGCCAAAGTTTCATTTCTTACGAACCGAGAGACATTTTGGAATCCTTGAAAACACCCGATTCGGGCACCTCCCTCAAATGGATACGGCATATTGGAATAAGTACCATAATATGGAATATGTGAATATTCAGATGACAGATATTTCATATAGAGGTTTCCCTTCTCAGAAGCAATCAGATAGAATGTTTCTTTCCATGCATAACCAGTGATTGTCAGGTCCTCTTCAGGTTCACTTCCATTTTGGAACTCATCAGCAAGGCTTCTATCCTTCTGAAGGCTTGCCCCATCAAGAGTTATTGTACCACTTGACTGGTTGACAATGAGTTTCGCCAAGCCTGATATATATGAGCTAGGAATAGATCCGTCAACAAAATAATACTCCAATCCTTTCGGTCCAGTACCAAGTCCTCCGGGAATATCACTTTCAAGATTATGAATTGTATTGAAACTTACAGGATGCATGAATGAAAGACTCGATGAATTATCATCACGTTCACTTAGAGCAATCCATCCCCAGCTCACTGCATTCTTAGTTGTAGAACGCATTGTTTCACTCAGGTAAGTCTCTCCGGTTTCTCTATTGATGACTTTTACAACAAGAGAAAAGCCACCCGGAGTCATAAAGGTATGGGTAATTTTATGACCTTCCGCGATTTTCTCGCCATCCATCCACCACGTAATGTCAAACAATTTATCTATATCCTGCTCATCTATCTGCTCTGAGAAGGTAACAGGTGCAACCAGATCAACAGTTTCTCCCGCTATGAATGTATAGCCCTGAATCTGATCCACGAACGTCACCTTGATTGTCTTGATATAATTATAATTGCTCTTATCCTCGATACAAGATACTGTCATAAAGAGAATTACGGCAATGAAACATAGTCTTTTCATAATTGCTATGGTATAGAATTAAACACATCAAGTGCTTCAGAATAGATTGAACTGTTTTCCTGAAGCCACGACTTAAAATTATCAACTTCAACCTTGAATCCGTCAACTGTATACGATGAAATATCTACTACTACCTTATTCATAAAAATATTAAAGAGTCTATACTTGATTGGCGAATATTCTCCAAGTGCCAGAGTTGTTTCCCACCATACAGGAGCATTAGGAATTTCATCTACAACGTGAACAGTCACAAAAGCATACTTGGCAGGAGCGACTACAAAACCATTATCTGCATTCTGCAGATCAACCACCAATTTATAGTCTGTCGAAAGCAGTTCAGGACGTCTACGCACATTTATCCATAAGGTATCTACATCAAAACCTTTGCGGAATGTCGCATATTTCGGATTTACATAATCTGATTCCATTGCAGTTGTTCCTTTCTCAGAAACGCTGACAGAACATTTAATATCAGCAGTTGGAAGATATCCCCAAAGTCTGATCTGAACTGGTATTGCTACTTCTGTCTCAGATGAAGTCTGTCCATCCAAAGCAAAGTTATATTTAACCTCTGCTACGTCGTTGATCCCAGGAGTAAAATGCAGATAATTATCTCCATTATATACTGGCAAAGTATCCTCCTTACAAGCCGATACCGTAAGTATCAGTATCATTATATATATTATTCTTTTCATAAATCATATATTAAAACGGACTTTCTGATGTCGGAATAGGAAGGACATAACCGTCACGCATATCAGTATAAAATCCTGGTTTTGATGAGCTTTCAACTTTCTCTATATTCAGACGCTTATACAGATAGAAATTTCTACCCTCACACAGGTTCTCTTTTCTCGCTTCAAGAATAAGTTCCTGCATGAACTGCTCAATATCAGAGACGGAAATATTTCTAAAAGCTCCTCTCGCATTGCGCACCTCAGTAAGATAAGCGACTGCATCTGTATAATTACCATCCTGCGCCTCTATCTCTGCCAAAATCTGACATACTTCACTGAATCTGAACAATGGTATCATAGGATTCTCAACAGCCTCTATATACGACTCGGAAGAAACACTATACTTACCTGTATAATATGCCTTATTCAAGGCATTTGTAGAAAGAATCAGTTTATCGAATCTCAGATCATCATAGTTACCTGAAACATCAGATAAAAATAGATTATCAATGCCTGCCAACGGATATTTAATTGTATTATCATTGCCAAACAGCTCAGAATCATACTCAGTTGCAAGATTCTTATAATATGCCCCAAACAACACATCGTCAGAAATCTTGAAATATCGTGTAGATGAAGTTGCATTGATATTCTCGACCGGCGTAAATCCAACCCAAGACTTTTCCTTATAGAATGTATCATAAAGTTCTTGTGCTGCATTCTTAGCCTCTTCCTTGTACGCTCCATTAGTATAGTGACATATCCGTGCTTTGAGAGCAAGCAGAGCCATATAGTTCAGTCTCCAACCTCTGAACCAGAAGAATTCGCCCATTTCGTCAATAAACATATTGGAATTGAAACGATATCGTGCATTCATGCTTGTACTGCTGCCTCCTGCCATATGAGCATACATTGCCTGAGGATGATACTCCGTGTCAAAATTCTTCAGAAGCGGCTCTGCGACAGCGATATCCTTGAGACACCTTTCTATGAAGGCTGTGACTGTGAGCTTATCACCCATTTCCGGTCCGAACTTGTCCCTGTACGGTATGTAGGTACCTGCAGGATTGGTTGCGGGAGCCGGCGCAAAGAGACGAAGCAGATCGAAATGCAGCATTGCACGAAGCGCATATGCCTCAGCCTTGATCAGATTCTGTTCATCTTCGCCATAAGCGAAAGCACTCTTATCGACCTGGTCGATATGTTCGATTATCTTATTGATATTCGCAATTACAGAATATTGCCTTTCCCATATAGTCTGGATTACAGGTTGAGTAAGTGTTGAGTTATACACAAACTCTGCAGCATCCTTGTTCAATGGTGCAGTATATGATCCCTGCTGAGAATTGTCAGTAAGATACTCCTGTGCAGCAGCACTCAGAAATCCCCATGAAAGATTCTCACCATAAAGGTCGCGGCTTCCTATCTCGAGATATACTCCGTTCAAAGCGTTTCTGAAACCATAACCAGTGGTAAAGAGGTCATCTTCGTCGATGGCATTTTCCGGAGTGATTTCAAGCCAGTTGCATGAAGCGGCAAGAAGGAGTGTTGTTATATATAAAAATGTTTTCTTCATATTCTATTGATTAGATGTCTCGACTGCTCTCGACATGACAAAAGGGTTAGAAACCAAGGTTCAGCGTAAAACTTACAGAACGAGAGTACGGATATGACAGACCTCGTTCTCTTCTGATTGTCGAG
Organism: Bacteroidales bacterium; assembly: GCA_015060335.1. Lineage (GTDB taxonomy): Bacteria > Bacteroidota > Bacteroidia > Bacteroidales > UBA932 > Cryptobacteroides. The sequence continues at coordinate 51,004 of SUYR01000014.1, read as the reverse complement.
AGATAGAAAATGTCATTGGCACTCAAAGACAACTTGCACATGGTTATATGTGCCTTGCGGAGCAGAGCTGGATTGAAATCATAGCTCAATGTCACTGAGCTGAACTGCAAAGTATTGTCCTTCTGTACGAATCGTGATGTAGATCCTGTAGTAATGTTTCTGTCTCGGATATCTTTCATGGTAGTCACATCACCAGGCTTCTGCCAACGGTCCATAAGAACTCGCCTGTCGACATTCTGATTGGAAAGATTTACATTCTCCACATAGTTGACCAGGGTACTGTTGTATGCATCTCCACCGAAGTGATAGAGGAATGATGTAAACAGTGACCACTCTTTATAGGTAGCTGTCAGACCGAAGGAACCCTGACCTTTAGGAGCTGTATCACCGATTACAACCCAGTCTTCTGCAGACCATACATCCGTAACCTCTCCATTTGGCTTGAGATAGATTTCCTTACCGTTTGAAGGAGAAATACCAAGAGACTTCATACCTGCAATGGCAGTCATCGAAGCGCCCTCATAATATTTCAGATAAGGCTTGGCATAATCCTGATTGGTGGAAGTTGTAGGATTGAAATTCTTGAAAGCCTCTTCAACCTTCTTGTTATATGCCTCCATAGCCTCTGAAATCTCAAGGACTGTATTCTTGTTTCGCGCAAAGTTTCCGAATGCCTGGAGCATGAAATCCTTATCCTGATATATACGTACACGGAGATCCAGCTCCATACCGAGGTTTCTTACCTTACCCATATTCTCTTTATGTGAGGTAAAACCGGTAGATGAAGGCAGAGCGAAATCTGTGATAAGGTCGACTGTCTCTGCATTGTAAACCGAAGCCTTCAGGAACACTCTGTCTCTCCACAGTCCGAACTCGAATCCGAGGTCAAGCTGGTAAGTCCTTTCCCACTTCAGATCCTTGTTACCCATCTGAGAGAGGAATACTCCATATCCTGTAGGGAACCAGTTACCTGTCTGAAGCTGATAGAGGTTACGTGCTGAATACTGCGAGAAGTTTGTCTTACCTGTAAGTCCATATGATCCTCTGAACTTGAGGGTTGACAAAACAGGATTGTGCTTCAGTATCGGATAGTTATGGATATTGATACCAGCTCCGGTAGCCCAGAACATCGACCATCTTCTGTTGGAACCGAATTCTGAAGATCCGTCAAGACGACCGGTAAGGTCGGCAAAATAGATATTGTCCCAAGCGTAGTTTCCGGTCAGAAGGAAACCGAGAAGTCTTGAACGCTGGTCGTTTCTTGTAGGTTTGTTGATGATTTCAGCCGCATAGTTCGGAGATGTAAGGTCACCGCCCGGGAATCCTCGATAGTCCGCATATTCGGTCACATACTTCGATGACCTGAGATTTCCTGAAAGGTTCATGTTGAGATAATGCTTCTTGATGCTCTTGTTATACATCAGCTGAAGTGTACCGTCAATCACATTGCTGTCTCCTGATGACATGCTCTTGTCTCCGTTCATTGCAAGATTACCGGTTCCGTACGATGCGGAAGCAGGATCCTTGTACAGCTCAGAATTTTCTCTTTTGATGGTAGCTGACATCTGAAGACGAAGCCTGAGTTCCTTGGTGATGTTCCAGTTGACAAGAAGGTTATCAACTATTTCATAATAATTTGACTTGTCGTAGCTGTTGTAGTTATGGATCTCATACAGCGGATTGACAAGAGAACCGGAATAGCCGGCAAAACTTTCCAGTTTTCTGAGATAGTTTCCATCCTCGTCGTAGATTCTCAGATACGGATTAAGGTGAGAATAGTCGCTGAACGAGTTGAAAGGCACATCATTGCTGTTACCGAACATGAATGTCGTCTTGTTCTTGACCTGGAACTTTCCGATACGGTAATCCACATAGAAACCGGCACCAGTAACATTTCTGTCAGATTTCTGCATGACTCCATTATTGCCATTGTAGTTAAGTTCCACTCCCCATCTTACATTGTTCTCACCACCGTCGATATATACTGAATGTCGCTGACTGAAAGCAGTTCTAAGACCGAGAGAAAGCCAATATGTATCTACTCCCTGGATGATATTGTTCATTCTCTCATAGTAACCGTTGGTATATGGGGAAATTGCAGGGGTCGAGCTGTCATACAATCCCGCAAGTCTCTCAGCCTCAAGCTTTTCCTTAGCTGTCATAAGGTTATATGAAGAAAGGTCAGGCATCTCTACGGTGAGAGTGGTATTGTACTGAAGTCTTAGTTTGCCGGCTTCAGGAGCACGAAGTTCGACTACAATGACTCCATTAGCCGCTCTCGATCCGTAAAGGGCAGTAGCGGCAGCATCCTTAAGGATATTGATACTATGGATACGTGTAGGGTCAAGGTCATAGATCTTTTCCACATCTACCTCAAAGCCGTCAAGAATGAAGATAGGCATATTTGCAGTACCGGAAAGTGACTGCTTGGAAATATCCTGTGTTTCCAGCGATGTGCCGCTTATACTTGTCTGACCACGAAGCGAAATCTCTGGAGAAGCATTGGGGTTTGCTCCTGCCGCGATATTCTGCTGGATTCGGAAAGAAGGGTCAAAGGTCTGGATTGCCGAAATCATATTTGTAGGATTGGCCTTCAGGATCTCGTCCTTCTTGATCTTTGTGGTATTACCGGAAAATCCGTCCTTTCTGATCGGCGCAAAACCCGTAACGATAACGTCATCAAGACTCTCTGTGGCTTCCACCATTGTGATATCCATCTTGGCGTGAGATCCGATCTTAACTTCTTCTGTCTCATATCCGATAAGAGAAAAAATCAGCTTTCCACCACCTTCCGGTCTCTTGATGGAATAATATCCGTCATCATTTGTCAAAGAGCCGTAACTCTTTCCATCAAAATAAATTGCAACACCTACCAAAGGCTCATCTGTCACACGGTCTCTTACTATACCGACCACGTAACCTTCCTTTGTTGACTGAGCAGACACCACCACTTCGCCTGCCGACAGGAAGGCGAGCATAATGCTGATCAAGGTGAAGATTCTAAATTTAGACATCATATCTGTTTAATTCGTTATTTTTTCAAAATATCAAGTATTCCTTCGTTTCTGATTATAATCATTCCGAGACGGTCAGCTGTGATTCCCTTTTCCAGTTTATATGTATAACGAGGAACTGCTCCTTCCATCACTGTAGGAAGATATACATACTCTATATTATTACACTTCTTCTTCAGTTCATCTCCCGCCTCAATAATATGAGTGGAAATCATGAAAATGCTGCTTTTCTTACGAGCGAAAGCCTCTGTCACAGCAACTGTAGCATCATAAGCGTCCTTGACATTAGTACCTCTGAAAAGCTCATCGAATATGATGACAAGATTCGGCCATCTGTTCACACTCTGAGCGCATCTCTTAAGTCGCCTTACTTCTGCATAGAAATGGCTGAAACCCTGATTGAGATTATCCGGAAGATTAATCGTGGTGAACAGACCGTCCCTCACTGAAAATCTCATGGACTGGGCAGGTACTGGAAAGCCTACATGGGCAAGAAAGACACTTATTCCAAAGGTCTTCATGAATGTAGATTTACCTGCCATATTAGCTCCAGTCAAGAAAACAATATTGTTTTCAGCACTGATTGTCAAATCATTTGCAACAGGAGCCTTCAACATCGGATGAAAAGCACCCTTAAGCTCCATCACATTCTCCGACGGTTTCAGGACTTCTGCCTTCACAAAACCCTTTGACTTTGCGACAGCTGCCACTGAAATATATACGTCAAGATGATATACAAAATCCAGGATCTGTCTTACTTCCTCATGTCTGTCATAACGAAGAATGTTATCAAAACCGGCAGCCTGATCCTGAGTAAGTTTCTCAATACCCTTGGACTGAAGAACAGAAGAAAACGCAGCACTCTCAATAATCTCCCTGACAGTATGCAGAGATGTTGTCATCGATGAGACACTCTTATCAGCAATCATCTTCTGAGTAAAGTCATCAAGAGTGTTGATTATGTTGATCAATGATACAATACCGTTTTCTGCCTGCTCGAATTCTGTATCTGTCTTGATAATCTTTCTCAGCTTCTTCTGAAGGGCTGCTACTTCCGTTCCTTTTCCTTCTGTCTGAGCTGTAATTCTTGTCCTCTCATCAGTATCTGATAGGTAGAACTCAGCAGCATCAAACCATGCAGTCTTGAAAGGAAACTGAAGACCTGAATTCTGAAAATATCCTATCAGAGAAGATCTTCTTTCAATAAGCTCATAATTGTCAAGAGGGTTATAAAACATATCCTCAAGAATCTGGGAGCCACCTCTGGTCCTGGCATTGTTATAGAGCGCATAAACAGAGACCTCTTTCTTATATGAGAAGATGCCTAAATCGTTAAGTGTTTGTTTATCAATTATAAAGCTCATTATTTCACGTCGTTTTCAGCTTCACCCGAGATAGTCTCGAGAATACGCTCGTTCATAATAATAGTCATTCCGTGACGGTCGGCAGAAATTCCTTCAGCAAGTTTATATGGATATACCAGTCTGTTTCCATCCATCTGAGCGGAAAGGAATCGGAACTGTACATTTCCGCATTTGTCTGCCAGAGCCGGTCCTACTTCGACAATATGAGTAGAAATGATATACAGACAGTTTCTATGTGTCGCATATGCATCTGTAACTGCCAAAGTAGCATCATAAGCATCCTTCACATTAGTACCCTTGAAAAGCTCGTCGAATATGATGAACAGATTGAGCCCCTCTGCTACTTTTTGGGCTATACCCTTGACTCTCAGTACTTCAGCATAGAAATGGCTATAACCCTGAGAAATATCATCAGGCACATTGATTGATGTGAAAATACCATCGACAGGAGTGAATTCCATACTTTCCACAGGAACCGGGAAACCCATCTGTGCAAGATAATAAGCAATCGATACAGCCTTCATGAATGTCGATTTACCTGCCATGTTTACACCTGTAAGGAAAAACACGTTCTTGTCAGCATCTATTCTGAGATCATTGGCAACCGGTTTGAGCAGAGCAGGATGCCATACACCTTTCATATCCACAAATCTGTCTGCCGCCTCCAGAGCATGAGCAAAACCGAACTTTCTTTCTGCTGCGGCTGTTCCTACTGACATATTCAGGTCGAGACGTGCAAGAAGAGGCATAAGTACAGATACAGCATCAGAAAGCTTGATTCTCACAAGCTTGTCAGCACTGATAGCCTGAGAAAGTCCCATTTCAATACCCTTTGAGGCAATGTTCTTCAGCCTTGTGATAACGTCTGATGTCATATAGGAAAGGAACTTCTCTATATCCACCTTCTCCGGACAATCTTCCAATGGAAACTTCTTAAGAAGTTCTGAAGATCCTACCATCACTTCAGCAAGGACACTCATTCCCTCGAGAACTTTTTCATATGCCTTGTTATTGGCAAGAACAAGCTTGCACTTGCCGATGAACATGTTCATTGCAGAAGACAGAGCATCTGCAGAAGCTCCTGAATTGATATAATATTCAATGAGCTCTATCTGTGACTCCTCAAAAGGAAACACAAGGTCAAGTTTCTTGTAGTAAGCGAAAGCATTGCTCCTTGCATTGATCTGTGCTGCATCTGTCATCGGATTGCGGAACATATCCTCAAGTGCCTGACGACCTGCACGGGTCTTTGTCCTGTCAAATATATTTATGACAGAATCCTTCTTGAATCTTCCAATGAGATTCAAGTCTTCTATCGTCTGTCTGTCTGTAATAAACTTTTTCATTATCTGCTCTTTCTACGTATCAGAAGAATGATTCCAAATATAGCGATCAGGCCGGGAATGATGAATCCGAATATCCATTTTACCCAGAGCCTTGCTTCTCTCTTAAGATAAAGAAGATCATTATCCGGTCCTGCAGGTCTTGGAGCATATATAGGAAATTCATCCTGGCTAAGATAGCGGAACGACTCCGTAATGAGAGTATAATTGGATGCACGCACTCCTGAACGTGATTTCATGAGTTCCACATTAGCAATCATATCTGCATTTCCAAGAACAACAATGCGCTGCTGCTTATCTGCAACCATGCGGTTAAGAGCAAGGGCTACAGGTGCGCTTTTGAGTTCACGCTCACCCTTTTCTGGATTGAACTCAGCCTTTTCGCTCTCGAAGTCTGTTACCTGAAGTTCGTTCCATACCCGTCTGTCTGCATTCGAAAGGGAATCTGTTGTGACCATATTGATTACCTCAAAACCCTTTTCAGAAGCTTTTGAAGCATCAAGAGCCATGGCATCAGTTCCTACGATATTGTTCTTCTTTGCAATTGCAGAAATAAAGTTCTCGCTTACTTTGAGAACATCATATGCGATGTCTCCGACTATGAGATTCTGAGCATAGTCTTTAGTCTGCTGTACAAGGATACCATCTACGAAAGACACACCTATCATATCCATTACAGGATCGAGCTTCTCACGCGCAAACGGCTTTCCTGCTATCAGAGCATTGCCTCCTTTGGCGAGATAGTCTGAAATTCTCTGCAATTCAGATTCCGAATACGACTCCTGAGGATCTGCAATAAGAAGAATATTCACATCCTCGGGAATATCATTTTCAGCGATTGAAATGACTTCTACATCGAAGCCTTGGTTGACGAGAGCATGACGGAAGACATAGCTGCTTGCAAACATGAAATATCCCTTGTCTCCGATATTGAATACGTCTCTCTCACCGTGACCATATACTACTCCCACCTTCGGAAGGTCAGCATACAAGGTCTTCATTGCAGCAGTAATCTCCATCTCACCCGGATGCTTCTCCTGATCGTCGTACATCCTCAGTCTTGCTGTCCTGCCATATGGACCTCCTTCAATGACTCTTATGAACCTGTAGTCCTCAGTCTGAAGATCAAGCTTCTCTTCAAGGTCTCCAAGCTCATCTGGCGAGAGGAATCTCTTGATGTTCAGTTTGTTGATTTCAGCCATCTTGGCAGCCTTCTGCTCATCTGTAAGTCCTTGGAAAGCCTTTGTCTGTATCGGATTGCTTTCAGACGGATGCCAGTAATAGACATACTTCATCTTGATCTCAGGCTTGAATCTGAGATAATGGGAGAATCTGTCCACATCTCTTGTATAGTTCTTAGGCAGTCCGTCATACAGGCTGTTACCCAGAAGGTTGACATATGTGGTGATAGTCATAGGTCCTTCAAGTTCAGCCATTACTTTCTGGCTTTCTTCAGTAAGAGTACATGACTTGGTATAAGTGGTATCGAGATAATATTTCAACGAAGGTCTTGCACTGAAGAATGCAACACAGCACAATATGAGCACAGAGCATACATAACTGAGTGTAATGGCAGTCTTAGAACACCTTTCAGACTCTCCCTTCAGTTTGATTACTGTAAGGGCAAGGAAGAAGATGATCACGGATATGAAATAAATCACATCCTCACTGCAGATCAGACCCTGAATGAATGTGGATGCACGTCCTGATATACCGAGCCAATAGGTAACCTCTCTGATCACAGGTATTCCCTGACCTACAGAGGTCATGAAATTCAGACCGAAAAGTGCTGCGATAGTACCTACAGCCGCAATGATCGGATATCTTGTCAGAGATGACATGAATATACCGATTGCAGCATATGCAAGAAGTAGAAGATATAGGCCCAGTAGTCCGGAAAATACCGGACCGGCATCAATATCCTTCACAACAATGCAGCAGAAAACAGCCTGCAATAGAAGTGCAGACAGCATCACCGCACCATAGAACACCATTGAAAGGAACTTTCCGAGAACAATCTTTACCTCAGAAACCGGTGATGAAAGCAGAAGCTTATCTGTACCGGCAGTCTTTTCGCGGCTGATTATTCCCATTGTAATCAATGGTATATATATGAAAAGGTAACCCTGAATACTTGGATATACTCCGTTCCAGCTATCCTGAAATATCTGGTTTGTGACTGAATACAGGCCCTGTCCCAATGCCTTGATACGAAGCAGCATACTGATCACATCAGCGAACGCCAGTCCACACTGCACGAAGAAGATAACAAGTAGTATCCAAGCTATAGGAGAATAGAACAACTGTCGCAGTTCGTTCTTTGCTATATTATATATTGTCTTCATATATTACCTTGATTTTCTGCGGATTATAATCAAAACAGAGGCAAGAAGCATCAGCAACGGCAATACTCCGAGGAATGCCCATTTAACATACGGCATTGCCTTGAAACCTACTCTTAAAGAACCATCTGTGCTGTGTGCTCTTGGAGTATCGATCGGGTATCTGTCATCGCAAAGCCATTTGAAGGTCTGATATGCAAATGGGAAATTTGCAGAATTCACTCCAAGACGCTGACGCATGAGTTCTCCATTACTGAAACAGTCCGAATCTCCAAGGAGAAGTATCTTCTGAGTCTTGTCCCCCATTTCTCTTGTCATCTGGATAGCCACGGATCTGGCACCCTTCTTCTCTTTTGAAGCATCGAATGTAGCCACAGAATTTACAAAATCAGTAGTTTCCTTTTCATTCCAGCTATCATCTGCACTTGCAAGAATTGTCAAAGGAGAGAAGCCCTTGTCGCTGCCGGCTGCAACCTGAACAGTACCTGGCATTGTAACATTGTTACCATGTGACCCCAGTCCTTCCATTGCAGGGAAACGTTTTACAGCATTGGCTGTAACCCTGGCAAGAACAAGGTCCTGACGTTCATCAGATGACTCAACAGAAAGACGACCTGAAATAAAACGTCCGCCAACAAGAGATGCAACCTGTGTTGCTGCGGTCTGAGAACCTGGATCGGCAGCAATTATCATATTACGTCCGCTGTCGATATATCTCTGAATCTCAACAAGTTCCGCTTCAGTAAATTCAATTCTCGGATCAGCTACCACAAGGATGTCAATATTATCAGGAATTGTGGCACCTTCGGCAAGGGATACCTCTACCGGCTCAAATCCGTTATTGATCAAGGCATGTCTCTGTCCTTTCTGTGCAGCTAAAATATAATAGTCCCTGTCACCCTGAAGAGTAATGCTTCTCTCTCCATGTCCTGTGAGGAAGCCGATATTAACCGGGCCGTCAACAAGACGTTTGAATGCCGCAGCAATCTCCTTTTCCTCAGGCATTCTCTTGCTGTCATCAAAAATACGCAGGAAAGTCTTTGTTCCGTCTTCAAGCTTCAGTTCACGTACAAGACCGTATCCTTCACCACTGAGATCCGCCTTTGCAGCTATCTCATCAGGATTCTGGAACATCTTGAAATTCAACTCGTAAACATCTGAAAGTACCTGAGCACGTTCTTCATCGGTAAGGTTAGGGAAACGTCTCCTGACACTCCTGCTCCCAGCATCAGCCCAGAAATATTCATATTTAACCTTGATGTCCGGCTTGAATCTTACGAACTGCTTGAAATATTCCTTGTCGTAGTTGAATCTTGAAGGAAGTCCCAGATAGAAACTGTTCTCGTCCAGAATATTCACATAAGTAGTCATTGTCACCTTACCGTCTATCCTGTCCATAATCTGCTGGCTTGGAACAGTAATGGTGTTTGATTTGGTTGCAGTCACGTCATAAAACCACATAAGCTGCGGACGGGACGATACAAGACTGATCACCACTGTAGCGAGTACGGCAGCAGAATATCCCAGAAATCTGACACGTGACGAACGTGAGCGACGCTTACATGAAATCCTCCAGATTGCAAGAACAAGGAAAAGGGCTGTAAGTGTAATGAAATATACAAGATCCTCACTGCAGATAAGTCCGGCAATGAATGTCTCACATCTTCCGCTGATAGAAAGCCACCATGTGATGTCACGAAGCCAGATGATGTTCTGTCCCACCTCATTGATCATGCTGAGCACTCCCAGAAGCGCAAAAGTAGCCAATGCCGCAACAACCTGATATGAAGTCAGCGATGACATGAATACTCCGATTGCCGAATATACTGAAATAAGCAGGAAGAGTCCGAGAAGTCCTGTGAGTACAAGAGGTGCATCGAAGTTGACTATAGCAAATGAGCAGAACAGAGCATACAGTCCTACAACTGCAAGCATTGAAAGTCCGTAACCCACCATAGCGACATATTTGCCCAGAACTATCTGTGTATCAGTAAGTGGCGAAGAGTATAAAAGCTTTATAGAGCCAGTGCTTAGGTCTCGGCTTATCATACCCATCGAGACCAATGGAATAAACAGGAATACATAGAACTGCACTGTCGAAAAGATTCCGTTGGAATCGTCGCTGAAGATACCGTTAGTAATGAACGAAAGATGTGATCCACCTTCCTGAGCCTGAGCATACATGCCATAAACATCAGTGAAGAAGATTCCGCACAATACCGTAAAGACCATCAGCATTATCCACGCAACAGGAGTTGTGAAGATAAGTTTCAGCTCAGCACGGGCAATATTCAGAATAACACTTTTTTTCATTGTCAGGCTGTTTATTTGTTCTTGCGACCCGAGAGCTGGGCAAAGACATCATTCATAGAGCTCTTCTCAAGCTGGATCTCGCTGAGTCCCCAGCCGTTCCTTACGCTTGCATCAACCATTCGGCTGAGTGTCTCTCTGTCTCCGTCAAACCACACACGGAAACGTGAGCTGTACTCTGAAATAGGTTTTACATCAGTAACACCGGCAACACTCATGATATCCTCTTCGAGTGGTGCATGAGATAGAGTCATTACAAATGAATCAGGCTCAATATAATTATCGAAATCGTCAATTGTACCGGTGAATACTACAGAGCCGTGCTCGATCATCATGATTCTGTCACATGTAGCCTGTACTTCTGAAAGAATATGAGTAGAGACAAGAACTGCCCTATCCTTTGCAATATCCTTTATCAGAGAACGCACATCAAGAATCTGATTCGGATCGAGTCCGTTTGTGGGCTCGTCCATAACCACAAGCTTAGGATTGTGAATGATTGCCTGAGCAATACCTACACGCTGCTGGTAGCCGCCTGAGAGATTCTTGATAAGTCTCTTGCTGAAATGAGTTATACCGCATTTCTCCTTCGCAATCTCAAGTGCTGCAGGTATATCCTTCGGATCCATCTGGCGGAGCTGTGCAGAATATATGAGGTACTCGTCAACTGTAAGGTCGCCGTAAAGAGGTGGTTTCTGAGGAAGAAAACCGATGTTCTGCTTTGCTGCCACAGGATCCTTACGAAGATTGATTCCATTGATATAGACATCACCCTCTGTCTGTGAAAGCACACCACAGATAATGTTCATAATTGTTGACTTGCCGGCACCGTTTGAACCGAGCAGACCGACAATACCTGTCTGACTGATTTCAAAACTGATATCACGCACAGCCCACTGGACGCTGTATCTGTGAGATAGGTTTTCTACTTTTACAATTGACTGATTCATAGTTATATAATTTATAGTTTATCAAAACAAACACTACCACATCATATATTTATGGTGCGGTAATGCGTGGTATCTATATAAAAGTCAACTAAAACTTGAAGCTGTCCTTCAAAGCTGTAGTCTTGTTAAATACAAAATGCTCTGGTGTCGTGTCCGGATCCTTAAAGAAGTATCCTACACGCTCGAACTGTACTGCAATACCAGAGTTATCCTCCAGAAGTGCAGGCTCAGCGTAACCTTCAGCAACAACGAGTGACTCCGGATTCAGATAGCTCTTATAATCCTCTCCCTCAGGAATCTGTCCCATCTGTGCCTCGGTGAAGAGTTTGTCATAAAGCCTCAGTTCGACTTTTCTTGCATGCTCTGTCGATACCCAATGAATGGTTCCCTTGACAGAACGCCACTCGCCAGCTCCTGGCTTTGATGTCGGGTCGTATGTACACTTGATTTCAACGATATTACCGTCTTCATCCTTAACAACTTCCTGACATTTGACAATATAGGTATATTTAAGACGGACCTCACCATCCGGCTTGAGACGGAAATACTTCTTAGGAGGCTCTTCCATAAAGTCATTTCTTTCAATGTAAACCTCTCCGGTGAAAGGCACCTTGCGCGACGGTCCTTCCGGATCTGCAGGATTAAGAGGCGCATCAAACCATTCCACCTTACCTGGCTCCCAGTTAGTTATGGTAAGCTTGACAGGATCCTGAACTACCATATAACGGTTTGAACGTTCATTAAGGTCCTGACGAACACACCATTCCATCAGCTGGAGATCAATCAGCTGCTCGCGCTTTGCCACTCCCACCTTCTCTGCAAACATACGGATTGACTCCGGAGTATATCCTCGGCGACGGATACCACAGATTGTAGGCATACGCGGGTCATCCCATCCGTTCACGAAATTATTTCTGACAAGTTCGAGGAGCTTGCGCTTTGACATGACTGTATAGGTCAGATTAAGTCTTGCAAACTCGTGCTGATGCGAAGGGAATATGCCAAGCTTCTCAATAAACCAGTCGTAGAGAGGACGATGAACGTCGAACTCAAGAGTACATATCGAGTGAGTGATATTCTCGATACTGTCTGACTGACCATGTGCATAGTCATACATAGGATAGATGCACCACTTGCTGCCTGTACGATGATGATCCGCATGAATGATACGATACATAAGCGGGTCACGGAAAAGCATGTTCGGATGCGCCATATCTATCTTGGCACGAAGCACTTTTTCTCCATCTGCATACTTGCCGTCACGCATTTCACGGAAAAGTCTGAGGTTTTCCTCTACGCTGCGGTTTCTATATGGGCTTTCGGTACCAGGTACCTGGACAGTACCTCTGTTCTGTCTGATCTCTTCCTGAGTCTGGTCATCTACATATGCGAGCCCCTTCTGGATCAGCTCCTCTGCCCACTGATAAAGCTGGTCGAAATAATCTGAAGCATATCTTTCATTCTCCCACTCAAAGCCGAGCCACTTGATATCCTCCTTGATTGAATCAACATATTCGGTATCCTCCTTCACAGGGTTGGTATCATCAAATCTGAGATTGGTCTTTCCGCCATATTTCTTTGCAAGACCGAAGTTGATGCAGATACTCTTTGCATGTCCGATATGAAGATATCCGTTCGGTTCAGGCGGGAAACGGGTCATTATAGCCTCACATTTACCGCTGGCAAGATCTGCCTCAATTATCTCTTCAAGAAAATTAAGATTCTTTACTTCGTTAAGTTCTTTGTTCAACTCTTCCATATATAAGGTCAATGTTTTTGCGAATAATCAGGCAAATATACGGATTTTTAAGTACTTTTGCACAAATTATTTGATAATTAAGCATTATGATAAAGTCAATGACAGGATACGGCAAGGCAGAAACTCTGCTGGAGACCGGAAAGATTACAGTTGAAGTGCGTTCACTTAATGGAAAGACAGCAGATATAAGCATAAAGACATCTATTCTCCCCAAGGATAAGGAAATGTCTGTAAGACAGAAGATTGCAGCAGAACTTACAAGGGGCAACATTGACTTCTTCATTACCTTCGAGCCGAATGCGGCAGATAGTGCAAAGAAAATAAATATGGCACTTGCCATGGAATACTACCAGCAGATCTGCGCACTGGGTAAAAGCATTGGTGCTGAAGGACTTGGAGATCACAACCCTAACGATTTGATAGCTACTATCTTACGCATGCCAGAAGTAATGGATGCCAAAAAGCAGGATATAATTACCGAAGAGAACTGGCCGTCTGTCGAGAAATGCATAGACGAGGCTCTGAAGAACATTAATGCATTCAGGGCTCAGGAGGGCGAAGTTCTACATAGGGATGTAACCTCTAATGTCAACAGGATTCTTGAATACTCTGCAGAGATAGAGACATACGAGAAAGAAAGAGTCGAGGCAATCAGAGAAAAAATTTTATCCCGCTTTGCTGAGCTTAAGGCTGAGCCTGACCAGAGTCGTCTGGAACAGGAGATGATATTCTACATGGAAAAGCTCGACATCAATGAAGAAAGGGTGCGTCTGCGTCAGCATTGCAGATATTTCCTTGACACTATAGAGAATGAGCCTAATCCGGGCAAAAAGCTCGGTTTCATAGCTCAGGAAATGGGACGAGAGATCAACACCACCGGCTCAAAGGCAAATCATACTGAGATCCAGAAGATTGTGGTGAAGATGAAGGATGAGCTGGAAAAGATAAAGGAACAAAGTCTGAATATACTATAGGATTTTATTGGCTTAGAAAGCCTGGATTACAATAAAAGTCCGGTGTGGCTCGCGGAGCAGGAGCATAAGGTTATGCTCCGCTCGCCCACACCGGATTTTATGTTTTTGGCAATTATACCTGATTACTCGGCTTTTACAAAGCGGGATGCAAATGAGAACATATCAGGGTCATAGCCAGGATCCCACCACAGTTCTCCGAACGGAGGCTGATCATAATCTTTAATGAGGATTATAAGATTACCTTCAATATCATTTGCGATTGCAATTGCACCAGTTCCAGTGGCATCTGCATTTGCATCGAAGTGTCTGTAAACAGATGACAGAGAGAACCATGTATATGTAAGGTCTGACACACCATCTGCCTCAGCGACATACATCTGATTTTCCAAGGTAGTATAAGGACCGGTAACAACACCTTCCGAACATAAATTATCTTCTATAGGAGCACAATAGTCAATCTGACATTCTCTGAAATATTTTGTCCAGTCTCCTTCAGCAGATGGTGTCAGGGTATATACCCCGTCTTCTTCTGAAATTGTAAAGCTAAAGCCTTCATTATGTGTAGGAAGCAACTCCGGATTGCAGGTATCATCACCTGCAATGTAGTACTCTTCGAACCAAAATACGAGTTCATCAAGATCAAGGGTTTCAACGAACTCCCAAGTACCAACGAGCTTTGAAAGTTTCATTGCACCAAAGACGGCGAGTTCTATAGACGCATTACTTCCAGCAACAAATCTTTCGCCAGCTTTATCCTCATCTACTGAAACCACAAACTTCTGCGGATCACCCTCGATTTCGCCAGCATTGACAGTAAGAACAGCTACATTTTCACCTTTCTTGACCACAAAATTTTCTGCACCGACAGTAAGTGCTTCTGTTAATGCCGGAGACACACTGTAAGGAATTTCCATATCTGATGTAGCTACCCAGTCGTTTCCAGTCACTGATCCGGAGAGATTAAGTTTCACCACATAGCTGTCAGCCACATTTGCCTGAGCCACTTCAAAGGAATAAATAAGCAGTTCCTTAGCCTCTACAGCTACAGTAGCTGTTGCGTTGTCACCAGCCTCATAACCTGCAGGAAGAATCATCGAAATGACGATAGATTTGTCTGCTGTGTAGTTATTCTCCGGTGTGATTGTAATCGAGCCGGATACCTGGCCTGCAGGAATAACTACGCTCTTTGCAGACACAGAATAATCAGTACCTTCTACTGCCTCACCTGTAAACGAAAGTTCCACAGTAAGATCCGCTGCCGGTGCAATGTCTGTTGTAAGCTCGACAGTAAGCGGAGCATCTGCCAAAAGTACATAATGAGATTTACCGAAGCTGAGCGAAGGAGTCTGCTCAGTTTCGCATGACACTGCTGCCATAACCATAGCAACAGATGCCAGGATTGTTAAAATTCTTTTCATATACATAAATTTTATTGGGTTATTTCTTTATTGACTGTTCATATTCTGCTTTGGCTGCTGCTACTTCTGCCTTTTCAGCAGCTGACGGCAGTTCGCCTTTCGGCAGGACGTATTCATTGGTAATATCGTCCGTCTTGGGTGGCAACTCACTATAGGCACATCCTGTAAGGATTGCCGTGAATGACAGTATAAGTATTGGCTTTTTCATATTCTTTCCTATTTCAATATCATAGTGAATAGATTCTCAAGTCGCTTGTACTCATCAGAATGATTGTAATATATCGCTCATCAGATTTTGACAGCAAGCCTATTCGTATCCGGCATTCTGCTTCATATCCGGATTAAGATCCACATCTCCCTTGTAGATTGGAGCTGTGTACATATACTTCTTAGTAGTATATTTAAGTCCGTTGTTGATTATCCACCATTCCGGACAACCGTTCCTCTTGAGTTCAAACCATCGGTCACCTTCAAGGAACAATTCCTTGCGACGCTCATCAAGAATAGCCTGCAGCAGCGGCGTAAGGGGCTCTCCTTCAGCATTTTCCACAATCCTGTCTGATTCTCTGACAGCAGGCAGGTCATCCATTGTCAGATCAACTGCATTAAGGATTCTCTTGCTTCTGAGTTCATTCAGCCAGTTAAGGGCATGCTCCTCTTCGCCATGATGATAGTGCGCCTCCGACAACATCAGTACAATCTCGGAGAGTCTGATTCTGGCCTCTGGCAGCTTGGCTCCCATTCTCTTGGCATCTATACACACTTTATATCTTATATCATTTTCCTTATCGAAAAGAGACACAAGTGAAGCTGAAACGGGACGTGTCTTCATATATCCCTTGACATATGTAAAATACCAGCCCAGTTCGCTCGCTTCGTTTATATGTGAACGTACAATCACCTCTCCCTTAGGCTCATACTGAGACTGTATCATATCCTCATAACCTGAAATGTCGGTCAACGAAATACCGCTTTCAGCTATTATATCAGAACATATGGAGATAGTCTTATCCCAATCCTCCGTCCAGAATGCAAGTCTTGCAAGATATGTCTTCACGACATATTCGGTAAAGAAGAATTTTCCATCCGACATCTTCTTTGACAACGACTTGTTGAGCAGCCCTTCTGTATATTCGACAGTAGCGGCTAACGAGGAACGCACGGGCATATCCTTGATATCAAATTTCTTGACAATCGGAAGACCGAGCTGTCTGTCCGCATTTCCCTCATCCCATGGCTCACAGAAATCCCTTATCAGATTGTAATAACAGATTCCTTTCATGGCATAAGCCGCTGCCAGCACATCAGAAGCCATGGTTGTTGTCCGTCCTTCGAGATTCTCTATCACGATATTGCAGTCCCTTATAATCTCAAATATCTCCCTGTAATCAGTCTGTCGATGGTTGATTACATCTCCGGCATAAGCAGTGATGCTTCCCACCTTTATATTTGCATCCAAATCATCCGCACATCCTTCACGACGAGATATAACATCCATGTTTCCAATAACATATTCGTCATATCCTCCCTCGATATCGTTGATTCTGTTATGCATTATTGTGGCAAATTCCTCATCGGTCTCGGGCAGCACCTTTCCTTGCGGCTTAACATTGAGGAAGCCTTTGCATGAGGTCAGACACATGCAGAACAAAAGTGTTATATATAAAGACTTCTTCATCATAATCCAATATTGATACCGAATGAAACTGTTCTTGTTGTAGGATATGTAGCTCCAGGGACTTCAGGGTCCATTCCTTCATAACTGGTGAAAGTCAACGGATTACCTAATGTAAGGTTAAAGCTGAAATTAGAGAATTTCATCTTTCTGAGCCAGCGGTCAGGAAGATTGCAGCTTAGAACGACAGTCTTTATCCTCAGGTAAGACACATCCTTGAGATATATGGCATCTATGATATTATAATCCATCGGATTACTCATATCAAAATTATATTTCTGACCGAAATGATCGTAGATACGAGGATATTTCACGCCATTTTTATTTGACTCTGTCCATCTGTCAGTCCTGTCCTTCATTACATTCAGATGGTTTGAATAGAGGTCGCTATACTGGGACTGTACAGTTTCTGTAGATAGTTCCGGGTGTCTTGCATTGAGATATGAAGCAGGTGACTCTATCTTGTCATAGACCTTATGACCGAACGCATATACACCGGACACGCTCAACCTCAGCAACTTATACGAAACAGTCAGATTGAATCCTCCGGTAAAAGGAGCAATAGTACTTCCCAGGAAATAGCGGTAATTATCTGCCTTGTTAAGGTCCTTCGTACCTGTAATGACAGTGTCAGGTCTGAGTTTATAGGAATATAGTCCTGTTTCGGTATCGATCCCGACATAATTACCTGTAATCAATGCCCCGACAGGATATCCTTCCACATATCTGTCCTTTGCAGTGATGCTTTTCGTAGATGGTCTGTATTTCAACACTTTATTGTAGTTGTATGCAAAATTGACAGACGCAGAAAGCTTGAGGTCTGATGTCTTGAATATATCACCGCTAACAGTTGTCTCAACTCCGCTGTTCATTATATCCGCAGAGTTGAAATATACATATGTATATCCTGTAGTCGAACTCACCTGAGACGATGTGACCACATCAGTACTGAGCCTGTAATAAGCTTCAGTATTTATATTCAGTCTGTCCTTGAAGAATCCCACATCAGCTCCGACTTTCATATCCTGTGTCTTCTCCCATCCCAAGTCAGGATTCGGTGCAGACGGAATAGTACCGAGCATATAGGCAGTTCCGTCATAGTATCTGTACATCTGCTGGGTATATTGAAGCACAAGATGATGAGGAGTGCCGGTGTTCACATCTCCGGTAAAGCCATACGCAGCCCTCAAGGTACCATGAGAGAGAACATTGTTACCCTTAAGCCATTTCTCCTGTGCAAAATGCCATGCAGCACCGGCACTCCATGTAGGATTGAACTGTCTGTCACTTCCGAAATTGGAGCTTCCGTCAGTCCTGAATGAAGCATTGAAAACATATCTGTCATCCAGATAATAGTCTGCCGAAGCATAGAAGGAAGCATACCTGCTTTCTGAAAAATACTCACCGTTAAGCCTTTCCACTTCTCTCACCCACTCGTCCTGCGGTCCCGAAATCGGTGGAAGAGAGGTCGTTCCAGTCTGTGGATTATAATTATATCTCTTGGTAAATATGCTGTTCGACTTTGAGCCTCTTATCTCGGCACCTGCAAGAATATTCAGAGTATGTATATCAGAATAAGTGTCATTATATGAAAAATGTCCACGCGCAACATAACTGTTTCTGTCAGTACGGTTCTGGGAAATAGAGCCATACAGATTATCCTGTTTCTTGTCGTCATTACCAAGACGGTCCCTGAAAGCAGTATAGGTATCCTTATCGACTACCTTATTTGTACTGTTATTGGAGAATGAATAAGAAGCAAGACCAACGAAGGAGAGCGGTTCAAGAATCTTGATATCCACGGTTCCCCTCACCGTATTTGCCCAATTGACGGTTTCGGTTGTATTGTTATGAAGCTCCCTCAATATGCTGAAACCGTTGTTCGGCATAACTTCTTCTACTCCTCGTCCGTTATAATACCCCAATGAGAAATAGGTATTGTCAGCAGCATAAGTTCCGTCATCATTATAAGCCCTTTCATATGGATTTGCGAAATATGCATATTTGAAAGCATCCACATAACTGTCTGGCGTGACTGATGACTGACGTGACATATCATAACCAACTTCTATGCGAAGCCTGTCAATCGGAGTCATTGTGACTTTGGAATTGAGACTGTAGCGTTTGTAGTTGTTTCTTATCAGCATTCCGTTGTCATCATTGAATCCCATAGCCACATAGTACGTGCTTTTGGATGATCCGCCACTCAGAGACAGATGATGATTATGAGAAAAAGCATTTCGGAAAAGATGACCGTACCAGTCTGTACTGACCTTGCTCAGATCCGATATATATGCATCTTGTGCTGCAACATCTCCTTTCATGGAGGCGAACGGACCTACACCTGCCCTTATCTGTCCGACTATACCGACTATAGGAAAGACAACGGTATTGTCAGTCAAGGATTTCTCATATCCGGCAGCAGAAAATTCATCCCAAAGTTCCTGTTCCCAAGAGAGTTTCTCGGCTGAATCCATAAGCTGAAGATTCTTTTGCGGCTTGAACGACCATGTGAAGTTGTTGGAATAATTAACCTTCATTCTTCCCGCCTGTCCCTTCTTTGTAGTCACAACAATAACACCGTTCGCCGCTCTGGATCCATAGATGGCAGCTGCTGCAGCATCTTTCAGGATGGTAATGCTTTCAATGTCGTTCGGATTGATGTTTCCTATACCGGTAACAAATATGTTATCAAAGCCACCGGTTGCAAGTTCCTCCTTTGACATAGACGCAGATTCATTCTGCATCGGTACTCCGTCCACAACCCACAGAGGATCGCTGTTCCCGGAAAGGTTGTTTGTACCTCTGATCCTGATCCTGGACTGTACGCCGGGCTGGCCCGATATTGCTGATACCGAGACGCCGGCAACCTGGCCCTGCAGGAGAGAACTGACAGAGGCCAATGGAGTAGCTTCAAGCTTATCAGACGATACAATACCTACAGAGCCCGTCATGCGCTTTACGGAAGTCTGTGCATATCCCGTCACCACTACCTGATCAAGAAATGTACTCTCATAATCAAGGGTAATCTTTATGTCGCCCTTGATGACACGAGGTATGATATACTCGGCAGATTCCATTCCAAGGGAAGAAAATACCAGAGTCTGTGCATGTTGCGGAATCTCAATCTCAAATCTGCCATCCAAGTCCGTGGAGACACCTTGGCCTTTCAGTTCCTTGATGACAACACCGGCTCCCGGCAATGGATTTCCATCTGAATCAGAGACGACACCACGAAGTGTCCTCGTCTGCGCAGATACATACAGAGAGGACAGCAATAGAATGAAAATTGTTGCTATTTTTACAGGCCGAATCATATTGGGGAGTATTTGCCTATATTGAGCCAGCTATGGGATTCGAACCCACGACCTTCGCGTTACGAATGCGATGCTCTACCGACTAAGCTAAACTGGCAACGTATCTCCTTTATCATAAAGGGACTGCAAATATACGGAATTTTCAATAACTTTGTGCAATATAACGAATTTATGAGTACATATGACATCATAATAATAGGTGGCGGAGCTGCCGGTCTGATGGCCGCAGCCGGTGCAGCAGATAACGGAGCAAGCGTTCTCGTTCTTGAAAAGATGTCCCGCCCGGGACGAAAAATCATGATTACCGGAAAAGGGAGATGCAATTTCACCAATCTCAAGTCATGGAATGACTTCTGCACCCACATTCATCCTAAGCCGAACTTCCTGAAGCCATCATTCTATAACCTCAGTTCCGAAAAGATGATAGAGTTTCTTGATGCTAACGGGATGGAAAGCATAGTGGAGAGGGGTGACCGTGCATTTCCTTCTTCACACTTGGCTTCTGATGTAGTAGATGCACTGGTCAGGGCTTGCGAAAGGGCTGGAGCAAGGATTATGTGCGGCAAGGAAGTCACCGAAATCACATCGAGCCATCCCGCAGTCATGTCCGGTTCCCCAGCTGTCATGTCGAGCGTAGTCGAGACATCTTTCACATTGAAATGTGCAGACGGCTCCTCCTACTCTTCCCGCAGACTTATAATCTGCACAGGAGGTCTTTCATACCCAAAGACCGGATCGACAGGTGACGGGTACAGATGGGCTGCCGAATACGGACATGTCATTCGTCCGTTATTTCCTTCACTTACTGCCATTGTTCCGTCGGGATACAAGACAAGCGAGACATCCGGTGGCAGCAGAGGTCATATAGACAGAAACATTTCTCTTTCCGAGACAGGAAAGTTGCTATGCGGCAATCAGCTGAAAAACATACAGTTAAGCATAATAATTGACGGGAATGAGGCGCAAAGCGAATTCGGAGACATGGATTTCACCGACGGAGGCATAGAGGGTCCTGTCGGTTTCAAGGTCAGCAGAAAATGCGTGAATGCCGTAATGAACGGTAGCAAGGTCCATGCTGTCCTCGACCTCAAGCCGGCTGTAGAGATCGAAGACCTGACTGTACGTATAAACACCCTGTGGAATGAAATCTGCAAGGATAAGCGCAATTCAAACAAGCAGTACAAGGACCGCTTCAGAATTCTTTTGACAAAGGTTCTTCCTATGTCTCTTATATCAGGATTTCTAAAACTCAATCCTAACGCAGACCACAAGACATTGGCAAAGGCGCTCAAGTGGTGGAAATTCGAGATTGCCGGATACGTCGGCTATGAAAGATGCGTCATCACTGCCGGAGGTGTTTCATGCGATGAAATAGCGTCCAAAACTCTTGAATCAAAAAAGAGAGCAGGGCTGTATTTCGCAGGAGAAGTCCTTGATCTTGATGCAGATACAGGAGGATATAACCTCCAGACGGCATTTTCAACAGGTTATCTTGCCGGAATAAGCGCTGCGAAATCCATCAGATGACTCCGGAACCGAGCATCTCATCACCGTCATACCATACAGCAAACTGTCCTGGAGTAATACCTCTCTGCGGACTGTCGAAAAGTATATACAGTCCGTTTGAACGCATTATCACTGTTGCATCCTGAAGAGGCTGACGGTAGCGGATCCTCACCCTATAGCGTCTGATCTCGCCTTCTTTCATCCTCAGGTCCGGTCTGATCCAATGTATTTCATCCGGTGATATGCGGAGACAACTTCGTGACAGTCCTTTATGGGTATGGCCTTCTCCTACATAAATGATATTATTCGGAATATCCGTCTCTATGACAAACACAGAGTCCTTATGCCCGCCGATATTCAGACCCTTACGCTGGCCTATTGTATAGAACTGTGCTCCATCATGTCTGCCTATTATCTTACCATATGGATTATCCTTGTATCTGGTCTTCTTGACATGTTTTCTTCCACTGCGGTAAGTCTCTGTCTCGAATTTAAGGTCATATCTGACAGGCTCGGAAAGTCTAAGCAAGACATCATCCGACAGAGAGGAGATTCTTTCCATCGAATATGGACACTCGACGACGGTTGCAGGCAGGGCCTTATCCTCTGACACATAATCTGTTATCATCTTCACCTGCGATACATCCTCAGTCAATATCGACATCAGTGTATCCTTGATAAAGGCATATTGCTCATTTTCGGAATAATAAGGGTCGAATATCTCCACAATATCACCCTCACAAGGTTTCAGTTTCTGCTGAAGAAAGGTAGGAAGATCAACCTTTCCGACAAAGCATATTCCTTGGGAGTCTTTCTTGTCGGCTGACGGAAGATCGGCATCATGCGCAAGACGGCGCACTTCCGGTTTAACGATATCACCTATCGGGAACATAGCCTGAGAAAGTTGTTCCTGAGTCAGCTGACACAGAAAATAACTCTGATCCTTGTTCATATCTGTGCCTGCCAATATCCTAAAAATCGGGCCTTCCGGACCTTCTGTGACCTCTTTTCTGCAATAATGACCGGTTGCCACATAATCCGCCCCTAACTTGCGGGCGCATTTAAGGAACGCATCAAATTTTATCTCTCGATTACACAACACATCAGGATTTGGAGTACGTCCTTTTTCATATTCATCAAACATGTAATCGACTACTCTCTGCCTGTACTCCTTGCTCAGATCCACAAAATAGAATGGGATGCCTATCTTTCTTGCCACCAGTTCTGCGACAAAACGGTCTTCTTCCCATTCGCAATCACCATGGAGAGTAGCAGATGCATCATGCCAGTTCTGCATGAACAAAGCAAACACATCATATCCCTGCTGTTTGAGCAGAAGAGCAGCCACACTCGAATCCACGCCACCGGAAAGTCCTACACAAACCTTAATCTTAGAGTTTTCCTGCATATCGATAGACATTATTAATAAAAAGCATTATATTTGTCTGTTAGAGATCAACGTTTGCAAAGATAACTTAATTGATTATTATGACAAACAAAGAAATCAAAATAGAGTACTACGAGTACGATTCAATCAACGGATTGTCGCCCGAAGAAACCAATCTTGCAAATGCTGCAATAGAGGCCACTGCACAGTCCTATGCCCCCTATTCCAATTTTAATGTCGGAGCTGCTGTAATGTATGAGGACGGTGAAATCATCAAAGGATCCAATCAGGAAAACGCAGCATTTCCATCAGGATTGTGCGCAGAACGTACGGCATTGTTCTATGCCGGCTCAAGCCGCCCGGGAGTACCAATCAAGGCTCTGGCAATCGCTGCCGGTCAGAATGGAGTTCTATGCAAATCTCCGGTGACGCCTTGCGGGGCCTGCCGTCAGGTGATGGCAGAATATCAGACCATGAGCGGAAGACCTATGACGATACTTCTGATTGGATCAGAAAGAGTCTGGCGGTTTTCAGATGTCGAAGATCTTCTGCCATTGATTTTCGACAGCCTTTGACATGGCGTACCGACAGATTGACTGAACTATTATGAAATTAGTAAAATTATTTACTATATTTGCGGAATCAAACAACTAAACCATGAAACCTGAAGTAATCGAAATGTTGGACAGCCTCGATGTCCATATGGGCGGAAACGGAGGAATGATTGCCCTGAATATCGTACTTGCAATCGTAATGTTCGGAGTAGCGCTCGGCATCAAGCCAAGAACATTTATAGATATTATCAAAAGCCCTAGATCAGTGATAATAGGCATTTTATGCCAGCTTATCCTCCTGCCGGCTCTTACATTTCTTCTCACTATAACATTCAAGGAGTGGTTGTCTCCGATGATTTCGTTGGGAATGATACTCGTGGCATCCTGCCCGGGAGGTAACATCTCAAATTTCATCACGTCACTGTCAAGAGGAAACACAGAACTTTCAGTTTCACTCACAGCATTCAACACAGCAGCATGCGTATTCACGACTCCGCTGAACTTCGCTTTCTGGGGTAACATGTACATCAATTTTGCCGATAAGAGAGACATGGTTCTTCCAGACCTTCAGATTCCGCTGAGTGACGTGTTTGTAACAATAGTCATACTTCTCGGAATTCCTCTTGTCCTCGGAGTACTCTGCGCACAATATCTTCCGAAAGTGGCAAAGGCGCTGAAAAAGCCGATGCAGTACCTTTCTATCATATTCTTCGTCGCAATGGTATGTATTGCATTCGGAGGAAATTTCGGGGTATTCATCAAATGTATCCAATATATATTTCTTATCGTTCTTGTCCATAATCTTCTTGCACTCGGCATCGGTTTCGGTACCAGTACACTGCTGAAGATGCCATATAAGGACAGAAGAACCATTACAATCGAGACAGGCATCCAGAATTCAGGTCTCGGATTGGCACTTCTGCTCAACCCTAACATCTTCAACCCGGAAATATGGACTAACAACGGAGGTATGCTTGTAATCACAGCATGGTGGGGAGTATGGCATATAATTTCAGGTCTGACTCTTGCAGGATTATGGCGTGCAAAAGGACGCAAAGAGCCTAACGAAGAATAAGATGTTTAGAAAAAATATTTATGACAAGAGCCTTTTCTACAATTTCCTGAGAAGGTTCTGGACAGACGGAACAATCAGAAACAGCTACCGCAAGGTAGAGGTCCGCGGCGTGGAGAATCTGCCGGAAGACGGAGCACTGATTCTGGCACCGAACCATTGCAACACATTGATGGACGCACTGGTAATATTGAGATCTTATAAAGGATCGACCGTGTTTGGAGCCAGAGCAGACATGTTCAGAAGGCCTCTAATAGCCAAGGCTATGTATTTTTTGAGAATACTGCCTATGGTTAGACAGAGGGATGGACTGAGGAACGTACTTCAGAACAACAAGACTCAGGAAATAATAGTGGCTACATTGGAAAATAATGTGCGGTTCTGCATATTTCCTGAAGGAAAACACAGGACAAGACATTCTCTCCAGACATTGGGAAAAGGTGTTTCAAGGATTGCATATTCTGCCAACGAAAAATTCGGAAATGAAAGGCCGGTATATGTGGTTCCTGTCGGCATTGAATACGGAGATTATTTCAGATACAGAAGCACATCCCTTGTAAATTACGGCAAAGCCATCAATGTAACAGAGTTCTTCAAGGAAGGAAATTTTGAAAATGAGGCTCAGGCTATAGATACTTTGAGAAAAGAACTGAGCAAGAAGATTTCCGAGCTGATGACATTCATACCTGATGATGAAAATTATGAGGCGAAATGGACATTGGTGAAGATGTGTTCTATCTACAAGAAGAAGAAAGGATACGGAGATTTCGGTACCGACCTTTATGATTCGATGTCAGAAAACAGAAAGATAGCAGAAGACATCGAAAAATTCATGCAGGAGAGTCCTGAAAAGGCTGCTGCTATCCTTGAGCGTGCAGAAGAATTTGAGAAGGCAAGGCTCAAAGCCGGTATTTCAATATACTCATTCAGAAAAATGTCTCCTAAGTGGAATGTTGTCGGCAAGGCTTCAGCTGCTTTGATAGGGCTTCCATACTTCATCTACAGTGCAATTGTATCTCTGCCGATGTGGGCTGCAGAATTCAAGATCAGAAAGAGCGTCAAGGACCCTGCATTCAAAAACACTGTAAGCTTCGGTATAAAACTGGGTATGAAGGTTATCCTTACACCACTTTATGCCGTACTGGCATTCTGTTTCACTCCGTGGTGGCTGGCTCTTACACTACTTGTATTATACTTCCCCTCATATTACTATTTCCATGACTATCTTGAGGGATGCAGGAGGTGGATATCTGATATTAAGCTCCTGAATAACAAGAAATTATACAAAACATTCAAATCTATTGTAAAAGATTTTCGTGCATAAACAAGCAATCTAAACACAAGATTCATGAAAAAATTATTTATCCTGCTTCTTGCGGCAGCTGTGCTTGCTACACCTGCAACAGCAAAAAAAGAAAAAAAGAACGTCACATACAACGAGAAAGGGGAAATCATAAAGACAGGCATCAATCTCGGACCTCTTCCAGTTGTTGCATTTGATGCAGACAGAGGTTTCCAGTTCGGAGCCCTGATGAACATCTACGATTTCGGAAACGGATCAAACTACCCTAATCCTAACTCGCAGTGGTACATCGAAGGATCTGCATATGTAAAGGAATCAAAGGTGGGCAGTTACAAAATAGTTCTCAATTATGACAACAAGACTCTGATACCGGGTGTCAGAATGTCTATCTGCACTGGATATTATAAAGATGCAGCACTTGACTTTTATGGATTCAACGGTTATCAGAGCAACTACGACATGAATATGCTCAAGCCGACATTCCATTTCGACGGAAGCCCCGAAAAAGGAAGTGAGGACTACAATAAGGTATACGCAAAATTTGAGGACAAGGGCAAGATGCCGAAGGGCTTCTACCGTTTCGGACGTGACCTTGTGAAGGCGAAAGTCGATTTCACAGGTGAGATTCTGAAAAACTTCTACTGGGAAGCAGGTTATAATTTCTCATGGACAAAGGCCCAATCATTTACTCCGAAGGGATATGCTGTACTTGACAACCCGACCGAACCGGATCTGTACGTCCCTGGAGGCACTACCCTCTTTGACCTCTACAAGGTATGGGGTATCATCCCGACGGACGAGGCAAACGGAGGACTCACATCTTCAATCCGTCTTGGACTGATGTATGACAGCAGAAATGTGGAGAACAACCCGACAAAAGGTATCTGGGCAGAAGGTCATATCATCGCAGCTCCAAAATGGCTCGGAACGACTCACGAGCATTACAGATACTGTCTCACGATGCGTCAGTATGTACCTATCATCCAGGATAAGCTCACATTTGCATATC
The DNA here is from genome assembly GCA_015060335.1 of Bacteroidales bacterium. GTDB lineage: Bacteria > Bacteroidota > Bacteroidia > Bacteroidales > UBA932 > Cryptobacteroides. Next base: position 23,707 of record SUYR01000014.1, on the reverse strand, counting down.
GTATCGGATATCAGGGTACTATCGGCAAAGACGCACCTTGGTACAACCTTCCGTTCTATACAAACATGGGAATCAAAGCTGACAATGACGGATTCGGAGGATATAGAACAGTACGAGGCCTTATGCTCAACAGAGTTCAGGGACTTGACACAGGATTCTATAATATCGAATTCAGATATAAATTCGTAGAGTTCAAGCTCTGGAAACAGAATATAGCCTTTGCGCTAAGTGCATTTACAGATGCAGCTCATGTATTCAGAGGATATGAGATGAACTTCAGCGAGGATGCGAAACAGAATATTGTCACCTCTGCTGCAAATCCTATAGAGGGCGCTGCAAAGCTTCTGAACTACGAGAATCTGTACAATAAATTCGTATTCGACAGAAAAGACGGTTTCCATGGTTCTGCAGGACTCGGTCTGAGATTCATCATGAACCAGAACTTCATTGTGGCTTTTGAAGGAGCTCAGTGCTTCAACAGGCAGGACGGAGGATTCGCATTCTACCTGAACACAGGATTCCTCTTCTAAGATCACTATACAACACCCTATAAATCAAGATATTACAACACATACCTGCTCCCCAAAGTACGCAGGCATGTGTTGTAAATCACTATTACACAAAGATTTACAACACCAACCCAAATAATCTGCAACAATTCGATCACTTTTGAATTTTTTGTATTAAATTTGCAGTTTATGTGTATTTAACAAATAGAAACGTTATGGATCAGATGACTAAAAAGTATGTGGACGGCTTCATGGCCGATCTCACAGCGAAGAATCCTGGCGAGAAAGAGTTCCACCAGGCAGTTAAGGAAGTGCTTGAAAGTGTAGCCCCATACATGATGGAGCACCCTTACCTTATTGACCAGAAAATTCTTGAAAGAATTGTTGAGCCTGAACGTACAATTATCTTCAGAGTTCCTTGGCTCGACGACGAAGGCAACATCCAGATAAACAGAGGATACCGCGTACAGATGAACAGCGCAATCGGTCCATACAAGGGTGGTATCCGTTTCCATCCGAGTGTAAACCTCTCAATCATGAAATTCCTTGCCTTCGAGCAGACCTTCAAGAACAGCCTTACAACCCTTCCTATGGGTGCCGGCAAGGGAGGATCTGACTTCAACCCCAAGGGCAAGTCAGACAACGAGGTAATGCGTTTCTGCCAGAGCTTCATCACTGAACTTTACAGACATATCGGAGCAAACACTGACGTACCTGCTGGAGATATCGGAGTAGGCGGACGCGAGGTTGGCTACATGTTCGGTCAGTACAAGAGGCTCCGTGACGAGTTTACAGGTGTATTCACCGGTAAGGGACAGACATTCGGAGGTAGTCCTATGCGTCCGGAAGCTACAGGATACGGTACATGTTACTTCGCAGCTGCAATGCTTGCAACAAAGGGCGACAGCTATGAGGGCAAGACTGTAGCTATCTCGGGTTCAGGTAATGTGGCTCAGTTTGCAGCACAGAAGGCTACACAGCTTGGTGGTAAAGTAGTTACTCTTTCTGACTCAAACGGTTACATCTATGATCCAGATGGTATCGATGCTGATAAGCTTGCCTATGTAATGTACCTTAAGAACGTGCTCCGCGGACGTATCAGAGAGTATGTTCAGCAGTATCCGTCGGCTCAATACTTCGAGGGTCAGCGTCCATGGGGAGTAAAGTGTGACATAGCAATGCCATGTGCTACTCAGAATGAACTTAACGAAGATGAGGCAAAGACACTTCTTGCAAACGGATGTATCTGTGTTGCAGAAGGAGCAAACATGCCTACTACACCTGAGGCTATTGCAGCATTCCAGGAGGCAAAGATACTCTACTCTCCAGGTAAGGCATCAAACGCAGGAGGTGTGGCAACATCAGGTCTTGAAATGACTCAGAACTCAATGAGACTCAGATGGACTCCGGAAGAAGTTGACCAGCAGCTCAAGAGAATCATGACAGACATCCACGAGGCTTGTGTTAAATATGGCACAGAGGAAGACGGATATGTCAACTATGTAAAGGGTGCAAACGTAGCAGGATTCATCAAGGTAGCCGAGGCCATGATGGCTCAGGGACTTGTTTAGTCTTTGAAAAAATATTAAATTAGCGGACTGATAATACATATCAGTCCGTTTTTTATTATATCACAAGATCATGCATATTGGAATCGCTGGAAATATCGGTTGCGGCAAAACGACTCTCACCAAAATGCTTGCTGAGCATTATGGTTGGACGCCTAAATTCGAATCTGTGACCTACAACCCATACCTTGAAGACTACTATAAGGATATAGAAAGATGGTCCTACAATCTTGAAACATACTTTCTGGCACAACGATTCCAGGATCTGCTTGATATATCAAAATCTGATGATATAGTCATTCAGGACAGGACAATAATGGAAGGTGTTCACATCTTCGTTGCAAACAACAAGGCAATGGGCAATCTCTCTGAAAGAGATTTCGACACATACATGCAATTATTCAATCTGATGATGTCTATGGTACACGAGCCAGACCTGCTTATATATCTGAGGTCATCAGTACCGACATTGGTTTCTCAAATCCAGAAACGTGGCCGCGATTACGAGAAAAGCATAAGCATCGAATATCTGAGTAATCTTAACGAAAGATATGAAAAATGGATTTCAGAATACAAAGGCAGGGTACTTATAATAGAAGCAGATGAACTTGATTTTGAACACATCCCGGAAGACTTTGCCTCAATTACTGATAAAATTGATGCTCAGCTCTTCGGATTGTTCTAGAATCCTGAAAGATCGATGTACAAAGTCGGAAGGAGGAGAAGAAATCCAGCTATAATCAGTGCAAGGATAAATTTCCATATAAATCCAAACCATCTGCCGTAAGGAATCCTTGCCACTGAGAGCACAGCCATCAATACTCCAGAACAAGGAGTAATCATATTGGTAAATCCGTCACCAAACTGAAAGGCCATGACTGTTGCTTGTCTTGACACCCCTATCATATCTGAGAAAGGTGCCATTATCGGCATTGTAACCGCAGCCTTTGCAGAAGCAGACGGTATGAAAAGGTTAATGAATGTCTGTATTCCGTACATTCCAGCCAATGCTCCGGTCTTTCCGCTACCCTCAAGAGACGAAGCCATTGAATTCAGCATCGGATCTATGACATTGCCGTTCTTTAGAATCACTATTATACCTGCAGCAAAACCAATTATCAAAGCAGCAGAAAATATATCCTTCGCTCCATTGACAAATTCCTTGGCTACGGTATCGGAAGAATAGCCTGCAGACAATCCTGAAGCAAGAGCAAGTGCGAGAAACAACGCACATATCTCAGGAAGATACCATCCATATCCCATTACACCCACAACCATAAATATAATGGTAAATATAAGAAGAGCAAGGATGAACATCTGACGCGATTTTCTGATTGCTATAAAACCGAATATCACAAAGATCGCATCCACAACCCAAAGCAGCCACGGAGCATCGAAGGAAGAACTGCCTATATTGACAGAGCAGTCTGCAGCATAATTAATGGAAAACAGAAACAAGGACACAATAATTCCCACATAGGTAACCCATGCTCCCATTCCTGAAGGGACTTCCTGAATTTCGCCCATAGAAACAGTTTTGTTAGAATCAAGTTCAGGAAGATATCTGCACTTACGACTCTTCCAAAGCACAAATGCAACAGTGATAAACATCAGGACAACCCAACAGAAAGTCCTGTATTCAATACCTGAAAACAAAGGAAGTCCAGACATATCCTGTGCAATACCTACAGTGAAGGGATTAAGCATTGCTCCTGCAAATCCTACATGTGCAGCAACATAAACCATGCAGACAGCTATAAATTCATCATATCCCAAAGATCTTGCAATCGGTATGACGACAGCTACAAAGGCAATAGTCTCTTCACTCATTCCGAAAACTGCTCCAAAAAGTCCGAAAAGCAGCATAATCAGCACCATGACAATGTTGCCTACACCAAGCCTTCTGATAAGTGAATATCTTTCGAGTTTCCCCGCAGCTATCATGAATTTCATAATGCCTGCATCCAGAGCCTTCGTGGTATTAACCACCCAGAATGCACCGCCTATAATCAGGACAAAGGCGATTATTCCAGCCTGCTGGCTGAACCCTTCATAAAGAGCTGAAAAGACCTGCCATGTCTGTGGGACTGCTCCCGGCACAAAGCAGGTGGAAGCCGCACATATCAGAAGAACAAAAAATATGATGACATAGGTATTCGGCACCCTGAACTTTCTCATAAATTGAAAATTTTGCGCGAATATAGCATTAATTCCCCGTACAGACAAATTCCTGCCTGGCACCCAACAGTCTGAATACCAGCAAGTTCCGGGAAGGCGATTCCCCGTTTCAGGGGAATCGCCTTTGCGGAAAGCATTGATTTTCAGCGGATTAGCTGCCAGACAGAAAGCAATAAAATATCGCCGGAATCTTTGTATAGGACCCCGGCGACCTTGCAAAAGTAAGGTGATATGATGAGCCTCAGCGTCTGGTCGGCCAAACCACTGCCAGAGGACGTGAAAGCGTTACTTTACTTTCACCATTTCAACAGGCTGCACAGTAACATTGTCCAACGGGTGAGACTGATATTTCACTGTATGGAAATTGATGTTCATAAGGTCAATACAGCGAATATTGCTGTTCCATGCTGTCCTGTAGTAGAGTTTCATTGCAGTCTGATCAGTTGCTGAAGTGAACTGAGTTGCACTTGGAAGATTTTTCGGAATGTCTTCAAGAGTATGCTGAGTGCCGATCGGAATATCGAAATTATTCAGAATATGAAATGCCTGGACTACAGCATCGAAACCGGTAGCCGCAACTGGAGCAGTTGTCTGATAGAATGCAGCACGTACAAATCTTGACGGAGAGGTATAATCGCCAGGGAGTCCGAGCATGCCACTTCCATGTCCAAGAGGATGTAGGGTGACACCTGGTTTCAAAGTCTGGTCCGGAGCTGATCCCGGTCTTAGATTGATATAGTTATTGAGATTTGTCATGTGCCATTGGAAGCCTGGAGCATTTGTCAGCACACCGAGTCTGTTCTCATAGAACTGAGCCACTCCATTCACAAATTCAAGCACAACCATTCTGCCTCCCGGTTCGGTAATTCTCCAATGCACAGCACCGATCTTATGATTCAAGGTAACCACCCTGACCTTCTTCAATGCTGCCTTCACCTGATCGACCGAATCAAACTGCGACAGTACCCAGGAAACAAACTGCATGTCACAGATTGTACTATTGCTCTGTGACTTGTCATATGGAGTATATTGTCCATAGCCCGGGAAAAAGAAGAGACCGACTGACAGTCCGGCCTCATTGATGCCTTCTACTACAAAAGGTTCATATTCGGTATAGATTCCTACATATCCGTATATGGAGGTAAATTTCATTCCGTCTGAGCCAGAGGGAGTGTATGACTGCTGCTGGTGCCCACGCGGAGAAACGACATAGCCGCATTGCATTGAGGTAGCAGCCCACTCAACAGTTCTTGCAATAACCCGGCTTCCATCACTTGCTGACAGGGAGATGCCGGTGCATGCTTCTGATTTTTCAGAATATATTGCGGCCAGAAACATAATCATAAATAAAGTAAATATCCGTTTCATATACATTGTTTTTATATACGAAACGGATATTTTACAATGTCTGGACCAAAGACCGGACTATTTGCTGAACTGAGCTCTCAGAACTTCGTTTTTAGCATCTGCGTCAGCTCCCTTGATACCGAAATAGAACTTGATCTTCGGCTCTGTTCCTGAAGGACGCACTGTAACAACATCGCCAGCCTCATTGTAGAACTGGAGAACATTTGATGCAGGAAGACCAGTCTCCTCAGGCTTGTTGTAATCTATAACCTTGACAACCGGCGATCCTGCCATTTCCTTAGGAGGATTGTTGCGGTACTCGACCATCATGGCAGCGATTTCCTCAAGTCCTGCCTTACCTTTCTTGGTAAGTGAGATCAAAGACTCCTTATAATATCCGAACTCAGCATAGATATCCTGAAGAAGCTGATAGAGGGTCTTGCCCTGATCTGCTGCCCAAGCAGCACACTCAGCAACGAATGCACATGAGATCGGAGCATCCTTGTCGCGTACGAACTCTCCTACATTGAAACCGTAACTTTCTTCTCCACCACACACAAATGTTGCCTTGCCCTCGTTCTTCTTGACGATATCTGCAATCCACTTGAATCCTGTGAGGACGTTATATACCTTCACTCCATACTTTTCTGCAATTGCACGTATAAGCTCTGTAGTAACGATAGTCTTCACCACGTACTGATTACCATCAAGCTTTCCGAGCTCAGACCAACGACGGAGGATGTAATATGTAAGGAGAGAACCTGTCTGGTTACCGTTGAGAAGTACCATCTTGCCCTCATTGTCACGTACTGCAATACCGATACGGTCAGCATCAGGGTCTGTAGCCATAACCAAGTCTGCACCTTCCTTGTCAGCTACTGCAACTGCCATTGCAAGAGCAGAAGGCTCCTCTGGGTTTGGAGACATGACTGTAGGGAAATTTCCGTCAACGATGTCCTGCTCTGGAACATGATATACATTCTCGAAGCCAAGCTTTGCGAGGAACTCAGGAACGATTTCCACACCTGAACCATGGATAGGAGTGTAAACGATCTTGATATCCTTGTGAGCTGCACGGGCTTCTGGAGAAAGCATGAGTGTCATCACAGAGTTGAGATAAGCCTCATCCATCTCATGGCTCATGACCTCAATCGGAGCGGCACCCTCACCTGGCTCGAACTTAACCATTGAAGGATCCGTAATCTTTGCAACTTCTGCAACGATGTCTTTGTCAACAGGGGATGTCACCTGAGCACCATCTGACCAGAACACCTTATAGCCGTTATATTCCTTAGGGTTATGTGATGCAGTGATCATAATACCTGCATTAGCCTTCTTTGCACGTACAGAATAGCTCATAAGTGCAATCGGATGCAGTTTATCAAAGATATATACATGAATACCGTTTGCAGCAAGAACATTTGCAGTGATCTGAGCAAACTCCGGGCTGTTGTTACGGCTGTCAAATGAGATACATACGCTGAGAGGCCCTTCAAGATTTGCCTTCATATAGTTGGCAAGACCTTGAGTCGCCATACCTACAGTGTACTTGTTCATACGGTTTGTACCTACTCCCATGATACCGCGGAGACCGCCTGTACCAAACTCAAGATTCCTGTAGAAGGCATCCTCAAGGGCAGTAAGATCGTTTTCCTGCAATGCAAGAATCTCTGCCTTTGTAGCCTCATCGAAATTTCCGTCCAGCCAGCTCTGGACTACAGCTCTAAAATCTTTTTCCATATCAGTATTAGTGTTAAATAATATATTCTGAAATTGTCTGATTTACATCCCAACAAAAATAATAGAATTTTACAAATAATCATCTATTTTTGTATCAGATATTATGATTAGATGGAAAATTTGCTCAAATTCATAGCCGAACATGCTGACGAAGATGTGTCAAGACTGATTCTCGACAGGAATAAATTTCCTGAAATCGACATTGATCTCGCCGTCAACTGCATAGAAAGCCGCAGGAAGCTGAAAGGCAAGGTGCAGGAATGGTATGATGAACCGGGGCTGATATTTCCACTGAAACTTTCTGCAGAACAATGCAGCAGCAGTGCAACAGGAAGGTATAAGGCGGCATTTGCAGAAAAAATCTGCGACAAGGTCAAGGACTGGTCTATAGCCGACCTTACCGGAGGACTTGGCGTCGATTCCTGGTTCTTCTCTCAGAAAGCATCCAAGGTCATCTACAATGAAATGCAGGACAAACTCTGCAATGCAGCCCGACATAATTTCAAGACACTCGGAGCAGATAATATAGAGGTCAACAATCTCATAGTTTCTGCTGAAAACATCGGCAGAGCAGTCTCAAACGCAGATATTGTATATATCGATCCGGCAAGACGAGACTCAGAAGGCAAAAAAGTGTTTCTGATTGAAGACTGCACACCCGATGTACTGACACTCAAGGACGAAATATTCAAATACAGCAGACATATCCTCATCAAACTCTCCCCTATGGCAGATATAAGCATGGCTTGTGACAGGCTGGGATGCACATGCAGAGAAGTACATGTTGTAGCGACAGGTGGAGAATGCAAGGAACTTCTCATATGGATGGACCGGGAATGGAAAGATGAATATACAGTCCATGCAGTAGAGCTGAATGCAGAATCTGAAGCAATATTCTCATTCAATCCGCAGAAGGAGAGAGAATGTAGAATTTCTTATGAACAATCTTCTATCATCGGTATCGAAGCAGGATCATCCTATCTTTTCGAGCCTGGAAAAGCATTGATGAAAGCCGGTGCATTCAATCTGATTGCCGAACGATTCACACTGAAGAAACTGGGTAAATCCACACATTATTACATATGCAGTTCCACAGAAGAGGCCGAATCTGTCAGACCATACGGAAAAATATTTGAAATCATTGAGTGTCAACCGATTGCAAAAAGGAGTATAAAAGAATTCGGACTCAAATATCCGAAATCAGAAGTGACAGCAAGAAATATTCCGATGGACACCGAAACTCTACGAAAGAAGACAGGGGTGAAGTCAGGGGATGATGCACACATCTTCGGTCTGAAATCAGACTGGGAAGGAAACATTCTAATTGCAGCAAAACGGATCTGATCAACTGAAGAAAAGGTGCTCTACAAGAATCCTTATTCCCATTACAATAAGGATCAATCCGCCGACCAGTTCGGCCTTGGATTTATAACGGCAGCCGAAAACATTTCCTATCTTCACTCCCACACCGGAGAAAAAAGCGGTTGTAGCCCCTATCAGCAGAACAGCTGTCCAGATATTTATCTTAAGAAAGGCAAATGTGACACCGACCGCGAGGGCATCTATACTTGTAGCTACAGCAAGTGGAAACATCTTCCTGAAAGAAAAATCCTCATCATGACTGCATTCAGTGACAGTCTCCCTTGACTCTTTGATCATATTGCAGCCAATGAGTGCCAGAAGCACGAAAGCTATCCAGTGATCTATATTGGTGACAAAATCTGCGAAATGGATGCCTATAAAATATCCGATCAGAGGCATGAGAGCCTGAAATCCACCAAACCACATGGCTGTTATAAAGGCATGGCTCGAGCGAAGTTTCCTGACAGAAAGACCTTTGCATATCGAAACGGCAAACGCATCCATCGACACTCCCACAGCAATTACAAACAGTTCAAATATTGTCATTTTACGGTCAGTTTTCCAATATTCACGCCCCACTTGCCGTCTGTCACATATACAACCTTCTTACCATTCTTATCCCTCAAGACAGCCTTATCATCAAGGAATGTATGGGAATGCCCTCCCACAATTACATCTATACCGGAAGTATTAGCGGCAAGTTCACAATCTGTATAGAATTCACCTTCATATCCAAGATGGGTCAATGCTACAATCATGTCACAACCAGCGTCCTCAAGCATCGCGATGCAGGAATTCGCGGCTGCAGCCGGATCTGTATATTTGAGCAATGCAGCGATCTCTGCCTTGACCACTACTGTAAGATCCGTCAACAGACCGAAAATTCCAATTCTTCTTCCTGCCTTCTCAATTATCACATATGGATATACAAGTCCCTCAAGAGGTGTGGATCTGAAATCATAATTTGCACAGAGTACTGGCATATTCAGTTTTCTTACTCTTGCTGCAAGGTCTTCCAGTCCATTATCGAACTCATGATTGCCAAGACACACTGCATCGAAAGACATAGCATTCAGAACATCGACTTCTACAGCACCGCCCAATTCGGTAAAATACGACGTTCCTTGATTGAAGTCACCGGCATGAAGAAGAAGAACATTTGAGGCTCCCTCTGCCGTCCTTACACTGTCAATATACGCAGCTTGTTCGATCACACCACCCATACCTGCATATAATCCGTTTCTTTCCGGCTCAATATGACTATGAGTATCATTCAGATGCAGAATGGTAAGATCCTGAGCAGAAAGCGACAGCGAAAACAGAAATATGGAAACATATATCAGTAAACCTCTCATAATCATTATTTTATAGTAACATGAACAACATCGCTACCCTTGATGGATTTGCCCTGTGCTGTAAGAGCCCCGACATATTCAAGCACAGCATCAACTATGGCCACGTCATAATTCTTAAGATTTGCCGCACCTTCAGAAAGATATAATCCGTCTCCTCCCTTAAGAAGAAACGATATGGTCGCAACTGAATACAATCTGTCGTCATCTATAGGTTTGCCCCCTATCTCTGCCTTTACAATCTTTCCATCTGCGACATCAATCCTTACGCCCCCTATAGCCTGAAACTTTCCCGAAGCCATTTTCTCAAATATATCTCTCAACTGTTTTCCCGTAAGTTCAAGATATACAAGATAATTCTTGAACGGGAACATTGACTTGATATCATCCAGCATGACATCACCCTCAGGCATTCCGACTCTGATTCCACCGAAATTGCATATTCCCACATCTATTTTCTTGCCGGAAAGAGAAGATACCTTATTCATGATGATATCCACAAACCAATTGGAAAGTCTATTTTCCTTCAGTTCGTTAGGCATGTATTCCTCAGATTGTGCAATGACCTTCTTGACATCAGCCATATGGGGCTGAGCATGAAGAACTATCGAGGCGACTTTGGCTGTAGCGGATTCTTCCGGAAACAACACTCCTGATGGACTCAGATATGACCCATCCTCATTCATCTGACCCAAAGCAGACTTAACATTATCTGCAGTAGCAGCTGTACACCCGGTCCTGCTTGAGTCCATTGCCGCCTTCTCCCATCTATATGTCTGTCCGCATGAAGACAGAGCGAGAATGATAACAGAGAAAAATATCAACCTTGTCTGAGCCATTTCCAAAGATCCTTGAAAGTAGTCTTTTTACCGAACATCAATATACCGATCTTATAGATCTTTGCAGATGCCCATCCGCATAGAACAAATGTACCGGCAAGAAGTGCAATCGAAAGCACCAGTTCCCATGCTGGTACACCGAAAGGGATTCTCGCCAACATGACAATCGGAGATGTGAAAGGAATCATGGAACCCCAGAAGACAATAGGGCTGTCAGGAGCCTTGAACGCATAGAACGCAATAAAGAATGCAATCAGCAGAGGAATCGTCACCGGCATCTGCAGTTGACTGGTATCAGCCTCGTTCTCAACTGCCGATCCGATAGCCGCGAAGAACGATGCATAAAGAAGATAACCGAGAACAAAATAGATTACAAAGCCGAGAATGAGCTGACCGAAATTCAGCTGTCCCAGTGTACTGAATACGACTTCCAGTCCGGTATTCTCTACAGCTGCTGTCATCTGATGCATATCCACACCACTGACCTGCATCATTTCCTGAGCTTTTTCCTGAGCCATCTCCGGTCCGAACTGCTCGATACCTATAAAGGCAGATGCGCCTACGACAAGAACAGCAGTAAGGACTATCCACAGGAAGAACTGAGTCAAGGCTACGCATGCCACGCCGATGATCTTACCGAACATGAGTTCAGTAGCCTTTACAGAAGATACCAGAACTTCCACAACCCTGCTTGCCTTTTCCTCAATCACACTCTGCATAACCATTCCTGAGAACATGGCGATGAACATGTAAATAATCATTGACAACACAAGAGATATACCCATATACACCTCTGATGAAGTGATCTTTTCCTGGCCGTCCTCTGTCACAGTGTAAGTGGAAACATATATATCCGACTTCACATCCTCCATGATATCCTTGAGTCCATCGACTCCATAACTTTCTATCCTGTAATCTTCTAAGGCATCGTTCACCCTCGACGCTATCGCATCCTTCATATCGACACTGAGAGGCTTCTCCGAATATGCTGATACAGAAACCGTCTTGGAAGAATCAAGAGGAGAGATGGAAAGCAGAATATCAAAACCTTCCTTAGAGAAACATGCCTTTACCGAATCCAGAGGCTGCTGGGAAAAGTCTTCATACGACATTGTCTTGTTGTCCGTGAGAGTCTGCATGACAATACCTGACTCATCGACAACCGCAACTTTCTTTCCCTTGTCTTCTGTCATGAACATGATAACAGACGGAAGCACTGCTACAGCTGCCAGAAATATCGGAGCCAGAAAAGTAATCAGCAGAAAAGACTTCTTCTTCACACGAGTAAGATACTCTCGCGCTATGACAATATTAAGATTTCTCAATTTCATACACTACACTCCTTCTGTTACAAGTTTGATAAATATATCATTCATGCGAGGCACAAGCTCCTTGAACGAATTGACGGTCAGATTCTGCTCCAGTACATTCCTGAGTGCAGAATTGGCATCGGAGCCCTCCTCAAGAGAAAGTACACATATGTGTCTGTCACCCTGCTGTTCGTCTGAAAGGACGTCAAACACTCCTGACACGGATTTAATTACGGAGTGACCAGTATATACCAGTTCCACATTATTGTTTCCGTACTTGCGTCTGATTTCATCAACCCCTCCTGCGATTACCACCTGAGACTTGTTGATAAGAGCTATATTATCGCATAATTCCTCTACCGACTCCATATTATGAGTAGAAAGGATTATAGTAGCCCCCTCATCCTTAAGCCTGAGAATTTCTTCACGTATCACCTGGGCATTGACAGGGTCAAAACCAGAAAAAGGCTCATCAAGAATCAGCAGAGACGGTTTGTGGACCACAGTAGTAATGAACTGCACCTTCTGAGCCATACCTTTTGAAAGTTCCTCCACTTTCCTGTTCCACCAGGTCTCAATCCCGAATCTGACAAACCATTTCTTAAGTTCCGATGCCGCCTCAGCAGCACTCATACCCTTCAGCTGAGCGAAATACATTGCCTGCTCCCCTACCTTCATCTTACGGTAGAGTCCGCGTTCCTCCGGAAGATATCCTATCTTCTCGACATCATCCTGAGTTATAGGACGCCCGTCGAAAAGGACCTGTCCGCTGACTGGTATGGTAATCCTGTTTATAATTCTTATCAAAGTCGTCTTTCCGGCCCCATTAGGACCGAGCAGACCGAAAATCTTTCCTTTCGGGATGTCAACAGAGACATGATTCAAAGCAACCTTCTCACCGAAAGTCTTGCAGACATCTATACATTTCAACATCATATATTCAAAATCTTTGCAGTCAATTCAACCATAAGTTCAGAGGCTGTAGCTTCTCCAACATCACCACCTTTGCCCTTATAATCATATTCTTTCAAAAGGGCTATCACAGCCATACATTTCTTCAATGGATAGTTACGCACAGCTGTATCATACTCGCCGAAGAAATAGGGATTCACACCCAGAACCTTTGCCTTCTGATCATTGCCCGGCGAAGGATTCCTCATCAGCAGAGCCTCATACTTGAGTATTCTATAAAAATGTGTATATAAGGCACTTACAGCCATCGGCATTGCAAACCTCGCAGCCGATCCTATGTAAGCAGCTATCCTCAACGCCTTTGCAGCATTCTTTAGAGAGAGTTCCTTGGTCAGCTCAAAAACACTGAACTGGCGGCTTATTCCCACATTCTTTTCTATATCTGACGCGCTGATCTGGACAGTTCCTTCAGGAAGATTCTTCAGCATCTTCTCTGTCTCGACAGCTATCTTTGCCAGATCGGTACCGGCATGTTCAGCGAGCAGGGCTGCAGCATCAGGTGCAATCTTCAGGCCTTTGGACTGATAGAACATAGGTATCCATCTGGTCACTTCGTAATCCCTTAAGGTCTGGGATTCCACGACGACTCCCATCTTGGACACAGTCTTGTAAAGAGATTTTCGTTTATCTGCAGAGGCACCGTGCATAGCGATTACAAGCACAGTGGATTCCAGAGGTTTCTGACAATATATGGCAAGATTCTCCAGCGTCTTCATCATCTGAGCTTCCTTGATGACCACAAGCTGACGATCAGCAAACATCGGATAGCGTCTTGCCGCTGTTATCACAGCATCAGCGTCCACATCTGCACCATAGCATACTGTCTGATTGAAATCCCTTTCACTCTCATCCAGACAATATTCAATAATGGCATCGCACACCATATCGACATAATACGGCTCATCTCCCATAAGAAGATAGACCGGCTTGAAGACCCCGTTACGGGCATCCTTCACAAGTTCTCTGCATAGAGAATCGGTATCTTGAAATCCTTTCGCCATAGGTCTGCAAAGTTAAGAAAAAAGCACCGATTTCTCGGTGCCATTGAAAAGTTATAATGAATCTTATGCTCTCTTTTCTTTTTCTTTTACGAGTTTTTCCTTGAGGATATCTGCGCAATCAACAATTGCATCTTCGAAGGTCTTAGCATTCTTCTCGACCACGACGGTACCGCCTGGAATACTCACAAGAACCTTTACATTCTTGTTTTCCTGATCTGGAAGCAATGAAAGCGCAACATCAACACCTGTAATCGCATCGTAGAATTTCTCGATTCTTGAGAATTTCTTTTCTACAAAGTCCAGCAGCTTCTGATCTGCATTGAACTTGATCGACTGGATCCTAATCTCCATTTTTACCTCCGTTTTTTGCCCTTGGATGGGCTTGTTTATAAATAGTCTTGAGTTGGGCAATGCTGCTGTGGGTATAGATCTGAGTCGTAGCCAGAGAAGAGTGTCCAAGGAGTTCCTTTATCGAGTGCAGATCGCTGCCTTCATCAAGAAGTTCGGTGGCAAGAGAATGTCTGAGGACATGTGGAGACTTTCGTCCTGTAATGCCTTTGACATTTCCAAGCTCGCTCTTTACTGTCCTGTCAACATACATAGGATAAAGCGGATTCAACCTGTATGTGACAAGCAAGGGATCTTTCAAAGACCTTATACTCCCGCTCAATGCCTCAACTGCTTTCAAATATAATAAAATTTCTTCTGACAATGAAGTAAGAAGAGGAATTTCTCGCATTTTATCGCCTTTTCCGCATATTTTGACAACTTTTCTGCCAAAATCAACATTTTCAATCCTGAGTCCAATCAATTCCGAACGTCGGATTCCCAACGAATACAGAATGCTGATAATAAGTCTCGCCAGACGTTTCTCATAAGACTGTTTTCCGGATTGCGTATGTGGTTCCTGCAGAAAGGCTTCGAGTGCATCATCCTCTACCGCATATTCCGTAGATGAAAAATATATATCCATGAATTCCTTAGTGAAGAATTCGGGAATCCTCTTCTGCTGACGAGGTCTGGTTACAAGAGAGACCGGATTGGACTGAAGATACTCTTTCTTTATGAGATACCTGCAGAAACTGCTCAGTACAGACATGTAAAGCGACACAGACCGGGGAGACATCTTTCTGTCATCAATAAGATTCACCTGATATTCCCGCAGATCTGAAGGGTTCAGAGCACTGAGAAGCTCATCATCAGAAGCAGCATCGACAGCATCGGCATAGTCTTGCAGAACATCGGAATATACCGACACCGTACGTTCCGAATATCGCCGTACAGACCTTATATAATTTATATATGCACCTATCAGATTCATTTGGCGCAAGGAAATAGTCCCAACTCAGCAGCACGCTCGCGCATATATGCATCTGCAGCCTCAAAAGTATTTTCAATCTTTCCGTCGAGGATAGCATTCTTCACCATTTCCTTGAGTTGACCGATTGTATTACATGGAGATATACCGAAGAGTTCCATCACATAATCTCCGGTGATAGGATTCTTCCAGTTCCTTATGGCATCCTTTGCCTCCACCTCCACAAGCTTAGCCTTCACAAGTTCGAAATTCTGACGAAGACGAGCCACCTTCCGCGGATTTTTTGAAGTAATGTCCGCATTGCAGAGAAGCATCAGGTCATCTATGTCGTTTCCTGCATCAAAAAGCAGTCTGCGCACTGCCGAATCCGTAACTTCATCTGTAACAAGGGCAATCGGTCTGAGGTGAAGTCCTACGAGCTTCTGCACATACTTCATCTTCTCATTCAGAGGCATTTTCATAGATTGGAAGATCTTAGGAATCCACCTTGCCCCCAACACTTCATGTCCATGGAATGTCCAACCGAGAGCGGGGTCATATCTTTTTGTAGCCGGCTTCGCTATATCGTGCAGAAGAGCAGCCCATCGAAGCCATACGTTAGGCTCTGTACGGACTTTCTCGACTTCCACTCCATCCTCAAACACATAATCCTTAAGCAGGCCGGCAGCAATAGCATCTTCCTCATACTTTGCAACATTGTCGAGAACTTCAAGCGTATGTGAGAAATTCTCCTTATGTCCCCTGCCGTCTATACTCTCGACACCTTTAAGTTTTGCAAGCTGCGGCAGTATCCAATCCAGAAGTCCGGTCTCATCAAGAAGGCGGAATCCCATGGAAGGACGAGATGTGACAAGGATTTTGTTAAGTTCCTCTACAATCCTCTCTTTTGACAGTATCTCCATCCTGTGCAGATTACGTCTGATGGAATCCTTCGATTCCTGGACAATCTTGAACTCGAGCTGATCGGTAGATAGTTTTGTCGCAAATCTGACCGCCCTTACCATTCTCAGAGGGTCGTCGCTATAAGTTGTATCAGGATCCAGAGGAGTACGGATGATACCGGATGCAAGATCACGGATTCCGCCAAAGGGATCCACCAGAGCACCGAAATCTTCCTGCTGCAGACTGAACGCCATGGCATTGATAGTAAAGTCTCTTCTGAGCTGATCGTCTTCAAGTGTTCCGTCCTCAACAATAGGCTTGCGGGAATCCCGGTTGTACGACTCCTTGCGAGCCCCGACGAACTCAACCTCTATTCCTTTGTAACGAAGCATGGCCGTTCCGAAATTTCTGAACACAGACACATTGGTACGGACCTTTTCTGCAACTGCCTCGGCAATGGCGATTCCGCTTCCCTCCACAACTATATCTATATCCTTGCTGGGACGTCCAAGAAAGCAGTCTCTGACATATCCTCCTATGACAAAAGCTCTCACCCCCTGTTCTGCAGCAGTCTGAGAAACTATCTGAAATATCTTGTGATCAAGAAAACCTTGTGTTATTGTCGGCATAGCATTTCTTCGTATTTAGGAACATGATTCATGAAACCATATCCAGCATCGTTTCTGGCAAACATGTAAGTCTTCCTACCGTTTGTAACAGCCAGAAACCTGACATCAAGAGCCATATTATATCTTAGTATCTGATCGAGTACCTCCTGATTCAAATCCACTTCCGGACGTTTACATTCCACAACCATCAGCGGATGTGCAGCCCTGTCATAGACAAGAATATCTGCTCTGAACTGCTTGTCTCCCAAGCGGAAGCCTGTCTCGCTCATCATCATATGCATAGGAACAGCCATTTCACCGGCCAGAACCCCTATAAACCACTGGCGCACTCTTTCCTCAGGGGTAAGAGCCACATCCTTCTTTCTCAAGGGGTCCCATATAGTCATTGATTCCTGCATAATCATACAAAGTTAATCAGAAAAATTTGTATTTTTGTCCTTAAATCAAACAAATCCGCATGGTTAACGAAAAGACAGAAAAAGTTGAGAAGTTTCTTGAAGACAACGGCATTTCATTCAAGACACATCATCACCCTCCACTCCCGACAATAGAGCTTGCACTGGAGTATTGGAAGGAGATCGATTCCACTCACTGCAAGAATCTGTTCTTCCGCAACCACAAGGGCAACAGACACTACCTTGTAGTATTCGAGTGTCATAAGGAGCTGTCTATCCATACTCTGGAGAAGAGTCTCCGTCAGGGAAAACTGTCATTCGCATCTCAGGAAAGAATGGAAAGATGTCTGGGACTGCTCCCTGGATCCGTATCCCCTTTCGGTCTTATAAACGATATGAATCTGATCTGCGAGGACGGTTCTCCGGCAGAAGGTGTAGCAGCCAAGGAACTTTTTGAGAACGGGCACAGAGTCAAGCTCTTCCTCGACAAAGACCTGCAAAATGCTGAAAGAGTCAGTTTTTACCCATGCGACAACACTGCGAGCACCGTCATCAGCAATTCCGACTTTCTGAAATTTCTGGACATCTGGGGTGGAGAATATGAATGGATAGATATCTGCGCCCCTAAGGAACTGTCTATTGTGATACCTGCCTATAATGCTGAAAGGTATATTGAAGAGTGTCTCCAGTCATGTATTGATCAGGACCTTGACTGCGAGAAGTATGAGATAATAGTCATAAACGACGGTTCCACAGACAGGACAGAGGAAATCGCAGCCGGATTGGCAGAAAGACACAGTAATATAAAAATCCTGTCTCAAGAGAACAGGGGGCTTAGCGTAGCCCGTAATGCCGGTATCGATGCCGCTTCCGGCAAATACATACTCCTGCTCGACAGTGATGACTTTCTGGCGAACAACTGTCTCGGTAACATAGTCAGCCGCTGTACAGAAGACAACCCGGACATGTTGAGATTCTGCGCTGCAAATATGATTGACGGCAGAGCTGAAAGAAGATTCAGCTATACTGATGACGGCATATGCCCCGGCAAGGAGCTGCTCAAGGGAAGGTTCCAGGTATGCGCTCCGTTCGCTGTCTATAAGAAGGAATTCCTTGACAACAGGAAATTGAGATTCCACCCTGGTATCTATCATGAAGACAATGAATTCACCCCACGCGCCTACTACCTGGCAGAGAGTACGGTATCTGTGAATGACCTTATATATATGGTAAGACAGACTCCGGATTCCATAACACGCACGCCAAAGGTCAAGAGAGGTCATGACTTGCTTGAAGTAGTGTACCGGCTCAATGAATTTGCTCAGAAACAGGTAGAGGAAGAATACAGACCATACATATACAGGCAGGTATCAGACTGCATAAACTGGTGCATACGGCTCCTGAACACGCTTTCTGAAAGTGACAGCAATGAATTATACTGCAGCATCCTGCAAAGGAAGGAAATATTCAGTCTGATGCTCAGATCAAGCAATCCGAATCACAGGATAGAAGGCCGGCTGCTCAAGCTGTTTCCAAGAAGGATGAAAGCCATATACAACACTCTCGATCTCATACACAGATAGGACAATGGAAATTTCAGTAATCATACCTACATTCAGGCCCCAGGAATACCTCTGGGAATGTCTGGACTCCTTGAAAGCCCAGACCCTATCAAGTGACCTCTATGAAATCATCATTGTTCTGAACGGAGAGAAGCATCCGTACTGGCAACAGATTGAGGAATATATATCGGACATGTCCGGCATCAGGCTTATATATTCTCAGGAAAGAGGCGTATCCAATGCAAGGAACTCAGGTCTGGACAAGGCTGAGGGAAGATTCATCGTATTCATAGATGATGATGACAAGGTCTCGCCGACATATCTTCAGGAACTTTATGAAAAAGCTGACGAGCAGACTATTGTACTCTCAAACACATACAACTTCACAGATGACAATCCAGACGATCTGATTCCTGTCAGACCCACAGAACTTCACCATATTCTGTCGTCGAAAGGAAGAATTCCATATATCGAATCAAGACGTTTCTTTTTCACAGTATGGATGAAACTCATCCCTGCCGCTGTCATAGGTGACAGACGGTTTGACCCGACTCTAAGCATAGGAGAAGACAGTACATTCATGTTCCTTATTTCAGACAGAATCAGATATACGGATTTCACTTCCAAAGACGCTATCTATTACAGGCGGCTACGCGGGAACAGCGCCATGAGTCTGCATTACGGAAAGGGAAGAAGGTCAATGGTAATCAACGACCTCAGACTTATCTGGACATATACGCGGATCTACCTTTCAGGACTATGCAGATACTCATTCCGGTTCTATATCACCAGAGTAAGAGGAGCTATTCACATCTAAGGCAGACTTGAGAAATGCTCTACTGCGGGACCTGTATTCGGAAAGTACGGATTCCATTCCATCCCAATCTATATCCATAGCCCAATCCTTAAGATCATCGTCAGGATCCAGACCATCCACAAGTCGATATTCAAGACCGAACATGCCAAGCAGGGAGTCAATCCTTGCCATGCCTCTTGCCTTGTTGCCTACAACGAAAAACGGTTTATGGAAAAGCAAGCACAGGACGCAACCGTGAAACGAATCCGTAACCACAAATTCAGCATGAGCAAAAGCTGACAGCCATGATTCCATGCACGGAACAGTCCTGTCTTTCAATGGGATAGACCTATCTTTAGGATACACAGATACATCATGCACTTCCATATCTAATTTTCCTGCCACTGAGGTTATGATATTTGCTTTTGCTGCAGACCGGTCAAGAATATATGTCACCAGTCCTCCTTTGGCAGATTTGTCCGAAGCTGATATGGAACGGTAATGTTCTGCAGGAAGCATCATCACCGGGTCAAGGACATGTACTGCCCGGTCACAGTCCAGCCATTCATCACACATTCTGACACCGGAAGCCTCTCTTACTGATACTGCATCAAATCCGGACAGCAGCTGAGAGCATTCTTCCAGAAGAGTATAATCATATTCGAGTGCATCCGTCCCAAATGATGCCGCATAAGAGAGTCTTCTGACATTCCAACCTTGAGTGAACTTCAGAAATGCATCGTGTATGTCATTGATATATTCCGGTCTCCAGACCTGATCGCTGCCCACGACATATGCATCGAAATCAGACTGGGAAAGCTCCGAATATGATTTCAGAACACGAGGCTTTATATATTCCGATGTAAATCTGCTTATTTCAGAGGAGACTGCAGGATACTCCCTTTTGAGGCGGCACTCTCTGAATACCTCTGGCCCCTTGCCGAACTTGAGCACATTCAGCAAAGAGCGTTTCACATACACGAAAGGAGCCTTCCAGACAGCAGGGGGATTCACCTTACGGTCAATATCCAGCACTACTGCCTCATGGCCCATATCTTCGAGCAAGGTCTTCAGAGCATATGCCTGAAGCAGACCTCCGTAATTTGTATGCAGCGGGAGTGTAACTATTGCTGTCTTCATCTTAAAATACTTTTCTTGATTCTGGAAAGTAACGAATGAATACGTCTGTAACATCCGCTCGCGGCAGAAGTTCTCTTTACGAATCTTTCCATATATGTTATCACATCCTGTTGTGAATAGATATCCTTGAAAAACGAATCTCTGGATGCCGGCATGGCTATTGAGCCTCCGAAACCGGAATTCATGGCGGATGCCTTGCCGTATTCCACCGGTATGCAGATCTCACACTGTATCTTGTCTAAAAGCCTCTGTCCCTTATCCGAATGAATATTGACGAGAGTATATCCCTTTCCGTCATCATATTCCGGAAGAGCCTGTGAGATATTCCACAGGTCCCCTGCCGAAATATCTGCATATGTCTCACCTCTGAATCTGCAGTCATAACATGAGGGACGCATTGACAGATTCTGAAGATATGCAAGTACGTATGTATCCTTGTCGAACCTTGTCAGCCTGACTTTGGAATCAGAAATATAGCGGACATAATAATTTTTCCATCCGGAAGACTTGTCACGGAAATTGACATTCTTTACTTTAAGCCCCTTCGAGTCGAGATAAGCCCGCCACAATTTGTACGGAGGGACTCCATGACAGGCAAGCTGTACAGTCACCAGAGAATCGGGAACAGTACCGACAAACGACTTCAGACCTGCCACCTGACATGGTGTACCTACAAAAAGGACCTTTTCTCCACTATCCAGATCTGCCTTTACCATTGAGAACACATCATCTAGGCGGCTCTGCACATATTTGGAATTACGCAGCCGTAAAACATCTTCAGATGATGTGGCCTTGATATGAACTACAGCAAGATCCTCATCGAATGATGCCCCATATACACTGCCGCCATCCCTTACCCAGACATCGACAAAGGCAGATACAGCTCCACCGGAAGAACACATCTGTTCAAGTGCAGTGCGGACAGCATATGATGATATACGGATTCCGGTTGCCTGATTATTGAAAGGGCAGACTGTTTCACACGCACCGCAATCTATGCAGACAGACTCGTCAGCAACCGGATACAGGAAGCCTTCATGGTCTTCCTTCATGGAAATACACCCGACAGGGCATTTATTCATGCAGGCAGTACATCCTGTACATTTTGTATTATCCGTTATCCTTATCATACCTTGCTTCTTTTTAGTACGATAGAGATCAGTTCTCTTCTCTCAGACCTTGTACATCCCGCAAAAAGTACAGACATGCATGCACATAAGAATACCAAGGTAAGATTGACCAGAGATCCTGCGACAGTCTCCGGAATAAAACGGCACACACACAAAGGTATAATCGCCGCAGCTGCTGTAACAGACACAATATTCACAAACACTCTTCTGAAGAATGACCTTACAGGAAAGTTCATCTGTCTCTTCATTATGAACAGACGCACAAATATGCAGATTACAGATATTACAATACTCACAACAACCGTAACCTCGGCATCGTATCCGTTCCTGAGAAGAACATATGACACCGGAAGATTCATAAGCTGAAGGCCTCCTACTATGATCTGATAGTTTCTGATGTCACCGGTCGCAAGCAGAGCCGTGACCATAGGCCTTGCAAGAGACTCGCACAATGAGAAAATCAGAAAAAGCTGCACAAAACCGACAGTATTCTCCGGCACTTCCTTGAGCCACAGATTCAATACAAACTCTGTGTTGAACAAAAGAGGAAGGGCAAAGACGAAGAGAAGATAGAATGACATCCTCGATGACTTTCTGACAAGAGAGAATGTATATTGATGATCTCCCCCGGCATATGACTTGGTTATCTGAGGATTTACCGCAGTCATGAAATTTGTCACAAAACCCTGGACCGCTCCGCTCAGCTGCACGGCCACTCCCCTCGCCGCATTCATAAGAGGATTGAAGAACATGTTCACAAGGATATTGCCACCCTGGTCGCGCAGGACTCCGGAAGTCACTCCTATGAAATCCCATCCGGCAAAAGAGAACATCTCCTTAAGAAGAGCCTTGTCAAAGACAGGCCTGAAACGGCAGTCCGGAAAATTGTATCTGCAGTAGAGTCCGTACGAGAGCCTCACTGCTATGACAGTAAAAAGCATGAGGGCCGAATACAAGACAAGTCTTTCAGATCCGGAAACAGATATCACGAGCGCAGCAGCAAGTCTCAGAATTCCGTCAAGAATACCGATATAGGCATAAGCAGACATTTTCTCATGAGCTGTTATGCATGCCATCTGAGGCACACTCATCAGGTTGACCACAAAGGAAAGCAGAGATAGATGAAGGACCCACCTCGCAGCCTGTATCTTTTCAGGTTCTATGGTCATCTTATTGTCTATGAACCACAGTCCCGCAGGTTCTGCCAGTATCACTACTATTACAGCAAGAATAACCTGTACGATCACTGCCGTGGAATATACCCTGCCGATTCTGGAGTTCTCATTCTTGCCAAGCTCGAAAGTGATGAACCGGCTTACGGCCGTGGTCAGGGATCCTGACACCACAGTGAACATGGCAACGACTCCTCCTACTACATTATAAATGCCATAATCGCTTTCTCCCAGTGCCTCAAGTACGATTCTGGAAGTAAAGAGTCCCAGAATCATCATGAAGAACATCCTGATATAAAGCATCAGAGTATTCTTCGCAATCCTGGCCGTATGTTCCTTATGGTCTGTCATATATGAAAATATATCACAAATATAGACATTTATCTCTGGAAAAATCTAACGAATGAGGGAAAATAATGATGGCAGCACTGGTGTTCAATGACTTATGAGGACTTATGATGAAAGCCTCACCGAAGTAAAAGTGCAAGGAAATGAAAGGTAATGA
>SUYR01000013.1 GCA_015060335.1 Bacteroidales bacterium | reverse complement strand
CTCTAACTGCTTGGCTTTCAGGCCGAATTGTGGAGATAGTCGGAGTCGAACCGACGACCCCCTGCTTGCAAAGCAGGTGCTCTAGCCAACTGAGCTATACCCCCGTCTCGTTTGCGGATGCAAAGATGCAACTATTTTTTGAATTCACAAAATAAATTTCAACACGTTGCCAAAATTTTATCAGAAAGCGAGACCGAATACAGACTGACCATTGAGTTCCTGTTCAATTTTTAGCAGTCTGTTGTATTTGCAGATTCTCTCTGATCGGCTGAGTGAGCCTGTCTTTATCTGACCGGAATTGGTCGCCACTGCAAGATCTGCAATGAATGTATCTTCTGTTTCTCCGGAACGATGCGAAATTATGGCTTTGTAGCCGTGACGCTGAGCCATATCAATCGTATCGAGAGTCTCAGTCAAAGTTCCTATCTGATTGAGTTTGACAAGAACGGCATTGGCACAACCTGTCTTTATACCCTTTGAAAGGTATTCTACATTTGTTACGAAAAGGTCATCACCAACCAGCTGGCAACGCTCCCCTACTTCAGCTGTCAGGAGTTCCCAACCCATCCAGTCATCTTCAGCCATGCCATCTTCTATGGAATCAATCGGGTAATCTGCAATCAGTTTCTTGAGATAATCGACCTGCTGGGTCTGAGTGAGCCTTTTACCTTTTTCGCCCTCAAACAGACAATAATCATATATGCCGTCTCTGTGAAATTCGGAAGATGCGCAGTCCAACGCCAAAGTCACATCACGTCCCGGGAGATATCCGGCATTGTCAATTGCAAGCAGTATCAGATCCAAGGCTTCTTCAACACTTTTCAGAGCAGGGGCAAAACCTCCTTCGTCACCGACAGCTGTACTCAGTCCTCTGTTCTTCAATATCCGTTTCAGCGAATGAAACACCTCGTCGCCCATCCTGAGACCTTCAGCAAACGAATCAGTTCCAAGCGGACGTATCATGAATTCCTGAAATGCAATCGGGGAATCACTGTGAGAGCCACCGTTTATGATATTCATCATAGGCACAGGCATCACATTTGAATTCGGAGAGCCAAGATAATGATATAGAGGAGTGTTCATACATTTCGCTGCAGCTTCAGCGACTGCAAGTGAGACAGCGAGAACAGCATTTGCACCTAAACGGGATTTGTTCGGAGTGCCGTCTATTTCTATCATCTGATTATCTATCGCTCTCTGCTCAAATACACATTTTCCTACTAAAGCAGGAGCAATAATCTTATTTACATTGGCAACTGCCTTAAGAACCCCCTTACCGAAATATCTATTCGGATCTCCATCCCTAAGTTCGACCGCTTCATGCTGACCGGTAGATGCTCCGGAAGGAACCGAAGCCTCTCCAACACATCCATTTTCCAGAATAACCTCTGCCGCAACAGTAGGATTTCCTCGTGAATCAAGTATCTCACGAGCTTTTATATCTTTAATCTTCATAACAATCTTTTTTGCAGAACAACATCAATATCTATACCTTAACTACATATACAAAAAAGGGTGACATCAATGTGCCACCCCTCTTCCACCATTATGTCTCTACTACATCCTTTCAGGAAGAGTGATACCGAGCACCGACATCGCCTTGCTGAGCACCTTGGCAATAGTCTCAACAAGTACAAGCCTGCACTGGAGAAGTTCCTTGTTCTCTTCGCGGAGAATAGGCGTATCATGGTAGTACTGGTTGAACTCCTTTGCAAGTTCATATGCATAGTTTGCGACCAATGCAGGAGAATGAGCCTGACCTGCCTCGGCAATCTTTGCAGGGAATGTATTCAGCAGCTTGATGATACGGATTTCCTTCGGAGAAAGCTGTGTATCAGCCTTCAGGACATCTGCAGTATGCGCTATACCCTGCTCATCCGCCTTGCGAAGGATGGATTTGATTCGTGCATGGGTATATTGAACAAATGGACCTGTATTACCGTTGAAATCAATGGATTCCTTAGGATCGAAAAGCATTGTCTTGCGAGGATCCACCTTCAGGATGAAATACTTGAGGGCACCGAGACTTATCATCTTGAAAAGTGCATCCTGCTCTTCTGCTGAAAGGTTATTGATCTTACCAAGCTCCATAGAGGTCTCCTTCGCGGTATTATACATATCTGCAATCAGATCATCTGCATCCACCACAGTTCCCTCGCGTGACTTCATCTTTCCTTCAGGAAGTTCCACCATACCATATGAGAGATGATAGATGCTTTCAGCCCAGTCGAATCCGAGTTTGCCAAGAATGAGCTTGAGCACCTGGAAATGATAATTCTGCTCATTACCCACTACATAGATGTGTTCGTCAAGGCTGTATTCAGAGAAACGCTGCTCGGCTGTACCGAGATCCTGAGTCATATATACGGATGTACCGTCTCCACGAAGCAGAAGCTTCCTGTCAAGACCATCTGCCGTGAGGTCGCACCATACTGAGCCATCCTCCTGAGTCTCGAAGATGCCTGCCTGAAGTCCTTTCTGAACGAGAGCCTTGCCGAAAAGATAGGTCTGCGATTCGTAATATGTCCTGTCGAAGCTGATTCCAAGATCATTGTATGTCTTGTCAAATCCTTCGTACACCCATCCGTTCATGGTCTTCCAAAGTTCAACAACTTCTGCATCACCGTTCTCCCACTTGAAGAGCATCTCCTGAGCTGCCTTGAGAGAAGGAGCATTCTTTTCCGCGTCTTCCTTCGGCATGCCACCGGCTACAAGTTCATCCACCTCCTTCTTGTACAGATTGTTGAAAGCTACATAATAGTCACCTACAAGGTGGTCTCCCTTCTTTCCGCTTGACTGAGGTGTCTCTCCGTTACCGAGCACTTTCCACGCATACATGGACTTGCAGATATGAATACCACGGTCATTTACAAGATTGACCTTCATCACATTATGTCCGCACACCTCGAGAAGCTTTGCAACCGACCATCCGAGAAGGTTGTTCCTGATATGTCCCAGATGAAGTGGTTTGTTGGTATTCGGAGACGAGTATTCCACCATGATTGTCCTTCCTGTAGGAGGAAGCTGTCCGAAATCCTCTGCTCCTGCAATCTCTGCAAATACTCCGTTCCAATATACCTCAGAGAAAGATATGTTAAGGAATCCCTTGACTGTATTATAAGCGGCAATTTCCGGAGCATTTGCCTTCAGCCACTCACCTATTGCATTACCAGTATTCTCTGGAGTTGTCTTTGAAATCTTCAGAAGCGGGAACACGACCAATGTGTAATCTCCCTCGAACTCCTTTCTGGTTACCTGCACCTGAAGCTGTGATTCAGGTATTTCAACGTTGTAAAGCGCCTGAATTGCTTCAGACGCTTTAGCTATAATGAATTGTTCTGGTGTCATTATCCTAAATAGCTTTTCAAAAGTTTACTTCTTGAATTGTTCTTAAGCTTGCGTATTGCCTTCTCCTTGATCTGACGAACACGCTCTCTTGTAAGTCCGAAACGCTCTCCTATTTCTTCAAGAGTCATTTCCTGACATCCGATACCGAAGAAAGACTTGATGATTTCACGTTCACGGACAGCCAATGTAGAAAGCGCTCTGTCGATTTCCTTGGCAAGAGACTCATTCACAAGACCTCTGTCCGCACTTGGAGAATCATTATTAACAAGCACATCAAGCAGACTATTGTCCTCTCCTTCGACAAACGGAGCATCAACAGAGACATGGCGTCCTGACACTCGGAGTGTATCAGCAATCTTGTCCTTAGGGACATCTATCATCTCGGAAAGTTCCTCGCTTGAAGGCATTCTCTCATGTTCCTGCTCGAATTTGGAAAGAGCCTTGTTGATCTTGTTGAGAGAGCCGACCTGATTGAGAGGAAGTCTCACTATACGTGACTGCTCGGCAAGAGCCTGAAGGATCGACTGACGGATCCACCACACTGCATATGAAATGAATTTGAATCCTCTTGTCTCGTCAAACTTCTCGGCTGCCTTTATAAGTCCGAGATTACCCTCGTTGATAAGGTCAGGAAGGCTGAGTCCCTGATTCTGATACTGTTTGGCCACAGACACCACGAACCTGAGGTTTGCTCTGGTAAGCTTCTCCAGAGCCGCCTGGTCTCCCTTTCTGATCCTCTGGGCGAGCTCTACCTCTTCCTCTACTGTAATAAGTTCTTCCCTACCGATCTCCTGAAGATATTTGTCAAGAGATGCACTCTCACGATTGGTAATCGATTTTGTAATCTTTAACTGTCTCATTAATATTGTAGTATAAAATGTTTACTGCTATATTTCAAGGCATCAAGTGAGAATGCATCGACACTTATACTCCGAATCCGAAGTAGCCTGTCTTTCCTGACGGAGTAACACCCTGGACAAACACAGCTCTCTTAGACTTCTTCACGATATCTATCACATCCTGAGGCGTCCTTACAGGCTGGTCGTTGACATACTGGATGATGAAACCTTCGGTTGCACCAGCTTCCTTAAGTTTTCCAGGTCCGAGCTCTACAATCTCAACTCCATTCTTGAGTCCCAGTCTGTCAAGGACTTCCTTCGGAGCTGCCTTTATTGAGGATCCGTAGAATGCAACCGAACCGTCATCTGCGACAGTACCCGTCTCCTGAGCCGTACCCTTGAATGTCACATCGAAGTCAAGCTGCTTGCCGTCTCTTATGACAGTGACGACAGCCTTATCTCCCGGCGAGAATCTGCTGACAGCTTCCTGTACAGACGAGGTGGTCGTAATCTTAGTGGAATCAATGGCAATCAGGACATCTCCCGACTTCAATCCGGCCTTATCAGCCGCGCCACTTTTGGAAACCTCAACAATATATACGCCGTTTAATGAAGAAAGTTTCAAATCCTTGGCGATTTTATCGTCAACAGGCTGCATTGTTATACCAAGCACCGCTCTCTTCACACTACCGAAGTCCATAAGGTCATATACAATCTTCTTTACAATATTTGAAGGAACGGCAAATGAATATCCGGTATATGAGCCGGTCTGAGATATGATGGCGGTATTGATACCTACAAGATTTCCAGATTTATCCACGAGCGCACCACCACTGTTTCCAGGATTTACTGCAGCATCGGTCTGTATGAATGACTCGATCTTGAACTCTCCTGTATAATTCGGCATCGAGCGTCCTTTAGCACTTACAATTCCTGCTGTAATTGTAGATCGCAGGTCATATGGAGAGCCGATCGCAATCACCCATTCACCAAGTCGGAGTTTGTCTGAATCACCGAAAGGTATATATGGAAGTCCATTTGCTTCGATTTTCAGAAGAGCCACATCCGTAGCCGGATCCGTACCTATAAGTGTGGCCGGATATGTCTGATTACTGTTGAGAGTCACCTCAATTTTAGTGGCTCCCTCTATCACGTGATTATTAGTGACAATATATCCGTCCTCCCTTATAATCACGCCCGATCCGCTTCCGGTCCTTTCTCTCTGCTGCGGAGCCCCCTGCTGAGGAAAACCGAAAAAGAAATCAAATATGGAGCCCTGTCCTTGAGGAACTGCCTGAGTTGATGACACTTTGACATATACGACAGCATCTACTGCCGTTTCGGCAGCATATGTAAAATCAGGATAATTATCCTGCAGAAGATTCACTGTGCGGAACTGAGCACCATCCTGAGAATTAACCACTTGCACATCGTCTTTTGCCATATGGATTACTACGCCATAAGCCGTCAGCCCTCCGACTACTGCGGAAAGCAACGTAATGAGGATACCTCTTTTCATACTATGTTTATTAAATTTTATCAGTTATTTTTGGTTATATGCAGTCTCTGCCTGTTGGTTCATCTGTTTTACAAATCCGAGAACACATTTTTCAAAAAATATGCCATAATCTTATGAAAAATATGCTTATATTTGTTGGCTATAATGCCGTATTATACATCGGCAAGTATGAAGACTAAAAACAAAATTAAAATACAATATTTATGAAACTGATAATTTCAAGCTCAGAATTGCTTAAAGGTGTAATGGCTGTATCCAAGGCCATCCCTGCAAAGTCGCCGCTCCCTATCCTTGAGAACTTCCTTTTTGACCTCAAGGGTAACATTCTGGAAATCACAGCGTCGGATTCAGAGCTCACGCTCAGAACTCAGATCGAGGTAGAGAACACTGCAGAAGAAGGAAAGATCGCAGTTCCTGCAAAACACATGATGGACCTCCTGAAGGAACTTCCTGACCAGCCTCTGACAATCAGCACAGTAAATGACTGTTCATTCACTTGCAGCTGGGCAAGCGGAGAGTCAACACTCCCATATTTCCCTGCAGAGGATTACCCTGAGATTACAGGTATCGACGAGACTGCAGTCACTATCGAGATACCGGCGCAAAGCCTTGTTGATGGTATTTCAAGTACTATCTACGCCACAGCAGATGACGAGATCCGTCCTGCAATGAACGGTATTCTCTTCGACATAGACACAGCATCGACAACACTTGTAGCATCAGATTCTCACAAGCTGATATGTTATACTACAAAAGATGTAAAGGCAGCAGAGAAGGCATCATTCATCCTTCACAAGAAACCTGCCGGCATCCTTAAGGCCATAATCGGCAAGGATGAGGAGACTGTGGAGATCTCGTTCGATGCAAAGAACGCTGTATTCAAATTCGGACAGACCGTAGTCATCTGCCGTCTTGTCGTAGGAAAATATCCAAGATACCGCGACGTCATCCCGCAGAATAACTCCAACATACTCCGCATCAACAGAACTCAGCTGCTCAATACTGTAAAGCGTGTGGCTGTATGCTCGAACAAGGCTTCGAACCACATCAAGCTTGACCTCAAGAGCGGAAGCCTCATGGTATCCGCACAGGACCTTGGATTCTCGATTGCAGCACACGAGACAATCGAATGCCAGTATGACGGAGAAGAGCTCGCAATCGGATTCAAATCCCAGTTCATAACTGAAGTCCTCTCCAACATGTCATGCGGAGAGCTTGTCATGAAATTCCTTGACAGCAAGAGAGCTGCTCTGGTAGTACCTGCCGAGACAGAAGAAGAGAGCGAGAAGCTCTGCGGTATCATCATGCCTATAATGATTTCGTAATGGAACTGAATCTCGAAAGACCATTATTGTTCTTTGACATAGAAAGTACAGGACTCAATATCGCATCCGATTCGATAATAGAGCTCTGCTTTGTCAAGATCATGCCTGGCGGTGAGCAGAGGGTAAAGACATGGAGAGTAAAGCCTTGGGACTATATCAACGACCGTCAGAGAGAAATCAATCCTTCAGCACAGGCCGTGCATGGTATTTCAGCAGAAGACCTTGCAGATTGTCCTACATTCTATGAAATATCAGAAGAAGTGGCACAGTGGCTTGACGGCAGCGACCTCGCAGGATTCAATTCCGCAAAGTTCGACCTGCCGATGCTGGCTGAGGAAATAGAACGTGTCCGCAGAGGAAGCCGCGTATTCCCGGCAAAAACCGTATCCATTGACCTTCATCTGATGCAGATGGTGGACGTCCAGAATATATTCCATATGATGGAGCCGCGCACATTGAAGGCTGCCTACACATTCTATTGCGGAAAAGAACTGGAAAACGCCCATGCGGCAGAAGCCGACACCTTGGCTACGTATGAAGTCCTCAAAGGTCAGCTTGACAGATATGCCGACGACCCACGCATCGAAAACGACATCAACAAGCTTGCTAAGTTCTCGGTAAAGCAAAGGACCGTGGACTATGCCGGCAGAATAGTGCTCAATGACAAGGACGAGCCATGCATCAGCTTCGGCAAGCATAAGGGAAAGACTACACGTGAGGTCTATTTCAGCGAGCCTTCATATTTTGCGTGGATTGACGGAGGAGACTTCACTCTTGACACCAAACGTCAGTTCGCAAAGCTGAAAGCTCAGTACGAAGAAGAGAAGAAAGCCCAAGCCGCTGCAAGAAAGGAAGCATCTTTCTGCCCGCGTACAAAGGGTAACACCCCGTTTGAAAGTCTTGGAGACCTCTGGTCACAGAACGATTAAAGAATGAACATCATAGTAAAACCATACGACAGCGAGCTGTGCTACTGTCGTCCTGACACGACTTGGGAGAGGGAGAACAAAGATTTCTACTCTCCCGAGTGCGTTAATGAGATAAGGTGGGCTCCAGTCGTGTTCGCCAGAATATCCAAAGCAGGCAAATGCATAGGAGAAAAATTTACCGAAAGATACTTCGACGGTATCGGATGCGGAATGCTTATGTACTGTCATCTTGACAATGACAGTTCCACTGCATTCACGTCCTGCATAGACCACACGACAATCCTCCCCCACCCACTGTACAATCCTGCAATCCTTGAGGGACAAAAGATATTCACGGTAACAGTCAATGGAGAAGAAAAGTCTGTAGACCTTAGTGATGCCATGGCTCATATCAAGGAAGCTTTATGCAACGCATCCCGGCTCACATCACTCAGAATCGGAGATTTTGTCGCAGTAGAACTTGACACAATCCAGACTCTTGCCAAAAGAGACGATTCACAAGTCGCAGTGAAAGGCAATTTTTGTAAAAATGACATTTTTGAGTTCAATATAATTTTCTGATTTATGAAAAAGATAATACTCACCATAATAGCTGCGTTGTGTACTATAATCGCCAGTGCTGATGAAGGAATGTGGCTGCCGTCACTTATCAGCCAGCGAATCGCCGACATGCAGGAGAAAGGTTTCAGACTATCTGCTGACGATATATATGACATAAATAAAGCTTCTCTTAAAGATGCAGTAGTACTGTTCGGACGCGGATGCACCGGAGAACTTATCTCTCCGGAAGGCCTTCTGATCACAAATCACCATTGCGGATACAGCCAGATTCAGAAGCACAGCAGCGTTGAGCACGATTACCTGCGGGACGGATTCTGGGCGATGAACCGCTCTGAAGAACTGCCGAATGACGGACTTTCAGTAAGTTTCCTTGAAAGAATGGAAGATGTCACAGATATCATTCTCAAGGGGTATGAGAGCGATATGACCGAGAAACAGAGAGAAGATCTTGTAAAGACCAATTCATCAGCACTTATGAAGGAAGCTGTTGCGGAAGGTAAAGGTCTTAGGGCAAGTGTGGAGGCCCTATATTACGGCAATCAATATTTTCTGTTTGTATATCGAGAGTATAAGGACGTAAGGCTCGTAGGAGCTCCACCTTCATCAATCGGAAAATTCGGAGGCGACACAGACAACTGGATGTGGCCA
Source organism: Bacteroidales bacterium (assembly GCA_015060335.1). Taxonomy (GTDB): domain Bacteria; phylum Bacteroidota; class Bacteroidia; order Bacteroidales; family UBA932; genus Cryptobacteroides. The sequence goes on along the minus strand of SUYR01000013.1, from coordinate 62,133 downwards.
CGCCACACCGGAGACTTCTCGTTATTCCGAATCTATGCAGACAAGGACAACAATCCTGCAGAATATTCCAAGGACAACGTTCCATACAAACCGAAGAAATACCTTCACATCTGCGCAAAGGGAGTAAGTGAGGGAGATTTCACATTCGTATATGGATTCCCGGGACGAACTCAGGAATACATCCATTCGGAAGCAGTCAGATATATTGAAGAGACCGGGGATCCGCACAAGATCGCATTGCGCACACTCAGGCTGGATATAATGAGCAGGCATCAGGCGCAGAGCCAGAAAGTACGCATCCAATATTCTTCAAAACATGCCGGAGTTGCAAATGCATGGAAGAAATGGCAGGGAGAAGTCAAGGGTCTGAAGAAGATGAAGACAGTAGCTGTAAAGCAGCAATTTGAAAAGGAATTCGACCGCTGGGCCGCAGGTGGAGAATTTGACGGCGTAATCGCAAAGCTCGACAGCCTGTATGATGCCATTGAGCCATATTCTTTTGCTAACGACTACTACAATGAAACTGTAAGGACTATCGAAGTTGCGAATTTCGCAATGAGCATAGCAAGGCTGTTCACAGAAGAAGGAACTTTTGATTCCGAAAAGGCGGGCAGAATGGCAGACACTTTCTATAAAGACTATCACATGCCTATAGACAAGGAGTGTTTTGCTGCCGTGATGAACGAATATCTCAAGAATGTTCCAGAGAGTTTCAAGCCTGAATATCTCAACCGACAGATCAGGAAATTCAAGACCACAGACGCATGGGCAGAGCATCTTTTCGGAAAGAGCATGTTCGTAAGCGAAGACAAAGTCCGCTCTCTTACGGCAAGAGACAGGAAGAAAGTGATGAAAGACCCGGCAGTGGTATTCTTCAACGAATTCCTGAAATGGTACTACCAGGATGTACGTCCTCATGTGCAGAGAATGAACGCTGAGATACAGCTTGTATATAGAGACTATATGCGTGGTCAGATGGTATATAGCAGGACACAGCGTATTGCTAAGGACTTCTATCCCGATGCGAATCTCACACTGAGGGTAGCGTACGGACATGTCAAGGGATATGCACCTGCTGATGCGATATATTACAAGCCATCATCTACCATCAAGGGGATAATGGAAAAGGACAATCCTGAAATTTTCGATTACAATATTCCTCAAAGGCTCAGGGACCTGTATGCTGAGAGAGACTTCGGATGCTGGACAGATGAAAGCGGAGAAGTGCCTGTTTGCTTTATCGCCACTAACCATACTACAGGTGGCAACTCCGGAAGTCCTGTAATTAATGCAGAAGGTGAACTTATCGGAATCAATTTCGACCGCGTATGGGAAGGCACGATGAGCGACATAGTCTTTGACCCGGAAATATGCAGAAACATCGCCCTGGACATCAGATATGCACTCTTTATAATCGACAAGATTGCCGGAGCAGGACACCTTATCGAAGAAATGACTATAAACAGATAAAGAAATGGAAAACAAATCAATAGGAGTATTCATTGACGGAGGATACTATGCCAAGATCAACGAAGGTTTTGACAACACACGCAAGGTAAACCTCAAAGGACTTCTTTCATTCATCACCGGAAGGATTGCAAAGGAAGAAAATCTCGAGAGAAAACACCTGTATATTACTGAATGTCACTACTATAGAGGTCGTTATAGAGCAGACGAAGCACGTAGCAGGAATCTTCTTCTGGAAGAGAGGAAGTTTGAGGACATGCTCATCGAGAACGATGTAATATTCCACTACAAGCACCTGCGCACCAACCCTCAGGGCGGAGTGATAGAGAAAGGTGTTGACACCTGGTTTGCCTTGGACACATACGAGCTGACTCTGTTCCGCGAATTCGACTACGTAGTACTGATAAGTGGAGATGCAGATCATGAAATGCTTGCACGCAAGCTCAAGGCACTCAAGACCCACGTGATACTTCTCACATGGGACCCTGCAAACACAGCTTCCACTTCACGTTTCCTCAAAGAAGAAGTCTGTACGCATTTTGACATGAACAGCATAATCGCAGAAGACAGCAGTCTGCTTAAAATGCTGACTGTCTGAAATCTGTAAAATCAACCCAGCAGGGTGGTTTTCAGATCTTTGAGAATCATCTTGTCGAACAGCCAATGCCTTGACCCTCCGTCAGTACGCTTGAAGAAGTACGACTGAGGGTCAAGCACCATTATAGGGCGGATACGCCAGCTCTCATTGTACTTGTTCTGCCAGTCCAGCAGACAATATTCCCACCAGCCCCGGTCCTTTCTCCACCACTCTATAGCCTTATATCCATTCTTGAGACCGTATGAAGTCACATTGTGGGCAGCAGGATATCCGGCACTGTTATATACATAACCGGGACTGAGGCTCAACGGAAGAATTCGGCCAAATGTAACCCTGCATATGATCACCACCGGGTATCTGTTGCTTCTGGCATAATGCATAGCCGTACTGGTACGCGGAGCGAAGTAGATACCGTCTCCTGCATAATTGCCACCTCCTACATTCCATACTCCATGCAGACGGGTAGCCACCTCCCTGTTGAAAGGAGTCCTTGTAGGGCTCTGCACAATAGCATCTGCAGCCTCATGCGAGGTACCATGATACATCGTCACCGTAGGAAATATTGTATCAAAGACAGTATAGAACACACATTCAATGACAGTCAATAATCCATGATATACTGGATATTTCAGAATCCTCACGGGCAGAAGAATCAGCCAGTCACCGAAGTTGCGGTCTCCCTCCTCGTAATCGCTCGGAACAAACACTTCAGACAGATAGTTCCAGAACTCGTATAAAGGACGCAGTACAAGATTGAAAGCCACAGCATTCACAAATCTCAAAGGCGTCATTACCACATAAAGCGGAATACGTACAATCACGTCCACCACGCGCCAGAAATCCCTTGATCCCGACGAAGGCGGATATTTCATGAATACCTGCCACGGCTTATGAGCAAACCTCTGCAGCCAGTTAAGCACCCTGAACGGCAGAAATGCAATAAAGAATATAATATACAGCAACCCGAACTCACTGATCATCTCCAGCGAGATTTCAAATATCGCCTTTATCACTCCCTGCAGAAGCCCCCACAGAAAAGGGACCACAAAGAAGATAATGAAAAGTGTGCCGAGGATGCCCATGCTACAGACTACTCATTACGGAACTTCTGATAAATAAGAGAGATGAACACACCTAAGAAAATCCAGGAGATCAGAATCTGAAACAGTACCAATAAATTAAATAAACGAGTCATCTGACAATCTACTGAACTATCTTTATAGTTGGTTGTCGCCGCAATAAAGAAATCCGAAGGAGAAGATGTCATGGCTGAAATTGCTGTCTGCCTCAACACAAACCAGTAGTTGATCTTCTTATAATAATGATATTCAGAGTCAGAATTATGATTAAATGACTCATGTGAACAATACACATACTGCCCCAGCTCACTGTTAATACCTTTATTTAATGGTATAGTGTTATAGTCATATCTGAGAACATCTTTATTATCCTCAGAGAACAAACAATACTCAATCTGAGGAACATCCAGATTATAGGTAACACCAGCATCTTTCAGAAATCCGTAATAGTATACTCCGGAAAATGAAAGAATTACATAGACAAACATCAATATAAATTTGCGGATGTCTCCCTTAGTACCAACCAGCCCATAGACAAGCTGCATCGGTCTTGTAACCAGCACCAATAAAAAGAACGAAAGCAATATATATACTATCCAGGCATATAAGGACGTTTGCGAATCCAAGACTGCTGATGCGACAAAGAGGAACAGGAAAGCAAATACTGATACAGGAAAATTACAACAATACCGACAGAAATCCTGGACGGCAATCGGAAGCCTCCTGAACATAGTATTGAAAACTGGTCCAAAGGAATCAAAAATCCCTTTTTTCAATTTAGCATCAGGCCCGACTTTCTCATTTTCTACAGGCTTTGAAAAATATCGGTTACGTAACTTTTCCTTGAATCTCGCAAATGGCTTCCACAAATTATGACTGCTATGAACAGTAAGACTCAATGCTATTTCAGCTGATTCGAAATGTTCTCTTTCTTTGCAGAAACGACGGGTCTCATTGTAGATATTATTCAACAAATTAGTCCGCAGATCCAGCGAATTCATACATAGCCTATCCAGATCTTCCGGTACTTTGACAGTCATTCTGAACCAGGTATCTTTCTTCAGCTTATCTTCATCTGCACCTAAAAGTCTTACTGCTATAGCATTCTCTGACACGGCATTGATATAATATGCCTTAAGCATCAGAGTCAAATGAAATCCGTTCATCACCTCCATTGCTTCAGAGGACAATAATGCGGCATGAAGATATTTTCCTGATTTATAATAGTATTCCGACCTTTTAACCATTGAATGTACGATTTCATAAACATCAAGAGGTGCAGAATGATTATTATCTTCCCTCTCCGTCTTGATAGGATATGAATATTCGTATTTAGTATGATCTTCACTTTGTATTACATCATGCTTGTCATATCGGCACTGCTGATAGCGCTCCTTTACCTGAGCGATTTTTTGTATTTCCGAATATATTCCGGTGACGGGTTTGGACAGTCCAGGAACTTTAAGAAGATTGTTTGCTGGAGGAACTATTTGAGGTCTTGTGGAATGTACGAATTCCTTAGAATATGGAGGGATCACAGCTATGCCCCCTTTTCTTTCACTTTTTGTTACAAAATATGTTGGAATATCTACAAACGCAGACCAATATGGATTGGTATCAGTCAACAAATCGAACCATCGTTTAGGAGTCACCACTGGTTTGTTTGAAGCCGATCGCTGCTTCTTCTTTGCAAGTAATGACATAGGAGGTTCTGTAAATTTGAAGCCTCTCACAATGTCAACCTGATTTACTTCCACCTGAGTTGTCCCCAAGGTAGCCTTCGATTTTTTCTGAGGCAAATCGCTATCCTGAAGACTGATTCCTCTTTCATCATTAAACTGCAAATCGTAATCTCGCAGAATCATCACCGGCTTCAGCAGGTTATTCCCTGAAGTAACTTCTTCATTATTTCTAATCAACTCGCTTGCAGAAGATATCGGCAACACGCGATATCCGTTTGAATATAGAATATAGCTATTAAAGAAAGCTTGCTTCTTTTCCTCATCTATAACGTAGGCTAGATGCTCCTTGCGGCTATCCTGCTGTTTAAGAAAATTAGGTCGTACGTGGAGTTCTGCATATTTCTCCCTCTTAAGGCAATAACGTATATTCGATGCATCAAAGAGATTATTGTTCTGCTCCAATAATTTATGATAGGCATACTCATCAGACGGATCAAATATATGAAAGGAATCAACAAATTCTTCCGGAGTCCGTATAGTATAGTCGAACAAGGTGTCAGAATATGTTTGATCACCCGTACAATAAAATGCAAAATGCACCTCAGGATAAGCTAAAATCATAGATTTCAGCTGCTTATTGTTCTTATGCGGAAAATCTGTTGCGTTCAAAGACGCATGATCTATCACCACATATAGGGAAGATAGCATATCAACATTTTTCTCAAAGAAAAACTTGAGATCCTGCACAGATGTAAATGGTTCCTCAGGTGTAAGCACGTCAAAAGAGAACATAAGTTCTTTCTCCGCCATCCTTGCATAAAATTCTTCCCTGTTCGCATTGTTCAAAGTAAAGAACAGTACTCTCTTACATAATGCCATATCATGAACACATTTATAAAATTATTATTCTCTTACCAGTTTTAGAGCCAGATCACACATATCAGTTGTAACTCCATGATGAAGTTTCTCAACAAAATCAACATACATTTTGGATGTTCTTGAATGCATGAAGCAATACATATCTGAAATATTCAGCTTATTCTCCTTGATCATTTTATCAAGAAGCGTATCTGGAAGAACATCCGTAATTTCAGGAATCTTGCACAAATGATCCGGAAACATATCCTTATCATGAGATATGACTATATAATTCGAAGCCTCATTATCTTCCATACAACACTGAACAACAGAAGCAAGATAGTTCTGACGCGTGATAAAATCTGATGATTTCCACCATAATGGATAACATGGTGCTACATATACGACATAATCATTATTTACTGGTATCTTCTTAATGGGAAATTCCATTGATTCAGCTTCATACCAATCATACATATAGTCAGAAATAAAATCATGCTGCATATCACGCGAATAGAAGGAAAATAATTTTACCTTGAATTCCGTCTGTTCTTTCTCCAAGCCTTCCAACGATTCAAGATACTGCTGATCATCTTCTTCAAGTTCCACATCGTCAACAAATTGCTCTAGTATAGACGAGAACTGCTGCCCCTGAATTTCTTCAGCCACTTGAAATTCTGAAAAATACTCACGCGATGTTACTATTAGTGCCGTATTTGCCATATTATTGAACTTTTATGTCGTTAGCCATACCTTTTCCTATATAAACAGTATTGTAAAATATCTGGGAAAGAAGGTACTTGGAATTATTGAATGCATTTTCCAATGCTGAAAGACTGACAAAAGGATACTTAGCCAATGGCCCCTCTAATTCCTTACTAAAATTGCCTCTACCAGAGTGTATCGATATGAATGTATCTCCATTATCGTTACCAAATTTCTTCTCAAGAAGCTCCATGAATACACGCACACGCTCCGGAGACAATCTATCCTCGGATATTGTCTCAAGTCCTCTACCATTCAATTCTTCATCTATGACATTATTGAGAACCACACTGTTTTTTAACATCTTCTCAATCAGTCCTAGATGGATGGAGAGGAAATGCGTGTTGGATTTTCCATCCCGGAAGCGATTTCCATGCAGAATCTCATCGAACACATCATTGGAAATTTCTGACAATGAATCAACACCATCCTTGATATAGTTCAAGACTCTGAGATTCTTCGTCGAATATTCCAATTCCTTACCGCTCATGCTATTGAACAGACGTTCATCGATTATGGTGATTCTGGTGAGAGCCGACTCCTTGACTTTAAGGGCAAAATATTCGCTATCTTCATCTTTATATGAGCCATCCTCGTTCACTCCCTTGCTGATAAGATCATTAATTGTTACCGTAAAGTTGCCTCCAGAGACCGTATCTGCATAAGCATAGTCCAGGTAATCTGAAATCGCATCTTTGGAATTCAAATGACGCTTAAAGAACAATGTTTTTGCTAACCTTTCCTTCTCTGACAGTTCTTCAGTGAAAACTTCCTTGCAGTTATCAAATACCAGTTTATATGAATCAATATTACCAAAACGTTTATTCAATATTGACTTCATCATTGACACGGAAGAGGCCTGTGGTCCATCAAAGGTTCTTGTAAAACAATGAGATATTGTCTTATCGTTAATATATTTCTGATCTACTCCAACAATGTCAGAATACACATTGAGCATGGATTCAATATTTGCTTTTAATGAATTCTGAGTTACGAACTTAACATATTTATTAAACTTCGGAAGAGTGATCATGATTCCAAGATTGGCTTGTGCTATGTGCTCATCCGGCATACTATGGAACGAGTTCCTATCATATATACTGAGATCAAATCTTGTGTTTTTTCCACTTCCGACTTTATTTTCAACAACCTGAACCAATGAAAATCCATACTTTTCGATCAGGGCAAGTTTATCATTCTCTGCAACATCCTGATTAATAGATGTCATAACATCAGCATATGAGGAAGAATTATACTCATATGATTTCATCCATGCTGAAGAGAATAAAATTTCCTTGAAGCCCTTACTATCTTTTTCAATTTCATTATTGGAATCGTTGATGATCTTGATTGCTCCCAGTTTTTTTAGTATCTGCTCATATAAAGTCGGAACACCATCTCTGACAGACTTCATATCAGAGATATAATACCCGTTTCCATTTCCATCATGAACCTTATTTGCGTTTGACTTATTGTCATAAATAATAAGGTCCAAATATGAGTTAGCATCTTGTTTTGCGTTTCCTTGTTCTCTGATGGCAATGTTAAAGATCAGACCCTCCGGTCTAAAATCGACCTGAAGATATTTTGCCGAATTTCTTATAAAATTCTCTACAACATTAAAAAATGCATGAGAAGACATTATACCTCCTGGCAAAGCCACATGTAGATTTGACAATGCATTCTTCACCGGAGTCTCAGTTTTGAAGGTAGGCCAACCAGTCAGGGACTTATTATTCGTACCTGTAAACTGGTCATATAATCCATCTTCTCCTTGCAGTTTTACATAGAGCTCAAGTAGATTCCTATTATTGTTCTCAGTCTTATTGCTTGAAGTTCTATCTTCATGGATATCTGATATTGAAAAATTCTCAGACAGAACAAGATTTGAGAGCAGGAAGTTTGTCGTTCTCAGATTAATCTTTTCCTTTTCTGAGAAATGTCTTTTTGAGAACTTATCAACAGTCAATTCATCAAATAACTGTGACTTGAAATTGACGGCTCCATAAGGATATTTATCATTAGATATTACAGTAGCAAGATAGTCCATACGGGCCTGTATATATCCCAAAACTTTCGCTGTTCCACGAATATCAGGAGCTATATCACTCTGAGTCTTTGCCAGTTCCTCCAGATGGGCCTTCGTATAATAAAGGTAATGACTACCCAGATTATGACTCATATTACGAGACATAATTGCTGATATGGCAGACTTGATTGCCTCTTTCTTAGACATCAAATTGATGTCATCCATATACAAAGACTTGATAATGGAAATGATATCCATTATCGAGACAGAATATTTTTCGTAAATATACGAAACGGCAAATTTCTCCTGCGCTAGTATCATGAAGAATGAACGTCCAACCATATCCATTCCAGGATCAGTTACCTTCAGAATAGCATGAAAATCTTTTACTGCTATTTCATCTCTGAAAGAATCCGCCCACGCACTGATAAAATTGTGTCCTGAAGTCCTATTTAGGTGTTTCTCAACCTTTTTAAGAAAATTACCATGAGACTTCTTTTCTGAATAGCACTTTATAGAGTTTACTACAACAGAAAATTTATTTCTTCTATACTTTATTGCAAGATCAAGATGCTCAACCTTATATTCCTTAATAAACTTAGGACATGATAAAAAGTCATCGTCCTTGTTTTCTGCAGCCTTTTTTACAACTTCTTTTCTTAGAGAATCTGAATCAATCTTACCATTCTTTGCTATACTATAGAAAGGTATGATCTTATTGCCCATAGTTTGAACGTTCAAGGCAATAAAACAATGTCTAGGCACCTCAATATCAATCAAATGAGGCAATAACGGACATTTTTGCCCCATTATCAGGAACTTCTCATCTATTGTCTTTCCTAAACAGTCGGGGCCTTCATGTACTGAAGTTAGATTTTCGATAAATGTAGCCATCTTTAGTGAAGTTTAATATAATCTATTGTAAATGAAGGCTCACCTTTCTCTGAAAAGCTAATAGAATCAATAGCACAGTTAAAGGTATGAGAAGCTATTTTAGCATATACCTCTGTCGGATCTGTGGTCTGCTTCAAAACTTCTGAATAAATCTGCATGATACTGAATGTGAACGCCGCATAACTACTTACCGGTTCATTATATGTTTTTTCGTACAAAAGCTTGAACTCTGGATCTACAGCAATATCAGTATAATATACTTCAGACGGATATTGTTCTAAAGCCTTAAGGACAACTGGAGAAGAAAAATTGAAATCACCAGTGAGAAGAATTCTATTTGACTTTGGGTTTAAGGATATTTGTCGTATAAGCGATGATAAAGACTCTCCTACTCCTACTATATACAATGCATCTGGAGATGCAGCAATAATTTTATTCACAATATCCTTAAAGTCTCTTTGATCAGTATCATAGACCAGAGAAGCCACAATCTCTCCTCCTTTTTCTACAAATCTGTCCTTATATCCTAAATAAAATTCCTCTCCCATCTCTATATTGACATATACAACCGCAGTCTTACGGATTCCGAGAGAATCATAATTGAAATCCGCCAGTTTAGCTGCCATAGATTCACCTGTAGGAGACAAGCGTATCGCTCTGTCTGTAACGTTAGTCAAATCTTTTGAATTGACTGCAGAGACAAACAGTACTTCATTATTCCCTTTTGTAAGTGGAGCTAAGGCCATAGTAGAAGGAGCTCCTCCTGAGATATAAAATGAAACACCTTGTCTCTTGAAATTCTTATAAACAGTTATACCGTTCAATCCATCGGTCTTATTATCATCAAATAAAACCTCAATATTTTGTTCATTGAGATTTAGTGAATCTACAGCAAGATCTACTCCTTTCTTCAAGAGATCACCAGTGAGAGAGCCATATCCCGTCAATGGCAACATAACACCTATCTTAAGATTATCGGTTCCCGTCGAATTACATGATAAAAAGACAGGCAAAAACATAAAAACAATCAGAAATTTAGAAACTCTTTTCATAGAATTATCTATTAAACATTACACTTTCAACTTCATTTATATCTTTATTAACAAACTCCTTGGCTATGATGCCTTGACTGATAAGGAGACTGCGGTCACAGAACTGTATGGCTTTATTGATATTCTGCTCAATGAGGATAATGGATACGTTCATGCGTTCGCGTACCTGAGATAGTATCTCGTACATTTTCTCCACTGACTTCGGAGACAATCCTGCACTAGGTTCATCCAGGATAAGCAGACGAGGGCGTTGAGCAAGGGTCATTGCCAAAGCAAGTTGATGTCGCTGACCGCCGCTAAGCTTATCCGCCATCTTGGAGCGAAGTTCACTCTCAGGCATGGATAGAAGTGGTATTATCGTCTTCAATTCATCTATATAGGACGAATCCTTGATGTGGCCGAAAGATAACTGGAGGTTTTCCCACACAGACAACTCTCTGAAGACTCGTCCCCCTTGCTGCATTATGGAAATACCGCCGAGAGCCAGATCTGACGTTGACTTATCCATAATATTCTTTCCTTCAAAAGTAATAAGTCCCAGTCTCCATGGTATCAGATTCATAATAGCCTTGCCCAATGTGGACTTTCCTGAACCATTAAGACCAATTATTCCTAAAGTCTCCCCCATCTTCAGAGTGAGATCGACACCTCTCAGAATCTTAAGACCAGGAACGTAGCCTCCCGTAAGAGAAGATATTTTCAATATTTCTGTCATACTCCTAAATAGCTGTTTCTTACTTCTTTGTCATCAAGCACCTCATTTACATCACCGACTTTGACTATCCTTCCTTCATCCAGATAAGCACAATAATCAGCCAGATCTCTGACAAAATGCATATTATGTTCAATCAGCAGTACAGTAAGTCCGTCTTCATCAACCATTCTGCGGATAATTTCCCTTATCTTGTCTATATATACAGGATTAACACCCGCCGTTGGTTCATCGAGCAGAAGAAAGGAATCGTTACCCATAAGCAGACAGGCAAGAGCAATAAGCCTCTGTTCACCATACGAAAAACCAGATGCCTTTCTATCAAGCATCCCAAGATATTTATTGTCATCACCAAAAAGACGCTTCAATATAGAAATCGCCTTCTCTTCTTTATTCTTTTCACTCTGCGCAATCTTTCTACGTCGAAAAATGGAATCGAACGGAAACTCTCCGGTCTTGTCATCTGAGGCAATCTTCATATTTTCCATCAAGGTAAGATCCGGCATAAGCTGTCTTCCTTGAAAAAGACGTCCGATTCCCATAAGAGATATCCTATGAGGCGCAATGCCATTCAGTCGTTTTCCGTCCAGAATAACCTGACCGTCAAAATCCTGCTGAAATCCAGATATTATATTGAAAAGGGTTGTCTTACCTGTTCCATTTCCCCCGACAAGTGCTGTGATCTTGCCTCTAGGAACTTCAAGATTCACTCCATTGAGCAGATTGAACACCTCACTACGGGCATTCGTAAAACTAATCCTAATATCTTTCAGTTGAAGTATCATATCAATTGGCCGTTTTTTCTCCCATCAGCCCCTGAGGACGGAAGTACATTACCAGAACCAAAGACAAACCATAAATGATCTGTATCATATTTGCTGCGATAGCATCAGGCAGACCAACGAATCGCAAAACTTCAGGAAGGAGTACAACAAAGGCAGCTCCGAGAACCGGACCTCTGATATTACCGACACCTCCTATAAACAAGGCACTTATAATGAAAATACTCTCATCCAGAGTGAAACTTGTAGGATCTATATAACTGACATAAGAGGCATAGAAAAGACCGGCAAGACCGGATATGGCTGCAGAAAGGAAGAATGCCCATGATCTTGCCACAACAGTATTTCTACCAACAGACTGCACTGAAAGTTCATCACTGCGCATCGCCTTCAGAAGTCGTCCGTAAGGGGATGTCTTTATCAGATGGAAGAACATCACAACCATGCACATCGTAACAAATGTAAGGATCGCATAAGCCAATACTCCGGAAATTTCCCAAGAGCCAAAAATCTTGATGCCAGGTATGCCGGGAATGCCATATGGTCCTCGAGTTACATCAGTCCAGTTGTAAAGTACTGTATATGCAATCATCTGAAATCCTAGAGTTCCCAGAATGAAATAGTCATTCTTAAGTTTCACTGATGCAAAAGAAACTATCCAGCTGAAGGCCCCGGTAATAAGCATGACAGCCAATGCGACAACAATGAACGGAAGATTGAACTGCATCAGAAAATACGCACTTACATATGCGCCTATTCCATAAAATGCTGCCTGACATAAGGTCAGAAGCCTTGCCATTCCTACTGGAAGATTTGCGCTCAACACCAACATGATATAGATATTGAGCATTATGACAATATGAAGAAAATATTCCATCAGACAGTGCGCTGCTTATATCCTGCAATTCCTTGCGGACGGAAAAACAGGAAAATCAATAAAACCAGAAAAGTGATGGCATTCTGCCAGTTGGATGCAAATTGGAACACAACGAGCGACTGAAGAAGTCCTAATATAATACCACCGGCAACACATGTTCCAAATCTGCCAACTCCACCTATAATCATTGCCACCATTGCATTTATAAGCATATTCATACCCATGTGCGGATCCATACCAATATCGAATACTGTCAGACAACTTGCAAGAGCGATGAAGAATCCGCTTATAACAAAAACTATAATTCTTGTTCCTGCAGTACTGTATCCCATAGTGCAATACAAGGAATCATCGCAACTTATGGCACGTAGTCTCACACCCAAACTGGTTTTTGAAATAAAAAACAGAAAAATCAGCAGAGCAGAAGATCCCACAACCAACTGCATCATCTGCGGAGTGGTTATAATGACATCTCCAAAAGTATAGACCTTCATAATCTCATTACTGATGACCTTTGTTTCATTTCCAAAAAACATTGCTATGAGATTGACAAGAACCGTCATTACTCCGATTGATGCAATCATCGCCACATTCAAAGAAGAGTTCTTCATCTTCAACGGGCGATATACCGAGATCTCAGTAAGAACACTTACCAATATCGTAATAGAAACCGATATGATTCCTCCGAGCCAAAAAGGCAGTCCCAAGTGCGAAGAAAAAACCCAGAACATATACGCAGCAACAACGTAGAGCGCAGCAGCGGCTATATGAAAAATCTTTGTTGTATTGTACACTAAAGCAAAACCTATTGACAGTAGAGAATACAACACGCCGGTTATCAAACCATTTATGACAAACTGTCCAAACATCGCAACAAAAGTCGATTTTATACAACTTGCAAATATAATAATATTAGAAAACAATCACAAGCAGATTTCACATAATCAAGAACCAAAACCGTCATAAAACTTCTCATCCGGGGTGTCAGTTTTTACACCCCGAGGCACGGAGCATTTTAAAATCCGCTGATACGCAATGATGGTCGGCAGATTTCTCCACTCTCGACGCTCGGTCGAAATGACGGAGAAAGCGTCTTGTCAGCGCCACAGCTCAATCCGCTGAATATCAGCAAATTAACCTATACGCCTGCGTACTTTGGGGAGCAGGCATATAGGCTAAAGCATTGTGTATCAGACAATCAATATTCTCAGACAGATAAGAAATTCCACATGTGCCACGTATTAGCACAACAAGGTGATATCTTTGCCGATGTAAACTTAAAACAGAAAAGATATGTGGATCGCAGTTATAATTTTTGTGTATCTGAGTGTGGAGATATTGAGTTATCTTACAGGGGAACAGACAAAACCAGGCAGCTCTGAGAGAAGAACTGCCTGATATTGGAAGAGGAAACCGGACTTATTGATGCACAGCCGATTGAAGCACTTCAGTAAGAGTCGGATGAGTGTGGATTATATTCCTGAGGTCATCTACCGTAGCCTTTGAATTGATAAGGGCTGTGATTTCCTGGATGATATCGGACGAATGCGGGCCGAACATGTGGCATCCTAATATTCTGCCGGACTGATCGACGACAATCTTGCAGAATCCGTCAGTCTCCCCCATTGTCACTGCCTTTCCGTTTGCACGGAAGAATGACTTGAGGCATTTGACAGGAATTCCTTTATCCTTGCATTCATCCTCGGTCATGCCGACTGTAGCAGCTTCAGGAGACGTGAACACAGCGGCGGGCATTACTGAAAGATCGATATCGTCAGTCAAGCCCATTATATGGTCGAGGGCGACAATGCCCTGGAAAGTAGCCGCATGAGCGAGCATCATCTTTCCGTTTATGTCACCGACTGCATATATATGAGGAATGTTTGTCTGCATCGAATCATTCACGACAATTCCCTTAGGAGAGTACTCGATACCGATATCAGAGAGATTCAGTGAGGAGACTGCAGGACGACGGCCTACTGCCATGAGCACCTTGTCCGCAACTACGGTCTCGTCCTTACCTTTTCGGGAGAACGTGACAGCAAGCTGTCCAGCCGCAGCAAGCGAAATACCATGCTCAGCGAATTCCTGCACCGCCTCACAGTCTGAAGCAATCGACAAGACCTGAGACTGTGTAAATATCTCAATGCCGCGTTTGCCGAGGCTCTGCTTGAGGCGTTTGGCAAGGTCTGTATCGAACCGAGGAAGGATATCCTTGCAGTATTCGATTACTGTAACTTCGCTGCCGAAGCTGTTGAAGATAGAGGCAAACTCCAGTCCGATCACCCCTCCGCCTATAATGCATAATCTCTGTGGAACTTCCTCAATGTCAAGGATTTCCTTAGAGGTGATGACTCCCGGGAGATCAGCGCCGGGTATCGGAAGGGAAGCTGATGTGGAGCCGGTGGCGATGATGATGTAGTCGGCTGTGTAGTCAACAGGCTGCAACATCACATCGGTCCCCGAAACGTCAGCAGATGAACGCGTGGTGTCATCAGAAACCGCAACATCAGAAGAGGCAGCAATACCAGAAACATCCGGAGTAACTGTAACTGTATGCTCATCCTTGAAGGAAGCCTTGCCACGGACAAGCGTAATGAGTTTGTTGGACAGCAAGGATTCCACTCCGCCCCTCAGCTGCTCTACGACGGCATTCTTTCTGTCTCGTACTGCCGAGAAATCAAAGGTATAAGACAAGTCACTGACACCAAAGACAGAAGCCTCTTTCAGAGTATCGAGCACTTCAGCATTCCTGCAGAACGACTTCGTAGGAATACATCCTTCATTAAGACATGTTCCGCCTACGTGCCCCGACTCTATCAGGACCACTTCCACTCCCCTTTTCGCGGCCAGCAATGCAGTTTCATATCCTCCGGGACCTGCACCGATTATAATTATTCTCATATTGTCAAACTTCTTTTGAATACCTGAGAACAGGCTGACGCGCAGCAGTAGTCTCATCAAGACGTCTTACCGGAGTCGTATGCGGAGCCGTCTTGAGCGAATCCGGATCTGCAATTGCCTCAGCAGCAATGTGCTTCATGATCTCGATAAAGCTGTCGAGAGTTTCCTTTGATTCAGTCTCAGTAGGCTCTATCATTATTGCCTGATGGAACAGAAGAGGGAAATATATCGTAGGAGCATGGAATCCGTAATCAAGAAGTCTCTTGGCAACATCAAGGGTGGTCACATCCGTTGACTTATCCTTAAGACCATCAAAGACAAACTCATGCTTACAGATACTTGGAATAGGAAGTTCGTAGCAATCCTTGAGCGATTCCTTGATATAATTTGCTCCGAGCACAGAAAGCGGACCCACCATGCGCACATTCTGACGACCAAGCATAAGTATGTAGGTATAGGCACGGAGAAGCACTCCGAAATTGCCCATGAATCCTGAAATCATACCGCAGGAATCCTCGCATCCCTCGACATATAGCATTCCGCCTTCATCTTCCACGACTCTCGGTACCGGCAGATAAGCGGCAAGATGAGCAGCAACTCCAACTGGACCTGCGCCTGGTCCACCACCACCATGAGGCGTTGAAAATGTCTTATGAAGATTCAGATGCATCACATCAAATCCCATATCACCCGGACGAACGACACCTACAAGAGGATTCATATTTGCTCCGTCATAATACAGAAGTCCGCCGCACTCATGTACCAGAGCAGCTATTTCCTTGATATCCTTCTCGAAAAGACCGAGAGTGTTCGGATTGGTCATCATGATACCTGCAATGGTATCATCAAGCAGAGGTTTCAGATCCTCTACGTCAACAAGTCCGTTGGACTTTGACTTGACCTGTACTATATCCAGACCACATACAGCTGCTGAAGCCGGATTTGTACCATGAGCACTGTCCGGAACAATGATTCGCGTACGTTTTGTGTCACCTCTCGAGATATGATACTGACGGATAACCATCAGGCCGGTAAGTTCTCCATGCGCTCCTGCAAACGGATTAAGAGTGAACTCCGCCATTCCGGTAATTGCAGAAAGACTGGCAGAAAGCTCTTTGTAAACTCTGAGAGCACCCTGAACAGAATATGCCGGCTGCATAGGATGCAGTCCGGCAAACCCCGGATGTGCAGCTATCTCCTCATTAATCTTAGGATTGTACTTCATCGTACAGCTGCCGAGCGGATAGAATCCCGAATCCACTCCGAAGTTCATCTGAGACAGATTGGTATAATGACGCACAACATCCAGTTCGCTTACCTGAGGCAGGGCTGGAGCCTTTGCACGCATCAGACCAGAAGGGAGAGAACTCAACGAATCAGGCCATGTGACCGACGGAAGAGAAAATCCTTGTCTTCCTTCCTTTGAAAGTTCAAATATCAGTTTGTCGTAGTATTTCATGGCTATTCTTCTTTGGTTGATGGATTTCCCGACTCGCTATGTTCGCTCGAAATGACGGAGGAAGCGTTGGATGCGACAAACGAGAGTATTATATCTACGACTCTGTCCAGTTCCTCTTTCGAGTGTTTTTCAGTAACGCAGAAGTTGACAAGTCCTTCCTCCACCTCAACTCCGGCGAAAATGCCTTCAGAGCATAGAATCTCCTGAAGAATGGCAGCAGGCAGCACTGATTTCAACGTAAATTCCTTGAGGAACGGCTTATCGAAAGCCTTTTCAAACAAGCCGGTAGCCACAAGTCGGTCATGCAGATAATGCGCACCGCCATAGCTGAGTTCATTTACTCTGCGAAGTCCTTCCGGACCCATAAGTGACATATATACAGTCACATACAGAGCCATAAGAGACTGATTCGAGCATATGTTGCTTGTCGCCTTTTCACGACGGATATGCTGTTCGCGTGCCTGAAGAGTCAGCACATAGGCTCTCTTTCCGTCCACATCACGTGTAGCTCCCACAATTCTGCCAGGAAGTTTGCGTACATGATCCTTCAGACATGCAAGGAAACCAACATACGGACCACCGAAGCATAGAGGCACACCGAGACTCTGTCCGTCTCCACAAACAATGTCTGCACCCCATTCACCCGGAGTCTTGATGACAGCCAGAGACGAAGGGTCGGAATATACCATCAGCAGACCTTTCTGTGCATGTGCAGCATCTGCAAAGCCCGTCAGATCCTCGATGACACCAAATTTGTTGATTCCCGGCACAAGAACACCAGCAACATCGCCTACTGCAAGTTCTGCAAGCAGGGCTCCATATGAAGTGGCACCGTCAGCACATGGAATATATCCGAGCTCGATACCGTTGAACCTGGCATAAGTCTCCACCACCATCATGACCTGTGGAAGCAGTCCCTCTGACAGCAGTACACGGGTCTTCTTCTTCGTACATGCCACCGACATCATCACTGCCTCAGCAGCTGCCGTCGCGCCATCATACATGGAAGCATTCACACAGTCCATTCCGGTAAGCTCCGCTATCATCGACTGATACTCAAATATATAGCGAAGCGTACCCTGAGAAACTTCCGGCTGATATGGAGTATATGCGGTAAGGAATTCTGCACGTGAAGTTATATACGGAATCACAGACGGAGAGTAATGGTCATATGCTCCCAGACCGCAAAGGCAGGTCATCTTCTGGTTCTGAGAAGCCAGAAAATCAAAATACTGACGCACCTGGTGCTCAGACATCGCATCGGGCAGGTCGTATTCCTTACGGTAGATGACGTCCTGCGGGACATCGGAGTAAAGATCTTCAAGAGATTCTACTCCGATTCTTTCAAGCATGGACTTTATATCATCTTCCGTATGAGGGAAGTATGAAAATGCCATAATCGCCGTTATTTACAGATTGCCTGATATGCAGCAGCATCCATAAGTTCCTCAAGCTCAGACTCATCACTCATCTGCACCTTGATGATCCAGTTTGCAAATGCATCTTCGTTGAGAAGTTCAGGAGCATCTTCGAGAGCCTCGTTGATCTCCACGACAGTTCCTGAAACAGGAGAAAAAAGGTCACTTGCAGCCTTCACACTTTCCACCGCTCCGAACTCTTCACCTTTTGTGAGTTCATCGTCCACTTCCGGCATATCCACATATGAAAGGTCACCCATTTCATGCTGAGCGAAATCTGTAATACCGATGACAGCTATTCCGTCCTCAACTTTTACCCATTCGTGTGACTCGCTATAAAGGAGTCCTTCAATTACTTTTGACATGATGTTATTATTTTTTGTAGTTAGTTTCGTAAAAACGCTTTTTAGTTACAATACCAGGGAACACCTTCTTGCGGATGCGTATCTGCACCTGAGAGCCGAGCTCCGTATATGCCTTGTCAACCATAGCCATACATACGCTTCTGTCAGTCGAAATCGAGCGGTAGCCTGTAGTAACCTCACCTACCTGTACACCATCCACCTCAACCGGATATCCCGCACGAGGAATAGCCTTGTCCTGCAGTTCAATACCTACAATCTTTCTGGTCAGCCCAGCCTCTTTCTGAGCAAGAATTGCATCCCTGCCGATGAACTCCTCCTTATCCTTTGCCTTGACAAAGATACCCAGACCGGCCTCCAACGGAGTGATGCTGTCGCTGAGTTCATGTCCGTAAAGCGGGAGTCCTGCTTCAAAACGAAGCGTGTCACGACATCCCAGACCACATGGAACGACACCGGCAGCAAGAAGTTTATCCCACATCTCGTTCACGGCATCCGGACAGCAGTATATCTCGAAGCCATCCTCTCCAGTATATCCTGTACGGCTTATGATAAGTCTATGCTGATGGTTATCACACACCCTTTCATACTCACAATATGTATAGAACGACAGATCTGCCGCCTTGGCAAAGCCCAATGTCTCAACCAAAAACTTCTCAGCCAGAGGTCCCTGAACGGCAATTTCCGCCCAATCATCAGAATCATTTATGATATCCACCTCAAATCCCTCTGCCTGAGCGCAGAGCCACTCATAATCCTTAGCGATATTCGATGCATTCACAACAAGCAGATATCTGTTAGGCTCGAATTCCTTATATACAAGAAGGTCATCCACTACTGTTCCGTTCGGATAAAGCAGCATTCCGTAAAGGATCTTTCCTGACGGCATACCGGTAACATTATTGGTAAATACATGATTTACAAACTTTTCGGCATCAGGTCCAAAAATGAATATCTCACCCATATGCGAAACATCAAAGACTCCTGCAGCATTCCTCACTGCATTGTGTTCTTCTGTGATAGATGAATACTGTATAGGCATCATGAATCCTCCGAACGGGCTCATCAGAGCTCCGAGAGCAACATGTTTGTCATACAGACAGGTTTTCAAAAGGTTTTCTTCCATAGTTATAGTGTTATTGAATCATCGGTAAAATAATCTACAAGATATTGTTTCAGCCTCTCCACATTCCAGTCGGAAGGCAGGAAATCAGACAGATTCGCCACCCTCTGCCTGACTGAGCGGATGCCGTGCCTTACAAGTTTTTCCACAGGAGGTCTGATAGCCTGTTCCAATACATCGAAATCAGTGGAAAAGAGCAGAGTCCCATGTACTATGCTCCTATCCGGAAGCTGATGAAATGCATTTCCGCTTACTTTCATGCCACCGACAAGCACATCGTTCCGATCCGACCGTACGGCATCAAGTCCCAAGGAACACAGACAAGCAGTCAATGCAGACAAATATCTGTCAAAGACCGCCGACACATCTCCCCTTCGGGATATATATGAAATCATGATATTGCCTTTATCCGAATACACACAGCCTCCCCCGCTCTTGCGACGTACGATCTCGATATTGTGATCTCTGCAATATTCTATGTTTACCTCGGCCTCAAGGACCTGATTACGGCCGATTATCACCGTAGGATCCGACTGCCACACAAAGAATGCATCGTCGTCAATCTGTCTTGCCACCTGTTCCTCGACGGCAAGATAATACGAGAGGCTCTGCTGACCTATATCAGGCAATATGACGTTCTTCATAATCCTAAGTAAATCCCTCCAAATATAATAAATTTATTGGCATAGTATATGCTTTTGCCAAAAAATGTGCAGAAAGGAATAGAATAATCATAAAAATGAAAACGATGAAAAACAGGTCTCAGCAGCTAAGGAACATATTCAGACACATGATGGAGAACGGATACTACCCGGTATATGAGCAAACACATATACAATTTGACATTGACGACAATATTGCGGTAGTCGAATACAATGAGGACATCGTTTCAGTAAGACTGTTCTTCTCGATCGACGAAGATTCATATGACCTGTTTCTGGAAGCATCCAACATGATGATGCTGAAGACCTATGTGATAAAGCCTGTGATATTGGACGACATGACCAACATCATGTTCAGCGGAGAGTTCATCTGCGACAATATGAGAGACTTCAAAAGACAGTTTCCGAGGATTGTCGGGAGGCTGAAGGAAGCGTTGAACGTACATAAGGCTGAAATGAAGAAGCTTATAATAGCAAGCGAGGTGGTATCTGCAACAATCCCTGCCACGGATGACTACGCAGCAGGGATCGGTATCAGACATAAAGTACTGTCTTAGTTCTGATGAGCCGGTCTCAAAAGGTCAAGAACCACCTTCACAGGATTGAATGTCGCAAGCGGAACCTCAACAAAAAGGGTGTTCCAGTTGCTCATTGCACCGTTCCAGAGGCCAGGAAGTTCAAGAGCCTTGAGTTCACGTCCCTGATAACTCTTTGACGAGATGAATCCTGCATCCTCATCTACATATTTGAGAAGGTCGAAACTCTGTCCTTTATAATCATGCAGACAGCATACGATATCTACCGGATTGAAGTGAGTTGCGCTCGCAAGTGCATTCTTGGCATGCTCGTCAGACATGTTGATCTGTACGCTTTCGAGAACCTGAAGTGAAGTCGAGCCATCTTTCTCTGCAATGATGAAAGGACCGCCACCAGGCTCACCCTGATTCTTCACCATTCCAGCAACACGGATCGGACGGTTAAGTTTTGCGCGGAGAGCCTCAACCCTTGCCTTGCAGTCGGCAGCAGCCGGCATTTCAATGCAGAGGGTTTCTGAAAGAAAGGCCTCGATATCATCGCAAAGAGCCTTGCACTCATCCGAGCATACATCCTCGCATGCATCAAGCTGACGGAGATATCCGTATATATCATCTCTAAGTTTCAGCGCCTTGCCGAGAAGTACCTTCTTCCATGTCGCTGTCTCTGGAAGGAGTCGTTCATTGGCCACGTTGTCGATATTCTTGATCGACACCACTTCTTCCTGAAGTTTGTTGAGATTGTAGATAAGGGCGCCATGACCTGCCGGACGGAAAAGAAGAGAATCAGTCTCTGTACGGAACGGCTTGTTATCCACATCTACAGCCACTGTATCAGTAGCCTTGTCCTGGAATGTGAATTCGATATTGTATTTCACTCCGTATTTTGCTTCATATGCTTCCTTTACCTCAGCGTAAGCCTCTTCAAAAAGCTGCTGATGTTCAGGAGAGATGGTAACCACAAGATTTGCAGTACCGTCGCTGTTTCTCATATAGTTCTGAGCCTCTACAAGGTGCTCTGCAAATGCAGTACGAATCTCGCCGTCCGTATATTTATGGAACTTGAGAACGCCCTTAGGCTTGGCACCGTAACCGAGTCCCTCGTCAGTAAGAGTCTTTGCAAGGACATCCTTTCTGTATTCAGGACATTTGCAAGACTGCTCTCCGAAAAGCTCAGGTGTATAGAATGCGAAATCCGCAATCTTATCAACAAATTTTGCAGCCGGAGCATCATCCGCCAGTTCCTTTCCCTCCTTCAAGGCGTCAAGACCGCTGAAAAGGTCCTTGAACATACGTGAAGCTGCACCTGAAGCAGGTACGAACTTGCATTTGCCATTGATGGCAGCACCTTCATAATAACTTGCAGCTGCCGCCACACCCTCTGCATCGAGCACCTGGATACCCTTCTGCGGAGTAGCCGGAGCCACAATCTTAAGCCATGGGAAGCCCTTCTTGAAACGCTCCACCTGATCCTGAACTGTCTGAACAGAAGATCCTCTCTGCTCAATCTGTTTAATGTCTTCGTTAGTGAACATAATCATATGGTTTATTAAATGTATATTTCTCTTCTGTACTTGTATTCAGACCGAAGTCTCTCAAAGTTTTCAGGTTCCATCCTGAAACGGAAATCATCGGTAAATATAGGATAATTATATTGAAATACAGCAGCTCTCTCTCCATGAGTCTTGCCGCCGAGATCCAGACGGATAGGATCATGATCCGGGATATCAGCCTCGGGATAATAATCATACAGCTGTTCTATCCCGAAATGTCTTGCGACTGACTGCACTGCCGAAGCGGTAGCGTTCTGTTTACCCTGATATGAATATCCCGCTATGTGGGGAGTAGCGATATCTACCATTTCCAAAAGATCCCTGTTAACATCGGGTTCATGATTCCATGTATCGATCACAACCGCCCCGAGCTTCGGTATAGCCTGGATCAGAGCCTCATCATCAAGCACCTCTCCTCTTGCCGCATTTATGAAAATGGATCCCGGAGGCATAAGCATGAAGAAATCCTCATCTGCCATACCTCGTGTAGTTTCATCCAGAGGTACATGCATAGTCACCACTTGTGAATTGGCAAGAAGAAATTCCAACGAGCAGAAACCGTCACCACCTTCCGCTGCAGCCCTCGGAGGATCGCACAGAAGGACTTTGAAGCCCAGATGTCTCGCCATCTCCTCCACCTTTTTACCAACATGTCCGACGCCTACGATACCTATTGTAGCATCATCCAGCTTTATTCCCTTTCTTGCCGCAACACCATACAATGCCGAGAACACATACTGCAGAACTCCTCCAGCATTACATCCCTCGGCATTATGCACCTCGATTCCATGTTCCCTGCAATAATCAAGGTCTATATGATCCATACCTATGGTAGCCGTTGCTATCATTCTTACCTTAGTTCCGTCAAGAAGGTCCGCATTGCATATAGTACGCGTCCTGATGATCAGTGCATCAGCATCTACAATATCATCGTGATTGATTGCACGTCCGTCTATATATACAACTTCCGCATAAGGCTCGAAAACGCCTTCCAGAAAAGGTATGTGCTTATCTGCTACTATCTTCATATCATTTCAACACTATATTTCTGACAGCCGGTCCGTTTCCTTTTACGAAAAGACTGTCATTTTCAAGAAACTCATTCACCTTCCTTACAAGTACGTCCCTCTGGAAATACAACTGATTGCGAGCCAGAGAAGACCCGAGGGTGACATACAATATTCCCTTATCCAAATATACGTCCAATGTATAGCCGGCAGCTCCTGAAACTGCATTCCATGCCTCTACTGCCCGCTGGCGGTTGACCCCCGAGGTAATCTTCATCTCACGGATGAAATCCTGGACAAGCTGTTCCATACCGACCGCCTCCTTCCGTCTCAATCTGTTGTCGTTATTATCGTATGCCATGTCACTGCTTTGTAAATGTACCGGCTGATGTTTCAAAATAAGCCCTGTCCTTTGTGAGTCCGTCCACTATACCCGACATCCGGACCTTATTGCTGTCCGTTATGAATATCTGACCGAAGTCATTGCTTGCCACCATCTGAAGAAGATTGGATATTCTCCCCATGTCGAGTTTGTCAAAGACATCATCGAGAAGAAGAATCGGCGGGAATCCGTAATTATTCTTCATGATTTCATATTGGGCGAACTTCAGAGAGACAAGAAACGACTTCTGCTGTCCCTGTGAGCCATATCGCCTTATCGGATGGCCGTTCATGGTAAAAATGAAATCATCCCTGTGGATTCCAGCAGAGGTATGTTTCAATATGCAGTCCTTTTCGTATGAACGTGATAGAAGATCTTCAAGAGAAGTGTCATTCAACTGAGATTCATACTCGATATCAACCTGCTCCGAATCACCGGAAACCGCCTTGTAATATTCTGATACTATCGGTTTCAGATTTTCAACGAATTCCTTTCTTGCCCTATGGACAGGAGCTGCAACAGCTGCCATCCTCATATCTATCACTTCCAGAAGAGACCTGTCGGGATTCATATCCTTCAGCATACGGTTACGCTGCATCAGAAATCTGTTATACTGCTGCATGGCAGCCATATATTCCCTGGACATCTGAGACAGGACAGCATTGACAAACCTTCTGCGTTCCTCACCAGACTCGCTGACCATGGAGACATCTGCCGGAGAGACCATAACTACAGGAAGCAGGCCTATATGTTCCGAAATCTTCTGATATGCCTTGTCGTCACGCACAACCTTCTTGTCGCCTTTTGAAGTCATCTTCATCGCAAAACGGCTTCTGGTGCCATTCTCCATAAGATATGTTCCTGATAATGCGAATTCCTCCGCACCATGTCTGAGAGCATATCTGTCAGAAGATGAGAATGCGCTCTTGGTCATCGACATATAGTAGATAGCGTCCAGCAGATTGGTCTTCCCCTCACCGTTGTTACCGCTTATGCAGTTGACATTGGGAGAAAACTCAATTTCCTGAAGTGCAATGTTTCTGAAATCTGAAACGACCAGTTTTTCTAATATGGGCATATCATCGTCACTATATCTTCGCAAATATAAAAATTTGTTTTGATATACCTATGGAAAACTGCATCTAAGTTGAACGGTTGAAAAGATGTTGAAAGAATATAGTTGACCAAGGGTTGGGATTTTGGACATTTTTTTCTAAATTTGCGGGCTGTTTGCGAAATGTATACATAAGAAATAACAAAAAACTTAAAGATATGGCAAAGGAAATCAAAAATGAGAACGCTGAGGCAGTAGTTGAGGCGGTTTCAAAGACAGAAAAATTCTTCAATGAGAACGGCAAGCTGATGGGTGGAATCCTCGCTGCTCTTGTAGTGGTTGCAGCCGGAGTATTCTGCTGGTACAAGTTCGCTTATCAGCCGGCTGTAGTAGAGGCTCAGGGTCAGATGGCCATTGCAGAGAGTAACTTCCGCACTGCTGACTACGAGCTCGCACTCAACGGAGACGGCAACGCTCTTGGCTTCGCTCAGATCATCGACGAGTATGGTGCAAAGGCTGGCAAGGCTGTTTACTTCTACGCAGGTGTATGTGAGCTTCAGCTCGGCAACTGGGACCTCGCTATCAAGTATCTCCAGTCTTACAAAGGCAAGGATGCAATCCTCAAGGCTCGTGCTACCGCATGCATCGGTGACGCTTATGTAGGTCTCGAGGACTATGCAAAGGCTCTCGGATATTTCGAGGAAGCTGCAAAGATTGCTGACAACATGTTTGCTGCCGGTTATCTTCTCAAGGCTGGTCTGACAGCTGAGAAGCTCGGCGAGAACGAGAAGGCTCTCGGTTTCTACGAGACTATCAAGGACCAGTATCCTCAGTCAATGGAGGGTTACGATATCGACAAATATATCGGCAGAATCCAGAACAAATAGGAACCACAGTAATCCTCTGTCCTTGTAAATTTGAATAAAATGAGGAATTTCAAGGCAGAGCAGGACAACGAAGAAAGTACCATTTTATTCAGATTTACTATGGGAAGAGCATTTGAATTCAGAAAGGAAAGAAAATTCAAGAGATGGGGTCACATGGCCCGCGTCTTCACAAAGATAGGCAAGGAAATCACCATCGCTGTAAAGCAGGGTGGTCCGGATGTTACAGGCAACCCGCGTCTGCGTGCACTTATCCAGACTGCACGTAGCGAGAACATGCCAAAGGACAACATCGAGCGCGCAATCAAGAGAGCTACTGACAAGGATCAGGCAGACTACAAGGAGGTAGTATTCGAGGGATACGGTCCTCACGGAATCGCTGTTCTCGTCGAGGCTGCTACAGACAACAACAACCGTACTGTGGCTAACGTACGTTCATATTTCACAAAGAGCGGTGGATCACTCGGCACATCAGGAAGCGTTGACTACATGTTCGACCGCAAGTGCATGTTCCGCATGAAGAGCGCAAACCCATACGACCTCGAGGAGCTTGAGCTTGAACTTATCGACTATGGCGTAGAGGAGATCTTCGAAGAGGAAAACGAGAACGAGGAAATGGAGATTGTACTCTATGGTGAGTTCACTGCATTCAACGCTATCCAGAAATGGATTGAGGAAAACGGATACGAGCTGGTTGCTGCAGAATTCACCCGTCTCCCTAACGTTGAACTCAAGGTACTTGAGGGTGATGCAAAGGCTGACGTAGAGAAGCTTATCGAGCGCATCGAGGAAGATGACGACGTGCAGAACGTATATACTACGATGCAGCCGTAATAATCCTATTGACGATATTTTTAATCCGATAGTCTGACGGCTATCGGATTTTTTTGTTTTAATCACTTGTATTGGCAAGAAATTATTATCTTTGTTTGTTTTGAATATATGAAATCGCTATGAGCAATCAGAAGATAAAGGAATTGGTGGACCGCCGCAAGACAGCAAGGCAGGGTGGCGGGCAGAAGAGAATCGAGGCACAGCACGCAAAAGGTAAGCTGACTGCAAGAGAAAGGATTGATCTGCTGCTCGACAACGGCAGTTTTGAAGAGTTCGATATGTTTGTAAGACATAGATGCACCAATTTCGGAATGGAAAATACACGTTTCGACGGAGATGGCGTCGTTACAGGCATGGGAACTATCGACGGCAGGCTTGTATATGTAGCTGCACAGGACTTCACTGTTACCGGAGGATCGATGTCGGAGACAATGGCTGGAAAGATATGCAAGGTCATGGACATGGCTGTAAGGGTCGGAGCTCCATTCATCGCTCTTAATGACTCCGGTGGGGCCAGAATACAGGAAGGCATATGCTCGCTGGCAGGATATGGCGAGATCTTCGAAAGAAACATCCTTGCCTCAGGAGTGATTCCTCAGATATCCGGAATCTTCGGTCCATGCGCAGGTGGTGCTGTCTATTCCCCTGCCCTTACGGACTTCACAATAATGATCAAGGACACATCATATATGTTCCTCACAGGACCTGGAGTCGTAAAGACGGTGACCGGCGAAAACGTAACACAGGAACAGCTTGGAGGTGCCAACGTACACACAAGAAAGAGCGGTGTGGCACATTTCGCAGTAGAATCTGAGCAGGAGGGAATCGAGAAGATCAAGGCACTTCTGAGTTTCATGCCATCCAACAACAGGGAAACAGCTCCTTTTATCGAAACTGCCGACCCTGCTGGCAGAGTTGATGATACTCTGAACGATATAATCCCGGACAATCCGAATCAGGCCTACGACATGTACGAGGTAATTGGAAGCATTGTTGATGACGGAAAATTCCTTGAGGTGCAGAGGAGTTGGGCAAAGAACATAATTATCGGTTTCGCCCACATGAACGGGCGATCGGTGGGTGTAGTGGCAAATCAGCCTAAGACCCTGGCAGGAGCCCTGGACATCAACGCATCCAGAAAGGCTGCAAGATTTGTAAGATTCTGCGACGCCTTCAACATTCCGCTTGTGACTCTGGTGGATGTTCCCGGTTTCCTATGCGGCACCCAGCAGGAACATGGCGGCATCATCTCAAACGGAGCCAAGCTGCTGTACGCATTCGGAGAAGCTACTGTACCGAAGGTGACAGTAACACTCAGAAAATCCTATGGTGGAGCACATATCACCATGAGCTGCAAACAGTTACGTGGAGATATCAACTATGCATGGCCATCAGCTAACATAGCGGTAATGGGTGCGGAAGGAGCTGTAGATGTACTGTATTCAAAGGAGCTTAAAGCCATAACAGATCCTCAGGAGCGAAAGAAAGCATCCGACCAGAGAAAGGAAGAATACAACCGTAAATTCTGCAATCCTTACAGCGCTGCAGAATACGGGTATATCGACGATATCATCGAGCCTCGAAACACAAGGTTCCGTGTAATCAGGGCACTTGAGCAGCTTGATGGAAAGAAAGTTGAATCACCTTGGAAGAAACATGACAATCTGCCGTTATGATGCATCTTTACACACTACTTGCATCCGCGGATGCAGCAGAAAAAGTCGCTGATATTGCTGAAAGAGACCCGCACGGAGTCATAATCTCCATAGTCTCAATAGCGATCGTATTCATCGTACTGACCATACTATACATTGCATATGAACTTACCGGAGCCATAGTAAAGCGTTGGTTTGTAAAGACAAAGGACGGACATTTCGTAGTGGAGGACAACCTGAACTCTTCCGGTAACGAACATCATGACCAGGAAAGCTATGTAATAACAATAAACAGAAAAAGCACTTCTGCCCAGAAGACAATAGACAGGGGAACAAGAATCAATGCACAGGTGGTTGAAGACGAGAATACACCTCAGCAGAACAAGGCAACTGCATCCAATGACGGCACAGTAAGGTCTCCACTTCCGGGAACGATCCTGAAAATATCTGTCAAGGAGGGAGACATTGTCAAGGCTGGAGATCCCGTGGCCGTTCTTGAGGCCATGAAAATGGAGAACACGATTGAAGCCGAGCAGAACGGTACTGTAACAAAGATTCATGTTTCACAAGGCGACTCTGTCATGGAGGGTAGCGAAATACTGAGTATCGAATGAATATAATAGCAGAAAGCATAAGGCAGTTTCTGTCATTCACAGGATTTGCCAATATGTCATGGCAGCATCTTATAATGATTGCCATAGGTATCCTGTTCATAGTTCTTGCTGTGAAGAAGGATTGGGAGCCCATGCTGCTTGTCCCGATCGGCTTCGGTATAATCATTGGCAACATTCCGTTTGCAGAAGGCTATCAGATAGGTATTTACGAGGAAGGGTCCGTAATGAACATCCTGTATCAGGGAGTCCTGAAAGGGTGGTATCCGCCTCTCATATTCCTCGGAATAGGAGCAATGACAGACTTCTCCGCCCTTATATCGCAGCCAAGGCTGATGCTCATCGGTGCAGCTGCACAGGCTGGAATTTTCGGAGCCTATGCCATAGCCTTACATCTGGGATTCACGCCTGAAGAAGCGGGTGCCATAGGTATTATCGGAGGTGCTGACGGCCCCACTGCAATATTCCTTTCATCCAAGCTTGCTCCTCATCTTGTGGGTCCGATTGCTGTTTCAGCATATTCATATATGGCCCTGGTACCGGTCATCCAGCGTCCTATAATGCTGATGCTCACAACAAAAAAGGAAAGACTGATACGCATGAAGCCGGCTAGAATGGTAAGCCGTAGAGAAAAACTTATATTCCCGATAGCAGGATTCATATTGACAGCATTTGTCGTACCTTCAGCGCTGCCGCTTCTTGGCATGTTGTTCTTCGGAAACCTGCTTAAGGAATGCGGAGTGACAAAACGTCTGGCTGATACCGCGAGAGGGCCGCTCATTGATGTGGTCACGATACTCATCGGTCTTACCGTAGGAGCTTCCACTCAGGCGAATGTATTCCTCAGACATATTTCAGTAAAGATCTTCGTCCTCGGACTTGTATCATTCGCAGTTGCAACGTTCTGCGGAGTGCTCTTTGCAAAGATCATGAATCTTTTCTGCAGCGAGGAAAACAAGATAAATCCTCTGATCGGAAATGCAGGAGTGTCTGCTGTACCTGATTCTGCAAGAGTTTCCCAGAATGTAGGACGAGAATTTGACAAGAGCAATCATCTGCTCATGCATGCGATGGCACCAAACGTTGCCGGCGTGATCGGCTCTGCTGTGGCAGCGGGTATCCTGCTGAGCTTCCTCGGATAATTTCCCTATATGACAATGATTGACTTAGAAGATAGAATTTTGATTCTGGACGGTGCCATGGGCACAATGATCCAGAAGTTCGGACTCACTGAAGACGATTATCGTGGTGAGTTCTTTGCCGGCTGCAGCAAGGAGTTGAAGGGCAACAATGAATGTCTCAATCTCACTCGCCCGGAGGTGATCGAGTCAATTCACAAGGAGTATATCGCAGCAGGAGCAGACATTATCGAGACTAATACTTTCAGCGCAAACAGGATTTCGCAGGCAGAATACGGATGTGAAGAATATGCTGCACAGATGGCATATGAAGGAGCACGTATTGCCAGGAAAGCCGCTGACAATGCAGACAGAAAGGTATGGGTGGCAGGCAGCGTCGGTCCCACCTCAAAATCCCTGTCGCTGTCTCCGGATGTTTCCGATCCTTCGTTCAGAGCGTATTCATTCGAGCAGATGAGAGAGTCCTACAGAGAGCAGACATCAGCATTGATCCGTGGAGGAGTTGACCTGATTCTCGTAGAAACCTGCTTTGATGCTCTGAATGTCAAGGCTGCATTGGCAGACGTTGCGGATATTCCTGTCATCATATCCGTTTCAGTAGGAGACAGGAGCGGAAGGACTCTTACGGGTCAGACCTTGGAAGCGTTCTATACTTCCGTAAGGCACTTCTTCCCTATTGCATTCGGTCTGAACTGTTCACTGGGAGCTGCGGAACTGATGCCTCTTATAGAGGACATTGCATCATGGAACAGGAGCGGAATAATATGTTATCCTAATGCAGGTCTGCCTAACGAGATGGGAGGATATGACCAGAAGCCTACTGAAATGGCAGCACAGGTTCGTGAAATGGCGGCACGGGGTCTGCTGAATATAGTCGGTGGATGCTGCGGAACCACTCCGGAGCACATACATGCCATCAGTGAGGCCGTATCTGGCTTACCTCCGGGAAGAATATGCGACGATTCAGACAGTCCGTTGACTGTCAGCGGTCTGGAAGCTGTGAGAGTCGATATAAGGACCAGCAATTTCACTAATATCGGAGAGAGGACAAATGTTGCCGGATCAAGGAAATTCGCACGACTGATTTCGGAAGGGAAATATGAAGAAGCCCTGCAGATTGCAGCAAGACAGATAGAGGACGGAGCACGTGTCATTGACATCAACATGGATGACGCGATGCTTGACAGTGCCAGGGAAATGCAGAGATTTGTCAGATATATATCGAATGACCCGGCTGTAGCCAAGGCCGCCCTGATGATAGACTCATCGCATTGGGAGACTATAATTGCAGGACTGCAGAATGCGCAGGGCAAATGTATAGTCAACTCGATAAGCCTGAAGGAAGGAGAGAAAGCATTTGTGGAAAAGGCAAGGATCATCAGGTCATACGGAGCAGCAATAGTCGTAATGGCATTTGACGAAGATGGTCAGGCTACCACTTACGACAGAAAGATCGATATATGCAAAAGAGCATACAGGCTGCTGACTGAAGAAGCAGGAATATGTCCGTCCGACATAATATTCGATGCAAATATCCTGTCGATAGGTACGGGCATAGAGGAGCATACACTTTATGCCGTGGACTTTCTAAAAGCGGTCAGCTGGATAAAGGAGAATCTTCCTGGAGCTCTTACATCCGGAGGCGTGTCCAATCTGTCATTTGCTTTCAGAGGCAACAATGCCGTACGTGAGGCTATGCATTCGGCATTCCTGTATCATGCTGTAAAAGCCGGGCTTGATATGGCGATTGTAAACCCGTCCATGCTGCAGGTATATGACGACATAGAACCCGAACTTCTAAAATGCGTTGAAGATGTGATATTCAACAGGGACGCCGGAGCGACAGAGAGACTTATCGAGAAGGCTGCCTCAATGAAGGAGACTACTTTTCAGGCTGCAAATGAAGTAAAAGGCGGGAACATGGTGGAGGATGTCGATACAGGTCTGAAAAATGCCTTGATAAAAGGACAGGCTGCCGACCTTGAGAGTCTGATAAGTGAGGCCGTCGCCAAATATGGCAGCGCTGTGAGCATTATAGAAGGTCCTCTTATGGCAGGTATGGAAGCTGTCGGAAAATTGTTTGGAGACGGCAAGATGTTCCTGCCACAAGTGGTGAAATCGGCAAAAGTAATGAGAGACGCAGTAAGCCTTCTGGAGCCATATATGGAAGCCGGACAAGATCAGGAGAACAAAGCTGCAAGACGCCCGGCAGTTGTGCTCGCTACAGTCAAGGGAGATGTTCATGACATCGGAAAGAACATCACAGGCATAGTGCTCACATGTAATGGATTTGACGTACACGATCTGGGAGTCATGGTTGACAAGGAGACTATTCTTGATGAAGCGCAAAAGATTGGAGCAGAAATAGTTGCAGTAAGCGGACTTATCACGCCTTCACTATTCCAGATGGAGGAGATTTGCCGGGAAATGGCTTCACGTGGAATGAATACACCACTTTTCATCGGAGGCGCCACGACATCGGCAATACATACTGCTGTAAAGCTTGCGCCACTATATGGTCATGTATTTTATGGGCCGGACGCATCTGCTGCTGCAGTCATGGCAAAGAAGTTCATTATGGACAGGGAAACATTTGAAATAGAGCAGCATCAGGAGCAGGAGAAGCTGCGCAGCATGTATGAAAAAGGACAGAAGAACGGAGAAGAGGCAGAGAAAAAGCCACATTTTCCATACGAAAGCTACCTGACAGACTCCCCTGCCGACATACCTGTATCTGAAATTTCTGCGGCAGAAGTTCTTCCGTTCTTTGACTGGAAGATGTTCTATGCCATCTGGGGCGTAAAATACGGAAGCGCCGTTCCCGAGGCAATGGAACTGATGCAGCTTCGCAGGGATGCAGAAGACGAGATTGCCATGGAAGATTTCAGGATCATGCTCACGGCGCGGTTCTTTGATGGAAATTCAGACATGGGCATAATTAATTTTGATGTTGACGGGCAGGAGGCAGAGTTGCCTACAATGAGGCAGGAAAACGGCAAATGCATGTCATTGAGCGACTTCGTAATACCTGCAGATTCGGGAAGAAAGTCGGTTTTCGGAATGTTCGCAGTCAGCGTACATAAGAAGAGCAAAGCTCATGTGCAAGGATGCAGCTGTCCGGCATGTTCGAATGCATATGAAGACATGATAGGCAGGACTGTAAGAATGACAATTGCAGAAGCTGCTTCAGCATGGCTCGACACTAAGATAGCATCGCCAGGAAGCAAGCTCATAAAACCGGCAGCAGGTTACTCAAGTTGTCCGGACCATACGCTTAAAGGCGACATACTGAAGATTCTGTGCGGACATGTACATTTTTCCGAGGAAACATGCTCGTGCGGGCATTGTCATGGCAGTCATGGGCTCGGCATAGAACTGACAGAAAGCTATGCAATGACACCGGAATCAAGTATATGCGGACTGATATTCATGCATCCTGAGGCATGCTATCCTGAAATCCGTAAAATCAGTCAGAAACAACACGACGAATACTCATCACAAAGAGACATGGACCCAGACAAGGCACGACGTTTCCTGGGACATCTTCTTAAATAATTATCTATCATGAAAGTATCGGAAATACTGGCAACCAGTACAAAGGCCTACCCTTCAATAGAGATAGTACCTCCGCTCAGAGGTATAACCAAACACGAACTTCTTGAGAGCATCGCACCATTCATGGAGTTCAGCCCCAAATATATCAATGTGACAAGTCACAGGGATGAGTTCGAGTATCGTGAAGAGCCGGACGGATCATTCAGTCGCCATCTTCTGAGAAACCGTATAAGCGAGACAACAGTCTGCGCTGCCATCATGTCGAGATATGACGTCGAAACCGTACCACACCTTATATGCGGCGGCAATACCCGGGAGGAGATCGAAAGCAGGCTCGACAACCTCGAATTTCTCGGAATCAACAATATCGTCGCACTTAGAGGTGACAGCATGACAGGAGAAAAGCGGTTCACACCTACTCCTGGTGGATACAGATATGCCAGCGAACTCGTGGAAGGGATCAGGGCATACCAGGGAAGCGCCGGGTACAGAAGAAACAGAAAGACTGATGACAACGGAAGATACTTCTGCATAGGAGTCGGAGCGTATCCGGAAAAGCATTTTGAGGCAGCCAACATAGAGACGGACATCGCAAACCTCAAGAAGAAGGTGGATGCCGGAGCAGACTACATCATAACCCAGATGTTCTTTGACAACCAGGTATATTACGATTTCGTTCAGAAGTGCCGGGCAGCAGGCATCACAGTACCGATAATACCCGGACTCAAGCCGCTTTCCACAGCACGTCAGGTCAGCATGCTGCCGGAATCCTTCTCGCTGGACATTCCGATCGAACTTACTCAGGAAATCGAGAAATCCAAATCTGATAAAGATGCCGTCTATCAGATTGGAACAGAATGGTGCGAAATGCAGTGCAAGGACCTGCTCAGACACGGAGTCCCGGCAGTACATTTCTACACGATGGGCAAATCGGGAAACATCGTGCAGATTCTCCGCAGTTGCTTCTGACACTCAACACGCTCACCATCAACGCTTTACGAAAAGGCGATTCCCCTGCGCAGGGGAATCGCCTTTTCGTAAACAACTGAGAATGAACAGCTTAGATGACAGAGCAGAAAAAGGAATTGAAATTGTTGATAACTAAGTGAAATTCTATTCCAAATAGATTGGTTGCTTTATAATTTATTAGTAGATTTGCATGTTTAGATAAAAAATAATAACCAAAACACATAATAAACATATCATGCAGAACAAATTGCAAGAACTGACAGACAAGCTTTACAATGAAGGCCTGTCAAAAGGAAAACAGGAAGGTGAGGAAATTCTCGCCAAGGCAAAGGTTCAGGCTGATGAGATCGTAGCCAAGGCAAAGGCTGAGGCTGCTGCCATTGTAGCTGCTGCTGCAAAGGAAGCTGAAGATCTCAAGACCAAGGTTCAGGGTGACCTGAAGATGGCAGCCGGCCAGAGCATTGCTGCAACAAAGAAGGACATCGAGACTCTTGTGGTTGCCAAGATGACTGAAACAGAAGTAAAGAATGCTCTTTCTTCAGCTGATTTTGTCAAGGAGGTGATCCTTGCAGTGGCAAAGGGATTCAATACCGATGAGGCTGTTGACCTTGAGGTTGTTCTTCCGGAAGCACTCAAGAAGGACCTCGAAGGATTCGTGTCAAAAGAGCTTGCAAAGGCTCTCAAGGGTGGAGTCGAGGCTACATTCTCCAAGAAGATCGCAGGTGGTTTCACTATCGGTCCTAAGGATGGCGGATATTTCATCAGTTTCACTGAGGAAACCTTCAATGCACTCATTTCTGAATATCTCAGACCAGCAACGAAAAAGATTCTTTTTGGTTAATGAATAATTACGAATACATAGTAGCCAGTCTGCCGGACATAACCACCGGATGGAAATTCGGAGAAAAAGGTCCGCAGGACTATATTGAGGAGATTGTCAGTCTCTGTCCAGACAAGGACAGGGAACTTATCGGTTTCCTTATGAGCGGCTATGAGGACGGGAATCTCAATGCGGAATTCTATGCAAAGGCTCTCACTCACAAGGACCGTTTCATAAGCGAATACTTCAGATTCGACCTCAATGTGCGCAATGCCAAGGTAAAATATCTCAACAAGGCCCTCGGAAGACCATCCGACAAGGATGTGCTTACATTCTCCGAAGACACTCCTCTAGCGGTACTTGATGCTGTCGCGGAAGAATTCGAAGAGGCAGCCGACCTTGAGACTGTACTGAACGCAGGCGACATTCTTTCCAGAGAAAGAGGTATCGACGATCTCATGTGGGAGAAGATTGACAATCTCACCACATTCAACTACTTTGACATTGATGCCATTCTCGGTTTCATCACCAAACTCAATATCGTAGCACGCTGGTACAAGCTCGACGAGCAGACCGGCCGCGAGATGTTCAAGAAGCTTGTCGATGAAGTACGCGGAACATTCAAGGGTGTCGAGTATAACGGATAATAATAAAAACACTAAAGATAATATGAAAACTACAGGAAAGGTTACGGGAATCGTATCAAACCTTGTGACAGTAGAAGTCAACGGTCCTGTATCTCAGAACGAGCTTTGCTACATCACTGTTGGCGACACAAAGCTCATGGCTGAGGTTATCAAGGTCAATGGCAAGAACGCTGCCGTACAGGTATTTGAGAGTACCCGTGGACTTAAGAACGGCAACGATGTGGAGTTCGAGGACAAGATGCTTGAAGCCACACTCGGCCCTGGTCTTCTTTCAAGCAGCTACGACGGTCTGCAGAACGACCTTACTACAATGACCGGCGTATTCCTCAAGAGAGGTGAATATACTGACCCTCTCAATCATGAGAAACTCTGGGACTTCACTCCTATCGCAAAGCCTGGTGACAAGGTTGTCGCAG
Source organism: Bacteroidales bacterium (assembly GCA_015060335.1). Lineage (GTDB taxonomy): Bacteria > Bacteroidota > Bacteroidia > Bacteroidales > UBA932 > Cryptobacteroides. Next base: position 25,351 of record SUYR01000013.1, on the reverse strand, counting down.
CTGACTGGCTCGGAGAAGTAAAGGAAGGATGGCTCCCTCACAAGATCATGGTACCATTCTCATTTGCAGGAGAATACACCGTAAAATCTGTTGCAGAGGCAGGTCAATATAATATCGACAAGACAATCGCCGTGCTGACAGACGCATCGGGAGAAGACATCGAGGTAAACATGTATCAGAAGTGGCCTGTAAAGGTTGCTATCAAGGGATATAAGGAGAAACCAAGACCATCACGCATCATGGAGACAGGAGTACGTGTGATCGATACCCTCAATCCTATCGCGGAAGGTGGTACAGGCTTCATCCCTGGACCATTCGGCTGCGGAAAGACCGTGCTTCAGCATGCCATTGCAAAGCAGGGTGACGCAGAGGTGATTGTAATGGCTGCCTGCGGTGAGCGTGCAAACGAGGTTGTGGAGATCTTCACAGAGTTCCCTGAGCTGATAGACCCGCACACAGGACGTCACCTCATGGAGCGTACAACCATCATCTGCAACACATCCAACATGCCTGTTGCAGCACGTGAGGCTTCCGTATATACTGCAATGACAATCTGCGAGTACTATCGCGCAATGGGACTGAAGGTCCTTCTTCTTGCTGACTCGACTTCACGTTGGGCACAGGCTCTGCGTGAGATGTCAAACCGTATGGAGGAACTTCCTGGAGCAGACGCATTCCCTGTTGACCTTTCGGCCATCATCTCTGCATTCTATGCACGTGCAGGTATGGTCGTGCTCAACAACGGCCAGACCGGATCCGTTACATTCATAGGTACTGTATCCCCTGCCGGTGGTAACCTCAAGGAACCTGTAACCGAGTCAACAAAGAAGGCAGCACGCTGCTTCTACGCACTCGAGCAGAACCGTGCGGACCAGAAGCGCTACCCTGCCGTAAACCCTATCGATTCATATTCAAAATATCTCGAATATCCTGAGATCCGCGAGCACCTTTCTGAAAAGGTAAGACCGGGTTGGGTGGAAATGGTAGAGAAGACCAAGAATATAATCCGCAAGGGTAAGGATGCAAACGACCAGATCAACATTCTCGGAGACGACGGTGTGCCTATGAGCTACCACGAACTCTTCTGGAAGTCTGAGCTTGTGGACTTTGTGATCCTCCAGCAGGATGCATTCGACGCAATCGACGCACTTTGCCCTATCGAGCGTCAGAGCTACATGCTTGAGCTCGTTCTCGGAATATGCGACAAGGAGTTCACATTCGAGGACTACGAGCAGTGCCGTAACTTCTTCAAGGAAGTCATCAACCTTCTCCGCCAGATGAACTACTCTGAGTTCCAGAGCGAGAAATTCGACAACTACAAACAGCAACTTAACACACTCCTGAGCAATGGCAACTAAGGCATTTCAGAAAATATACACACAGTTGGAGGCCATCACAAAGGCAACTGTAGCACTTCGCGCACAGGGTATCTCCAACGATGAGCTTGCTGTCGTTGACGGCAGACTTGCTCAGGTCGTAAAGACTAAAGGTGACCTTGTCACACTTCAGGTATTCTCAGGTACTGAAGGTATTCCGACAAACGCAGAGGTGACATTCCTCGGTGCTCCTCCTACCCTCAAGGTCAGTGACGAACTGGCAGGACGTTTCTTTGACGCATATGGAAAGCCGCTTGACGGCGGTCCTGAGGTGGAGGGTACAGAAGTCCAGATCGGCGGACCTTCCGTAAATCCATATAAGAGAAGACAGCCATCACAGATCATCCCTACAGGTATTGCAGGTATCGACCTCAACAATACGCTTGTGTCAGGACAGAAGATTCCGTTCTTCGCTGACCCTGACCAGCCATACAACAACGTTATGGCACAGGTAGCTCTCCGCGCAGATGTGGACAAGATCATCCTCGGAGGTATGGGTCTTACAAATGACGATTACCTGTACTTCAAGCATGAGTTCGAGGCAGCAGGAGCGCTTGACAAGATCATCTCGTTCGTGAACACTACCGAACAGCCACCTGTAGAGCGTCTCCTTATTCCGGATATGGCACTTACAGCTGCAGAGTATTTCGCTGTGGAGAAGAATGAGAAAGTCCTCGTGCTTCTGACAGACATGACGCTCTATGCTGACGCACTGTCTATCGTATCCAACCGTATGGACCAGATTCCTTCAAAAGACTCTATGCCGGGTTCTCTCTATTCAGACCTTGCAAAGATCTACGAGAAGGCAGTACAGCTTCCGGAAGGCGGTTCCATCACTATCATCGCAGTGACCACACTCAATGACGGTGACATCACCCACGCTATTCCTGACAACACAGGATATATCACTGAGGGTCAGCTCTTCCTCCGTGCGGATCCGGATTCAGGAAAGGTCATCATCGACCCGTTCCGTTCACTTTCACGTCTGAAACAGCTTGTTCAGGGTAAGCAGACACGTAAGGACCACAGCCAGGTGATGAATGCATCCGTACGTCTTTACGCTGACGCACAGAACGCTAAGACAAAACTGGAGAACGGTTTCGACCTGAGCGACTACGACCTTCGCTGCCTTGATTATGCCAAGGCATATGCTACAAGAATCCTTGCCATCGACGTCAACATCAAGATCGACGAGATGCTAGACACAGCATGGGAGCTCTTCGGAACATACTTCTCGAAGGCGGAGACCGGTATCAAGCAGGAATTCATTGACCAGTACTGGAAAAACAATTAACAATTTTTAGATTAATCTGTCGATGGCAATAAAATTTCAATATAATAAGACATCTCTGAACAACTTGAACAAGCAGCTCAAGATGCGTAAGAATGCCCTCCCTACCCTCAAGAACAAGGAGTCGGCACTGCGTCTTGAAGTCCGCAAGGCCAAGGAGTATGCAGACAAGCTTATTGATGATCTTGATGCCGCACTGAAGAAATACGATTACCTTGCAGCTCTATGGAACGAATTCGACGCCGGGCTCATCACCATCACGGATGTAGATCTCGTGACAGTCAAGGTGGCTGGTGTAAAGACTCCGGAGCTCAAGGAGATATACTATCAGATCAACGACTTCAATGCCTTTGCAAAACCTGCATGGTATGCAGACGGAGTCGCTATCCTGAAAGAGCTCTCGAGACTCGGAATCGAATCTGAAGTATATAAGGAAAAAGCGCGTATTCTCGATTTCCAGAGAAAGAAGACAACTCAGAAGGTAAACCTTTACGAGAAAGTACAGATCCCTGGATATCAGGAGGCTATCAGAAAGATCAAACGATATATGGAAGACGAGGAGAACCTCTCCAAGGCAGCTTCCAAGATTGTCAAGAGCAGACACGAAATCGAAGAGGAGGAGCAGAACAATGGTTGATAAAATGATGAAATACTCTTTCATTCTCCTCAGCGGGGAGACTGAAGGATTCCTGGAGAAGCTCCAGGAGCTCGGAGTCGTTGACGTTACCCGTTCTGCAAGACCTGTCGATGACAATTCTGCCAGAATGCTTGACGATGCAGCTGCTGCAAAACGCATCATTACAAAACTTGAAGGAATCAACTACGACAAAGAGGCCGACAAGGATGCCATTGCAAAAGCTGCAGCAGTATCTGTTCTTGACGACAATCTCACTGAAGGCGCGCAGAAGTCATTTGTAGAACTCATGGAGCTTGAGGCGGCAAGAAATGCTGCTGAAAAGGAAATGCGTTCAAGACTCCCTTGGGGAGATTTTGACAAGGCTCGTCTTGACTCACTTGATGATCTCGGATATACCGTAAGATATTATATGGTGCCGGCTAAGAAATACTCTGAAGACTGGGCACAGCTCTATCCTCTTGAAGTAATATGTCAGGACAAGGCAAATGTCTGGTTCGTGACAATATGCCCGAAGGGTGAAGAGTATGCACTTCCTGTAGATCCGGTAACTGCACCGGAAGGCTCGTGGAAGCAGTCTGAGGACGAAATCAAGGAGCTCAATGCAAGAATCATCAACACAAAGGGTGCTCTCCTTAAATACAAGGAATCGATTCCGGTGATCGAGTCTGCATATAAGAAAGGACTTGTGGATCTGGATATGTATCTTGCAAAAGCCTCTACAGAATCTGCGGCAGACAACATGCTTAACGTTCTTGAAGGTTTTGCACCTGTAGAGAATGACGGACTGCTGTGCAGCAGCTTTGATGAAATGGGCGTGCTGTATATAAAGGAAGACGCAAAAGAAGAGGACAATCCTCCTATCAAGCTCAAGAACAACAGATTTGTAAAGATGTTCGAGTCTCTTACAGGAATGTACGGTATGCCGGACTACGGCGAATACGACCCGACACCTGTAGTATCGATATTCTTCCTGCTGTTCTTTGCAATGTGTCTTGGAGACGCAGGATACGGACTCGTACTGATTCTGGTAGGTCTTGCCCTCAACAAAGGCTGGTTGAAGATATCCATGTTCGACGGCCTTGGAAGTCTGATTGCAACGCTCGGAGCAGCTACTGCTGTTGTGGGAGGAGCGCTCGGTACATTCTTCGGCATGTCTATCATCAATCTTGTACCGGACGGCACTGCTGTGAAATCATATTATGAATTTGTAGGCAGCAACATCCCTACCCCGATGGGCGAACTTCCTTTCCAGATGCTTCTTGCGCTCGGAATCGGAGTCTTCCATATCTGCCTTGCGATGATCATCAAGGCCGTGGGATATACCAAGAGATTCGGAATAAAGGAGAACATCGCCACATGGGGATGGCTGATCCTTATCGTAGGAGGTCTGATTGTAGCACTTCTGGGAGTCGGCAAACTGATTTCTGCAGAGGCTATCAAATGGGCTGTAATCGTTATAGGAGCAGTATCAGCGCTCGCAATCTACATATTCAACACACCAGGAAGAAACCCTCTGATCAATGTAGGTGCCGGACTTTGGGACACCTACAATATGGCAACAGGTATTCTTGGTGACGTACTCAGCTATATCCGACTCTTCGCTCTGGGACTTGCCGGAGGTATGCTCGGAGCAGCATTCAACGACCTCGGTACAATGGTACTTGGAGACGGAGGCATCGGCTGGGTATTCTTCATACTTATACTCCTTATCGGACATGTACTCAATCTTCTGATGTCATGCCTTGGAGCATTCGTACATCCACTTCGTCTTAACTTCGTGGAGTATTTCAAGAACTCCGGCTACGAAGGCAAAGGCAAAACTTATAAACCACTGACAAAATAACAAACAAATAAAAACAAAAACATCATGCTTAATTTAGTTTTAGGTTATCTCGGTCTCGGCCTCATGCTTGGCCTTGCCGGTGTAGGTTCATCAATCGGAACAACAATCGCAGGTAATGCTGCAGAAGGCGCTCTCAAGAAGAATCCTGAGAAGTCGTCAAGCTACATGATTCTTTCTGCCCTTCCTGCAACACAGGGTCTCTACGGTTTCGTAGCATTCCTTATGTGGCTCGGCAAAGACTTCGCACAGGATGGTGCAATGCTCTTTGGAGTAGGTATTTCAGTAGGTCTTGTATGCCTCATGTCGGCTATCCGTCAGGGTCAGGTCTGCGCTAACGGTATCGTAGGTATCTCACAGGGACACGACGTTCAGACAAACACTATGATCTACGCCGCTCTTCCAGAGTTCTATGCCATCCTCGCACTCGTAGCTGCGCTGATGATCTGATAACTCTGATCATAAACCAAAACGACCGGTCTGCATCTGTGCGGACCGGTCGTTTTGGTTTTAATAATGATCACTACAGGCTACCGTCTGAATGGCACTTGAGCAGACGAAGAGAATATTTGAATATATCTCCGTTATAGTCTGTCTGAAGGCCGGCTTCATTCATACTGTATGCTGCAACTACCGGCACGTAGTCTTCTTCATAATACTTGTCAAGGGTTGAAGACATAAGACGACCGTCATAGCTGTTGAAATAACCGTCTTCTCCAAGATAACCTTCTATCTTGAATATGAGTTCCAGACAGTCTTTCCAATAATCCTCATTTGTGATATCTGACATTTTCGTCGTAGTATCCGCTGACTTGAGCCATTTTGCCCTGAGTTTCAATCCATAAACCGCTCTGAAATTATCTTCTGCAGGACGCACCTCGCATAGTTCATACCTGTAAGCCGCATACTGAGAGGTACCTTTGAAACGCAAGGCAAATATCGGGAATACATCCGGATTATCATCCTCATAATCTTCTGCAAAATAGAATTCCGAATCTCCACTTATCACTTCTCCGGATTCGTCGGCGGTATAGTCATCCTTGTTATCCAGACAGGCGGTTTCCTTATACGAATATCTTCCGCCTTCAAAAGGAGACCATGAAAATATCAGCAGAGAGCTGGCATTGAATCCAGGAGGAAGATTATCCCTGTCAATCTGAGGGAATGCCATCATCAGTTCGCCGGATGTCGGCATTCTGTAATAATTGCCGTCTGAGCCCTTGACAGCGGAATCAAGAAGTCCGTCTTTTTTCAGCTCAGAGTGCGAATAAAAGGTCTCATCCGTACGGAACTGCATATCTTTAGAGAGGAAAGTGACCTGGCTTGATGAAAATTCTTCCACATCATCTGCCGCATATTTTGAAAGAATCCACACTTCCCCGCCCTTAAGGTTATCAAACGGGTCGTGCTTTGTACATGCAGCAAGAGAGACTAAAACGGTTAAGGCAAACAATATCTTTTTCATGATTATTTTCTCCTTTCATTAAAATTATTCTTTCCAATCAGATATTGCAGAGTGACTCCGGCTTTCGGCACAAGGGCTGCCTTGTCTGTCTGCCTCAGAAGTCTGAGATGATCTACTGCATCATACTTATATACATCGCCTATCAGAGCACCTACTCCGACTTCAAAGTCCAGATTCAGACGTTTTCTTATAGGGAGAGTATATCCGTATGTCAACATAGGACCGAACTTCCAAGGATCGGCATCCACCAGAATACCTGTAACATCGAACGTAAGCATCTGGGCTGCAAGTCCTATATGATGACCTGCAGCAAACGGTCGCTGTTCCTTGTTTATATAATACTTCAATCCGAATTCGGCTCCATGTACTCTGTACCAATGAGAATAATCCACTCTGAGCCATATATTGTGCATATAATTGATGTCCAGCACAAGACCTTTCCATAAGCCGAACTCTACTCCGAGATTGAATATAGAGGCTGCGTCATAAAGAAGATTTGTCTTGGCAACCATATTGAATGACCATGCAGGGACAGGGGCTGGCATCGGTGCGGAAACCGGTTCCGGCTCTGGCTCCGGCTCCGGTACTGGCTCAGGAACAGGTTCAGGTTCTGGTTCCGGCTCGGGTGCAGGCTCAGGTTGAGGTGGTGCCGGCTTGCGGATTTCGCGTTTTATATTCCAGACAATCATCACCATGGTACCACGGAGATTAGGAAAATATTTGTCATATATCTCTTTCCATACTTCTCCGCCGTCAAGCTTCATGAGTTCCTGCTGGCGTTTTTCGTACTTCTTTCCGTTCACCATCTCGACCTCGGGACCGTCAATTATTGACATTACCTTCTCACGATATGGAAGATTAGAATACTCCATGATATTGTACAGACCCTGCCAATCCACACCTCTTGACTCGACCTCAACCTCCGACGGATCCAGAAGTTTCTGATCTAGAAGATAATCGAATACGGCATTGGCTCTGGAATCCGACAGACGTCTGTTCAGATCTATACCTCCTTCAGGAGAAGCTCCTGAAACAATGAGCACGCTCTTGACCATGCTGCCCGGAGTATCCTTCATCTTATGAAAAGATTCCGTAAACTTTTTAAGACTGTTACCGTTCCCTCTGAAATCCGGATGAAGTTCTGAAACATTTTGAGGGAAGTAAATCTGAAGGGTGTCAGATGTCACCCAAATTTCCGACAAGGCCTGTGCAGACAATCCCACAGGAACCAATGTCAGCAAAACAATTAGAATTCGTTTCAACATAAGGCTAAATCTGTTTAATATGGCAAATTTAGCCCTTGCAGCACTGGTATGTTATCAATTTAGTGACCAATAATATAGTCATAACGACATTAGAAGGCTTGTTTGATAGATTTATACATTCTTCTTCATTGTACTATATCATATAGCTTGTGATAGTAATATTTTCTTTGAACTCATTGGATTTTTAATATGATTTTATATATTTGTGTCTGATTTAGCTTATTTGTCTGACAAATAATAAAAACCATATATTAGTAATAACCAAAAACAAGAACTGGAATGAGTACGAGAAGACTGATTTTATCAACCTTGATCTGGATCTTGACCTGCAGCATTACGTATGCACAAGGAGAAAGAACAGTAAAAGGTAAGGTCGTCGACACAAACGGGGAACCTATAGTCGGCGCAGTAGTATTCGTAAAAGGAACCCAGAATGGTACCTCAACAGACTCAAATGGCCAATTCAATCTGGAAATATCGAATGTGGACAAGACTCTGGAAGCAGGATGCATCGGTTACAAGACCGCCTACCACGAACTGGGGGACAAAGATGCGGGTATTATCATAACGCTTGCTGAAGAAGCGTTAAATCTGGAAGAGGTAATCGTGGTAGGTTATGGAGAATTTTCCAGGAAATCCATAACCTCTGCCATTGCAAAACTCGACGGAGATGAACTTGCAGACCTTCCTGCATCGTCATTGAATGAAACACTCAAAGGAAAGATTGCCGGTCTGCATATAGTACAGACTGACAATACTCCAGGAGGTGGATTCTCAATGAAAATACGTGGAGGTTCATCGATCACAAACGGAAATGAACCACTCGTGTATGTTGACGGAGTCGAAAGAAACATGGCAACCATAGACCCGAATGATGTCGCATCGATTGAAGTACTGAAAGACGCGGCATCAAGTGCTGTGTACGGAGCAAGGGGCTCGAACGGTGTAATTCTCATTACCACAAAGAAAGGAAGCTATGAAAGACCATTGAGAGTCACATTTGAAGCGAAGCTGGCATACCAGGAGCCTGAGACAGAACGCGACTTCCTGAATGCCGAGGAATATATAAGTATTCTTCGTCCTGCAGTTGCGATAAGCCAGTCTCCAACCTGGAATTTCAATTCAGGATGGTCAGCATCATCGGGAAATACCGGAAGCAGTATCTACTCAACCAGATACTATAATGAAGGTGATGTCCTTCCTGCCGGATGGAAAACAATGGTCGATCCTATAGATGAGACAAAGACACTGATGTTCTGTGACACTGATTGGCAAAGCATCATGTTCCGACCTGCATTCTGGCAGAACTATTATATAGGTATAGACGGTGGAGGTAAGAATGTGAGATACAGCGGAAGCGCAAGTTACGTTGACGATCAGGGAGTCGGACTTGCCACCGGATACAAGAAATTCAACATCAAGAGTAATGCGGAAGCAAAGATCGGCAAGAAACTGACGGCTAACCTGAACATGTCATACCAGTACACGGATCAGGATGCCTATGCAAATCAGAGAGATGCCATTTCACGCGGTCTGTCAGCCACACCTACTCAGATTACGTATTTTGAAGACGGAACACCGGCTCAGGGATACAATGCAACCAGTCAGACGCCTATATATTATACTTATTACTCTGACAACAGCGATATCAGGCAATACATCACTATAAATGGCGGACTGAAACTCGATATCCTTCCTGGCTGGACAGCCAATGTATCTGGTTCCTACTTCAACCAGCTGATAGACCAGTCAACATTCCTCAAGGCAAACATGTACGATTCATCACGCCCTGCAACATCTTATCATTCTTCTACGATGAGACTGAAAATGGATGCATTCACACAGTATCAGCATAAATGGGCTGATGCACACAATTTCAGTGCAATGCTTGGATATTCGTACCAGAACAGAATGTTCAAATCTATGGAGGCAACCGGTACAGGTGGAAGTTCAGACAAGATATCTACAATCAACGCATCGTCGCTGACAACAGGTACTTCAACGTCCAACCAGGATGTGCAGATCGGTTTCTTCGGCCGCATCAACTATGATTATAAATCACGTTACCTGTTGACACTCGTTGCCCGTTATGATGCATCATCAAAATTCATGAAGGCTAACAGATGGGGGTTCTTCCCGGGAATTTCTGGAGGATGGATTGTAACTGAAGAGCCATTCATGAAGGATGTGAAATGGCTAGAGTACTTGAAAGCCCGTGTCAGCTATGGTCTTACCGGTAACAACAATATCGGAATCAACGACGCACAGGGTAACTACAACGCTACCTACGTGTACAATGGCAATGCTGCTATAAGAGGAACTGCCATGCCTAACGAAAACCTCTTCTGGGAGACTACCAAGCAGCTTGACCTTGGACTCGAATTCGGAGTATTTGACAACAGAATCTACCTTAGTGCAGACTTCTACGACAAGTACACCACCAACTTGCTTTACGACATGCATCTGCCAAATACCTCGGGATACTCAAGCGTAACCACAAATATGGGTACTGTCCGTTTCTGGGGATGGGAATTCGACCTTACAACAAGAAATATCGAAAAGGAGAATTTCTCTTGGGAATCCAAACTGATTGTGAACATAAACAAGAATGTGGTGAAGAAACTTCCTGACAACGGAATGGATAGAAACAGGACTTCTGCCGGAGGATATACAATGTATTCCAATGGTGACGGTACCTACTTCGGAGGACTGGCAGAAGGCGAGCCGCTTTACAGATTCTACGGTTACAAGGCTATTGACATCTATCAGACAGACGCAGAGGCAGCATTGGCACCTTATGACGAACTTGCAAGAGGATTCAACTACAAGGACGGTACAATCGTGGCAGGTAGAAAGTTCGCTGGAGACTACAACTGGGCAGATAGGAACAAGGACGGCAGAATCACCAAGAACCAGGACTTGTTCTGTCTGGGAGTGACAGAGCCGGTCGTTACTGGAGGATTTAACAACTCATTCAGAATCAAAGACTTCACGCTTAACGTATATCTCGATTATGCTGCCGGACATTCTATCCACGACGACAGTCTCGGAAGATATTTCTATGCGACATTCTCATGCAACTATGCTCTTTCTTCATATGTCAAGGAGTGCTGGAAAAAGCCGGGAGATGTAACGAGATATGCTAAATTCTGGGCGAATGACTCAGGAGCAGGACAGGATAATTTCAACCGTGCGTCCAACATCTTCACTTATAGAGGAGATTATCTCTGTATAAGAGAAGTTTCACTTCAATACAATGTTCCAAAGAGTTTCTGCAAGAAGCTTCATATGAGTAATCTTCAGGTAACTCTCTCTGGAAACAATCTCTATTACTTCACTGCAGTCAAGGGTATTTCTCCTGAAATCGGAACAGCTTCCACATATGATTCAGGATATGCCAACTACCCACCTGTAAGAAGGATATCACTCGGTCTAAAGGTAACATTCTAAACTGTAAGGCAATGAAGAACAAGACTATATCAATGATTCTATGCTCAATCGTCCTCTGCTGTTCATGCATCAATGATCTTGATGTGATGCAGAAGAGTTCGATCAATGCATCAAGCATGTGGCAGGAGGAAAGTGATTTCACTGCCGCTATGTACGGATGCTGCTACTCATTCAGAAATGCATACAAGGTCAATCTCACATACTGGGGAGATTTCAGAAGCGGCATCATCGGACCCGGACTCGGATCCTTCAATGCTAATGCGCACGTCAACAACGTACTCACATCATCTGAGGGTAAAGGAACCAATTGGAGCACGCTGTACACATGCATAAACGATTGTAATGTACTCCTTAAGCATATTGATGACATAGACTGGTCAGACTTAGCTAAGAAAAACCAGATTATGGCAAACGCTTACTTTCTCAGGGCATACTGCTATTTCACAATAGTACGCACATGGGGAGATGCTCCACTTATGACTACCGGTATCGAATCCGACAAAGATGATGTCACTCCGACACGTTCTGCCGCATATCTGATCTATGAGCAGATAGAGAAAGACCTCAATCAGGCAGAGAGTTTCATGCCGGAAAGTGTTAAAGACTGCAGCATCGGCAATCTCGGAGCTATCAATATGCTTCAGGCTGATTATTACCTCTGGTGCTATCAGACCAGAGAACATGATCCGGCTCAACTCACCGCAGCCGAAACAGCTGTGGACAAGGTGCTGGAAAACACATCATACGGCCTTCTTGACAACTATGCAGATGTATTCTCAATAAACAACAAGAAGAACAAGGAAATCATCTTCTGTATTCATTTCCAGAAGGAAACAGAAGAAATGTCAACTTACTATGACGACTATCTGATTCCTACCAGCAAATGTCCTGAAGATGCATATTACATCGAGAACGACCTCATCAAGACTGGCAGTCAAGATCAGTGGTACTCTTTCAGCACAACGTTCCGCAATCTCATCACCTCAGAAGAAACAGATACAAGAAGCGAGACATCATTCATGTCCTATACTGTTCCAGAGACAGGAAACACGTATTCTTGGATTAACAAATTCCCTGGTGAGTGGGAATCGAACGTAAGATATTTCATTTCTGACATTCCGCTATACAGATACTCAGAGGCACTGCTGTTCAAAGCAGAAATAGAGCTTGAAAAGGGAGGTGATGCTCTTGAGTGGCTGAACAAAGTGGCAAAAAGAGCATATGGAAAAGACAATTACTATTCGGATGAACTCACCGATTCACAAGTACGCGAAGCTCTGTTGAATGAAAGACTTAAAGAATTTGCAGCCGAAGGAAAGAGTTGGTATGACTATATCAGACTCGGATATGCATTCATCAAGATTCCTTCACTGGTAGGTCGTCAGAATGAAACGAACATTCTCCTCTGGCCTATTTCTTCAGCATGTTTCACAGACAACCCTAACATCCGTCAGACTGTAGGTTACAATTAATGAACACAGATATGAAAAAGATAATTATACCCGTATTGTCGGTCATGTTTATTCTCAACTCGTGCTATGAGAAACTTCTCTTCGGCGAAGGATGGGTCAATCCTGACCCTCCGACTGAGGAAGGTGGTCCGAGTCAGGACAACACAGAAATGAAACCTCTGCCAGATGATGGCAAGGCTATCAAGTCCGACATATTCACTGCTGGCAAGGAAAACTACAACTATTATAGGATTCCTGCTCTCATCCAGACCAAAAAGGGAACACTTCTGGCTTTCTGTGAAGCAAGAAATACAGAGCCTGATTTCTATAATGCCGCAACTTTTCCAAATGCCCCAATAGGTTCGAATAAAGACACCGGAGATATTGATCTGGTTGTCAAGAGATCAGAAGACGGTGGTGCGACATGGTCTGAAATGACGGTGCTTTACAACGACCAGTACAACACATGTGGCAATCCGGCTCCGGTAATCGACCAGGAAACAGGAAGAATAATATTGTTCTGGTGTTGGCAGAGATATCCATCGAAACTCAACAGCGATATCATAAGCAATATCCCTGACGGCCACACCAGACGTGTCATGTACAGTTACTCAGATGATGACGGACTGACATGGACAGGCCCGATAGACCTGACCCCGAGTGTAAAGGAGGAGGACATGAACTGGTATGCTACCGGTCCTTGCCATGCAATCCAGAAACAGACTAATCCATACAAGGGTAGAATAATCATTCCTGCTAACCATCGTCCGAAGTCATCCGTTGACGGAAATCAGAACTATACACACTGCATCTATTCAGACGACCACGGAAAGACATGGAAGATGGGTGGAAAAACAGCAGTTGGAGGCAATGAAAGTTGTATTGTCGAACTTGGAGACGGCAATATCATGACCATGATGAGGGTTGCCGGCATCGATGTAAACGTGAAGAACAGGGCATATTCCATCAGCAAGGACGGAGGTGACACCTGGGGCGAATTCACAGTCGTGGAAAGTCTCATAGACCCTGGATGTCAGGGATCCGTTTCAAACTGGTTGGAAAACGGTAAGCCGAGCAATACCCTGTTGCTGAGCAACTGCTGTCACAAAAGCAGCAGATCGAATCTATGCATATCTGTCAGCCTTGACAATGGTGCAAACTGGAATATGGTCAAACAGGTATGGAGCGGCAGAGCAGCCTACTCAGACATCCTCGTTCTGGGAGACGGTTCCGTATGTGTAATGTACGAATATGGAAGCGGCTTGTTCGGAAAGGCAAATCCAAATGAAAAAATAGGATTCATTCGCTACCCTGCCTCAATCGTAAAGAGTGAATTAGGTATCTAAACTATACTGTCATGAAACACAGACTACTTACAATATTATCAACACTTGCACTTGCGTCCTGTACACCGGATTACGTGGACATCAACACTTCTGCCATTGCATCGCAGCAGGAGTCGCAGATGACGCTGGACATCAGAGTATCAGGAAGCATGATTTCAACAAAATCATATGCCGGTGCAGATGAGATGAAAGTTGAAGACATGGACATCTTCATTTTCGCATCAACAGAGAAAGGATATCTTTTGGAAATGGTTGAAAAAGGAGTGACTCCTGACCTGTCGGAGGAGGTGCCCGGTTCTAAGGACAAGAAGATATGGTCTCAGGTCATCACTCTCCCTACATCCGGATCGAAAAGGATAGTAGTAATAGGAAACAAGACCGGAGCAGAATATCCCGTACTGAAGACAACAGCCGAGTCTATTGACGGAGCTACTGACTACAACACATTTGCTGAAGGTCTTAAATTAAACATCAGCCAGATGCCTGCAGCACCTTTGTTCATGATGGGACAGACTGACATTGCAAGCTCCGTGGGAACATCTCCTTTCGTTACACTTGGCCGTCAGTTCGCAAAGGTTGACATCGAAGCTACAGGTCTTGAACTCACCTCAGTTCAGATGACTAACACAACTACAGAGTGTTGGCCACTCGTGAGGGATTTTGAAAAGAAGCCTGCTGCAATGGGAACTCTCCCCGCTGTCAAGGTATCAGGAAACAAGGTGAACGACAAGATTTATCTTCTCTACACTCCTGGAATTCAGTCTGAGTCGTCAGATACAAGAGCCGCATTCAAGATATCAGGAACGGCATCCGGGGAAGCATTCGAGGATATAGTTTACTGTCCTAACCCGGTCATGGCTGATTATAACTATGTGATGAATCTTTCATATTCCGGAGGAAAGCTCTTTGCTGATTTCACACCTGACTGGAGTTCTGGAACACTCACCGTACAGGGAGTAAAACTTCTGAACGGCATGCTTACATTCCCTTATCTGTCAGACAGATTCTATGGATATGAACTTACCTGGACAACCGAGATGACCGGTCCGATAGTCCTGACAAAGAATGGTGAGGAAAACTGGTATAATGTATTCATTGACGGACCGCTCATCAGAGTATGTTGCGTGGAAGATAATTATACAGGTGAGGAGAGATCGGCTACATTTACAGTAAGCCTCGGTAAAAGCAGTGTAGAAATATCACTCACACAGCAGAGTGTTCCGACTCAGACCGTCAAGTTCGGAGACCTTGAATTCATGGACAGAAACCTTGGTGCTACACTGCCTTCATTTGAAGAGAACATCATCAGTTCCGAGACATATGGCTACTACTACCAATGGGGCCGCAATATCCCGTTCCCTAATGTAGGAACTCTTGAGGCTGACTCTGCTCCGGACGCACTGACTTATGAGCAGGCTATGAGCAGCCGTAAGTTCTATAGCGTAGATAAAGTATGGCTTAGGAGCGGTGTGACATATTCTAAACTTGAAACATTCTGGAAGGATGTTTCCGGAAGTTATGGAGAGCCTTGCCCAGAAGGATGGCACATTCCTTCATATTACGAAATCCAGAGGCTCGTTCCTTACAAGAACAGTACAGGAATCGGAAACTTCAACAGCGTCAGCACAAAGGTAAACGCAGACGAAATCTTTGAAAAAGACGGTCCAAGTTATGAAGGTCTGTATGTGACTGCAGGTCTTGAAAAGGCAGCCATCTACGCCGTGAAGAAGTACAAGACCATAGATGCCTACTATCTCAGAATACAGAGAATCATAAGGAACAATATAGCATATCTCAAGATAGACCGTCTTCCTGGTGACGAGAATTCTGATTTTACCGGCGAAGATGCTGCATCAAAGCTTGCATCGGCAGAACAGTTATTCGCCACTGCAGATGCATCAAAGATGGAGACAATATGTTTCCCTGCTACAGGATACATTGCTCTTGCAAACGGACAGCACTCATTCCAGGGTCAGGCTCTATATATGTGGGTAAGTTCAGCGTGGTCAGATGTATATGCAAGTTCACTATGCTTTGACAACTTCACAGCTGAAAGCAACAACAGCAGAATCTACAGCAGGGCCAACAATTTTGCTCACGGAATGCCTGTAAGATGCGTAAAAGACTGATTATGAAACGCGTGACAACATTTTCAATTATTGCCGCAATACTACTTTGCTCTTGCTCTTCCAACCCTGCAACTGTGGTTGGAAGAGTGAGCTGCGAAGGCAAAGGTATCCGCGGAGTTGTTGTATCTGACGGAGTGGAAGTAGTCACCACTGACTGGAGGGGACGTTACAGAATGAACTCCCAAAAAGCAAACGGTTATGTATTCATCAGCATTCCGTCGGGATATGAAGTAGGCACTACAGGGCTGTTGCCCGATCATTTTGTCAGGATTGGAGCCAATGATGTAGATACGGCAGACTTTGAACTTATCAGAGTAAATCAGGACAAATTTAGCCTGATAGTCAATACAGACATCCACCTCAACGGAGACTCCGTGGACAGGGATGTAGAGCAGTTCCATGAACTGTATTTCCCTGACCTGTGCAAGACAGCATCAGAGATTGAGGGACCGTTGTACACACTCTGCCTTGGCGACATGTCAACAGACGGAAAGTGGGCAAAGAACAACTACGGACTTCCTGAATATCTTAAGGAACTTGACGGTTACAGAGGTCCTATATTTCACGTTATGGGCAACCACGACAACCAACCTAAGGGCAAAGGAACTGTAGAGGAATGGATAAGTTATATCGGAGAGAAGGACTATAAGGAGACAATCGGACCGGACTACTATTCCATGAATATCGGGAATGTACATTTTGTGATGCTTGACAACATTCTTACCCTTGGCCCCGAAACCAAGAAGAGAGATGCAAAGGTCGCAGGTACTGGATTCGGATACGCCTTTGATCAGGAACAGCTTGACTGGCTCGCCAAGGATCTCTCGTATGCAGACCAGGATAAGCCTCTAATAATGTGCTATCATGTTCCGCTGTATAACACGGATGGAATTGACGAAAACGGCAAGACCAGAATCAAGGCACGCGTATCAAAATTCCAGACTCCGGACGTTCTTCTGGATATGGTAAATGACTTCAAGGAGGTCCATTTCCTATGCGGACACTGGCATAGGACTGAAACCTACAACATTTCAGAAAGCATCATGAACCACACTGTGGCATCGGCAGGCGCTGTTTCGTGGAAGATCAATGACCTTGACATGCCGATGATATGCGAAGACGGTACACCTGGCGGCTACCAGATATTTACAGTTGAAGGTGATGATATAAGCTGGCAGCTGAAGTCAAGTTATGACACCATAGAGAACAGCCAGATGAGGGTTTACGACCTGAACACTATTCCTGTTGAGTATGGTGGAGAGCCGGGATCAGATAAACTTCTGATAAATATATTCAATTGGGATGATGAATGGAAGATAGATGTCTATGAGGGAGAGAAGAAGCTTGATGTGCAGAGAAAGGCAGGGTATGATCCCCTCTACAAGCAGATCAGGACAGAAACAAAGACACTTCTACATCGCCCGACAGCGTTCCTGACAAGTATCAATGCGCACATGTTCACAGTAAAAAGAGAAAATCTCGATAAGGGAATAACTATAACGGTAACCGACCGATTCGGAAACGAATACGTTGATACAGTTAAATGAAATGAATCTTTGATGTTTGTTAAAAATTCAGTAATTTTGTCATATTAATCTGACAATTATGGATGAATTACGGATTCAAGATCAGAAGATCACTCTTGTAGATCAGGTGGAGCAGCGTCTGATTTCCTATTTTAAGGAAAGAGGATTCAGGCCAGGTGACTCCTTGCCTCATGAAATGGAACTTGCGGATGCTCTGGGAGTAGCGAGATCCGTGTTGCGTGAAGCATTGAGCCGATTCAAGATGACCGGGATGATTGAAAGCAGAACAAGAAGAGGCATGACACTTGCCGAGCCTTCAATTGCAAAGGCATTCAAGAAGGCTATCAATCCCCTTCTGATGACAGAGACCACTCTATTGGATCTTCTTGAATTACGTATGGCACTTGAAATAGGAATAAGCAGCAGTATCTTCAGGAATATTACACAAGAAGACATTACGGATCTCGAAGATATTGTAAAGATGGGAGCAGTGATAAGTGAAAATAAATATGCACCTATTTCTGAATTTAACTTCCACACAAGACTCTATGAAATCACAGGAAACAAGACTATATGTCAGTTTCAAGAGATCATTCATCCGGTTATGGAATTTGTTAAAGACAGACATCACGATTACTTCGGTCCGATTGCCCGTGACCTGAAAGAAAAAGGAGAAGTCATCACACATGAAGATTTGCTCGGTTTTCTGAAAAACGGAGATAAAGAAGGTTATGACAAGGCAATCAGGCTACATTTCAAGCTGTACACCGACTTCATGATGAAGCGGAAGGTTGAAATGCAGAACCTAAATGAAAGTAAGAATGCTACTATGTCTGGCGCTTCTGACAACAAAGATATCAGCGACAGATAAAACCACAACAAGAATTACTGAAACAGATGAAATCTGCTGGGACTCATCACTCTGTCTTCCTCCTGCAGACGACATCGACAATATCGGACTTGCAGGCGTATTCTGCGGTTATGCAGGTGAAAACCTGATAATTGCAGGAGGTGCCAACTTCCCTGACGGAACACCTGCAGAAGGCGGAAAGAAAGTATGGCACAAAGACATATATGTTCACGACGGAAATGAGTGGACTGTATATGAAGATGCTCTACCTTTCCCACTTGCATATGGATTTTCTGTAGAAACAGAAAACGGTCTGCTGTGCATCGGTGGAAACAATTCGGAAAACTGCTCTGATTGCGTATTTCTGATAAAACTGTCAGAAAACGGAACGCCACAGATAGAACAGCTGCCGCCAATGCCTTATCCGCTGTCACATATGGCAGGAGGCAGAATCGGAAACAAGGTCCTCCTTGTCGGAGGTCTCACATCAATGCAGCAGCAGAAGGCAACTCAGACATTTCTATGCCTTGATCTGTCAAGCGGTCAATGGTCAGAGCCGAAAGCTTTTGAAGGCACGCCTCGCGCATTCGCTGTTGCTGCCACACAGAGTGACGGAATTGACAACTGTCTATATGTCTTCAGTGGAAGAAACTTTGAAGGAAACGGCCCATGGGACGTACTGGCAGACTGCTGGAAATATAATCCAAGACTTGATTCATGGCATTCGGTAGAAGGAGAATTCCCAGTTATGGCAGGATGCGCAGTACCGTACGGCACCAACCATATTCTGCTGCTCGGAGGCAGATGTGAAAACGGCGGAGAAGACAATGTAGTAAGACTGTTCCATACACTCACAGGCACTATCATCGAAAAACAGGTTGAAGGTGCGACAATTCCTGTCACTGCTCCTGCTGTAAAAAAAGGAACAGATTTTATCATTGCATCCGGTGAAATCTCACCAGGAGTGAGAACACCTATCATCCTTAAGGGAAGCATCAAAAACAATATCAAGAGGATGGGAATATGGGATATCATCGTCATTATTCTGTATTTTGCATCATTGAGCTGGATCGGTATTCATTTCTCCAAAAGGCAGAAAAGTGCAGACGATTACATGAAGGGAGGAGGTAGAATCCCATGGTTTGTAGTAGGACTCAGCATATTCGGAACAAGCTTGAGTGCAATTACATTCATGTCTATTCCGGCTAAGGCATACGCAACAGACTGGAGCTATATGTTCTTCAATGCTGGCATTATCCTGGTTGTTCCCATTATCGTACTTCTGTTCATACCTTTCTTCAGAAGACTGAATGTCACCACTGCTTACGAATACCTTGAGCAAAGGTTCAATCCTTTCGTCAGGGTGATATGTTCTCTCGCATTCATCATATTCCAGGTAGGAAGAATGGGTGTAGTTCTTCTGTTACCGTCAATTGCACTGAACATTGTCACCGGATTCGATATATTCCTATGTATCGCTCTGATGGGTACACTAAGTCTGGTCTATACATATATGGGTGGAGTTGAAGCTGTTGCCTGGACTGATGCTCTACAGGTCGTAGTACTTCTGGGAGCCGCACTCACTATACTGTTCACTATAGCATTCTCTCTTCCCGGAGGTGCTGGAGAGATCGTCAGTATAGCCATGGCAGACGGTAAGATGAACCTGGGATCGATGGATTTTGATCTTAGACAGCCAACTTTCTGGACAGTTATAATAGCAACGATATTCACTAACATAACGACCTACGGCACAGATCAGACAATCGTCCAGAGGTACCTGACGACCGACTCTGAAAAGAAAGCACGAAAAGGCGTATATACCAACGCGTTACTGACGATACCGGCAACACTTATATTCTTCACGGTCGGCACCGCAATCTATGCCTGGTTCAAGACCATGCCGTGCGAACTCAGCGCTTCTGTCAACGATGCTGACGCCATACTACCTTGGTATGTATGTACACACATGCCGGTCGGAGTCGTCGGACTTATCATAGCCGGAATATTCGCTGCGGCAATGTCAACTCTCAGCGCCAGCATGAACTCTGCCGCCACAGCCTTTGTAACAGACATCCAGCCGAAGATTGTAAAGGATTTCAATGTACTCAAGGCAGCGAAGAGGGCGACAATCGTAATGGGAGCCATAGGAATCATATTCGCAATTCTTATGGCTACATGGGACATAAAGTCACTATGGGACGAGTTCTCAAAGATTCTCGGTATTCTACTCGGCGGGCTCGGTGGTCTGTTCTTGCTCGGATTTCTCAGCAAGAAGGCCAATAGTACGGGTGCCATATGCGGAATCATAGCTTCGATGATAGCTCAATTCATAGTAATAAGGACACAGGCTGTCAACCTTCTGCTCTATTCGAGTGTAGGATTCATCACATGCTTCGTTATAGGTTATATTGTAAGTATCATCACAGGAGGTCCGAGAAAGGACATCAATCATTTGACAATAGGAACATTAAAAAAGGAGGAATAATGGAAAGAAACAAACTAACCGGGCTTATCGCAGCCCCATTCACTCCCATGTATCCATGCGGTAACATCAACCTTTCTGCAATTCAAGGATACGCCGACTGGCTCGTAAAGACAGGTATAGCCGGGGTATTCATTTGCGGAACTACGGGAGAAGGTGTTTCCATGACAGTCGAGGAAAGATGCAACGTCACAAGAGAATGGGTACGTGCATCTGCTGGCCGTCTGAAAGTAATCGTTCATGTGGGAACTAACTGCCAGGCTGATGCGATGGCACTAGCTAAAAACGCACAGGAGGAAGGCGCAGATGCAATAGCATCAATGGCACCGAATTTCTTCAAGCCGTCAAATGTAAATGACCTTGTCGGCTGGTTTGAACCTGTAGCCGCAGCCGCACCTGAACTTCCGTTCTACTATTACAACATGCCTTCAATGACTGGCGTATATCTGCCGGTAGAAGATTTTCTCGTTGAAGGAGGCAAGAGAATTCCGACTCTGGCAGGCGTAAAGTTCACTCATAATAATCTTATGGAGA
Source organism: Bacteroidales bacterium (assembly GCA_015060335.1). GTDB lineage: Bacteria > Bacteroidota > Bacteroidia > Bacteroidales > UBA932 > Cryptobacteroides. The sequence goes on along the minus strand of SUYR01000013.1, from coordinate 3,706 downwards.
TGAACCAATGCATCAGCCTTGAAGGCGGCAGATTCGAAGTACTGCACGGATATGATGAAATACTGATCTGCGGACTTGCTCTTGGTACAAAGGCTGCTGTCGGAAGCACCTACAACTATGCTGGTGTAATATATAGCCGACTGATGAAATGCTTTGAAGAGGGCAATCTGGAGATGGCACGTGAACTTCAGAAGTACTCTGTAGAGATAGTTAAAGTCATCATCAAGTACGGAGGTGGCATAAGAGGAGGAAAGGCAATAATGAAACTTATCGGAATCGATTGTGGTGAATGCAGACTTCCGATCACAAAGTTCACTGATTCCGAATATGCGGAACTCAAATCAGACCTTGACAATATCGACTTTTTTGAAAAATGTATTAAATGAAGCAGACTGTACTATTGATATTATTATTTCTCGCAGCATGCACAGAATCTCCTTTTGAAACAGAAGTATTCGTCTCAGGCACAGAAGGATACTCTACATACAGGATACCTGCCATTGTATCTGCTCCTGACGGGACACTGCTGGCCTTTGCAGAAGGCAGGAAGGACAACGATGCAGACGCTGGAGATATAGACCTGATACTGAAGCGTTCCACAGACGGTGGAAGAAGCTGGGGTAAGGTAGAAATGGTATGGGATGACTGCGGAAACACGTGCGGAAATCCTGCACCTGTATTCGATAAGAGTTCCGGAAGGCTGCTTCTTATGATGACATGGAATCTTGGAAGTGACAAGGAATCAATGATTAACACCTACAAGTCAACTGACACAAGAAGAGTATTCTATACCTATTCTGATGATATTGGCAAGACTTGGAGTACTCCAGCCGACCTGACATCGGTTCTGAAGGACAGCACGTGGTCCTGGTATGCAACGGGCCCATGTCATGCCATCCAGAAGATACATGAGCCGGCGAAAGGAAGAATTGTAGTATCATGCAACCATAACGACACTACCGGAATGAGTTTCTCACATGTCATCTGGACTGACGACTGTGGAGAGAACTGGCAACTTGGTGGAAGCGCTTATGCAGGAGGTAACGAAAGTACCGTCGCCGAACTTGAAGACGGCAGGCTTCTCCTGAATATGAGGAAATGGAAAGGCGTTGATACAACAACTGTAAGACGTCTGGCATACAGCACGAACGCCGGAGAGACATGGTCGGAAACGATTTGGGCACAAGATCTTATCGAACCGGTATGTCAGGGCAGCATGCTAAGCCTGAAGGATGAAGGAACATTGCTTTTTTCCAATCCTCACACAAGAAAGGGAAGAAAAAACATGACCATAAGCAGAAGTACTGATGGCGGACTGTCATGGGATCCCGTTCTATGTGTAAATAAGGGTAAATCCGCATATTCTGACATGACTCAGACAAAGAATGGCTCAATAGGTCTTCTGTATGAATACGGCACCCAAGAACACAGATACGCCGGCATACGCTTCCGGCTGATAACCGAAGAAGAACTGAAATAAAATTAACCATTAAATCTATAAAAATATGAAAACTATCAGACAGATTCTATCACTCTGCACCTTGGCAGTATGTGCATTTGCAGTATCCTGCAAACCAGATGACGTACAACCCGAAGCTCCTGCTCCGGAAATAACAATTACCGGCGCGACTTCAAGCATAACACTTCAGGCTGAGCCTTTTCCTATCACATTCAAGGTGACAGGAAACTACGATTGGACTGTATCCGTTACCGGTACCTCAACTGGCTGGTTGAGTCTGAATACTGCATCTGGCATTGCCGGCGAAGAGCAGACAATCACAATCACTGCAGAGGAAAATGACAGCGAAGAAAGCAGAACCGCAAAGATAATATTCAGCATCGCTGAGCAGGAATACAGTCATGAAATCAATGTGACGCAACTCGGAGTAGAGGGTCCTGATTATGACACACATGATAAAGGCCACGAGTTCTTTGCAGAAGACTTCAACTGGATCAAGGATGTATGGCCAAGCAAGAATGCGAACAGTAAGTATGGATGGAGCTCAGTGAAGTCTGACGGCAGCAACTGGAACGAATTTGCCCTCGGAGCAGATGGTTCGGAAGACGCATGCGCAATATTCCAGGACAAAGGATTAAATTACGATCTGGATCAGAAGGCAACATACTGCCGTTATGAAGGATATATAAAGCTCGGAAAGACCGCATGGGTAGGATTCGTTACCACGCCTTCGTTGGCAGATATTGACGATGGTTGTCTAGCGACTCTTGAAGTGAATTGGGATGCAGCACTTTATGTGGCTACTAATCTCGACCATTCAGCTAATGCATATCAGAAGATAAGCGTAATCGGAGAAGGTATTGTTGTTGACTGCGGTACTGAAGGTGCAACAATCAGCGAAGACGGAAAAAGCGTAACCGTTCCACTTGCCTTTGAGGGAGAATATCAGTGGAGATGGGTGCGTAAATCAATAATAGTTGAAAATGCAACTTCTGAAACATCTATCAGATTTGGCGAACTTGAAAATCTTGATGCCCGATCATTCATTGACAACATTTCAGTAACAAGAGCAGAGGATGAAGGAGCAGAGGCTGCAGCTGACGTGCTCAAGGATCCTGACGCATTTGATTATGAGATCGGTACAGTGGGTAAAGATGTTTATGACGCTTCAGGAGAGAAGGGCGTAGTGACTGCCAGAATCAATCGTGCATTCAAGGTAGAATCTTCAGCAGGATGGCTCCAGATTACAAATGTCATCTGCAATACTGACGCATACGGCAACACCATCTCAGAAGACGGACTATATGCAGAGGTATGCGGTTCCGGACTTCAGTACAAGATTCATTACGACATTGCAGCTAATAGTGACAGTGCAGAACGTGAGGCCACCCTGACAATCACATCAGAGGGTAAGACTGTCGAAACATTAACAATCAAGCAGGCAGGATATGTTGCTCCTGTAGGCGTTGTCACTCAGATAGCTAAATGGTCATTTACCGGAATATACAATACTTTTACTCTGTCAAAGGTTGATTATACTAACCCAAGTGAAGCACTTGCAGCTATCGCTACAGATTGGATTGAGGGAGACCATATCATTGACAGTGATATAATTGCAGGAGGTTCATTCTCACTCGTAGCAGCAAACGACGTCACATACAGTCTTGCAACAGGAGCTCAAAAGAAGGACAGATTCAGAGCAAAGGCAACATGGACCAATAACGACTACTTTGTATTCAAGACAGGCACAATCAGCCTCGCACAGGGCGATATTGTAAGATTCAAGAATGCTGCTGTAGCAACTACAAATGTCAGCACCGGTCCCGACAAATGGGTAATCGAATACTCTTTTGATGGTCAGACATGGACTCAGCACGGGGAAACAGACGTATTGAAAAACAAGGATGACCTTGCACCTATGGATGTAGAGGTAACAGCTGACAAGGCTTATACAGAATGCAATTTCTATGTAAGAGCCAGAATCAACATGGCAGAAGGAGATACAGAAAGAAACAACATAGCCATGCTCATTCTTGCAAACGATGCATCAATAGCTGACGACATACACGCATACTACAAAGAAGACTGGGCACATGTCTGGTTCGAGGTTGAGAAATTCTAAATCGAGTAGGAGGTAAACGAAAGTAATGGAGTTTATCTCCTACTTTCGTTTACCGACCTCTCACACCACCGTACATGCGGGTCCGCATACGGCGGTTCCTTACATTCGATGATACTTTTCGTAGT
>SUYR01000039.1 GCA_015060335.1 Bacteroidales bacterium | reverse complement strand
CTCACCACGAGCCTATTTGCTTCGGAAATCCCGTTTGTATCGACACCTCCTATGCTCATAATCGATATAATAGAATCATGGAACTATTCAAGTGGATGGATATAGATGGGGCATCACTTTTGTATGGATTAGGGCACATTGATAACGCATGTAATCAAATCGATGCGTTGATTAAATAAAAATACTGGCAAAAATTTGTTTGTTATTAAAAAACAACATACATTTGCAGTGTTTAGTCCCGGTAGCCTCTGATTCGTCAAGCTATCGGGTTTGGTTTTTTATACAGAAAAAGCATCTCGTTTTGAGATGCTTAACTTTTACCCCTTATGCGTGGTGGAGATGTATCAAAGTCGAGAAGTCTCTTTCATAGACATCGTACAATGAACGTGAAGACTACTTGTTGTCACCCATCAGAAAGACCTTCATGAAGTCATTCAGATCTCCGTCGAGGACTCCCTGGGTATCTGAGGTTTCGTGACCGGTACGCAGATCCTTGACCATCTTGTATGGATGAAGTACATAGCTGCGGATCTGCGAGCCCCATTCGATCTTCTTCTTCTGTCCTTCGAGCTCGGCCTGTTTCTCCTGACGTTTCTTGAGTTCGATATCATAGAGACGTGACTTGAGGATTCGCAAAGCATTCTGTCTGTTGTCAAGCTGAGAACGCGTCTCGGTATTTTCCACGACTATGCCCGACGGGATATGTCTTACACGTACTCCGGTCTCTACCTTGTTGACGTTCTGCCCTCCTGCACCGCTCGAACGATAGGTATCCCACTCGAGGTCACCGGGATTGATTTCTATTTCGATAGTATCATCTACCAGAGGATATACAAACACAGATGAGAATGTAGTCTGACGTTTTCCCTGAGCATTAAAAGGAGATATACGCACAAGACGGTGAACTCCGCTTTCTGCCTTGAGATATCCGAAGGCATAATCTCCTTCCACCTGCATTGTGACAGATTTTATACCCGCATCTTCTCCTTCGAGCTCATCAGTGATTGTCACCTTGTAACCGTTTCTCTCTGCCCAGCGGATGTACATTCTCATAAGCATTGCAGACCAGTCATTAGACTCAGTACCGCCTGCTCCCGAATTGATTGTAAGCACAGCACCAAGATTATCTCCTTCCTCGCCAAGCATATTCCTCAACTCAAGCGCCTCCAATTCCTCCAGAGCTGTCTTATACGCTCCCTCAAGTTCCTCAACCTCATCGGTGAGTTCATCTTCGGCGCCATCAAGACTTTCCTTTGCAAAATCATATAGCACATTGAGGTCATCCACCTGTGCCGCAACCTTGTCGTATCCGTTCACCCAGAACTTTACACCGGAAAGTTCCTTCAGAAATTTTTCCGCTTCCTTAGGTTCATCCCAGAAATCCGCTTCAAGAGTACGCTGGGTCTTCTGCTCAACTTCAGCACGCTTGAGGTCAATGCTTATACATTTCCCAAGTGTCTGGACACGCTGTTGCAGCTGCTTTATCTGTTCTGTACTTATCATTCCAATAATATTATACTAAATCTATACCTGCTTCATGACAGGCAGCATACATTTCTTCCGGCCAGATACTGGACTGAATCTCACCTATATGAGCCTTCCTCAGAAGGAACATACACAGGCGGGACTGACCGATTCCGCCTCCTATGGTATATGGCAGTTCGCCGTCCAGAAGCATTCTATGATACATCAGGTCTGCCTTCCATTCCTCTGCCTTGATCTTCAACTGTTTACGCAGAGCAGCCTCATCCACCCTTATACCCATGCTTGACACCTCAAAGGCACTCCCCAGTACAGGATTCCATAGCATAAGGTCCCCATTCAGACCATCATATCCGTCCTCATTCCGTGTAGTCCAGTCATCATAGTCGGCAGCCCTGCCATCGTGGATAGTGCCGTCTGAGAGTTCGCCACCTATACCTATGATGAATACTGCCTTATGTTTCTTTACAATGGCATTCTCCCTTTCCTTAGGAGTCAGATTAGGATATTGAAGCAGAAGCTGCTCCGAATGGATGAAGAAAATATCTTCCGGAAGCATAGGTTCAATCTGAGGGAACTCCACATAAAGCTTGTTTTCAGTCACCTTGATGGCCTCATATATTCTTCTCACAATCTTCTTAAGGAATGCCAGATTACGCTGTTCCTTTGTAATGACTTTTTCCCAATCCCACTGATCCACATATATGGAGTGGATATTATCCAGTTCTTCATCCGGACGAAGGGCGTTCATATCAGTATATATTCCCCTGCCCGGCTGCACATTCATCTGAGCCAGCTTGATTCTCTTCCATTTTGCAAGTGAATGGACAACCTCTGCAGGGCTTTCGTCCATATCCTTGATAGGGAAAGCGACCGGACGTTCCACACCGTTCAGGTCATCATTCAGGCCAGTTCCGCTAAGCACGACCATCGGGGCGGTAACTCTAAGCAAGGCCAGTTGTGCTGAAAGATTGTCCTGAAACATATCCTTCACAGCCTTGATCGCTTTCTCAGTATTTTCTATGCTGCCTAATATGTTCCGGTAGCCTTCGGGGAGATATAGTGACATAATCATTCGTTTATAGAAACGCAAATATACAGAAAAGATTCATGACTTCATTCAGATTGACGGGAGAATGTGTATCTTTGCAGAGATATGATAGGAATATTTGACTCAGGCGTAGGCGGACTTTCGGTATTCAGAGAGATCAAGAAACTTCTCCCTGAGGAAAAGTATATCTACTTTTCAGATAATGCCCATTGCCCATACGGAGAAAAGTCAAAGGAATATATCATTGACAGGGCCAGAATTATTACTGATTTCCTCCTTGAGCAGGGAGCTGACATCATAGTAGTTGCATGTAACACAGCTACTGCAGCTGCAATCAAGACCCTCCGATCGGAATACTCATGTCCTTTCATCGGAATGGAGCCAGCCATAAAACCTGCTGCTGCCATGACCAGAACAGGTACAGTCGGAGTACTCGCCACAGCGGGCACACTCAAGGCAGACAAATACAAGGACACAAAAGGCAGACATGCCGAAGACGTGACTGTAGTGGAGCATATCGGAAAGGGATTTGTAGAACTTGTGGAAAGCGGACGCACGTCAGGTCATGAAGCCGAAAGTATCATCATGGAAAGTCTTGAGCCTCTTCTTGATGCTGGTGCAGACACTATTGTATTAGGATGTACACATTACCCGTTCCTCAAGGATAGCATCCAAAAGGTTGCGTCGTGTCTTACCCCGGGACGTCTTGTCACGATCATTGACCCTGCCCCGGCCGTAGCACGACATATTCTCGAGATAATGTCTGAGAAACAAATAATAAAGCGTGAAGGATTTTCACTTACCCTTCACGCCTCCGGCGATGATTCCGTACTTGCCGAAATGGCTGCCAGAATCTAATTCATCTGACCAAGCACTTCAAAATAAGGCTTTCCGTCATTAATTGTCATCTGATAGATGGTGTCATCTACGCGATAGTATTTTTCTCCATTGAGGATCACTGTTTCAAAATCTTCCGGCAGATTCTCCACAAGAGCTCCTGCAGGTGGAACTATCACATAATATTGTCCGTCAGTATTCTGTGCGTAAAACACTCCGTCCTGATAATAATAAGTTGTAGCTGCAGATGCATAACTCTGTACAAGTCCAAGCTGATTTGCTACGCCGTATGCTTCCTGAGCTCTGACACCAGACTGCGCTATCATGTTGTTCTGCGCCGCGATTGTCGCATTATTCTGGGCAATCAGCTGATTCTGCTGTGCTATATAGGCATTATTTTCACTGATCTTATCGTAAGTGTTCGCTACTGTACTGTAATATGCGATATTTACAGCTGTCCATGCGATATTTGAAATCAGATTTGCTGCAAGCGATGTTCCGAACGGAGGACGACATACAACATAGTGACCATTATAAGGACGATACCATACATCATCATAAACGTAATATGTAATGCCTCCGAAGATATGTCTTCTCGCTCTTACAGGCAGAACCTTGATTCTGTAGCCGTAGTAATGCGGACTGTTTGACCAATGATACTTCGGCTTGCTGTAATGCATGAAATCGCGGTCTCTTGGATGTACTCTGACAGGTCCGTAATGATTTCCAGGACGATTTACAATCACCGGTTTATGGTGGTTGCCAGGTCTGAAATCAGGGTTTGGAGCCGGCTTGTGAGGTCTTGGTTCAAGCCTTGGTGCAGGTTTATGCTGTCCTGAAGGTTTCTGTGCCGGCTTTGCTGCCGGTTTGTTCTGACCGGATGGTCTGATTGCAGGAGGATTACCTGATGGTCGGCCAGATGCAACGTTACCTGCAGGTTTCCTGTCTGCCGGACTGATATCAGGCTTACGTCTGTCTGATACAGCAGGTCTTGAAGCTGCCGGTTTCGACTCTGACGGCCTTGATACTGTCGCTGATGATCCTCCTGACGGACGAGTAACCTTGTCTTTTGACGAAGATGAAGACCTTGCCGGCGAAGCCTTTGTTCCGGAAGAAGTAGTCTTTGAGGATGATGGGCGGCTTACTGTTGCTGTCGAACGTGACGATGCAGACCTGCTTGTCGATGATGACGAGCGGGAAACTGAGCTTGAAGACGAACGCGATGTTGACGAAGTACGTGATGAAGAAGTTCCTCTTGAGCTTCCACGTGACTGCGAATACGAATCAAACTGAAAGGCTGCCAATGCAAGAACTATAAGCATTGCAGCTGATGTTTTAGCAGATAACCTCATAGATACAAAAGTTTAGGAAACCGAAATAGTTTTAACTGATATATGAAGAGGAACGACTAAGACAGTTTCGAAGGTTAATAAATGTGGTACTTCTGCGATAAGGTACGAAAAGCCTCTTCATCTTTTCTCCAATAATCCTTAATGTCATCAAAAATGTACCTGTTGCTGATTGTCCTTCTAACATAATCCGTGCCACAAACTTTATCGAACAGTCCGTAGCCACTTATCACATCGAACGCCTTCTTATCCGGATACAACTCTGCAATTGCCTGCATTACAAGGAATTGCACCTCAGTTATACGGGCTTTTTCGTAGTCTGTAAAAAAGAATTGAAGACCGCTTGTAAGTTGTCCTTTAAGTGCACCGGAAAACGGTTTGAACCATATTGTCCTGAAAGCCACTCCATCGATATGATAGCTCTCCAGTTTCTTCTTCAGCGCAAGAGGATCCAGCCAGGAAGCTGCAAACACCTCGAACGGAAGAGTATATCCCACACCAATATTAAGAAAGCCGTACAGCTCTCCGCATATTCCCGAAGCCGCATAATATACCGGAGTTGATTTGTATGGAATATTCGGAGAAGGCAAGACCCATGGAAGTCTTGTATCCTCGTACAGCATCGAGCGTTTCCAACCCTTCATAGGGATGACCGAAAGCTTGCATTTCACAGGTTCCTGATCACCTTTCTGTCCTCTGTTGAGTCCTTCTTCATTTATAAGCCTGGCTACTTCGCCTACAGTAAGTCCATAGACGTACGGTATCTTGTACTGGCTGACGAATGAATGGAATCCGTCCTCAACACAGCAGCCCTCGATCTTATTACCTCCCAAAGGATTAGGCCTATCCAGTACCATTACTTCTATCCCAAGGGGAGCACACGCTTCCATTACAAGTCCCAATGTGCTTATGTAAGTATATGAACGAACACCTACATCCTGAATATCATAAACCATTATATCTATACCCTTGAGCATATCTTCCGTAGGTTTACGTGTCGCGCCGTATAGCGAATACACTGGCAGTCCTGTAGATTCGTCAACAGAATCGCTTATCTTGCCACCGGCATAGACATCGCCTCGCACGCCATGCTCAGGGCCATACAAAGCCACGAGATTTACATCAGGAGCTTCAAACAATATATCGATTGTGGATTTCAACTTGGAATCAACACCACTGGGATTCGTAACCAGACCAACCCTCTTGCCTCTGAGCGGTTTGAAATTCTGTTCACGAAGCACCTCGATTCCTGTCTTGACCACAGGCTGTCCTGCATAAAGAGCTGACGAGCACAATGCCAGCGCCATGATAACAAATAGTTTTTTCACAATAACAAGATTATAAGTTTACAATTTTTCCAGCAAATAATATCTTCTCATTATCTCCGTCCGCAATAACGAAGAAGAATGGACGGTCAACCCTCATCACAGGCACTTTCTGTACCGGACGGGCGCTCGTCAGACGAATCTGTACGGATGTGACAGCCGCAGCCTCAGTACCTTTTTCCGAAACATCCATATAACATTTCTGTTTCACCTGATCAAGCACAAGCGGTCCCATTTCCGCTATGCCACTAAAATCAGCAGCGGAAGTAAAGGCTGTCTTTATACCCATCTTCTGGAGCGGATCATTTAGAAGCATGGAGGTCTCAACCTTGAACTTAGGCAGAAGCAGACGCACCTGTTGCTGTGAAAGAAGATCCATTGCAGCAGAATATGCAGAGGCATCCATCTTGGATAGCAATCTGTTCATATCAGCACCTTCCGGAGGGAGTACTACATACATTGCGTAACTCCTTTCAAGATATGGCAGCTGGATTATCTGAAATCCCTGATGCTCAGCGTACATATAATATCCCTTATTGCTCATCATCTTGACTTCTGACTTTTTAGACAAGCCGTTGAATGTCTGATCCGTAGTAAGTTCAGGATCAAATTCGGTTTCCCAAGGGGCGTTGAAATACAGAGCATTGATCAGCACCATAATGGTACTCGGAGACAGACGGTCAATTATTTCAGTGATTTGTCCGTCAGTATGTTCGCTACACCAGTTGTTTATAGCCTTTACAGATGCCGGATCTGCAAAATTCTCGACATCAAGAAACGCATCAAACTCCTTTTCCAACAGGCTGACATATCTGTTACGCGGACTGAAATTATCATCTATCCACATGGAATTGGAAGATTTTACAATGACGGTATCATTACCTCCAAGGTCTTCTGCCTTGTAAAGAATACCACCAAGCGCATTGTCAATCTCCGTCCTTGTCTGACCTTCTGCTCCTTCTGCAAGCATCGACAACGCTACTGCAGCACTGTATGGTGAGACAACTACATTCTCTGAAGCAGGCGTAGTGTCGCTCACACTCCTCAGAAACGAAATTGCAAATCCTGTCTGCGAAGCTTCAACCGGCTTGGTATATTTGGGTCCACATGAATTCATAAGAAAAACTGCCGTAAGGGCGACAAGGACAAATCTGATTTTCATATCTGTTGATTTAATGTTTCTTACCATATTCAGGGTCCACTTTGAGCAGGAATGTTACAACTACAGTGACAAGGCAGCACAGCATAACAAAGCCAAAGAATCTTGTATATCCAAGAGCTTCCTGCATATATCCGGCCACCATACCCGGTATCATCATGCTCAGGGCCATAAAAGCCGTACACAACGAATAGTGTGCCGTTTTGAACTCGCCCTCTGAAAAATACATAAGATACAACATGTACGCCGTGAATCCGAATCCGTAACCGAATTGGTCAAGAGCCACACAAGAGCCTATCACCCAGAGGTTTGATGGCAGGAAGGCAGCAAGAAACACAAATGACAGGCACGGAAGCGTAAGAGCCATAGCCATAGGCCACAGAGACTTCTTCAACCCCCATCTTGACGCAGCGATTCCTCCAAGGATACCTCCCACAGTAAGAGCGGCGACACCGATTGTTCCGTATATTATTCCGACGGACTCTGTGGACATTCCCAGTCCACCGTCTGCAGCCGTATCCAACAGGAAAGGATTCATCATCTTTACAAGAAATGCTTCCGGAAGTCTGTATAAAAGCATGAACAGCAATGCTATAAGTACATTTTTCTTCTGAAAGAAAGTAGAGAATGTCCTGGCGAAATCTTTGAATATATCCCTTGCCGTCGTATTTGACGACATGCGGTCCGCATCGGGTTTCGGCAGAATCCATGTATGATATAAGGTCAGCGATGCAAATATTACAGCAGATATTATCAGAGTAACCTTCCAGGCTGCATGCACATCACCTGTCTTTGTATCAAGGAATCCCGCAAGGGCTACCAGTACACCCTGCCCGAATATTGATGAAAGACGATAGAATGTACTTCTTATACCTACAAATTCAGCTTGGGTACCGGTATCAAGTCCGAGCATATAGAAACCGTCTGCCGCTATATCATGGGTGGCAGAGGCAAAAGCGGTGACCCAGAACAGGCCGAGAGTCACAAAAAACAACGGAGTCTGTGCCATCGCCTCACCTGAAGTATCCGGGAGCATAAAAGGCAACATGAGCATGGCTACCGACATAAGTATCTGCATCGCTACTGTCCACCATCTCTTGCTCCTGATTATATCTACAAACGGGCTCCAGAGGGGTTTTACCACCCAAGGGAGATATAGAAGACTGGTATATAATGCCAGCATTCCATTCGGCATGCCCATATTCTTGAACATGACCACTGAAATATTGTTGACTATGAAATATGGTAGTCCTTCTGCAAAATACAGAGTAGGAACCCATTTCCAAGGGGATTGTCTTATTGTCATATTATAGCCGTTTTATTGGAACTGCACACAGTCAGCTCCGGGATAATAATGATGCAGTATCTCCTGATATGAGTAACCTTCGGATGCCATTACTGCCGCACCTATCTGGCATAGACCTACACCGTGGCCCCAGCCACGTCCATGAAGCACGATAGTACCGTTATCAGGATATTCTATAGTAAAAGCAGAACTTTTCAAATGGGTCTTAGAGAGTATTCTCCTGATTTCCAACTCTTTACCCACAGTTATTACCTTCCGTTCCCCAACGATTCTCAACTTGCAGATCCTTCCTGAGGCTCCTCTTTCGAGTGGCTCCATAGACTTGACCGTACCAACGTTCACTCCGAGTTTCTTCTCAATAAGTTCGCCTAATGATACAGGATCCAGTATTTCTGTCCATTCGTAGAAGTCTGTGGTTTCCTGATCATAATTGTTCAGGACCTGTGACAGAATGTCCTTATCAGTTGTATTACAGAAACACCTGCCTTCCGGCTCATGCCCCGGAGTATCCGCAAGAGCCTTCAGATATGGATAGTCCTTATCCTGCCAACATGTATCGAAAGTCTCCATCACGCCTGCGCAGCATTTGGAGAATCTTGCATCACAGAGTTTGTCTTCATACTTCAGGACCTCGCCCCAGGTGCTGTCGATCACCCTTCTGACAGTCTCTCCTGTTGCACGTGTAAGTCCCTGATACCTTTGGCAATGATCATCAGCGCATACGTCAAAAAGTTTGTGGTCATCATGGTCATACCACCTGATATACTCGTCCTCCGCATTGACGTTCTGCCCGGATAGAATCGCAGCAGAATCTTCCGCCTGAGCGACAATTCTTGCCATAACCCATGAACGTGAAATCACTGCATGAGCCTTGAGGAACTCTTCCGATGCTGAGGCACTCATTTCAGACGAGATGACGCTCAGCAGATAATCTTCCACGCCTACCATATTAATCGCCCTCAATGTATCGCCGTCCACTATGATCTTAAGGTCACCTGCAAAAGTCTGGGATTCCTTACGTTCCCAATGGAAACTGACCCCTATCGTTACATCATGAAGGACAAACGATGGTTCCGAAAAGCGGGATGCCGACGGCACGGCCTTGAAATACAGTTCTTTATGAAGTCCGCCTTCATATTCTATCATCCCATCTTTCAGGACAGCCTTTCCGCATCCTCTGCCAATCAGTTCAAATTCTATCGACTTTGCCGCCATCACGCCTACCGCAAGTGTCGGTTGCGTACGCGTCAGGCGCCTTATGATGAGCTGTTGTTCGTCTTCCGGGATTGTTATTTCTTCTATCATTTCCGAAATGAGTTCCGAAGTGATCTTATTATATTCTTCCTCGACAGGCACGATGAATATTCCTGCCATATCAGCACAGCCTGGGCTCATTGTCAGATGATCCGGTCCCTGACTGAAATAATGATGCGAACGATGACAACGTCTGAAATATACTATTGTACGATACTGACTGCCTGTCCACCAGCTGAAAAGATTGATACGAGGCTCAATGTCGCCATCAGGAATATCTGCAGAAGCAAGAAGCCTGTCAAAAAGGAAAGAGGCAGAATCAACTGATTCCGAAGATATTACAAAAATTCCTGTCGAAAATCTGTCATAATGGTACAGGCTCGCGCCATCGTGTTGCAGAAGCGGCTGAGTGTTCCCGTCAAGAAATTCATTGACGGCAATTTCAAGGGGCATCACATCCCGAGGGACACCTTGGAAATGATGGTGATCAGGAGCAGAGGCTCCGCAATGAGGCCCATTATAATAGAATGTACACTCATCATAGGTCTTTGCCAGTGCAAGCATGTCCTCATACCTGCCGGCTATCGACTGATCCTGATGAGAATCGACCGCGACAACAAGATGATCCGGGAATATAGGATAGGGATTTACCAATATATGATATATCTGACCGCTTGGTCCCTCAAAAGGCATGTTCATCTGCACCTGAGGTCGGTTTTCCAGGCACAGGAAACACCTTCGCCTGGCGATATCCTCTTTACTCAACTTAGCTGCTGAAGATATCATCCGGGCAGGGTTGAACTGAAGTTTCACATTCAGTCCGTTAACTTCTATTTCCCTGACATGAACATATTCCAGAGCCTTGAAATTGTCAGCAGCCAGAGTCCATGTAGAAAGCTGCTGAGTGACAAACTTGTGTATTATACTCATTTCCGTCTGATTCTTGCTTCAAGTTCCCATGTGCGGATGCGGTCCTTGTATAAATTGTTTGCATTGACCTTTTCCACTTCAAGTGCTGCATCCGAATTGCCGTCCCAACGGCGGCAGCAATACAGTACATCGTATATCCTTCCAATCCTGTAGTCCCTGCTTATACGTAGCCCGAGAGCATAATCCTCTCCATAGCTGGTATTAGGAAGATTGATTGTCCTCAGAAGAGGAGTCCAGAATGCCCTTGGAGCACCCAGACCATTGATTCGCAAAGCATTGTTCCTGCCGTTGTCTTCTGTCCATTCCCTATGGTCAATTATTCCGGGTGGGATAGGATTCATATCAAAATCCGTCATCTGGTACGTTCCCACGACCATGGCACATTTCTGTTTCCTGAACGCATCCACTATCTTTGACAATGTATCAGGACCGCTATAGACATCATCGCTGTCAAGCTGAACAGCATACTCTCCACATTCCGGACTATGGACCGCAAGATTCCAGCAACCACCTATGCAGAGATCAAATTTTGCAGGAACCATATGGATAAGTCTCGGATCTTCTGCAGAGAGTTCTTCAAGCAGTTCTGTGGTTCCGTCTGTAGAATGATTGTCCACAACAATTACGTTGAACGGAAAAGCGCAGTCCTGACTCAGAGCGCTCCTGACCGCATCCTTGACTGTCTTTATCCTGTTGAATACCGGGATAATAACACTCGCCGTCACAGGATATCCATCAAGCAGTCCATCCTCGTCTCTGCTGACTCCAAGCATTTCAGGATCAGGATCCTTGAACTCAGGCGCCAGATATGCACCGATACGCTTCAGATGTTCTGTACATATCCTCTCCATTTCGATCTGCACCTGCCTGTTCTTCGGATCGACATAGTCAAACTGCTTTTCTCCAGACTTTCTGTTGTCAGTCTCAATTTCCGTATATAGATATTCATTGATATGTACAATATTCTTCATCCTCAGACGAAGATCATAGAGCGCACCCCACTGATAGTCTTCCTTCATCGAGCGTACAGCCTTTTTGAACGATGAAGTCCTGAACACGATGACGCTTCCAAAATCGAAGTCATCGCGCAGAGCCCCCTTCTGACAGTCAATCACAGGATACCTCCGACGGTTTCCATCCACTATCCTGTAATGGTCCGCATACAGCATATCCGCCTTTGTATCCTCGGCAATCGCAATGATCCGATCCAACGCAAAAAGTCCCAGATCCAAGGGAGAATCCTTCTGATATATGAGAACAAACTTCTCAGTGACCGCTTCTGCAATACTTCTTAGTGTCTCAGTCGATTTGAGAGACACTCCGGAAAGTATTGTAACACCTGTAAATGCAGAACTTCTGCTGAAAGACTCCACCGTCACGGAGATATCTTCCCCTGACATTGACGGAATAAAACATTCGATTGATGACATAATGAAAGTTTTATAAAAGTGCGAGCAATGATTTTCGTATCATCTGGAACTCGCTTTCAAAATTTGGGGTAAAGATTCCCTTGCCGATATTGGCATCTATTTCCTCCAGGTTCCACCATTTCCCTTCATCTACTTCATCGAGGTCCGGATAAAGTTCGTATGTACCGATAGCGGCAAAGACATTGACAAGTTCCCGTTCCACAGGAGACTCGAACTCGTATGTTTCAATATGAACAGGATTGAAATCAGTGAATCCGAGTTCTTCCGAAGCCTCCCTGAAAACTGCCTCTATAATTGATTCTCCATATGCGACGTGCCCGCCTACGGCAGTATCCCACTTGCCAGGCTGAATATCCTTATTCATCGATCGTTTCTGAAGATATAGCCTTGAATATCTGTCCAGAATATGAATATGGATAACCGGATGAAGCGGTTTCGCTCCGCTATGACAATACTGTCGAGATGAGCGCCCCACCACAAGGCCATTAGGCTCGACTATAGGGAACCACTCGATACCGAAACGGGTCGTAGTCGATGTTTCTGCTGTAGGCGGAGGAACAATCGGAGCGAGGTCATACGGATATATCAATTCCATCATGGTCTAAAATATTATTTCTACTGAAAATGATGACGCAGACTCCGTCTTTCCCTCGATATAGACATGCAGTCCGTCTTCCTTATGAACAGAAGCACGATACAGGGTGATTGTCTCGCCAGCCTTAAGTTCATGATTGAAATTTATTGTAAACTCCTTGACAGGTCTTGAAGATGCGGTCTCATAATCAACGGCATCCATGGCCCACTGCATATACATTGCATTATTAGCATGTCCCAGCATATCAACATCAGAATAGCCCACAATGTGTTCCGCAGCAATTTCCGGTTCTACATCCCTTGGCATCCTTACCCTGTCAGCAGGTGTTTCAATGGCATTCTCCATACATGTTGTGCCGACTTCCACAAGCTGAGGGTCACGTACCATGCTGCGGGACTCCAGATCGAGCACAAGCCATGAGGTAGTAGCCTTGATTCTTTCTCGTCCTTCCTTATCGGTCATGACGAAATCACGAATGAAGAAGAGCCTGTTGAAACCCTTATGCCAAGTGGTCAAAGTCACTTCATCACGCCACAATGGAGTATCGATGAACTTCACATTCACTCTTGAAAGTATCCACGCAGTATGATTCTTTATAAGGTCATCATATCCGAATCCGAGATATACGGCATGAAGACCGGCAGCTTCCTGAGCCAGATCCATGAAGGCTGCAGGTTTGAGACGCCATGAAGCGTCAGTATTGTAGCATGGTATTGTAAAGTTCTGTATATGTTTGAGCATATTCTATCTGTTAATTATTTCTAATTCTTCCGGAGTATATAATATCTGATCTATAAAATCCGGCATAAAATGAGCCGCGACAACAAACAGGCCTAAAGCGAGCACCGCCACGACTATCAGCCAGATAATTACAAGGGCCAATGTCTTCCAGAAGCCACGTCTGCGAGGGAGCTGCTGACTTTTCTGTTCCGCCGACAGGTCATCTTCACTTGCTGCAATTTCAATTACATCCGGTTCGTTTTCAGCTATCGGCTTATCTTCAGCTGCCGGTTCTTCTTCATTTATCGGTTCCTCTTCAATTATCGGCACTGCGACAGGTTCTTCTTCAATCATCGGTACAGCGACTGGTTCATCTTCAATCACCAAATCTGCTGCAATTCCCGTCTCATCTTCGATTTCGGGTTCATCGATAGTCAGTGGTTCTTCAAGGATTTCTTCCTGTTTCGGTTCTGCAACTGTTTCAGGTGACGGCTTCACTTCAGGAATATCGACCATCGCTTTCAGTCCTTCAACCACGGCAGTAACCTCTGCTGGAGTCTCGACATGAGTCTTCAGAGAAATAGGCTGAAGCCCGAAACCCTCAGGATAAATATCCAGATCTTCATCAGCAACAAAGAATACCGCATTCTCCTTGGTTGCCCTCAATCGTCCCAGTCCCGGGAACACCACAGTCTTTCTTGCAAAAAGTACCTGCTTGAGTTCTGCGACAAAATCGCGGATCACCTTATCTGCAATAGCAAGCTCAACCTTATTGGATGAAGCATAGAACTCTACCAGTTTGTAACCTTCATCAGGCTTCGACCTGAAATAGAGTTTACGGTATGGCGGATTGATAGTGTAGCCTTTATCTGAAAATGTCGAAGGGACAATCTCCGCGACAAACGAGCCTAATCCCGGCAGAATCACATTGTCATTGTCAAGCAACAGTTCCTTGACCATTTTCGACAGAAGATCTATATCCATAGTTACTGATTTTAGGACTTGCGGTCAGTTTAATTTCTATATTCTTACAAAGGTACGAAAAATATCACGATTTTATGCAATCACCACTTTTCATGAGTAATTTATGCTTCACATAGGCTAATTTCGACTCAACCATCAAAAAATCTAAAAATTTTTGCAGAAAAGTTTGGAAGTATAAAAATTTTACCTACCTTTGCAATCCCAAACGAAAACAACACGTTTGAGACAACATTCCCGAATAGCTCAGTTGGTTAGAGCATCTGACTGTTAATCAGAGGGTCCTTGGTTCAAGTCCAAGTTCGGGAGCCACTAAAAATCAAGAGGTTACGAGAAATCGCAACCTCTTTTTCTTTATGTAAATAAACTCTTGATTTGCCAACCTTAAATATCTATTTAATTATCAATTTATTACTTACTAATATTATGATTGTATTATAAATTTATAACATACAATTTGCATACAAAATCGGAGATTTCGGG
>SUYR01000038.1 GCA_015060335.1 Bacteroidales bacterium | reverse complement strand
TCGTCTTCGAGAAGACAGATGGTACAACCCGTGATGCATACGGAACCAGAGCGGTGGACGTCATCAGACGATATGATACAGGTTCGAGTACTCAGAAGCCTCAGAGGGCGTTCAACGGAACATTCCCTTATTTCGACATCGAGAAAGGAGAGTGGAGATGCTTCAGGGTGGACAGGTTCGTGAGGATCGACAAGGATTATGTGTTATAATCTAACTTGTCAAATAGTAATGAATCGTTAGTTTGCCTTGCAGCACACTGATTTCAGGGGCTTCGAATCATACGGAAACAAGTCTCATTGATTCTTGCTCCCTTCATCGTTGTGCTCCACGGTCACTTCATTTTTGCCGTGGCTCTGGGAGTCCTGAACTGCAGAGCCGGTCAGGCTCCATCGAGACCACAGGCAAAGTTAGTAACCGCCGGCGACGGCACAATTAAGAATAATATGAAGACTAAGACTTTACATATGACCAAGGCGGCTGAAAGGCTTAAATCGTTAGGATATAGCGGGGATTATCCGATGGCATTTCCGAATGGCAAAGATATTCTGTTTATGATAGATGGCCCTAATTTCTATGAGGAGGTCAGTAGAAGGATATACGGGTTGTGGCCCAATGGCGGTGATACCTATGTAAGTAATGAAGAAGGTAAGGCGGTTTTACTATGTGGATACTATACAGAGTATGACAATGCCGGACAATATATACTTGATAGCCCTAATGAGGAGGATTTGCTCAGAATTATTGATGAAAAACATAGACAATCAAATTATGACAAGAAGTGATGAGATGATGCTGTCCGCCATCAGGCTTAAGGTGGCGATGCAGATGAACGGAAGGGACGTGAGCGTCGAGGGTGACCATGTGAAGGTTGCCCTTCACGGAGTCCCGGCGATGGTAGTGAGGTTCGACAGCGGTGACGTGAGGGTCAACGGAATGCTCAAGGTCTCCCGCAAGAGCGCCAAGGTGCTCAATGCGGTGCTGAGAACCTATACCGATTGTACAGTGACCTCAGTCGAGGGCTGCTGGGTGCTTGAAGGAAAGGACGGTCAGAGGATACCGATGACAGGTCTTATGGCGACAGTCCCAATGACTCGCAAGGCGAAGTCCGGACAGATGGATAGATACGTAAAATATTAAACAACATTAAGTAATGCCAAACTGGGCGAGTTGCTCATATGCAGTGACTGGAGAGATGAACGAGGTTCGGTCTCTCTATGACAGAATGAAGAGATTGCAGGAGATGAAGGAACCATTAAAGCCTAACGGGTTCGGAACAACATGGCTGGGCAATCTTGTAGAAGACTTTGGGATTGAATATGGAAAGATATCCTGCCGCGGTTCATGGGATAATCTGATGCTTGATGATGATGTCCTGACCTTCACGACGGAGTCTGCCTGGGACCGATGTCATGAGGTTGATGACCTGATAATGGAGAAGTATCCGTCCTTGAGCATAGCCTTCAGGGTGGAGGAATCCGGAATGGCCATATACCAGAAGAATGACTGTCATTTCTTTCCGGAGGAATACCTGATAGACATAGAGGATGATGATGTGTACTACTGCACCGAGGAGCAGGCTCTGCAGAAGTTGTCGGATTTCTTCGGTATCGACTTCAAGGATGTTGAAGAAGCGATGATTCTGGTGAATGAGCATAACGAGAAGGATGAGGAACATGTGTGGGTTAACGAATTTGAGTTGGTGGAGTGATTCTGTAAGATTTTTTTTGCAAGTGAAAGATTCTATTTCAAAAATCCCCCTTGCAGACACTTCTGTGATGGGGTATTGAAAGAATGTATATAATACTTGTAAGAATATGGCTATATTTGTAAGTTATGGAACTGATACTTGATGATAAAATCTTGCGCAAAAGATTTAGTAATCTTTGCAAGAAGTACTCGCGTTATATGTGGGCAGTCGCTTGGGCTGGTAAAGTGGCCAACTTCGATTTGGCGAAGATTCTCGCGGAAAACTCACATAAGATAGACAAGATTTTGGTTGGTCTGCATTTTTATCAGACCGATCCGTCCTTTATTGATTGTTTCAAGGATAACCATCATGTCAGGTTTTATAAGAAGTCGGATGGTATATTCCATTCTAAGGTATACCTTTTCTATAACTCTGATTCTGAATGGTCTGCTATCGTCGGCAGCTCTAACTTTACAAATTCAGGCTTTCATAGAAATGAAGAAGCCAATATATGTATTGATGATACTGATGTCGGGATCTCGTTCAGTCAGTTGAAAGAATATATCACTTCACTATGGAACGAGGGCTCGATGTTTTCTAACTCTGAATTGGATTTATATAAGTCTGCATTTGTACATCAGCAGAAAAAACTTGATAGCTTAAAAAAATCAAAGGCAGTTTCTAATGATACATCACATGCTGAATCTGCAGAGAATTTTACTGCATCCCAATTATCTATAATGACATGGGAGGAGTATTTCCATAATATAACTGTAAAAGATTCTGAAAGTCTCATCTATCGTCTCGCAATATTGAAAGAAGCTCAAAAGTTATTCAAGAAGAATCAAAGATTCGCCTCACTGGAGCCAGACAAGAGAAAAGCGATAGCTGGAATAATCTCTCATGTCGCTGAAACAGATAACGCTGACTGGAAGTTCTTTGGTAGTACAGGAAACGGTAAGTTTATGCATGCAATAAATGCCAAAGATCCTGTTATCATGAACGCCATTGATTCAATTCCGTTGAATGGTGATGTCACAAAGGATATGTTTGAGAATTATTGCAAGGCCTTCTCTTCTTGGAATGATCCCATGTCATCTGCTACTAGACTCATTGCGATGAAGCGTCCCGACTTATTCGTATGTGTGAATTCAAAGAATAAAAAAGAATTGAGCCAGCTGTTGGCTATTCCTCAGTCTCATTTGACTTTAGAGAATTATTGGAATGAAGTTCATTTGAAGATTATTAATTCAGTCTGGTTTAGAGATAATAATATTTCCAATGTTGGTATTGCAAAGGAAGTGAAAAAGTTCCAAGTTGCCTTACTCGATAGTATATCTTACACGCACTAATAAGAACAACAAGATTATGAAGATAATAACCGATACATATAAGGGCTCTGTGAGATACATCGTCGCACAAACCGAAGGAGTGTGCTCACAGGCGATTGAATTGCTGGTGGAAAACGATGCCATTCTTGATGCGGCATTTCATGGCGGATGCAACGGTAACCTGAAGGGAATCGTTGCTCTTGTCAAGGGACAGAAGATATCCGATGTCAGGGAGCGCCTTAGCGGAATCACTTGTGGTGGCAAGAGTACATCCTGTCCTGATCAGTTTGCGCAGTTGCTGACAGTTTTATAGAATCATTAAGAATTTCTTGGAGTACGACGTCCATATAGCATCAACGGGTGCTAAGAAAGGGCAAGGTTATGTTTGACATATACCCTGCCCTTTTAAGTAATTATATATTTTTCTAGATTCCTCGTTCCTTGCAGATAGCCTCGTATGCCTGATTTACAGCCTTGAACTTCTCTTCGGCCGCTTTCTGTACATCCTCGCCAAGTGTAGCAACCTTATCCGGGTGGTACTTGATGGCCATCTTACGATATGCCTTCTTCACTTCCTCGTCGGTAGCATTCGGCTCGATCTCCAATATACGATAGTTGCTGTCGTTGCTAGGTCTGAACTGTGCGAATATGGAATCCACCTCTGCCTTTGACAAACCGATGTAAGTTGCGATAGTCTCAAGGACGTCGACCTCTCTCTGATGAAGTCCGTCGCAGGTTCCGAGAGCAACGAGGTAGTGGTACAGCTGCAGACGCTGCGAGTAGTCCATACATGAGCGGATCTGTCCACACACCTCATAAAGGTTATATTCCTTGGCCAGAATCTCTCTTACGATTTCTTCCGCCTCATTGCCTGCCTGCGCTCCGAAGTTTCTTGTGAAGAAAGTGCGCAGGGTTGATAGTTCCTGTGATGTGGTCTTGCCGTCTGCCTTGATGACAGATGCGGACAGGACCAGAAGGCTCATGAGGAAACTGTTTCTCTGTCCCTGGTTCCAGGACTGCTCCTCAGAATATACCACTGCGGATTCTGCGAGCCTCTCAAGTCTGGATGTGATGTAATATCCCAGGATTCCTCCGATAGGTCCGAACATGGCCCATCCGAGTGCCCCTGCTATCCATTTACCGAGTCCCATCTTACTTCACCTGGTTCTTGAAGTCTGGGCATGGCTTGAAGGTAGGGACCTTATGCTCAGGTATGATTACGGTTGTGTTCCTGGTGATGTTTCTTGCGGTCTTTTGCGCTCTTGTCTGGACAGCGAATGTACCGAAGCCTCTAAGGTAAACGTTATTGTCCTTTGCAAGTGAGTCCTTCACTGCTTCCATGAATCCTTCTACTACGGCGCTCACTGTCTTTGCCTCAATGCCGGTGCTCTTTGCCACCTCTTTTACGATATCTGCCTTTGTCATGTCTGTGTCCTGATTGGTTAAGGCTGCAAAAATACACCTTTTGTTCGAAATATATGATATAAATGCGGAAATACTGGATTCTATGGAGTATGTACATGGATGAGAGACAGCTCACAGATATTAAGAAGAATGTAATTTGAGAAGATAGAAATTTAAGAAGAACTTCTCCCTATTTATGAGTGACAAAACAAAACGGATATGAACGCGACCTTGAATATTGGACATGAAGTGGGAAACTTCACAGTGGTAAAATACCTGAAGACTTATGGGATGAATAATGCAGAAAGTTATAGGGTGACAGATTCTGACGGTAATGATGCTATCATGAAACTCATGATTGACGGATGCTCATCCCTCGAATTCTCATATGAGGTGTGCGAACTTATGTCAAGAGTGAAGTCTATGCCATCCGTGAAGGAGAGGGGAGTGATCAATGTGAACAGCATCGACTATAAGTTCATGATAAGGGAATCTGTGGAAGGTCTGAAGTTGTCGGAGTTGCTTGATGAAGGTATAACATATAACTGGGAGGAAGCCGTGTCAATAGTAATGCAGGTGCTTAATGCCTTGGCGGTGCTTCATCGCATGGGGATCTGTCATAATGACGTGAATCCTTGCAATGTGATTCTGGATGATTTTGATGCGACTCTTATAGGAATGTCTCATCTTTCCCCGGAGACTCGTGGACGTCTTAATTTCGTCACCCAGGATCTTAATCCATGGTATATGGCTCCTGAGACGTTCAGAAGAAGGTTTGGGGTCAAGACAGACATATTCTCTGCCGGTGTGCTTCTTTACCGCCTGCTGTTTGGAATTGAACCATGGAGGAACCCAGGCATGGAAGTGTCATCCGTGAGCGAGCTTCGTGAAGTCAGAAGGGTCCCTGTGGATGAAATCTGTAGCACTAACGTCAGGGTTCAGCTTGACGAGCATCAGAAAGCTGTTCTGTGTAGGATGCTGGCCCAAGATTATGAGGATCGTTATGGTTCGGTGAATGAGGTGATGGAGGCTTTGTCAGACAGCATGTCTGATTCAAAGAATCTGGTTAAGGGGCCTGATGTACCATTCGTGGGCAGTTCAGAAAAGGTGACATTGTTTGATGGAGTCTCTATTGAACAGGAAGGGCAGAACGGTTTTGCGGATGTGGCAGGACTCGAGAATGTGAAGACCCTTCTGGCGGATGAGGTGATGTATGTTCTGAAGAACCCAGATAAGGCTAGACAGTACAGGCTCAAGGCACCTAATGGAATGCTCTTCTACGGTCCTCCAGGATGTGGCAAGACGTATGTTGCGGAGAAGTTCGCCCAGGAGTCAAGGCTGAATTTTGTCATGGTCAAGGCCTCAGATCTTGGAAGTATCTATATTCATGGCACTCAGGGAAAGATCAAGGAACTCTTCGACAACGCAGCAGCCAAAGCTCCTACGGTTCTTTGCTTCGATGAGCTTGACGGAATGGTTCCGGACAGGTCGAAGGTTACAAGCGAAGGTGCAGCAGGTGAGGTCAATGAATTCCTCTCCCAGCTGAACAACTGTTCCGACAGGGGCATATTCGTGATAGGTACGACCAACAGACCAAATATGATAGACCCTGCTGTGCTTAGAAGCGGTAGGATGGATCATCTGATCTACATACCGATGCCTGATGCTGAGGCTAGGAAGGAATTATTCAGGATCCACCTGTCGGGCCGCCCTCAGGAGGAGGATATCGATCTCGATGCTCTGGCCAGTATGACAGATGGATACGTGGCAAGCGACATTGAACTGATAGTCAACAAGACAGCTCTTGCTGCGGCAAAGAAGGATGTGCCTGTGAGTCAGGAGCTCCTTGAGGAAAGAATCCCTATGATAAGAAAGTCGGTGTCTGAGTCAGACAAGGAGGCCTATGAGGCAGTCCGTCAGCAGATGGAATCTAAGCCAAAGACTACTGAACGCAGAAGAATAGGATTTGTAACAGGAAATTAACATATAACAGGAATATAATCATGAAGACAAACGAAAAGGTGCTTCTTGAACTTAAGAAGCTGGGGCTTATGCCTGAGGTACATGAAGACAACATATTTTTCAAGTATCAGATGTTGTCATACCTGTATCTG
This sequence comes from Bacteroidales bacterium, assembly GCA_015060335.1. GTDB lineage: Bacteria > Bacteroidota > Bacteroidia > Bacteroidales > UBA932 > Cryptobacteroides. The sequence goes on along the minus strand of SUYR01000038.1, from coordinate 9,476 downwards.
AATGATGCAGAAGACGAAGACTACTATGCTATGTATCTGCCTTATGTATATGAGGTAACAGAGGATAATGAGTATGAGATCCTGAAGGCTGTCAATGAATGCAACAACACTATGAAGTCGGTCAAGCTTGTCAATAATGACGGTCATGTCTGGATAGGCTACGAGCTGAGGCTTCCGGCTGATGCGGACCTGAGCGAGATTGTGGAGCATACCGTGAGAGGGCTGTATGGAGCCAAGATGAAGTTCGATATGGAGATGAAAGGTCTCTGACGTGCCATGCTTCCTAGGAGGCACCCCCTGATGGCGCGGAGTCGCTCCTCTCAGTTATGCTGGGAGGAACGACTTAAAAGACGTTGGTGACAGATATGATTGAAAGGATACTCGTTATATATGTAACAATATGACAATATGGGAGAAAAGTTGGATGTAAATTTTTTCTATATGACCGAGTATATATGCTCGGAATGCGGTAATATCTGCAGCAGGACCGATGTCATCTGTCCTGCTTGTGGAAAACAAAAAATAGAAAGGGATACGGTCTGCAGATCCTGTCTGGACTACAGGATATGTACGGAGGCGGATTGTGTTTTCGTTACGCATGAGAAAGTGGCCGCCTGCCCGATTTGCGGAGGCAGGACACATGGCTGTACCTCATTGATCCCGGAGGATCATTGGGGACTTCCCATACCCCCGCAGGGAGATTGCTCCGGCTCGCTTAGTGATGATGATGTTGGCTTTGAGCACTCAAGACGGCTGGCAAATTATGTGAAATATAAAAAGGAGATATGAATATGATGACATTGGAACAGAAGAACGAGAAGGCTTACATCAGAGCTGACTATTGTGATAATCCAGTCCTGGTCTATGAACTCATGCATCTGCTTGAGAGTGATCCTGACTGGAGAATGAAATCGTTGGTAGGGTATCATCTCATGAGAAAATTCCTCGATGATGACACCTTTACTCCGGAGCAAGAGCTGGAGATGGAGAATGTACAAAGACCTTTGTCTGCAGAATACTGGAACCTTCCTGTATGTGCGATGTTTCCCGCAAGCCAGGTGGATGCCTATTCATCAGCCGGATATTATATAGGCTGCTCGAATGGCTATCTCATCAATCTCTGCTCTTTTGTCGAAGAGTCCCCGATTATAGGATACAGGTATGCGTGCAAGACGGTCTTGTCAGAAACGCAGATCATCAAGGGATGTGTTCGGTTTCAGGACGAGGAACTGCAGAGAAAATATCCAGGATGGGAGTTCTACAAGATTGACAGGTCGCTGACAGATGACATGACTGCACTCTTCGCGACGGAATTTGCAGATGTCCATAGGGTTGAGATAGCGCATCTCTCTCAGGATGACAACAGTCTGCACAGGATTTTCATCACAAATTAAACAGCGCTCATATTGAAGCTGTTTCAGATAAGCACCGAATTAAAAGTTATGAGTAAATCGTCAAAAATAATCATACTGCTGTCATTGGTCACTCTTGCTGTGATATGTGTGATCGGGAACGTCATTACCGTCGCGGATAAGGTTTCTGAATTGAACCCGTGGCTTGGCTATGCCTTTTACGCTGTACTGCTGACCTTGACGGCAGTGTTTATCCTGTGGCCTACGGTGAAGATAATCTTCACTCCGGAACTGGACCCTTCTGGTGAACTTATGTCCCAAGAGGATAAGGAATCCGCGGACACGATGGTCAAGAAAACCGCTCAGAATGTATTCGTCTTGACGACAGTTTCCCAGAACGGGGCGCTGGATGTCTTTACATGCTTGAGTATGAATATATCTTTGATAAACAGATTGGTCGAACTGCGCGGCAGGCGTCCTACGTTCGGACAGATTCTGAGGCTTTATTGGTCTGTCGCGTCATCTTCTGTCCTGATAGCTTCTGCAGATGAGGCACTTGATGATATTAACCTGGGAGAGCTTCTCGGCATGTCCGGAATCAATGCAACAGGCGTGCTGCTCAAGTCAATGACAAACGGGATGTTGAATGCTCTGGTTACGATGCGTGTGGGAATGACTGCCCTTAGATATCTTGAAGTGGGAAGTATTGAGTTCAATCAAAACAAGACTTCTATACGTAAGGAGGTACGCAGAAAGGCGATGATGCGGATGCCGGCAGTTGTGGCGTCTGGAATCAAGAATGGTATACTAGGAATCAGGAATATATTTTAAAACATGCAAATGAAACTGTTAGAAAAGCTTTTTGGAAAACAAGGAAAAGAGCTGTTGGCTGCAGGACATATCCCTGCTACGGACCGGCATATGTACGAGTACTATGTCTTGCCTAGCGCAGCAGCCTGTGCTCCGGAACTTCTGTTTACTCCAGGTTATCTGGAACGTTGTCTGGTAAATAAAAGTGATGATTCCGCGAGGAGGTTCATCGATGAGATTGTTGTAAGGCGATATGATGCCGGAGCGGCTTTGATTTCTGTCCTTCAGTTCCCGTCTCCGCAGGCGGGCTCTGGCCTTATCTTTGCTGCGTCAGTCATGCATAAAGAACCGGACGAAGGAAGTGAGGAAGGCAATGCCTGCCCATATTATTTTCTTGCAGCGATGCCCGAAGGCAACGTCCTTGGCGAGGTGCTGACAGACAAGGATGATTACCCTTATGAGTTGTATGAACAGGTGTCAGAATTCAGTATCGCGGAGTTCCTGAGCAAGGTCATCGAAAGGTCAGGGCTGAGAACTATGGTAGCGGATCTAAGTCTGGTTTGAGTCCAGATCTAAGTTGGGGCTGTAGTGAAAACAAAGCGGAGAGAATACGTCCATTCTCTCCGCTGCTTTTTTATTTGCTAATAATCACCAGAAAGAAAGCTCATCTGCCGGCTTACGGTCCGGTCGGAAGACTACTGCCTCAAGCGCTCACGAAACAGCAAGAGCGTGTCTGCCGAGGATACGGTTCCAGGGTTCGTGAAGTCCCTTGGACAATTCTTTATTTCCTCCTTTCCTGAATAATCCTGCCTTCAAGGTCAATAAGGACATAAGTCCTGTCGTTAAGGTCCTCTGCCTTGAAGAGCTTGTCGGATACCATCTCTATCTGGTCATACAATGCTGGCACTATTACTTGACCGGTCTTTGCATGTATGACGCCGAAGGTATAGTTCTCTCCGTAGTCGATTCTGTATCCAAGGTAGTCAGACAAGGCATTTGATACCTCCTCCTTCCTGTCCGGATCTCCCCATCTGTCTTCACCCACGTATGATTCAACACCTACAGGGTATTTCAGTGCCCAAGTGTGGTCTACGACAAAGTCTTGGATAACGCCTCCCTCCGGTAAGACCTTCTTCTTGATTCCGTCCTTGATCATGTAGTAATTCCCGTCATCGAGAGTAATGATCCAGTCATATATGATGGGGAAGTCAAATGTGAACGAGGTGTTCATTAGACCGAATTTCCCGTTGTCGGAAACAAGTCTCAGGTGGTTGTCGTCGGGCGCCCATATACAGTCGAACTGTGGTTCCAGAACCCAGTCGCCGTTCCTGTCAATGAGTCCGCAAGCCCTCCTGCTGTCACTCATCGTACAGTAACCGTCGCAGAACAGGTAGCTCACTCCTTCGGCATAATCGAATTCAAACGGCAGTACGGTTTCATTCCTTGAATTGATGAATCCGATCTTTCCGTCCTTCATCGCGGCTGCCAGTCCGTCTGAGAATACCCATGCCTTCTCGTACTGCTCTGGGATAATGACGCTTCCGTCATGTATGTTGACATATCCTCTCTTGTCATTCCTGCTGAATACTGAGAAGGAGTCTGCGGGATTCACTTCCGTAACCCAGTCAAGCCCCTTGATTGAGTATTTTTCGCTGACCTCATTATATATTCCGAACTTGTGGCTGTTCATATAGAAGCAGTGGACAGCAACATCGTCAGACAGCCTTCTCGAGGTGTAATGATCGTGTCTCTCCTGATATTCTATGATGCCGAAGATTATGCCGACCACCATGCAGCTGATGATGAAGAGGGCAAGGAGAGTCAGAAAGATCTTCTTGATGATTTTGAGTGCTTTTTTCAATGTAGTATTCATGTTTGTTTTACTTTTAGGCTGATGCAAAGGTATTGTCCGAGAGCGAAGCGGTTATTCGCTGTCTTCGTTTTCAAAGAACGTCTCGTTTTCCGAACATGCGTCAAAGACGCCGTCAGCTATTCTTGAGAACATCCTGTCACGACTTTTTCTGAGCGAGAAAAGCATCCCTCTTGTGCCGTGGTCTGTCGCACAGAAGTTCATGACATTTGTAACAGAGATTGTAGCAGCGACCTTCTCCACGTCCTGGTTGGCTCCGATGTAGGCGAATACCCATCCCTTATCCTTGAGTTCCTCTACGAGTGCCTTGATGGCTTTCCCGTTGTATTCCGATGAGGAGTTCTCCTCTCCGTCAGTGATGATGGTAACAAGTACCTTGTCCTCCGAGCCTACCTTCGGGCGAAGTCCGTTCAGGGCATGCCCCATAGCATCATATAACGGAGTGCAGCACGATGGATTATAATCATTGTCGGTGAGTTCCTTCACCTCGGCTGCCGGGACGCAGTCATAAATTGTCTTTATGTCGGAGCTGTTGAATGACACGAGAGTGACGATGTGCTCCTGGTCTTCATGCTTGTTCTGTGCGTCACGGATACTCTGTACAGTTTCGTTCATGCCATTGATGGCGGCCTGCTTGATGCTCTGCATCGAGCCGCTTTCATCCAGGATGATGAGGTTGAAAATTCTTGTCTTCATGTTAGTTGCTTTTTTTAATTGTTAATATGTGATATTCTTTAGCTCCAGCAGATCTGTATACAGTCTTGCGTTCATCTGTCTTGTCGCTTCTCGATAAGACCTCCCCTGTTCTTTAGGAAGAAGTCGGGCAATTTCTTCGCGTGCGGTCAGCCAGTTGCAGTAAGCCTCCTCGTACAAGCGTGCCATTTCGCTGATCTTGTCGAAGTCGAAGTTACCGTCAAGTCTGTCGTAGGCATATTCGGATTTCTTGAGATTCCAGTCCTTAGCATTGGTCTTGACTATAGTGTCGATGGTAAGCGAACGGAAATACCGTATCAGCTTCAGGAATCTTTTCTGTGAAACATTCCTGCAATCAGACTCGAACGGCTCCCAATGATATTTCCAGAATGTATCCTTTTCTACTAGAAGTTCCTTATGCCGCTGTTCGGACCAGTATGCGAATGTGAGGTTTATCTCCATTGGCATTGCGGAATAGCCTGCTGCCGCATAAGTATGGAACGACATGATTCCGCTGGCCGCATTGTTTATGTTGAACCATTCCCGGTATTCATTGTACAGCAGGACAGAAAGAGGGGATTTATCCATATGTATGCTCATCGTGCGTTTATATTCATTGATGACTTTATATGTCTCAAGGATGGATGTCACATAGGCATATGTGTTCAGCTCCGGTTGATTGCCGGCTGCATAGATATCGATCAGGTCCTCTATTGCCCTTGCGGCTGCATCCTCGGCCCGGTCTTCATAGATTCTGCGGTCTATCCTCCTGCTGTACTCAAGAACGTTTTCATCGAGAGCGAGAACCCAGGCGATTCCGTCTTCTGCTGTCCGTACGCTTTGAACGGTCTGCATCATCCTGTTCATAAGCCAGTAGGCATGCGGGTCAGAGTCACGAAGTTCAGCGTCATAGCCGAACCAGAAGAGATAGGAGGAATCAGAGGTGGCGAGCATCTTTTCCTTTATGGCCATTATGGTATCCCTGTCAGGGATCGATTCTCTGCTTGCTCCTGAAGCCATCACTCCGTGACTGCATGCAAACGATGCGGTCAGGCAGATTAATGTGATGATCATCTTAATAATGTTAGTGTTTGTCTTCATGTGATTGGTCTTTTTGGATGTAATATCTGTCATAATACTTCTGAGTCTCTTCTTTGTATGTCCTAATTAATGCCTTTGCAGCATATATGGCGCTTTTCATCATCAGGGCCTTATCCTCTTCTTTCTTCATCTGCTTCTTCTCTTCGCCGGTAAGGTCATTGATCCCGCACAGATGAAGAATTCCGTGAATCATCACGCGGTCTATTTCCTGTGCCATCGTCTGACAGAAACGGGTTGCATTGATCCTGACGGTATCAAGAGAGATGAAAATGTCCCCACTTATCACGTCTCCCTCACAATAATCAAACGTGATGATGTCGGTAGGTCCGTCCCTCTTGAGGAACTCCTGGTTGAGACTGGTGATTGTATCGTCGTCCACAAATATGTATGAGATATCCCCAGGTCTGCGACCATACTTCTCACATACCATCTTGATCCATTGCCTGTTGATGAGTCTTGCCAGCTTCGGCATTCCGACACCGTCTGCGTGATAACGTATCATTCTCTTGCCAGTTTGGTTCACATAAAGCAGAGAGTCACCCCACTTCCGCTATCTATCAGCTGGAAAAAGTTTTTTTGCCATGACAGATTTTTCCTTTAGTCATGCTCTTTGTGAACAGATATGCCTTGCAGATGCGGGGTCACCAAACTTTTCGCAAACAATAAATGAAATATATTATGGAACATTCTAGATTTTCAAAATCGATGTTGATTGCAGACCTGTTCATCTGCTGCATCTGGCTTATATTTATAATGCACAATTCCATGGGCACTGTTTGGTGCCGTCCGGCCGTATGGGCAGCCCCTCTGCTGCGAATCTGGCTGAGTTTTCTGACCTACCGTAGAAGCAGAATGGCTCTGGCTCCGATTATAATGTTGTCACTTCTGACGCTTGGGTCCTTGCTGGGACGGGCTATGTCTGGTTTTGCACTTTTTGTCCAACCATTGCTGCTCATGCTGCAAGTCGTGCCTCAGCTTTTCGGAGAATCCGTAATCACTGCGGATAATATGCAAGAGGTATGGTCTGCAATGTCAGATAATACTGCTCTTATAGGCATTGTTGTATCGGTGTGGCTTATCCTGTTGCCTTTAGGAATATACATATACCGTAGCTTCAGAAAAGAAACAGTACCCAGCTCATTCAGTGTAAGGAAGCGGGTAGGCCTTTATGCGTTTCTTGTCGGAACCTTCCTTGTCGAGACCTTTGTAGTCACTGACTTCCGATACGTACATATAGCCATATTGTTGTTTATCCCGGTAATCTTCAATGGCGGAAAACTGGAAGGACTGATAACGGAGGGCGAAAAGGTTTTTTTGATTTTCTTGCTGCTTCTTGAGGTTGCCTGCATCTGTGCTCTGGACTATAGCCTGGCATCAGTCATCATGGTTATGGTATTTCCTGCGGCGTTTTACACTATGGGTTGTAGAATAGCGGGCAAGGATATCGTATACTGCGATGTGCTGATGATAATATCTGCATCTGTCCTGTTCATATGGGGACAGTATGAGATAAATATGTATAGGCTCGTTCTGCTGCTGCTTTCTCTCGCACTGACTGCTATCGTCATGATGCGTTTCGCCATCTCGACAAGGAAATACTGGACAGCCGCTGCAGTTTATGTGATGGTGGCTGTAATCCTTCCTATACTCAGCATCGGATATAATCCATATTCGGTTCTGGAAGCAGGCAGAGTCATGCATTATGATGATTACAGATACTCTCCGAACGGTCTGATGATGGTCAAGGGAAAGGACGGTTACGGCATCAGAGACCGTTACGGACTGATTCTCCCGGCCGAGTATGACTGGATTGAGCATCTTATACCTTCCAAACCATATTGCAAGGTCAAAAAGGACGGGCACTGGTTGATTTATGACATAGAGAGACAGGAGCTGCTGTCAGAGGAGCAGTTCACAGATGTCATGCAGTGTGGAGAACTTGCATATAAGCTGCAGTCACCTAGCGGAGACAGATATCTGCTTGTTCCAGATCGCTACAGCAGGTTCAATGACGACTGTGTAGCAGAAATCGTCGATCAGTTGCCGTCTGAACGCAAAGACAGCAGAATAATGGGACGATGGTGGTAAATCGGATGATAGAATTCCGGATTGTCGCAATCAATATTAGAAAGTGATTATGATATGAGACTCTTGTTTACTTGCCTGCTTCTGATGCTTACAGCCTTTTCGGCATCGTCGCAGGATGACTACTACAGGAAAAAGGCAGAAAGCTATACACGTCAGGCAGAATACTGGCAGCAGAAGGCTGATGGCTACAGGAGGGAGGCAGAGTACCGTCTGGGCAAGGCGGAAGGTCATCAGCGGAATGCTGCATATTACACAAAAAAGGGAGATATAGATAGGGCTCGGACATATTCCAGATACGCAGATGACGAGCTCGACAGATATAAGACCCAGCTGCGTTATGCAGAACAGGCTGATGAAAAGGCCGCCCAGTATCTCAAGTGGGCAGCAGATGCACTAAGTAGGAAATGATATCAGACACATGGACATGAAATTTTTTGAAAAATTATTCGCTAAGAGCACTGAAGAAGACTTGCCGAAGCTCGCCAGGCAAAGGAAGATATGCTATCCTGGCTACCGCAATGCTGAGTTCGCCTCCCTGAGGGAAGCCGTACTGTATTTAAAGAGGGATGGCGGAGGACTGGAGTACAGTATCACAGAACTGCTCAAGTATAATGTCTGTTATCGGGACTACTTGAGGAATCATGGGATAGAGACCCTTCTGAAAAGAATCGTCTGCGATGTCCCGGAATTGAAGAATGACGAGAAGGTGATAAAGCGTATTCTGGAATGGTATGACAAGGAAGGTAAGGAGCTGGCGGCGTATGATATCCAGTGCTATAACATCAAGGATACAATTACAGTCCTTGGACATGAGTTTTATGGACTTGAAGGTGTGATCTCTAACAGGACAGCATATGCACGCATCGGTCATTCAGGTGTAAGTATCAGCGGTTGTACTCCGAAGAAGAGTGCCCCAGGATTATATGTGTCAGAGTTCTATGCCACTTATCCGATCTTTGACTCGTATGATATCGGAGATGACAGGACTTATCAGAATTATGTCTTCACCAATCAGCCCATTGATGACGCCAGGCTGAAGGAGATATCGGAGATTCGTCACAACTATAACTACTGCATGGTACATGAACATATCCCCGAGCATCTTCTGCCGATACTGTACTACAGAGGAGATGGAGATTATATGATACTTGCACAGAAAAAATAGAAGAATATGAAACATAGAATAATTGGTGCTGCAGGAATTGCAATCTCAATATTGCTGGCCCTATGGGAGAGTCTGGAGGTATTGTATAACTACGGAACTTCTGGATTGGGCCTTTATTACCAGTACTATGCTACGGACGATTTCACTTGGGGAACGATTGAACGTGAGGATTGGGCCGGATTGGCCTTGTGTACTCTCTGGTACTTCTTTCTGATCGTGCCATGGGTCCAATACTTCTTGAAGGGACTCCGTAAGAAGTCGTTTGGGGTGACCTTGACGGGGAACACGGATTTTTCATCGGTGTTCTTTACCGTGTTCAATGTCTCAATGATTATTAGCAGCGCTCTCATACTGTTTCACCCGCATGATTCAGACTACTATTGGTTATATGAGCTTG